>JBGCDA010000039.1:0-118777 GCA_045104985.1 Flavobacteriales bacterium | reverse complement strand
TTTTAGAAATGGCTGGCCCTATAAAAAACACATTTATCATAGTCTGTTTAGGCGTTGCAATGCTACTTTTCACCTCATCATTAAACAAAAGATTCGTGGTTACCTCTGCTCCTAGGCTATGACAAATAATATCAAATTCCTGAATAGGAAGCCTACTTAAAAACCTCCTCAATCCTACTCCAGTGCTTTTAGCGTTAGCCCTGGCTTCTTTTTTAAATAATTTCCCTAATCTCAGGGCGAACTTCATGCTTCTATCAGGTGCCATATACATGCCATCCCAATAGACTTCGATGAAATGATAGTTTGTTTGGGGATTTAGCTTTCGCAGTCTTTGTTTGGTAAACTTATATTCTTCTTGAGAGGAGACATCTCCATTTACTGAAGTATATGGTTTTCTGAAACCATGAATGAGCACTACCACTTTTTTCTCATTTCTATCAAGCTGAAATGTCATGGACTTCAATATGCGCTCTATTACGGAACTCTGAAATTCTTCGTAAGACTTGGTGTTTCCAGTTAAGGAATTGAACTCGGCACTGCCCCCTTGGCTAGTCATCTTACTGAACCATTCCTTAATACTATGGTCTGGGCTAAAATCGCTTTGGCTGATTTCTAAGGCTGGGTAGAAATCTCCATTTTTATCCAGAAATACTTGAGTCAGTTCTTCAGTGCTACTTCTTTCACTGTGCGCATTTCCATAGAATACATGGCTCTGCGTTAATGCACTAAATACGCATATGACACTGAAGAAAAAAAGTAAACTAATTTTCATACTGGATATAAAACGATAGTTTTTCAGATTTAGCCTTGCTAAGGACATCTATTAAAGTTCAGGTCCCTCAGGCATTACCGCCCAGTATGTGACATCGGCAAAAAAGTGGTTTGAATTTCCTTCTCCTTGCCAGAAATGAAGTCCATGTTTTTCTTGTTTTTCAGCATCTTTGATATAGAAATTTTCTAAAAACACTAACACTATCACCTCTCTAATCTCAAATTCAAAGGATTTACCAGGAAGAAATACTTTGTTATTAGGGATAAATGCCAGCACACGTTGCTGATCTTTTGGTAAACCATCTGTGACACTAATCCACTCCAAGAAGACTTTGTTTTCTTTCTATAATGTAGTGAGCTATATTCTTTTTATTCAATGGCTTCACTATGTAATTCTTGACTTGGCCGTAAGACTTAGCCTTATCTATATCCTCAAAATGCACAGAACTGGAAAGAATCATTACATCAAATTCAAGCTTATATTTCTGGCAATAGTCTAAGAACTCCCATCCCGATAATCCGGTCATGGCAAAATCAAGAAGAAGTAAATCTGGCTCAGCTATTCTATTACTCACTAAATTCTTTATAAGCTCTAAACCATCTACAAAAGAGGTGACTTTGGCTGAAGGCAAACTAAAGTTTAAAAACTGTCTGTTTAGCATCAGTCCTAACTCATCATCATCTAAAATGTAAATATCTTTATAGGGCTTCATCTTACTGTATCTGCGAGCAAGCTAATGAAATGCTTCAATAGAATTAAGATGACCTAGACTAGTTACTAACAACTATTTCTACAACCTAAAATCTGTATGCCAATGTATTAAGTGAATAAAGAACACTTTATAGACTCTTATTTTCTACCCCAATAGATAGAAGCTACACCACCGAAGAGTGGTCTGATCTTGTTTTCTTTAAAACCGCAGTCCTGCATTATTTTTATGAAGTCTTCTCCCTCAGGAAATGCATCTACAGATTCTGGCAGGTAAGTATACGCACGAGAGTCTTTACTCACTAATTTTCCTACAGTTGGCATAATGGTTTTGAAGTAAAAGCCAAATATCTGTTTAATAGGGAAGGTTTTAGGTTTAGAAAACTCAAGAACTACGCAGAGAGCTCCTGGCTTTATTACTCTATACATGTCCTGTAAGCCAGGCTTTAGATTTTGGAAATTTCTTACTCCAAAAGCCACCATGGTGGCATCAAAGGTATTGTCTTCAAAGGGAAGGTTCTCAGAATCGCCCTGAACCATATCTATTCTATCTGATAGAGTTCGCTTGGCTATTTTTTTTCGGCCTATTTCAAGCATCCCATTAGAAATGTCTAAACCAGTAATTTTTCCTTCACTAGGAACTCCGTTTTTTATGGATTGCAACGCAAAATCGCCTGTGCCTGTGGCCACGTCTAGAATAGAATTAGGGTTTTCAGCCTTTAGAATGTTAATGGCTTTTTTTCTCCACAATTTGTCTATGCCTAATGAGAAAAAATGATTAAGAAAATCATAGCTGTGAGCTATGTTATCAAACATTTCTGCTACTTGCTCTTTCTTACTAGTATCTTTAGAATACGGTGTGACTTTAGTTCCCAATTGGATGATTCATTTAGCCGACCATGGTGTGGCCTTCGGCATATTTAAAATTCTTACTAATTAGTTTTCTCCCTAGCGCGAATGCTACTGTTAGCGTTCCTACTCTCCCTACAAACATGCTTAGCATTATAACTATCTTTCCTACAGTGGTTAACTCAGAGGTAATTCCCATAGATAAACCTACAGTGCCCATAGCTGATACTTGTTCAAAAACTAAGGCTAACATACCACGATTATCACTGTTAAGTATCTCAATTTCAGAAATACTCAAAATAAATATCCCTAAAGCATTTCCTAAAATGAAAATCACAAGCACCCCGTAAGCTCTAGAAGTTAATGCATTAGGAATGGTTTTCTTGAATAACGAAGCGTGGTCTAGCCCTTTTATAGTGGCAGTAACATCTGCTACTATTACTGCTAAAGTGCTGGTTTTAATACCACCCCCAGTCGAACTTGAGGATGAACCAATAAACATTAGGATGATCATTAAAAACAACATGGGAGCACCTATAGCACCTATGTCTACTGTATTAAAGCCTGAGGTTCTGGTTACCGACTGAAATAGAGATGTAATAATGGACTCTACTACACCTAAGCCTTTTAAGGTTCTATCGTATTCTAAAGAGTAATAGGCCACTGTGCCTATTAACACTAAGGCCAATGAGAAATACAAAGCGATCTTAGTACTGAAGGTAATGGTCTTCCATGGTTTTCTCAACCGTTCTTTAAGATTTTTAGGATCGAACAAATCAAAAATAGCTACCATACCTAAAGCTCCGAAAAACACAATAACAGTGACAATAAGGTGGACTAAATAGTTAGAACCTACACCAGACTCCACATCGGCTAGTCCTCCAGAAAACAGAGAAATTCCAGCGTTATTAAATGCAGAAACAGATAAAAATATAGACTGGTAAATTCGCTCTCCTAAGGTATCGAATAGCTTATCTCCCCACACCATGAACAGCATTAAAGCTCCTATTATTTCTATAGCTATACTCCACAATACCACTTTACCCAGCATAACCTTAGCGTTTAAGGCGGTTTCTATATTCACAAAATCTTCTATGACATCATGCTGTTTTACTTTAAAACCAAGCCTTCCAGCGAAAGCCATGAAATAGCCAAAGGCGATAATGTTTAACCCGCCAAGCTTTATGAGAATCATGATTATAATCTGACCTCTAAACGTAAAAAAATTCACAGTATCCTCTACCATTAACCCTGTAACGCAGGTGGCACTGGTGCTAGTAAACAGCGCGTCTATAAAGTTCATCCCATCTGGCGTATTGGTCATTTTTGGCAGCATGAGTAATACGCTTCCTAGGCCTATTAGAAGCAAGAAACTGGAAATAAACACCATAGCTGGATGTACCTTTATAGTAGGTATCAAACGTTCTCCTTTACCACTGGTAAGAATAATAGCAAAGAAGAAGTAAAGCTGTATGAGTACGTTAGAAATATCTGCATAGCCCTGGACTCCAAATTTCTTAGCTGCTTCTTCTAGAAGAAATATATCGAAAAAGTTATAGCTGATGCCCTCTATAATGAGCAATCCTATGATGGAGGCTTCCAGCCAATTTTTACTTAAAAACTGATCCGATTTAAAATCGTAAATCCATCGGATAAAGAAGTACAGCGTGTAAAAAACAAATGAACCTTGAATGATTTTAAACAGCAATTCTTTCCGTTCTGGGCTGTGATCATAACCATATAAAAAGCCCATAACCACTAAAGCAGTGATAGAAATAAGAATATGTAATACCCTTCCTACTTTAAGAACTTGAGTTTTATTCTCGTAAAGAAATAAATTGGCTTTTTCTCTAATCCTATTTAGAGGCATGGAGTTGGCTTTGGGCTGCTAAAATTAATTCTTCTGCTGAAATAGGCACTACTCCCACTTTTTCACAAACTAATCCTCCTGCTAGATTAGCCAACTGCGCTATTTGGTTTATTCCAGCTCCACGAGCTAAACATAAAGAAGCCACACTAATAACAGTATCTCCTGCTCCAGAAACATCTAAAATATCTCTTTCGTGAGCTTCATACTTCTGAAACTCATCAGCACTTTTAATGGCTACTCCATATTCAGAAAGCGTAACGAAAGAAATTTGGTTACCAAGGTGAGAAGCTAGGGTGTTCATGGCTTGCTCCACACTCTCTTCTATAGAACCATCTACTTCTAATTCTAAGCCTTCTCTAAGCTCTTTCAAATTCGGTTTAAATAGTGTAACTCCTTTGTAACTCAGAAATTGATTTAGCTTAGGATCCACAGCTGTAGGAATATTATAGGCCTTACTCCGCTCTATTCCTTCTGTTATAACTTTTTCAGTCAGAACCCCTTTATTATAATCTTGGAAAATAACTACATCTATTTTTTCCTCAGCTATTAAATCCTTTAACTTATCTAATAGTTGGTTTTCTTCATCCTCGCTCAGGTCATGCACATCTTCTTCATCTACTCTTAGCAAGTGCTTTCCTTGATCTATCACTCGGGTTTTTTGAGTAGTCTTTCGTGTTTTAGAAACTATGATTCCTTTTTCGGAAAATCCTCTATTGCGTAGCAATGTAAAAAACCGCTCTGCCTTTCTTTCTCCTATTACGGAGCAAATGATGGGCTCTGCACCTAAGGTAAGTATGTTCAAAGCTACATTAGCAGCTCCACCTAATCTGTACACTTCTTCTTCTATAGAAACTACAGGCACAGGTGCTTCTGGCGACATTCTGCTGACTGTACCAGACAAGTAAGCATCTATCATTACATCTCCTACTATGAGGACTTTAGCTCCTTGGAACTTTCGTATAAGCTGAGCGTAGTTAGACAATTACTTGAGCTTGCTTTTTAAGTTTTCCGAAGGCGCGTTTCATTCTAGAAGCGGCCTCTATGAGTAGCTCCTCGCTAGCGGCATAAGAAATTCTAAAACATTCAGCTGCACCGAAAGCCTCTCCAGAGACTAGCGCTACAGACTCTGTTTCTAAAAGATACATGCACAGCTCATTGGCAGTATTTATTTCAGCTCCATCCTCTGTAACTGTACCTAATAGCTCCATGGTATCTGGAAAAATGTAAAATGCTCCTTCTGGAACATTTAATTTCAATCCTGGAATTTCTCCTAATTTTTCCAGCATCAGATCTCTTCGCTTGAAAAATGCTTCCTTCATGTAAGCTACTCTTTCTGGATTAGCATCTACGGCAGCTTTAGCCGCCATTTGACTTACTCCTGAAGGAGCAGAAGTAATTTGTCCTTGCATTTTACTGCAGGCTTTGGCTATCCATAATGGGGCTCCTATATAACCTATTCTGTAGCCAGTCATGGCAAAGGCTTTACTCACTCCATTCACAGTAATTACTTGATCAAATATTCCTGGAATAGTACCCAAACTAGCATGTTCTCCTTGGTAATTTATATGCTCATAAATCTCATCAGAAACTACATAAAAGTCAGATTTGCTTTTGATAACCTCAGCCAGTTCAGCTAGTTCCTTTTTAGTGTATACAGAACCCGATGGATTACATGGAGAACTGTATATCATAAGCTTAGTATTAGAAGTTACGTGCGCCTTTAGCTCTTCTGCAGTAATCTTAAAGTCATTCTCAATCTTGGTAGGAATTATTACTGGAACTCCACCTGCCAACTGCACCATAGCTGCATAGCTTACCCAAAATGGCGCAGGAAGTAAAACCTCTTCACCAGGGTTTACAAGCGCATATACCACATTAGCTATAGACTGCTTAGCACCAGTGCTCACCACTATTTGATCTGGAGAATACTCTAAACTGTTGTCTCTTTTAAATTTAGTACAGATAGCTTCTCTCAGCTCTAAATATCCGTTTACCGGTGGGTAATGGGAGTAATTGTCATCCACAGCTTCTTTACACGCTTCTTTTACAAAATCTGGCGCATCGAAATCTGGTTCTCCTAGGCTTAAGCTGATTACATCTTTCCCCTGTTCTTTCAGCTCTCTGCTCATTCTGGCCATGGCTAAAGTAGCCGACTCTGGAAGTCTTTGAAGAAGATCTGACACATTATTATTTGAGCTCATCTTAGATTTGTTTGTTTAGTCGTGTTTTTTTTGCGTTGCAAAGCTATAAACCTCTCTTTAATTCTCGGCCTATTTTCTTCACAAATCGCTGAGAGTTTACCACATAAAAAAAGACAGCCGAAGTCGGCTGTCTTTTTTTCTTTTCTGAGTGTAAAAGTAAGTTGCCTTATTTAATCACACTAATTCTTTTAGTCACTTCTGAAGAAGCATCAAATGCTCTAACCACGTAGTTACCCTGATTTAAATCAGAAAAATCTAAGATTTCAATCGGATCGAATGTTTGCAGAGAAATTACTTCTTTTCCTAGAAGATCAAAAACCTGAACAGTAACTTTACCATCAAAACCTGAAAGATTTAGGTTAGTGAAATCTGAAGTTGGGTTAGGATATACATTAATATCTGCTGAAGAAGAAACCTCTTCTACACTTACTACCCCAAGTTCGATATCTGAAACAGAGTTATTAATAGCATCTACTTGACCATCAAGCGTGAACACATTCCAGGTATCAGCTACTATTTCTCCATTCGCAGGATCAATGATGTTTACAGTCGGAAAACCTAATGGTGCCCAAACGCTCATAGTTAAAGACAATGGAGATTCATTTACGATTGGGTATGTAGCCCCATCTGTCCAATCTCCCATGCTGCCAGATGTATTTCCAAGAACATCCTCTATAGTCGTATCCGCGTCTCCTTCATAATATACTACTCTCAATTGGTTAGTTCCATTAGGACCGTACATGTCCTGTAAATCAGAAAGTACATGAGACTCATGCAGAGCCCAGCAAGGAGGACACCAAGTAGCGGAAACATCTACTACTGCTATAAGACCTTGGTCAAGAATATCAGCATAAAGGTTAATTTCATTACCATCAATGTCTACTACTGAAAAATCAGGTGCTGTGCTACCTATTTGCGCTGTTAATGTGAAGCTTAAAGCCGCTCCAAGCATAGAAAGTAAAATTTTTTTCATTTGTCTTTGTTTTTTAAAAAGGTTTACCTCGTAAAAATAAGACCAATTCAGGGAAATAGATTTAACAAGATTGGGGATTATACTAATCCTATTAATTAAGTGCCTTTTTGGAGATTCCGAATAAGCCTAAAAACGTAAGAACTGCATTTAAAATGATGAGCTCAGCTCCAAATACATACCCTCCTAATAAGGCGGACTCTGCAGACAATCCAACGGCACCGCCACTCGAAAATAACCAAAGAACCAAAGTAATCAGCACAGCAGATATACAGACCACGGGAACCAATCTATCCGACAATGATCGTTTAGTCATAAACCCAAAAGCATATAGGCCTATTAAAGGACCATAGGTAAATCCAGCTAAGAAAATGATTTGGAAGATTGCATTTCTGTCAAAAGACTCATTCAGAATAAGAATAACCACAAAGAGTATTATAGACATTACCACATGGGTTTGTTTTCTGATTTTCTCCTGCTCTACCCTAGTCTTTTTATCTATTTCTAAAATATCTATACTCACTGAGGTGGTTAAAGAGGTAAGTGCAGAATCTGCACTCGAATATGCTGCTGCTATGAGTCCTAGCATAAAGAACACCGCTACTGAAACACCCAATCCTGAGTTAAGTGCTATATCACTGAAAAGCAGATCTGTTCTTTTAGCCCCATCTAACACTGGAACGGTTATTCCATTATTGGTGGCATACATATATAACAGTGCTCCTAATGAAAGAAACAGTAGATTTACAAAAACCAGAACTACCGTGAAACTCATAATGTTCTTCTGAGCATCTCTGGCAGACTTACAGCTGAGGTTCTTCTGCATCATGTCCTGATCTAGGCCTGTCATCCCTATGGCTATGAACATTCCTCCGAAAAAATGCTTCAAAAAATGGTTTTTAGCCAGAATATTATCAAAGAAAAAGACTTGGCTGTATTGGCTATTTTTTACGGCAGTGTATACTTCAGAGGGATTAACTAATTCTAAATTCTGGGCTATAAAGTAAATGGTCAACCCTAATGAAATGAGCATAAAAGCTGTTTGAAGCGTATCTGTCCAAATGATGGTTTTTAGTCCACCTTTATGCGTGTACAGCCATATGAGTCCTATGCTCAAGAGCACCGTCACAGCAAATGGAACTCCCCAATTTTCAAAAATCAAATATTGTAACACATTAGCTACTAATAACAATCTAATGCCAGCACCTAGGGTTCTGCTAACTAAGAAAAAAATAGCTCCGGTTTTATAACTGTAATGCCCAAAACGATCTTTTAAATAAGTATAAATGGAAATTAAACCCAACTTATAATAAACTGGAATAAGCACGTAGGCTATGACCACGTATCCTAAAATATAGCCCAGTACCATCTGCATATAACTGAACTGACTGCCATCTACCCAGCCAGGAATGGAAATAAAAGTGACTCCACTCAAGGATGCTCCTATCATACCAAATGCCACTAAATACCATGGTGCTTTGTTTCCTGCTACGAAAAAATCTTGATTATTAGACCCTTTAGAAGTTAATCTAGATATGCTGAAAAGTACTATAAAATAAAGGGCTATAAAGCCTAAAATTAACATTGGATCCATGCCACTAATTAACTCAATTAGTGCATAGCTCATTTCTCGGGATTTAAAAATTACCCACAGTTTTATGCCAGTTAAATGTAGAGCATTAACTTTGAATCCATGAATCAGAGTTCATCTAGTAAGCTCATAGAAGAGGCAGTAGACCAAATGTCTTCTTTACCTGGTATAGGGAGAAAAACTGCATTAAGACTAGTGCTGAACTTGTTAGATAGATCTTCAGATGAAGTGAATCGTTTTTCTAAGGCGTTTCTAAAATTAAAAGAGCATATTCAGTTTTGTAAAACCTGCCATAACATTTCTGATTCAGAGCAGTGTTCTATTTGCAACGCTAAAACTAGAGATCACAAGCAAATATGTGTGGTTCAGGACATCAGAGACATTTTAGCCATAGAAGCCACTTCACAATATTATGGCGTTTATCATGTTTTAGGAGGAGTAATTTCGCCAATGGATGGCATAGGACCTAACGATTTGAATATTAAAACACTCATACACCGTGTCACTACAGATGGCGCTCAGGAAGTCATTATAGCCTTAAAAGGAAATATGGAAGGTGAAACTACAGGGTTTTATTTGTTTAAAAAACTAGAGGGTACAGACGTTAAAGTTACATCCATAGCTAGAGGAATAGCCGTAGGAGATGATTTAGAGTATGCAGATGAAATCTCTTTAGGCAGATCCATTACCAACCGAGCCCCATATTCTGTTTCCTTAGCTAAGTAGCATGCAGGTTTCTATAGTCATTGTTAACTATAACGTAGAGTATTTTCTAGAGCAGTGCTTGCTTTCTGTTATCACAGCGTGTCAGGGATTAGAAGTGGAAGTTTTTATGGTGGATAATGCTTCAGTAGATGGCTCTGTGGCCATGGTACGTAAAAAATTCCCTTCTGTAAAAGTTATAGCTAACCAGGATAATGTAGGGTTCTCTAAAGCTAATAATCAGGCCATGGAACTGGCTACTGGCAAGTACATTCTCCTCTTAAATCCAGATACCGTTATAGAGGAAGACACCTTAAAAAGGTGTATAGAATTCATGGACCAGCGCCCAGAGGCTGGCGGTTTAGGGGTGAAAATGGTAGACGGAAAAGGCATTTATCTTCCGGAGAGTAAAAGAGGGCTACCTACACCAGAAACCTCATTCTATAAAATAACTGGAATCAACAGGATATTCCCTAAATCCAAACGAATTAACAAGTACTACTTAGGCCACTTAAATGCATCTAAAACGCAAGAAATAGAAATTCTAAGTGGTGCTTACATGTGGATGAGAAAAGAGGCTCTGGATAAGGTAGGGCTCTTAGATGAATCGTTCTTTATGTACGGAGAAGATATAGATCTGAGCTACAGAATAATCTTAGGCGGTTATAAAAACTACTACCTTCCAGATACTAGCATCATTCACTACAAGGGAGAAAGCACTAAGAAAGGCAGCCTGAATTATGTGTTTGTCTTTTATAATGCCATGGTCATTTTTGCCGAGAAGCACTTCAGTTCTAAAAATGCTAAAATCTACTCTAAACTTATTAATGTAGCTATATGGTTAAGAGCAGCTTGGGCTTTACTTATTGGGTTTATAAAACGCATTACACTTCCTGCCATAGACTGTATAATTCTCGGTGGGAGCTTCTTTTACGCGCTGCAATGGTATGGAAAATGGCAAGACAAAAGCTATGACACTGCCCTAGTAACGGCCGTTCTAGGAGCACTTTCTATTCTGTATGTGCTAAGCATTTGGCTCAACGGGGGTTATAAAAAACCCTGGCGTAAATGGATTTTATTCAGATCCATCATCATTGGATTTTTAGTGGCCTTAGGGCTCTACAGTGTAATGCCAGATACTATGAGGTTTTCTAGAGCATTAATTCTACTTTCTCCGATTATAGCTTTAGTGTACGTGTTTTTATGCAGAGGAGCTCTTAACTTAGTGAGCAAAACCCGTTATCCTTTTAGAACAGACAGACAGCTTAAATTCGGAATCATAGGCTCTAAAGATGAATACCTTAGAGTTAAGGAATTGATTTCACAAACCAGAACTATAGAATCTGAATACATCCACTTTGACTCTGAATTATCCGAAGATAAGATCAAAAAAATAGATGATTTAATTAAAGTCTATGGCCTCAATGAGGTGGTTTTTTGTGCTGCAGACCTTACCTCTTCTCGCATTATTAGCTTAATGAGCTTGTCTTCTAATAAAGCTGTAGATTTTAAAATAGCTCCTCCAGAATCCCTCTATGTAATAGGAAGTAATAGCATAGATAAAAAAGGAGACTTATTTATATTAGATGTAAATAGCATCACTAAATCTGACAATAAAAAGAAGAAACGCACATTCGATATAATTTCGACTATTTTACTCCTTGTTCTGAGCCCTCTAACGGTTTGGTTTAGCAAATCACCCGCAGGATATTTTAGTAAACTTATAAGGGTGATTTCAGGAAAACTCACTCTAATAGGGTTCGCAGGGCATCCTGAAACACATGCCGACTTACCTCCGATTAAGCCTGGAGTTATTCCAGTAGCTGATCAACGATTAAATGCTGATATTCAGAATAAGATGAATATGCTCTATGCCAGAGACTACAAATGGCGCACCGATTTAATTACTCTCCTTAAGAACTTCAAAAAGCTAGGTGAATAGAATTTAGGCTAGCATAATTTGAGTCTTAAAAAGCACTAAATCACTTCTAAATATATATGCATAACTTCTACGACTACGGTCATAAAAATATGCTAGACTATAGGGATAAAAAGTTAATTTTGCGGGTCGAGAAAACAAAATAAATACAATGGCCGAAATAGAGATTTTACTACCAAAAATGGGGGAAAGTGTAGCTGAGGCTACGATCATAAAATGGTTAAAGAGTGAAGGAGATACTGTAGAAGCTGATGAGCCAATAGTAGAAATAGCTACAGATAAAGTAGACTCTGAAGTGCCAGCACCTGAAGATGGAGTATTGGTTAAAATTCTCGTGAATGAAGATGATGTGGTTCAGGTGGGAGATCCTATAGCTGTATTTAGTTCAGGCGGTAGTGAAACTACTGTTACTGCTCCTGCATCTTCAGTAGAACCTGCTTCGCAGACAGCTGCTCCAGCACCAGCAGTAGTAGAAGCTGTTTCTGCTCCCCTAGTCCAGGCCGCAGTGGCTGTGGCACCAGTAGTTTCTAATGGAGATAAGTTTTATTCTCCTTTGGTGAAAAACATAGCTAAAACAGAAGGTATTTCTCAGGCTGAATTGGATGGCCTTTCTGGTAGCGGTAAAGATGGAAGAGTAACTAAAAATGATATTCTAAATTATATAACACATAGAGGTAGTGCTAATGTAGCTCAGATAGCTACACCTGTTATTAAGGAGAAACAAACCACTATGTCAACGCCACAACAAACTTCTCCTATTACTCCAAGTAGCAATGGTGCGGCTGCCAAAACTGCTCCTAAGCCTACCCAAAAAACTCCTGCTATTCCTGTAGGTCCGGATGATGAAATAGTGGAGATGGACAGAATGAGAAAGCTTATAGCAGACCATATGGTTATGAGTGTACAGACCAGTCCTCATGTAACTTCTTATGTAGAAGTAGACATGACCAATGTGGTAACATGGAGAAACCGAGTAAAGAAAGAGTTTTTAGAACGTGAAGGAGAAAAAATGACCTTCACTCCTATCATCATAGAAGCTATAGTAAAAGCTATCAAGGATATGCCAGGAGTAAATGTATCTGTAGATGGGAACAAAATCATAAAAAGAAAGCACATTAACTTAGGTATGGCCGCTGCGCTACCTACAGGTAATCTGATAGTTCCTGTGATTAAAGATGCAGACATGCTGAATCTAGGCGGAATGGCTAAAAAAGTCAATGACTTTGCCAATAGAGCTAGGAATAATGATCTGAAGCCAGAAGAAATTCAGGGTGGAACTTATACCTTCACCAATGTAGGTACTTTCGGAAACGTTATGGGCACTCCTATTATTAACCAACCCCAAGTGGCTATTATGGCAGCAGGAGCTATTAGAAAGAAGCCAGCAGTAATAGAAACTGAGCATGGTGACTTAATAGGAATTAGACATATGATGTTTTTATCACACTCTTACGACCACCGTGTAGTAGATGGTATGTTGGGAGGAACTTTCGTGAAGCGAGTAGCTGATTACCTAGAAAATTTCGATATACATAGAGAACTGTAAACAACTAATTCCAAGTAGGTCTAAAGTCATCTTGGATTACAGTTAATTTTATTAGTTTTAAGACTTTAAATAAATCACAACCCTATATGAAAAAAGTGATAGCGTTATCTGTGGTATTCCTAATGGTAATGGGAGTTCAAGCACAGATGTCTAATGCGCAGTTTAACAAAAGCTTTACTGAAGCCAATCAGTTAATGCAAGAAAAACTGTGGAATAAAGCAGCTGACATTTGGATGCAATTAGTAGCTGAACAACAGTTTAATGGTAATATTAACTACAAATTAGGAAGATGTCTCATGGAGACCTCTAATAAAAAGTCTACTGCACTTCCTTACCTAGAGACGGCCGTTTCTGTGGGTATTTCTAAAAACTATGATCCATTCGATCCAGCTGAAGAAAAAGCGCCAATAGAAGCTCAATACTACTATGGCAGAGCATTACATCTGGATTATCAATTGGATAAAGCTATTTCTACATACAATCAGCTTTTAGCAGATATACCCAAAAAGCACAGATTAGTTCCTATGGCTGAACGTCAGATAGAGATGTGTAATCAAGCTGTTTATCAGGTAAACAATCCTAAAAACTACTCAATTTCTAACGTAGGTGAATTGCTTAATGGGGAGTATAAAGATTATGGACCTGTAGTTTCCATAGATGAGCAAACCCTCTTTTTTACTTCTAGAAGATTAAGACAGGACAGCACCAATATCAATATTACAGACGATGATACTGGAGAAATGAAAGAGGATATCTATGTCAGTTATAAAAGTAGAGAAAATGAGTGGAGTAAACCAGAGTTATTAAACATCAATAATGATGGGCATGCGGCTGCCATTAGCGTTTCTCCTGATGCACAAACGCTTTATATCTATTATGATACTGGCGGTGATGGAGATATCTATAAAAGTCAGTTAGTTGGTGAAAGTTGGACTATTCCTGAACTGATGTTTAGCGACATAAACAGTGATGCTTGGGAAACTCACATCACCGTAGCTGCAGATGAAAAATCACTTTACTTCATTTCAGATAGAGAAAATGGGTATGGAGGAAGAGACATATACAGATGTGTTAAACTACCCAATGGAGACTGGAGTAAAGCACTTAATGTGGGTCCTTCATTAAACACTCCATATGATGAAGACGCGGTGTTTTTATCAGCAGATGGAAGAACTCTTTATTTTTCTTCAAATGGACACACCAGTATGGGAGATTTTGATATTTTCTATTCTAATCTAAATGAAGAAACTCAGGAATGGAGTAAACCTGAAAACATAGGTTATCCACTAAATACAACTGATGCAGATGTATTCTTTTACCCAACAGCTAATGGAAAACGGGCCTATTATTCATCTGCTAAAGAGGGTGGATACGGTTTACAAGATTTGTATGTAATAGACATGCCAGAATCTTCAATAGAATCAGAACTGTCTGTTCTGAAAGGATATGTGTATCCTCCTGAGGGGGAAAAGCTTCCTGAAAACAGCATGGTAATAGTTACCAATAAAAATACTGGTGAGGTTACTGAATATAAAGTTAGACAGAGAGATGGTTCTTATGTGGCTATCTTACCTCCGTGTGTGGCTTATGAAATAGAATATTTAGTAAATGATGAGCTTGTAGAACAGGAGTTTATTAACGTACCATGCGAGTCTGGTTACCAAACTATAGATAAAGAAGTGTTCCTACTGCCTGTTCAATTAGAACAAGAAGAAATCCCAAATATTACCTCTGGAACCACAGCTTCAAACGATAGTGGCTCATGCGAAGAAACCATAGCCGCCTTAGAAGCTGAAATAGCTAGTTTAAGAGCTCAACTTAAAAACAACACCGGTTCAAATACTACTGATAATTCTGCTACTGGAGGAATAGATACTGGAGTAATTACTTCAGAGTATGATGGCGCTAAGGCCATATATGAGCGTTACTTCGTATATGACTTCAGTGATTTTAATAAACAAGAAAAGAAATTTGATCTCTTTATATCTAACCTGAAAAAGGTCATAAATTCTAAAGGTGAAGCCACTGTTTTTATAGAAGCTAGTGCCTCTACAGTGCCTTCTTCTAAATATGCCAACAATAAAAAACTAGCGGAATCCAGAGCAGAAAAAGCCAAGCAAAAGATTCTGACTACAGCAGCTAAAAACGGCATCAGTAAAGATAAAATTAAGTTCAGTAAGCCTTTAGCTAGAGTTCAAGGACCTGAATACAAAAACGATGCTGTTCAAAACAGAGCTACTTATGAGCTCTATCAATACATAAAGATTTCTGCTGAATAAGCAGTAAATAAATAGGGTTGTATCAGCTTAGCCGATACAACCCTTTTTTTACCTTCACTCATAGTCTTTTCGATCCTACAAGTGAAGTCTACTACTCTACCTGTTTATCTAACGACATTAATTTTAATTTGGTATAACACTCCTCAATTCTACTTATCCACATGAAATTAAACTTGAAAAAACCAATAGTTTTCTTTGATTTAGAAACCACTGGAATAAACACATCTAAGGACAGAATAGTGGAAATAGCGTGTGTCAAAGTAATGCCCGATGGCAGCGTAATTACCAGACCTGAAAAACCTGGAAAAGAACACCGCTTAATTATAAATCCTGAAATGCCCATTCCTGCTGAAACATCTGCTGTGCATGGCATATTTGATGAAGATGTAGAAGGCAAGCCTACATTTAAGCAAATAGCCAAAAGCCTCTATAAATTCATGCACGATTGCGATTTAGCAGGGTTCAACTCTAACAAGTTTGACATTCCACTGCTGGCAGAAGAATTCATGAGGGTGGGCGTTGACTTTAGCATGGACGGGCGAAATGTAATAGATGTACAAGTTATTTTTCACATGATGGAAAAGAGAACCCTAGCTGCTGGATATAAATTTTACTGTGGTAAAGAACTTCCGGATGCACATGAAGCTCTACCAGACACCATGGCCACTTATGAAATTTTAAAAGCTCAAATAGAACATTATAAAGACAGTGAAGTAGAAAATGATAAAGGGGAAAAAATAAAGCCTGTTCAGAACGATATGGAAGTGCTTCACAATACTAGCCAAAGAAATAAAATTGCTGATTTTTCAGGAAGATTGGTCTTTGATGCTGATGGTGATGTGTGTTTAAACTTTGGGAAGTTTAAAGGACAAAAGCTCGTAAATATCTTTGAGAAAGAACGGGGTTATTACGCCTGGATGATGAAAGGGGACTTCTCATTATTTACAAAGAAAGTGCTAACCCAAGAGCACGAAAAATGGAAGGCTTCTAAATAGGCTAACTCTACTTCTGTAGTTCTACAAACCACTTTAGCTTTAAGAGCTGGAATAACCATAACTTCTTCCCTTTACTCTTGATTTCTTTTCCCATCCAACTCTCTAAAATTTCTATTAAAGTATAAGTAACCGTTAGAAGCTGCATTAACCTTAGGTTTTCATACAATTTAATCACTCCAGAATAGTGTCTGGTAATCTTGCCAGAAGCGTACAATTGACTTAAACTTTTCATGCCTTCCTTGGTTTTTTCTATGAACTTCTCATTAGTTTCTAAACCATCATGTAAAGCTGGATTATCTATATGTTTAATCTTAACTGCAGCTTCTAGAAGAGCCTTACCAAATAAGGTGTCTTCATGTCCGTAAATTAATAGTGATTCATCAAAGAGATGGCTGACCATAACTGATTTCAACGCTAAAAAATTTCCAGTCATAAAAGATCCAAATGGTTCTTCAGCTCGTTCAGAAGCAATTTTAACTTCATATTTTCTTCCATAGTTCCAGCGTAGCAAATAGTGATTCTCTGGTTTCACATTAGTGTACACAAACCCTCCACATACTACAGAATTCTCTTTGGCATATTTAAAGTAATTAGCTATAAAATCTGGCTCTATCACCTTCATGTCCGCGTCTAGAAATAGCAGCACATCATACCTAGCTAGGCTAACCAGTTTGTTTCTAGCCCCTGCTCTTCCTAAATTCTCATTAGTTTGAACCCAGCCGAAATGGTCTAGATCTATAGCCGGAGAACAATTCTGGGTAGAAGCATCATCTAGACAAATGATTTCAAACTGGATACGCATTGCAACGCACTGCTTACTCAATTCCGTTACCAGTTCAGTAACATCATAGTTGTAAACTGGAATTAGAATAGAGAGCATGAATTAACCTTGGTGGGTGTATGTAACTATATCATCTACCTCTGACTGTGACACCAAATGTCCGTTTTCACAGATCAGCACTCTAGATGAGAATTTCTTCATATAAATATAATCGTGTGTAGCCATTACCACAGGAATGCCATGCTGGCTAATGTTATGAAGAAGGCCTAGAATATCTTCGGTGGTTTTAGGATCCAGATTACCTGTAGGCTCATCTGCCAAAATAAGCTCAGGTTCATTTATTAATGCTCTGGCTATAGCTACCCTCTGTCTTTCACCTCCAGAAAGCTCATGAGGCATTTTAAAGCCTTTAGTTTTAAGACCTACATCTTCCAGAACTTCATCCTTTCGGATTTCCATTTTCTTTTTGTCATTCCAGCCTGTGGCCTTCATTACAAAGAATAGGTTCTGCTCTACAGTTCTATCCATGAGAAGTTCAAAATCTTGGAATATGATTCCAATCTTTCTTCTAAGGAAAGGTACTTGTTTTCTCTTTAAAGTGTTCAGATCAAATCCACAAACACTTCCTTCCCCAGACTTGATTTTAATCTCACCATAAAGCGTTTTCATCAAACTGCTTTTACCAGAGCCAGTGCGTCCGATCAGGTAAATAAATTCGCCATTATGAATCTGTAAATTTACCCCAGACAGAATGATATTATCTCCCTGCGCTATAGTGGCATGCTTTATCTCTACTATGTTGGTTTGTTCTCCCATCTAAGCTCTTTGAATACCTCTAAATTAGAACAATTTATAGGGAGTTAGTGTGGCAACGTATATAATTATCAAACTTCAATTAACGAAATCTAGGTAGTTATTTATCATACCACTAATTTCTAACCCTTAGCAGTACCTATTTGTTCTTCCACAAATTTATCTGTCTGGAATCTGATCAGTTCTCTAGCACGCTGTTTTTTATAATGATAAGTTTCTTCTTCTTCCTTTATAGACTCATAGACTTTCTTATTCAGCGCTTTGTCGGCATTTAAAAGAGTCTGTCTTTGCTGTTTTTTCTGAAGTGCCCACACCAGCAGTTTGTCTTCAGCATCTCCATATTTTATATCATACTCACCCTTAGGTGTCATGAGTTTAGCCATGATAGGAGAGGTTTCTATAGCTACAAAGAGTAGAAATATAAAAAACGAAGGCATCCAAGGCAGTTCTGCTAGAGCTCCTATTCTGGCCATTAGACCATCAAACCCATCTATTATAGGCTGGGTTTCTGCTAGGTGGGTTTTCTCTTTCTCATCCAGTTCAGCTAGTTGGGCATCTATAACTGCCTGTTTCTGAACCGCACTAACCTTTAATTCTCCTAGTTCTTTTAAAGCCGCATCATGCTTTTCTCTCTTCTCCTTATACACGGGGCCTTTGCCCAGTCTTCCTGTTCCTGAGGTGCCTTCTGCCTCGGTAATGAATACATCATATAGTGCATTTACTTCAGCAGATTTGAGCGCTATGTCTTGTTTTAGCTCGGTAGATTCGCGTTGCAATTCCTGTTTCTGTGTATCAAAAATCATAGCCACTTGCCCCTGATTTTCTAGGGTCATTTCATTTTTCTGTTCTAGAAGAACTCTATCTATTTCTTTTTCAAAAATCTTTAATTCTAGCGGTTTAGAAATGACCACGGCTATAATAAGTGCCAATACTATTCTAGGCGCGGCCTGAAGTAATTCATCCATTTTATCTTCTCTTTTCTTTAGACTAGAAACGATAAATCGGTCTAAATTAAAAATGAGAAAGCCCCACACCATACCGAAGACTATGGCTATGAAGATGTTATCAAACACGGTGAAAAGCGCATAAGCAGAAGCTATGGTAGCTAATAGTGCCGTGAAAAAAATAGTGCCTCCTATTCCAGCAAATTTTATCTGTTCAGATTTAGGGCATTCAGAAAGTAAGTCGGTGTCTGCGCCAGAGCACATCCAAAAAAATTCCTTTAACATATTTATAAGTTTGGAAAAATGACCAGCATATCAAATCGGGTTTCAGGGCGATGAGTAGAGCAAGACACTTTTGAGGTTTACCCAGAATGAACGCAGAATAATTCTGAGATGTTGTAATGATGAGTAAGATGAGTGCTTTTATTCAGGGTTAAAATTCTACAAAGTGACCATATTCAGAGAGTTCCTATGGGCAGAATCACCCATGTATTCATTCCTGTATAAGGAGAATGGATCCTACATTTATCATAAACACTTTTTTTGATCACCTTACAAATTATCGCCTAAAGTTTTATCATGAAGTTCTTTAATTGCTCATTGGTCTGAGCCTGAAGTTTCTTCTTGAAAAAGCTTGACCACCCTATTAACGCACCTGAAGTGCCTAAAGCCTGTTTAGACCATTTGTACAAATTAAACTGGTCTGTATGTTTTATAATTAGGCCATCCTTAAACTCGAACTGAGCGCGTACTTTGTTATGCACATTTCTTTTGGTCTTGCTAAAGGTATATTGAGCTTCCCATTTAGCAGAACCCTCATTATCATTAGCCTGAATATCTGAAAAAGTCACTTCAAACCGTTTTCCCTTTTGAGAAGTTAAAAGCATTTTCCACATGGATTTGGCCTCCTCTCCTCTTAATATCCCAAAGGCTGGATCCTCAAACACTACATCTGGATGGTAACAAGAAGTCATCTTTTCAGGCTCTAAATCAGCAAACGCCTCATAAAAATTGGTAATAAGATTAGTCATTGGATCTTTTTGTGGCAAGGTAAAGCTTTAATGATTCTTTAATTTGTTGCTTTTTACTAAAAGTTATTCTGAAGATCAGACTTGAGCCGATCTCTAATAACACGGAACACCTTAACAAAAATGAGTGTCAGAATCGAGGCTGATAAGACCAAAATAAGCAGAAATATAACTGTTATATCCCTTGGAAGGATGACTGTGTGCCATCCAGGTAGAAATGAACTAAAACCATTTAAGTAACTCAACCTCAAAAAAAGATAGAGCGTCAATACCAGTGCAATAATCAAAAGATAGAGCGGCCATTTTATATTTCTGAATTGAATCTCTTTATTCATGAAATACTTGGTATTATCGAGTCTGATAAAGTTAGTTATTTCTTTAAAAGTAAAGCAGTGGATGGTTCATTTGGATTTGATTTACATCCACAGAGTCAACATTTAATCTCTCCAGTTTTACCATATAGTGACCATTTAAACTGAAGCCTCTTTTACATTGCACAATATGTCCAAATACATCTTATTACTTCTGTGCACCATGTTAGGAAATACCCAAAAGCTTATTTACGAATTTAATAAGAATTCTAAATCCGACTGGAATATAGTAGATGATATAGTAATGGGAGGTAGATCTAATGGAGGATTTTCTGTGAATAAAGATGGTCATGGCGTCTTCTCTGGAGATGTTTCCTTAGAAAATAATGGCGGTTTTAGTTCTGTAAGACACCATCTGCCAGAAACCTTAAACCTGTCTAAATACACCCATGTAAAGCTTAAACTGAAAGGAGATGGGAGCTACTACCAATTCAGATTGAAAGAAGGTGCTTATGATAGACATTCTTATAAAAAAGAATTCGAGACAACAGGAAGGTGGCAGGAAATAGACTTAGCATTTAAAGATTTCATTCCTACTTTCCGAGGACGCACACTTGACATGCCTGAGTTTAATGGGGAAAAACTAAGTGACATCACTTTTTTAATAGGTAACAAAAAAGCTCAAAGATTTGAGCTTGAGGTGGAATGGATTAAAGCATATTAGATGCCAACCTGCCTACAAAAATCTTCATTACCAAGCTTTTAAATAAGAGTGCCACACTTTAGTTTGTTTTCTAAAGCGTGGCTTCAAAAATCACATATGCATATTACTTTACCTCAAAAGTTACTTTAAGGTTCACTCTATATTCTTCTACCTCATCGTTTTTTACGGTCACACTTTGACTCTCTACATATGCAGATTTGATGTTTTTCACTGACTCAGATGCTTTTTTAATTGCTTTAGCTGTAGCATCTTCCCAGCTTGTATTTGAGTTCGAAAGAACTTCTATCACTTTCATAATAGCCATGATACATATGTTTTATTGGTTAAAGCTCTAAATATAACAGAATCTTGAATCCTACCGGTAAGCAGTTTATGAGATCTGATTTCTTATTGCAACGCAAGTCTTATAAAACACCTGAGAAACTACTAAACCAACCAGAGCGAAACCAGCCATAACTAAGAAGATAAGCTGATGTCCTCTGGCTAAACCTGCATGAGCATCCAAGAAAACGCCCATGAATGGTGCCATGTAAATGTCTGGAAGATAACCTATCATAGAAGCCACTCCTACCGCAGAACCTGTAACCAAGGCTGGAACTCTAGCCTCTTGCATTATGGCAAAATATAATCCTCTTAGTGCATAAACACCTGCGCATGTAGAGGCTATTATCATGGTTATAAATGCTGTAGAATAAAATTCTGAAGGAGCTAGACCCATGGTTAAGCCTGAAGCTAGCATGAATATGAAAGATACTGATATCATCCTACTCGCTTTCCATTTATCTGCCAAGACTCCGGCTATTATAGCTATCGGAGGCCTTAACCAAAGTGCCAAAGTACCCATGTTAGCCGCCTCCACATCTGAATAGTTTAGTAGATCTTTGGCTAAAAGGGAGAAATCATCCGTTACTCTATAACCTGAATAAGCACAAAGGATTATGATGGCTTGAAGAACTATTTCTTTCTTCATTAACTGTTCCTTAAACACCTTAAACGAGAGTCTTTTGCGTAGCAATGGTTCTCCTTCATTTAATTTCTGAAGTCCAAAAAACACCACTGCTGCCATGATGAAACAACTGAAGGTAAATGTTAAAATGACCAGCAGAAATGCGTCTTTCTTTTCTTCTAAAGTAACCTGTTCAAGTTGAATAGGTAACATATAAGCCAGGATGGATACACCTAAAGTGGCTATGAGCGCAGCCACTAATCCTCTGCCCCCATCTAATACCCCAAAGGCTGTTCCTTGAGATTGATCTCCGCCTACTATTCTGGTAGATTTCATGAGTGAGGCCCAGAACAAAAAAATAGTAGTGATACCCCAATAACCATAAATGAGTTTTAAAACAAATAAAGATGGATAACTAATCAAGACCAAACCTCCACAACCAGTTAAAAATAATGCTATACTGAGCAACCATTTAGGCTGATACTTGTCTGCAATAGGGCCTCCAAATACGTAAGCGAGAATAGCTACTAAACCATACACTGAAAAACATAACCCTAAGTCTGTATTGGAAATTTGGAATACTTCGAGTAAGGTGGGTTTGAAAATTCTGGGCAACACAAATGGTAAAAAGAAAATTACTTCTCCTGCTAAGATCAGAACTATTAATGATCGGTAATTACTGTAAATACTCCCCTTTTTTTGAGGCATTTTAATTATTATTTCGTTACTTGAAATGGTGTAATGTCAAAAGTCATATCCAAGAATAAAATTCCATAAATTCTACTAATCTCTCAAATCATGAATTTTAATAGCCACGACTTCCAAGTTATCGAAAATAAGTCAAATGTATTAGCAGCCATTTTAGATGATAAAGGAAACTTTATAAAGTTTAATGATAAATGGTGCTCTCTTTTAGATACTACTTCAGAAATTCTATTAGGTAAAAACCTCTTTAATTATGTTTTAGAACAAGATAGAGAATCGCTTAAAACTAGATTTAATGAAGCGTTAACATCTGATCAATCTCAAATTATAGAGGTCGGAATTTTAGCTCAACCATTAAAACTTCATCCCATGAGAGCTGAAATTTTTAGTAATGAAGGGCTAATCTTTTTCAGATGTTTAGATGCCACCAAAACTAACTTATGGAATTCAGTGATGACTGACGTAAGCACTTTCGGGAAAATTTGTCCTTGGTACCATGATGTAATAAATAATGTAACTACATGGTCTAAAGAATCCTACGATTTGTTTGATATGAGAATAGAAGAAGAACTTACTCCAGATACCTTTTTAGAATTCTTTAATTTTAAGGATCAGGAAGAATTAAGAGATCAAGCCAACTTCCTTAGAGAACACCATTTGCCGTACACTTTTTTAGGCAAAGCCACTACAAGAAAAGGCCAAACCAAATGGATTAAAACGGTGGCTGAACCAGTTGTGCATGAGAATACTTTAGTTTTTATTAAAGGACTAAACATAGACATTAGCGAAGAGTATGATCTAACAGAAGAACTGGCCAGAAAAAATAGAATACAGAGACTTGCACTTAAAGGAATTAAGTCAGGCCTATTCCACCATGATCTTATCTCAGATGAAGTCACTTACTCAAACGAGTTTAGAAAAATGATTGGATTTACAGATTTTGAGAAACCTCTTCTTGAGCCAGAATTCAGAACCACTATAGTAGATGAAGACAGAGATGAAGCTTTTAGTAGACATTCTGAAGAACTAAGAAAAGCATCCAGCTATTATTCTAATCAATACCGTTTAAAGCATAAGGATGGAGCTGTTCAACATTATGAAGTGCACGCCTGGAAACAAAGAAATGCTAAAGGACAGCTCACAGAAATGGTAGGGAATCTTATTAACGTAGAACAGCGCGTAATAGCTGAACAAAAAGTTAAAGAACACATAAACAGACTTGAATCCATAATAGAAAATGCCTTCATTTATACTGTAATTTTAGACTTAGACAGAACTATACTAAGCGCAGATAATAGATCTTATAACTACATGTTACACGAATTCGGTGCTGACATAAAATCTGAAAAAGTACCTTTCGAAGATGTGGTTCCAGAAAACTTCAGAGCTAGTTTTATTCAAGAGTTCAATAAAGTGCTCAATGGAGAAAGACTGATTAAAGAAATAGACACTGTGCTTTTCAGCGGAAAATCTACTGCGCTAGGCATGGAGTACAAACCATTATTCGATTCTGAAGGTGTAGTCTATAACGTGGTTATTTACTTCATAGATAGATCCGGAAAGCGTAAAGCAGAGCTCATGTATGAGCGCGCTAATTTTAAATTTGAGCAGATAGAAATATTAAAAAGAAACATTCTTACAGGCCTTAGCCATGAAATTAAGGTGCCACTAAATGGTATTCAAGGATCTACTCAATTACTACTTAGAGAAAACCTAAATGAAAACCAAAAAGATGTACTTCATTTGCTACAAGAGAGTGCTAAACAACTGGACGAAACGGTAAACAAAATTACTAACCTTAGTCTCATAAACTATGAACAAAACACCTACCCATTAGAAGTACTGGATTTAAAAGAAGTAGCAGAGGAGTCTTATAAACGTCTGCTTCACATGGCTAATAAAAAGAAATTAATTTTAACCATTAATTCTTTCGAAGAACCACTCCAGATAAGAGCTAACAGTAGGATGCTAGGCATAGTTCTGGACAACCTTATTAATAATGCTATAAAGTATACAGACGAAGGACATGTGGTTATTAAAATTACCAAAGAAGCCCATTCTCAAATAGCTAATATCACCATCTCTGATTCAGGAATAGGTATCTCACATGATAATCTACAGCGCATATTTCTAGACTTTGAACAAGAGAGTTTTGGCCTTGAAAGAAAGTATGAAGGCACAGGAATAGGGTTAAGTATTAGCAAAAAATACTTGACCTCTATAGGCGGAAATTTATCTGTTCATAGCCAGCTTCATAAAGGTTCTACATTCATAGTTACACTTCCTATGATATAAAGAAGCAGTCTATAATTTTAATTTCATTCGAACGTTAGTAGCTCATGAAATTCTTACTCCTACTCACGCTGTGTGGTTTTATATCATGTTCCAGTCCCACTCCAAATTTAAGAGAGACCAAGAAGGAAATTCCTATCACTACACGAATAGCAGATCTAGGCTTAGAACCTAGAGACCTGCGGATTGATATTGAAAAGAGTGCCTATTTACTGCACTTAGTGCATGAACTAGACACACTTATGTCTTACCCTATTTGTCTAGGCCCTAATCCTGTAGACCCTAAACTAATTCAAGGAGATGGCTGTACACCAGAGGGAACCTTTAACATAAGAGATTTATACCCACATTCTAAGTGGTCTAAGTTCATTTGGATAGACTATCCTAATAAAACTTCGTGGGCTAGATTTAATCAAGCCATAGCAGAAGGTAAGATTCCTAAGGATGCTAAAATAGGTGGCGAAATAGGTATACATGGTACACCAAAAGGAAGAGAAGATCTTATTTCAAACCAAGTAAATTGGACTCTAGGCTGTATTTCTGTGACTGAAAAAGCCATAGATGAAATTTATGCCGTGATAGATAAAACCACCCAAATTCATATCTACCATTAAGGGTTTAGGAAGTTAGAAAGTTTCAGTTTTGTGAATGCTAAATAGCGTTTCTCAGTTACTTTGAAGTCAAAAATAGATTATGATTTATAGATTTCTTTTCTGCTCTTTAGTACTTCTCACTTGTGCCTCCACTCCTGCCGAAAAAGCTGAAAAACCATCAGACTATTCATCTCAAGATTTTAATTCATACTGGTATTCGGGAAAAGCAGAAATTTCTAGTTATGCTCTGAAACAGGCTAGATATGGACAAATACATGAAGGAACTTCTGTTCTCATTTTTGTTACCGAGCCGTTTAACAAAGAAAAGTTGGTAAAATCAGATTACGGTTCAGACAATGATGTAAGTGTGCTAAAACTTAATTCTACCAAAAAGTTTAACACAGGAATTTACCCTTACTCTATGATGACTAGCACGTTTTTACCTGTAGAAAACCCAGAGCACTCCTTAAAAATTAGCTCCTCTAGTCAGGAATGGTGTGGACATACCTTTACGACTCTAGAAAATAAGACCACGTTTGAAATAGACATAGAATCCTATTTTGAGGGTGAGTCGGCAGAGATTTCAATGCCTAAAACCTTGTTAGAAGATGACATGTGGTCTAAAATAAGATTACAGCCAGAAGAACTACCACAGGGTAAACTCAGTGTAATACCCAGTTTTTTCTTTCTTCGATTAAAGCATAAGGAAACTAAGGGGTATTCCTGCGTTGCAACGCTAGAAAAGAACAACAGAATCAGCACCTACACCATGAGCTACGAAGGGCTAAAACGAAGCATAAGTATCAATTTCGAATCTGAATTCCCTCATAAAATTACTTCTTGGAAAGAAACTTATCCAGATGGCTGGTCTGCAGATGCTCCGGTATTAACTACAGAAGCTGAGCTCATAAAAAGCATTCAATCTGATTACTGGAATAAAAATTCTAATAGCGATACTAAGCTACGAACAGAACTCGGTTTACCTTAGCCACCAAAATTAACCCTACTTAAATGAATCGTTTTTTAACTTTAGTATTACTAGTTTTACTATTATCGGCTTGTACTCCCACTTCGAAAAATCCTTCTTCACCTAACCAGCTTGATCAAGCCAAACAAATAGCTGACGATTTAAACAAGGATGTTTCTTTAGTTACCATTGTAGAACAGAACCACAAAAAAAAGGCCTTCATTAATGAAGAAAACGTGTCGTTCGATATCCTACTGGATTTCGGTGGTAAAACCAGAATGGATGGAAAAATAACGCTAAGTACAGATTCTAGAAACGGAAAAATTGAACAAAAAGATGGAAATATTATTCTTTTTAATAATGGTAACGTATACTGCTCCAGAGGAATGAATGGAAATAGTGCCCGTTTTGCTGCGTACACGTGGTCTTACTTTTTTATGTTTCCTTACAAGCTCTCAGATAAAGGTACTAACTGGAAAACGTATGAAAACGGAAGTTTAAAAGGTCAAACTTATGATGCACAGAAACTCACCTTTGACCAAGGCATTGGAGATGCTCCAGAAGACTGGTACATTATGTACTCAGATAAAGACACATACCTTATAAATACTGCTGCTTACATAGTTACCGCTGACCAATCCTTAGAAGAAGCGGAAAAAGATCCCCATGCCATAGAGTACTGTGATTATAAAGAAGTGGCTGGAATTCCGGTGGCTACTACTTGGCGTTTTTGGGGTTGGCAGGCTGATAAAGGCCTGACAAACCAGTTAGGAAATGCTCAGATTTCTAACATCAAATTTCACACTGTAGAAAATGGGTTTTATTCTTCTACTTCTGATAGAGGTACACTTGTACCAGTTAATTAATTCATAAATATAACTTTATCGATTCACAATACTTAAGTCACTTGAGCGAATTCAGGCATTTCATCATAAATAAACCTCCTGGGTATCTTTCTCAGTTTATAGCCAACACCAGAAAAAACAAGCACAAGTTTTTAGGAGAATTAGCAGATTTCCCAGAAAACACCATGGCTATAGGCAGGTTAGACGCTCCATCAGAAGGGCTTCTTTTTTTAACTACCAATGGTAAAGTGAGTGAACTGATCAGGAGTAATAAGTTTGAGAAAGAGTATTACGCTCAGGTAGATGGAGATATTAATCCTGAAGCTCTGGAGCTACTGCAGAGAGGTGTGGAAATAGGCATTAATGGAAAGAAATACATGACCAAACCATGTGAAGCTTTCAAACTATCTGGTAAGCCTGAACTTAGTTTAGCACCATTTAAAATTAGAGGTGAGCACCACGGGCCTACCAGTTGGATATCTGTTACATTAACCGAAGGTAAATTCAGGCAGGTACGCAAAATGACAGCAGCAGTGGGTTTCCCAACGCTTAGACTGGTGCGAGTGCGCATTGCAGAAGAACGGCTAGAAACTCTGACAGCAGGAGAAGTGAAAGAGGTGGCGTATTTTAACCTTGGAGATAATCTGGTGTATAAACCTCAGCCACCTAGTTAGATAGTTTACTGCTCACCCATTCTTCTAACTCTCCATTAGACTCCAGTTTCATGAGCTTCTTTAAGTTCTTATCCTTGCCAGATATTTCTATATTGGCCACGTACATGTCCAGAACCGCTTTTAACCCAGCTACCACACCTTCTTGATTATTCCCATAATCTCTGGTTTTTAGGTCTCTTTCTGTCCAGCCAGCCATAAAAGTAAGGAGTAAATGAGGAGAAGATTTCATGAATGGTAAGAATCTGGAGTCAATGAGTATGGAAACATCAGGGCTGCCATTTATCCAATCCATCACGAATTTAGCCGCCTTTTTTCTAGTTTCTAACTCTGTATTTAGTGGGGTTTTCTGCATCCATTCTATGCAGTCTAGTAGGTCATCTTCATAAGGCGCATAATCCTGAGCATCGGTCAAGTCATAGTTTTCTGGCACGTCTAAGCCTTGAGCTGTAACACTTATACAGAAAACGGTAAAGGCTATAAAAGTAAAAATTGGTTTCATAATCAACGATTTAATGTGATAAAATTAAGTGTTTTCCTCATGCTTTCCTGGAATGGCTTAAACGAGGTTCTGTCCTACCTCTATTTAGCATCATTGTTAGAAGACCATGTTTCCCGAGTCAGCGCATACCTCCTATCCCAGCAGTTCAGTTCGGGGTTATAGAATTCGCGTTGCAATGCAAAAAACCGCTCCAAAATCTTAGTAGAGCCCTGATTTTCCACCCAAGCATCGGCTGTTAACAGATCAAAGTCTAATTTCTCAAAAAAGTAATCAATCGTAAACCTAGTGAGTTCAGTTCCGAATCCCATTCCCCAATAAGGTTGTCTGAATCTGTAGCCCAGTTCCTTATCTCCTTCATCATTATGCAGAATAGCACATAAGCCTATTAGTTCTGGACTTCCTATCTCATAAACACCCCAGATGGTTTTATCGGCCACTCCTGGCTGTTCATACTCAGCAGAGTACTTGATGAACATTTCATCTATTTGCTCAGCGGGGAATGGTGGTTGGGGAATTAGCCCTACTATTTCTGGTGCAGTAAGCAATTCAGCATAAAATGGCTTGTCTTCCTTTTTAAGAGATTTGATTTCTAACCGAGGAGTTTGGAAAATGAGCATTTGGAAGCATTTATGGGTAAATGTAAGCACTCTTTATTCTGTGCTGAAATAACGCTCACTTTACGTTCAGATTTACCTCAAGCCTTAGTCACCAGAGCCACATAGTTCTTTGGGTAGCCTTTAGAAGTGTACTTAGTGCGCTTTTCTAATCTGTGAAAAAAAACTGAAAATAAGCCGCTATTCACCTTTACAACTAACATTACTGGAACCATTAAAACGCCCAGTAATCCGCCTCCTAAATCCTTCAGGTTCATAGGTAAATACTTGGCCATTCTGTTTAGTTGGTAACCTACAGCCCCATAGTAGCCTTCCATCCAGTCTATTCGCTGAATGCTAAACCCTGTTTCAGAAAACAATAGCTTTAGACTGAACTGAGTGTAACGGTAAAAATCATAAGGCTGCTCGTGTTCTTCATAAAACAGTGGCCCAGTATAAATCATGTGGCCTCCAGCTTTCAGAACTCTATTGAGTTCTCTAAGCACTTTTTTAGGCTCGGGTAAATGCTCCATAACTTGATTAAACAGAATGTAATCAAATCGGTTATCCTCCACAGGAATGGCACTTAAATCACACACATAAGTAGATTTAGCGTAAGGCTTATCTACCTGCTCAAAATCTGCCGACTCATACTGCGTGTGCTCTAAAAATTTTCTATACGGCTGACTGCCAGCACCAGCATCTAGAACCAAAGCTCCGGCTGGAATAGACTCTGCAAACTGTTTGTTTTCCTCAAACAACCTGAATCGAGAGGAATTGAAATTATAAATGTTTTTGAGAGCCTTTAGCATTTCAAATGTGTCTTAAAACAAATTGATTAACTCTTCTTTAGTCACCTGTTTTTGCTCTCCACTTTCTAGGTTTTTGAGCGTGAGGTTTCCACTTTCTATCTCATTAGAGCCTATCAGTAACACGTAGGGAATCCCTTTAGCATCTGCATAAGACATTTGCTTTTTCATTTTGGCAGACTCAGGATACACCTCTGTTTTTATATTATTATCTCTTAGCTCTGCAGCTAACTTCACACAGTACTTTTCCTCTTCCTCACCGAAGTTCACACACATTACTTGAGTGGTCACCACCGTATCTGAAGGGTATAATTCTCTTTCGTTTAGAATATCCATGATGCGCTCAGCTCCAAAAGATATTCCTACTCCACTCACTCCCTGCCAGCCAAATATTCCTGTAAGATCATCGTACCTTCCACCTCCGCAGATACTGCCCATACCGCTGTTTTCTACTATAACCTCAAATATGGCTCCTGTGTAATAGTTCAATCCTCTTGCTAAAGTCAAGTCTAAGTCCAGCTTGGCTCCCTTTAATCCTGTGAGTTCTACCTTGGCTAAAATCTCTTTTAACTCTGCTACACCAAGTCTAGCCTCATCAGAATCTAAATTCTGAGCTATCCAGTCTAGCTTTTCTTCTATACTTCCGTTAACCGCTAAAAACTGCTTTACTTTTTCTATCTCGACAGAAGCGAATCCTCTGTTAACCAATTCTTTTTCTACGCCATCTATGCCTACTTTATCTAGCTTATCTATGGCTATAGTCAGATTAGTCAAATCATCTTCTCTGCCTATCCAAAGTGCTAGTGCAGAAAGTATTTTTCTGTTATTCAACTTAATTACTACTCCCTCTAGCTTTAGAGAAGTCAGCACCTCATCAAAAATGCGCGCTAAATCAGCCTCATTTAATAGACTATCAGAGCCCACCACATCTGCATCACACTGGTAAAATTCTTGGTAGCGCCCTTTTCCCGGTTTGTCTCCTCTCCATACTGGTTGGATTTGATACCGCTTAAACGGCATGGCTATCTCGCTTCTGTTCATCACCACATACCTAGCGAATGGCACAGTTAAATCATACCTTAATGCTTTCTTGCTTAGAGAAAAACTAAGTTTTTTGGAGTCTTCGCGTTGCAATGCTTCTTTATCTGCCTTCTTCAGAAAATCACCATTATTTAGAATCTTGAAAATAAGTTGATCACCTTCTTCTCCGTACTTTCCTGTAAGTGTTTGGAGTCCCTCCATGGCTGGAGTTTCTAAAGGCATGAACCCATATTTCTCAAACACAGAAGTGATGATAGAAAAAATGTAATTCCTCTTGGCCATATCTGCTGGCCCAAAATCTCTGGTTCCTTTGGGTAAAGAAGGTTTACTCATGGTTGGTGATCGGTTGATTTATTGCACCGCAAAAGTAAACTTATAGGAAGAAATTTGTTGTTTTTCGTTAAACACTTCCCTATAAGTTTTTGAGCAATTTAATTACGGTTGTCTTTCTCTCTATTAGACTCTCTGTTAATTTTAAATCTTGCTTTTCTTCTCTGGGCTTTTCCGACACCACTCTTTCGGCCTAGAAGTAAATAAACTACCAGGAGAATGCCTATAAATCCTAACAATTTTAACATCTAACGAACTTAACCATTCTCTCTCACTATCTAAAATATTCTCTGCATGTTTACCACGTTAATAGTTAATAGACCTAGCTGTATATAGCCCATCCAATTTCAACATTACCTTTAGCAGCTCAATATTGGCAACTTACCTTTGGTAAGTTACTTCACGTAAGTTGACATTCTCTCACATCACAAAATTTGCACTAAAACGCTCCTAATAATAAACTTACCCAAATCGAAATTACCAGAACCTAGTCCAATTAGAATCTCATAAGCCTGAGTTTAGTTTTGGTTAACTATATTGCTACACGAATCATAAACCATTCACCAGATGTCTGAAAATCTAAAAACACCAACTCTGGGAGCTTCCTTCGTTCCTATCATAATACTTATGATGCTTTTAGCGTTTAACGTGGTGTTTTTCGGAGCAGATTCTAGCTATGGACCTAACCAAATAGCACTGCTAGCCGCAGCAGGAGTAGCAGGGCTAATAGGCATGAAATTCGGTAGGAGTTATGACCATTTTTATAACGGAGTTATAGACGGAATCCAAAGCGCTATGGGTGCGGTAATCATCTTATTACTCATAGGCTCACTAGCTGGCACATGGCTCATAAGCGGTGTGGTTCCAGCCATGATTTATTACGGGTTAGAAATTCTTAACCCCAGCATTTTCTTGGTAGCCTCTTGTGTAATTTGCGCTATAGTTTCAGTAGCCACGGGAAGCTCATGGAGCACAATAGCCACGGTGGGAATAGCACTCATAGCTATTGGGCAGATTTTAGGAATAGACATAGGCTGGAGTGCAGGAGCCATTATTTCTGGAGCTTACTTCGGAGATAAGATGTCTCCACTTTCAGACACCACTAATCTAGCTCCAGCGGTAGCTGGCACAGATTTATTTACCCACATTAGACACATGATGTGGACTACCATCCCTAGCATAGCTATAGCATTAATCGTCTTTCTAGTGGTCGGATTCACTCAAGGTGGAGAAGGAGATGCTCACAAGGTTATAGCGTTGCAAGAAATAATCTCTAGTAAGTTTCACATCAGCGGCTGGTTGTTTTTAGTGCCTATAGCAGTTATAGTTTTGATCATTAAAAAAGTCCCTACCATTCCAGCATTGTTCATAGGCAGTTTACTAGGAGGCATATTCGCGGTGATTTTTCAGCCGGAGGTGGTTAAACAAATAGGCGGAGAATCTATGAGTTACGCATCTGCCAGTTACAAAGCCATTTTCCATGCTATGGCTTTAGAAACCACTGGTTTTTTCACTGAACAGAATGATGCCATTAATAACCTATTTAATGTAGAAGAAGGAAACCGTTCTAGCCTCTTAAAAGCTGGAGGTATGGTGGGAATGTTAAACACAGTGTGGTTAATTATTTGTGCACTCACCTTCGGAGGTGCCATGCAGGCAGGCGGGTTTTTAAAGAGAATTACCAGAGCTATTTTATCTGTAGTAAACTCTACAGGTTCTCTAGTAGCCAGTACGGCTGGAACATGCATGTTCTTTAACGTAACCGCATCAGATCAGTACATAGCCATAGTAGTTCCTGGTAAAATGTTTAAGGACTCCTATAAAGAACGCGGATTAGCCCCTGAAAATCTCAGCCGTGCCTTGGAAGATTCAGGCACAGTTACTTCAGTCTTAATTCCGTGGAACACCTGTGGTGTAGCCCAAAGTGGTGTGTTAGGAGTAGCCACTGGCACCTACTGGATTTACTGCATATTTAATTTAGTAAGTCCGTTAATGACCATACTATTTGGGGTGCTAGACATAAAGATGACTAAACTAAAAGAAGGAGCTAAAGCAGCAACTCTTTAAGATTCTTTGACATCTACTACCCTGTGAAACGGAATGCATTGGCCATCATTTAAAATTACTTGCTTTCCATTAGAGTTCCATTTGTTAGCTTCTATTTCTTTAAACCCAATAGCGTCTAAAAACACAATTTTGACGTGTTTAGAAACAGCATTTGCTTTCAGTAAGACTTTAGTAATGTAATTTAATTTTTCTGGGGTATGCTCTACGGCATGCTGTGGAAATATCAAAGAAGAGAGTTCTTCTCTTTGAATCCTGGTAGGTTGGATTTCAAACATGGTTGGTTAAGTATTGTTTAGGTCTTAACCCCTACGCTAATTTTCGTGTTCAGGTTACACGGTTTGTAAAAATGAGGCTTGTTTTTATTTTTGATTGACTTAAGACTCTCCAGTTCTTTTATTGATCTCGTCTCTTAAAACTGTTGCTTTTTCATAATCCTCATCGGCTAAAGCCTGCTCTAACTGAGCTTCTAATTCACTAATAGAAAGTGTTTCTGTACTTTCTTCCACTACTTCAGGAGCCACTCCTGCTAGACTCTCTTCATCGAATTCTCCATCTTCATTTTCAGCGTCTATTCCTGCAGTATCTAAAATGAAATCGTAACAAAAAATAGGGCAATTGAACCTAACGGCCACGGCCACGGCATCACTAGTTCTGGCATCAATCTCAGCTTTTCTGCCATCCTGAACCGCTATAATTTTAGCGAAGAAGATGCCCTCTATCAGATTATAAATAATGATTTCCTCTACATCTATAGTGAAAGCCGTAGAAAAACTTTTGAATAAATCATGGGTTAAGGGTCTGCTAGGAGTCATTTTCTCTAACTCTATGGCTATAGCCTGTGCCTCATGCCCGCCTATTACTATGGGTAATTTCTTAACTCCGTCTATCTCTTTAAGAACTAATGCATAAGCACCACTAGTGGATCCACTAGGTGCTATATCAGATATCTCTAACTCGATTTTTTCCATATACATATAAAAAAATTGGGAGACTGTGTGGTCTCCCATTTTTCACTTTGCAAAAGTAAATATTTCAATTGAGCTAAACTAACAGCTCGCTGGTATGTTAATTCTTTAACTACTTAGCAGCATTGAACGCTTTAACAGCAGCCACTAGCTTAGGCACTACCTCGAAAGCATCTCCTACTATTCCATAATCTGCAGCCTTAAAGAACGGAGCCTCTGGATCTGTATTTACCACCACTATTTTCTTAGATCCATTAACCCCAGCTAAATGCTGAATGGCACCACTAATTCCTACAGCTATATAAAGGTTAGGTCTAATAGCTACACCTGTTTGACCTACGTGCTCATGATGTGGTCTCCAACCTATATCAGAAACAGGTCTAGAACAAGCAGTGGTAGCACCTAATTCCGTGGCTAACTCTTCTATCATACCCCAGTTTTCAGGACCTTTTAATCCTCTTCCTGCACTTACCACAAGCTCTGCTTCTGGAAGTGGAACCACATTAGAATCCTGAACTTTCACTTCTTTTACAGTTACAGAAGCTGCACCAGCATCTCCAGCCCACTCAGAAACTTCTGCTGAACCTCCATGCTCATGTAAACCATGAGAGTTAGGTAGTATAGCTAAGATTTTTCTATCTGAAGAAATACTAACTTCAGCTATGGCTTTTCCTGAAAACACATTTTTCTTTACCGTAAATCCTGAAGATGTATCCGGCATTCCTGTAACACCTGTTACTATACCACAGTTCATTCTAGCAGCCAGTCTCGGTGCTACTTGCTTACCATCATTATCATGGCTGGTTACTATCATGTTAGCTCCTTCAGCTTCTACTACTGCATTTACCATGTTAGTAACCTGTAGACTATCACTATGATTTACTGAAGCTACTACTAACTTACTCGCTCCATAAGCTCCAGCTCCACCATCTCCTTCTAAATTGCCTGCTGTGACTGCAGTTACAGAATCACCTGAGCTTTTAGCATAATCTGCTGCGTAGCAAATAGCCTCTAACCCAGCTTTATTAATTTTTCCTCTTGTGTTTGATACAAAAACTACTATTGACATTTTTTCTCTGATTTAGGGGTTAGATTACTTTAGCTTCATTATGTAATAATGCTATTAATTCGCCTGCATTTTCGGCATCTATAAACTTGCACTCTGCTTTAGCAGGTGGTAACTCATAATTGACTACCGAGGTGTGAGCATCTCCTCCAGATGCTGGAATTACATTTAGGGGCTTTGTTCTAGCTGCCATTATTCCTCTCATGTTAGGAATTCTTTGTTCTGCCATTCCTTTAGCTGCACTGAGCACAAATCCTCCGCTTACTTCTAAAATTTCAGATCCTCCTTGAATCTCTCTTTCTATAGTAGCTGTATCTCCTGCCACATCTAACTTAGTGGCCATAGCCACGTAAGGAAGTTGCGTTAATTCAGCTATCATTCCGCCTAGCTGGCCACCATTGTAGTTAATGGTTTCTTTTCCAGTCATAATCATATTATAACCGTTTTCTTTAGCGTAATGTGCTACCTGCTGCGCCACAAATAGTGCATCAGTATCTGCTGCATCTACTCTAACTGCATCATCTGCACCTATAGCTAATGATTTTCTAATGATTGGGTCATTACTAGCATCACCTACACATATTACGGTAACTTTTCCACCGTTAGCTTCTTTCAACTCTAAAGCTCTAACTAACGCATACCATTCGTCATATGGATTTACTATAAATTGAATGCCATTTTCATCAAACTTCTTTCCTCCATCGGTGAAGGCTATTTTAGAAGTTGTATCTGGCGCTTTTGATATACAAACTAATATGTTCATTATGTTGATTTTCTTTTTCTATTGCACCGCAAAATTATCTTTTACTCATCTTATGATGTAAGATTTCTGCAAATATTTACGCACAAATATAGTATGCATGCATAACAATTTTATTTAGATTTTATTCTTTTAACTGAATACTCTGTTCAAACCTATGAAGTGTTAGAAATACACTTGCTGGTTTAGTGATATAAATACGCGTTGCAACGGTTAGAAATATTACTATTTTTGACGTTCGAAAATAAAGATTATGAAAGAAATCCAATTCAGAGAAGCTATAGCAGAGGCTATGTCAGAAGAAATGAGAAGAGACGAGAATGTCTTTCTTATGGGTGAAGAAGTGGCCGAATATAACGGAGCTTATAAGGCTAGTAAAGGTATGCTAGACGAGTTTGGGGCTAAAAGAGTGATAGATACACCTATAGCAGAACTTGGGTTTAGTGGAATAGCCGTGGGTGCTGCCATGAATGGATTAAGACCTATAGTAGAATTCATGACTTGGAACTTCGCCATTCTAGCAGCAGATCAGATTATCAACTCCGCGGCTAAAATGCTTCAGATGTCTGGAGGTCAGTTTAATGTACCTATTGTCTTTAGAGGAGCTAATGCTCAGGCTGGGCAGTTAGCAGCTACACACTCTCAGAGTTTTGAGCCTATGTACTCACAAATTCCTGGCTTAAAGGTGATTACCCCTAGCAATCCTGCAGATATGAAAGGACTGCTTAAATCAGCCATTAGAGATAATGATCCTGTGCTAATTATGGAATCTGAGCGTATGTATGGAGATAAGGGCATGGTTCCAGAAGGAGAATACCTGATACCTATAGGTGTGGCAGATGTGGTAAAAGAAGGAACAGACATTACTATAGTGTCTTTCGGTAAAATCATGAAAGACTGTAATAAAGCCGCAGAAGAATTAGAAAAAGAAGGGATAAGCGCAGAAGTAATAGACATTAGAACGATTCGTCCGTTAGATATAGACACGTTAATCAAGTCTGTGAAGAAAACTAACAGAATGATTATAGTAGAAGAAAGTTTCCCCGTAGGTTCTGTTTGTTCAGAGATAGCATACAGAGTTCAAAGAAATGCATTCGACTATTTAGACGCTCCTATACAGAGACTCACTCAAAGTGACACTCCTTTCCCATTCGCTACTACGCTTATGGCTGAAGCACTTCCAGACGTGCCTAAAATAGTTAAGGCAGCTAAAGAAGCCATGTACCTTCAAAAAGCTTAAGAAATTTTAAATGAAAAAGGAAAACCAAGTAGGTTTTCCTTTTTTGTTTATCTATCTAAATCATTTATAATCAACCCTTATCTAGTGGTTGTCTAAGTGCGTGTGATGCCCTATTTTTGCGCACCTTTTTAAAACAAGAATAAACACAAAACAATAATATGGAAGCGTATATGATTTATATGCCAATAGTAATGGCTATTCTAGGGTTACTATATATGGTAACCAAGCAGTCTTGGGTAATGAAGCAAGATGCTGGAGACGGTAAAATGAAAGAAATATCGGATTACATTTATGAGGGTGCCTTAGCGTTCCTAAAAGCAGAGTATAGATTACTAGCCATTTTCGTGGCGGTAGTTTCTGTTTTATTGGCAGTGGTCTCCATGGTAGTGCCTACTACTCACTGGCTAATAGTAATAGCCTTTATTTTCGGAGCATTCTTTTCTGCCTACGCAGGAAGAATAGGAATGAAAATAGCCACTAAAACGAATGTAAGAACTACTCAAGCAGCCAAAACAAGTTTACCAAACGCTCTTAAAGTATCTTTCGGTGGTGGAACGGTAATGGGGTTAGGAGTAGCTGGACTAGCTGTTTTAGGTTTAACAGCATTCTTTATTGTTTTTTATCAGATGTTTATGAATGGTGAATGGGCTGCCGCGGAGTTTATGGGTGAAACTAGATCTCCTGGCGAGTTAATGACTATTGTTTTAGAAACATTAGCTGGTTTCTCTTTAGGAGCTGAGTCTATAGCATTATTCGCTAGAGTAGGTGGTGGTATTTATACTAAAGCTGCCGATGTAGGAGCTGACCTTGTAGGTAAAGTAGAAGCAGGTATTCCTGAAGATGACCCTAGAAACCCTGCTACCATAGCAGATAACGTAGGAGATAACGTAGGAGATGTAGCAGGAATGGGAGCTGATTTATTTGGTTCTTATGTGGCTACAGTACTAGCAGCTATGGTTCTAGGTAACTATGTCATTAGTGACATGGGAGGTTCTACAGGAGATACAGCATTCGGAGGAATAGGTCCTATCCTACTCCCTATGTCTATAGCAGGTGCTGGAATAATCATTTCTATAATTGGTACTTTACTAGTGAAGATAAACTCTAACGATGCTAAAGAATCTCAGGTGATGGGAGCTTTAAACAAAGGAAATATTACTTCTATCATCCTAGTAGCTCTATCATGTTATGGACTATGTGTCTGGATGCTTCCAGAGACTATGACTATGGAATTCTTTGGTGAAGGCGCTGTAGAGATTTCATCTATGAGAGTATTCTACGCTACTTTAGTAGGACTAGTAGTAGGTGGAGTTATTTCTGCAGTTACTGAGTATTACACAGGACTAGGTAAAAAGCCAATCTTACAAATAGTTCAGAAATCAAGCACTGGAGCTGGAACTAACATAATAGCAGGTTTAGCTACTGGTATGATTTCTACCTTCCCATCTGTATTATTATTTGCAGGTGCTATATGGGCATCTTATGCATTCGCAGGATTCTACGGAGTAGCATTAGCCGCTTCTGCCATGATGGCTACTACTGCAATGCAGTTAGCGATTGATGCATTCGGACCTATAGCAGATAACGCTGGTGGTATAGCAGAAATGAGTGAGCAAGAGCCTATCGTTAGAGAAAGAACAGATATTTTAGATTCTGTAGGTAACACTACTGCAGCTACTGGTAAAGGGTTCGCTATAGCCTCTGCAGCATTAACGTCTTTAGCCTTATTCGCTGCGTATGTTACTTTTACTGGTATAGATGGTATTAACATATTTAAAGCACCAGTTCTAGCTATGTTATTCGTAGGTGGAATGGTACCAGTAGTATTCTCCGCATTAGCTATGAACGCTGTAGGTAAAGCGGCCATGGAAATGGTTTACGAAGTAAGAAGACAGTTCAAGAGCATTCCTGGAATTATGGAAGGAACTGGAAAACCAGAATATGATAAATGTGTAGCTATATCTACTCAAGCATCCCTAAAAGAAATGATGCTTCCTGGACTACTAACTATCGGATTCCCGTTAGTTATAGCTTTTCTTCCTTTAGCCTTCGGAATGGATAAATTAGCCATAGCAGAAATGTTAGGTGGTTACATGGCAGGAGTTACAGTAAGTGGGGTTCTTTGGGCTATCTTCCAGAATAACGCTGGTGGAGCTTGGGATAACGCTAAAAAGTCTTTTGAAGCAGGTGTAGAAATTAATGGTGAAATGACCTATAAAGGTTCTGATGCTCACAAAGCAGCAGTAACTGGAGATACTGTTGGTGATCCTTTCAAGGATACCTCTGGTCCATCTATGAACATTCTTATTAAATTGACTTGTCTTATTGGTCTAGTTATAGCTCCTATCTTAGGTGGTCATACTGCAGAAGATCACGGTAGTGATGTAGAGAATGATAAGAACAAAATTGAATTGAGTATTAACGAGTAAAATCAAACATAAAATGATTAATCGAATATTATTTATAGGCGTTGCAACGCTACTACTTGCTAGCTGTGGTCCTAAAGAATTCAGTCCTTGTGAGTGTCAAAAAGCAATCTCTGGAGAGAACAATCCTGCAGAAAGCATTAAATGGTGTAATGATAAAATAGCTAAGGATAAAACATTTGCTGATGCTGTAGCAGTTTGCACTGCGGAAGCGTTAGGCCATGATACTTCTAAGTCTAATGTCTCCAATACCACCCCATTAAGAGCAGAAAACGGAACTTATAACGTAGTTTCTAGAAAAAGCTCTATCAAATGGACAGGTAGAAAGCCTGCTAGTTCACATACTGGTGAAGTAGGTGTTAAATCTGGAGAGTTCACATTAGACGCTCAAGGAAACATTACAGCAGGAACTGTAATCATAGATATGAATGATCTCACTGTCTCAGACATCAAAGATGCAGAGTCTAATGCTGATTTAGTAGGTCATCTAAAGGCTGATGACTTTTTTGGCGTAGATAAGCATAAACAAGCGATTTATCAAATCACTAAAGCCTCTTTAATAGAAGGTGGAAATGGAACTAACTATAATGTAGAAGGTGAACTAACCATTAAAGGAGTTACCAAGCCTGTAAATTCTATTTTAGTTATCGTAAAGTCTAAAGCTATTCCAGGAAATGTATCTGTCGCTGGAGGAATAACTTTTGACAGAACAGAATTCGGTATAGAATATAACTCAGGTAAATTCTTCGAGTCTCTTGGAGATAAATTGATCAAAGATGAAGTAAGTCTTCAGGTGACCTTAGTGGCTAAGAAGAAGTAAGTTTAAACATATCTAAGCACAAAAAAACCATTTAGGAAATCCTAAATGGTTTTTTTGTTTTCTAACATCTTTTATTGGACTTAGACCTCCTCATGTTCAAAAAGCCCATGAAGTTCAGCATCTATTTTGGTTATAATGTTGTTTAAATCCTCTGCATTCTCATTGAAGTAGTTATTGTCTATATCTACTATTAAGATTTTACCTTTGTTATAGGTAGAAATCCATGCTTCGTAGCGCTCATTAAGTCTAGTCAGGTAATCTATTCTTATGGCTTCTTCGTACTCTCTTCCTCTTTTTTGAATCTGGTTTACAAGTGTAGGCACACTAGCTCTCAGGTAAACTAATAAGTCAGGGGCATGGCAGAACTGATCCATACTGTTAAACAGGCCTAAAAAATTTTCATAATCTCTAGTAGTCATTAAACCCATAGAATGAAGATTCGGTGCGAAAATATATGCATCTTCATAAATAGTTCTATCCTGAACAAAGCTTTTCTTGCTTGACATCATTTCCTGAAGCTGATCGAATCTTTTAGTCATAAAATAAATCTGCAGATTAAAAGACCAACGCTGCATGTCTTTATAAAAATCATTCAAATAAGGGTTATCATCCACATCTTCATAATGCGCCTGCCACTTAAAATGTTTAGAAAGAAGGGTGGTTAGGGTAGTTTTCCCTGAACCTATATTTCCGGCTATAGCCACGTGTAATTTCTTGCTCATACTGGTTTATTTAGATACTTAATCGAACCTGTGAAAGTACGAAAAATCCCTACTTAGACTCTAAAAACTTATACACGGATACGCTCTACTTTGAAACCTTCAGAAGCTGCACTTTAGTATTCATAACCACAGCTAAACTTGCAGCAGAAAAATCTATGGCTTGAGCATTAAGATATGCTTCTGGGATTTCGTAAAGTAATTGTTCATCTATTAATTCTACATTCATAGAATACACATTAGAGTTACGCTTTATAAATATAAACTTCTCCATGACATGCACTTGGTTAAAAACTCCAAGGTCGATTTTTCTTATAAACGTGCCATAATGGTCGAACACCATTACTAAACCAGAATCACTAAATAAGTAAAGGTAATTTCCAGTTTCTTTTAGCAAAAAGAATCTCTCTTCATTAGATCTATCAAGCCAAAGAGCTAAATTTCCAGTTTCATTAGTTACCTCTCCATTTCTTGAAAGCCGAACTAGTTTTTGTTCAGCTATTCTATACACCCACAGGTGGTTCTGGAAAGATGAACAGACCAACCCCACGTCATAATATTCTAAGTGATTTAAGTTTAGTGTTTTACCTTGCTCGGTTAAAGTGTTATCTAAAAACAAAACTTCGTTATTCTCTCCAAAATAAAGTACAAGTCTCAGCGGATTAGTGACATCTAAGCTAGTAAGTTCTCCGCTTCTTAATGTGCTAAACGTAAAGTGATGAGTTCCCGATTTATCAAATTTCTCTAGGGTAGTAGCATCGTGTACATATACATTTTGAAACTCATCTAGCTCCACGTTATCAGTCAATGAAGTACTTGACTCCCACTGAACCACTAAGCCTATGAGGATTGAAATAAATTTAAGCATGACTCGATGAATACAATTCTTCGGCCAAATAACCTTCCTTTATAAGCTCATTTAATTCATTGAGATAAGTTCTGTCATTCGAGAGTCTGGGAACTTTGTTCTGGCCGCCTAGTTTTCCTCTTTTCTTCATCCACTTGTAAAATGTACCTGATGGCACAGCTCTAACTAGTGGGCTAGTAAGTGCTAAATTATAAGATCTTTTTGCCTGATAATCGCTGTTTTCGCGTTGCAACGCTGAATCTAATACTTCTTTAAATAAATTAAAATCATCTGGGCCATTCTGGAACTCTATAAACCATTCATGACAACCCTTTCCATTATTTTCCATGTAAACAGGGCCAGCAGTAAAATCGGCTATAGTAGCATTACTAGAAGCGCAGGCTTGCTCTAAAGCAGCTACTGCATTTTCTATAATCACCTCTTCTCCAAAAGCATTAATGAAGTGCTTGGTTCTTCCAGAGACTCTGATTCTAAAGGGCTTTAAAGACGTAAACTGAATGGTATCACCTATCATGTACCTCCATAGCCCACCATTAGTAGTAATTACCAAAGCATACACTTTCCCAAGTTCCACCTGATCTAATCTTAACGTTTCAGGCTCATTTTCATGAATATTCGCCACAAGAATAAACTCATAAAAAATCCCATAGTCTAACATAAGCAGCATATCATCTGCATCCAGCCTGTCCTGTATACCAAAAAATCCCTCAGATGCATTATATGTTTCCAAATAATTCATTTTAGGAGAATCTATAATAGCATCGAATTGACTTCTGTAAGGCTTAAAACTAACGCCTCCATGTAAGAATAGCTCCAAATTAGGCCACACGTCAGTAATCTTATCCTTTCCCTTAATTTCCATTATCCTTTTGAGAAGTACCAGGGTCCATGAAGGCACACCCACTATCATTCTCACGTCTTCATTCATGCTAGCCAGTGCCATCTTATCTATTTTATGCTCCCAGTCTTCCATTAAAGCTATCTGCCTATTAGGAATACGTTTAAGCTCTACCCAAATAGGTAGATTACGAATGATGATGGCACTTAAATCTCCAGTGTAACAAGCCTTATTGTAGGAATGAATGCTGCTACTCCCTCCTAGCACTAGAGTTTTACCTGAGTAAACATCAGCATCAGGGTTCAAGTAGTAGTAAAGTGAAAGTGCATCTTTCCCCCCTTTATAGTGGCACTCCTCTAATGACTCTGTGGTTACAGGTATATATTTACTTTTTCCACTTGTAGTTCCAGACGATTTAGCAAACCATTTTTGTTTAGATGGCCACAGAATATTCTGCTCACCTTCTCTCAATCTATCTATGTATGGCTTGAAATTATCATAGGTAGAAATAGGCACTCTTTTCTTAAAATCAGAATTCGTCTTTATTCCTGAAAAATCGTACTTCAGTCCGAACTCAGTATGCTGAGCCATGAGACATAACTCTTTGAGTAACTCATCCTGAACCTCTACAGGATGTTTCCTAAAAAGATCTATCTGATGAATTCTCTTTTTCATAAACCAAGAGAATACTGAATTTAGCGGCATAATAAAGGCTGTAATATCTCAAGCTAAGTTCAGCCATTAATTCATTATCTCCAAAAAAATCAGGTTAAGATTCTCAGTCCTCCATCTAAAGTGATACACTCTTAATTGGATTAGTCTTTTCATCTTAGTCTAATCCATGAACACAACAGCTTAGGATTAGTATGAGAATTTTTTCTTTCAAAATCTGCTCTGTTAAACAATGTATTATCGGAAAAATTTATAGTGAACTTGACTAATTGATGTACTAACGATTAGTTTTCAGAGAACCAATCCGAACTCAACAATAAAGTAAAATCTTCAATTACAGTAAACTAAGCAAATCATTAAAATTGATGAACTATTAATTGGAAAGAGATCAATCTATCATATATTTGCACTCCAAATTTTTAGTCGCTTACGAGTCGACAACAAAACTTTGTAAACATTGCGGGGTGGAGCAGTTGGTAGCTCGTCGGGCTCATAACCCGAAGGTCGTAGGTTCGAGTCCTGCCCCCGCTACTAGAGACTAAGGCTCGGGATTATTTCCTGAGCCTTTTTAATTTCTAGAAGTTTTATTTTAATATAGAATACTTTCCATGATACACAAAGCAGGTTTTATTAATATTATAGGTAAACCCAATGTAGGTAAATCTACCTTAATGAATCAATTGGTGGGCACTAAACTGAGCATCATTAACTCCAAGGCTCAGACTACCCGCCATAGAATTATGGGGATAGTGAATGATGATGACTATCAGCTTATTTTTTCTGACACTCCTGGTGTAGTGGACGCTAAATACAAACTACATGAAGGCATGAATAACTTTGTAAAAAGTGCATTCCAAGATGCAGACGTTTTTCTTTTTGTAGTCGAGATAAATGAAAAACCTGAAAATCAGCACGTGCTGGTGGAGAAGCTTGCTCAAATGGAAGTGCCTGTAATTTTAGTTTTAAATAAGATAGATAATGCACAACAGGAGGATATTAAACTGAAAGTAAGCGCATGGACTGAGAAGCTACCTAAGGCTACTATAATTCCTATTAGTGCACTTCATAAATTTAATGTAGATATCGTACTTAAAGAAATAATAGAATTTACACCAGAATCTCCTGCCTATTTCCCAAAAGATGAATTGACTGATAAACCGATGAGATTCTTCGTTAGTGAAATTATTAGGGAAAAGATTATGACTCACTATAAACAAGAGATTCCATATTCATCTGAAGTAGAGGTAGAGTCTTATGTGAATGAGAAAAAGATCGTGAAAATAAGTGCTGTTATCTATGTGATGAGAGAGAGCCAAAAAGGAATTATTATAGGAAAAGGTGGTGTGGCACTAAAACGAGTGGGAACTGAAGCTAGAAGAGATATTGAACGATTTATAGACAAAAAAGTGTTTCTTCAGCTGTTTGTAAAAGTGGATAAAGACTGGCGAGATGACCCTAAAAAACTTAAGCGCTACGGCTATTTGGATTAGATATGATATTTAGAGCTCCTGCCAAAATTAACTTGGGTCTTCATGTAAAACACAAACGTCAAGATGGTTTTCATGAACTAGAGAGTGTGTTTCATACCATTCCGCTGTATGATTACATAGAATTAATTCCTAGTAATAGTGATAAATTTTCTTCATACCATCTTGACATTCCTGGTGATTCTGCAAAGAACCTTTGCTTAAAAGCAATTCAATTACTTCGAAAAAAGGGGCATGATGTACCTAATTATGAGATTCATTTATTGAAGCATATTCCCATTGGTGCAGGTTTAGGAGGCGGAAGTTCAGATGCTGTAGCTGTTATAAAAGCTATTAATCAGCTAGAATGCTTAGAACTCTCTGCAGCATTATTAATGGAATACGCAGCTGAACTAGGCAGTGACTGCCCCTTCTTTCTAATGGACTCAGCAGCTTTAGTTTCAGGAAGAGGTGAGTATTTGACTTCTGTAGATTTCAAGCTTGAGGGATATTACATTCACTTGGTTTATCCTAACATTCATATCAGCACCGCGCAAGCTTATGGCAGTTTAGATTTAAAGCAAACCTCTAAAGGTGCTATTGCGATACCCTCTGAGGAAAGTGAATGGCAAAACTGTTTTACAAATGACTTTGAGAAAGCACTGTGGCCCAAACATCCAATTTTAGAACAAATCAAAACTGAATTGAATAATTCTGGTGCATTCTTTAGCTCTTTAAGCGGTAGTGGTAGTTCTGTATTTGGGGTGTATAAATCAATACCAGAACTTAAATTTCAAAACGTATATTCTGAGTGGATTCTAAAGATGTGATTAGAAAGTGAATAGCTAATCCATTGCAACGCTAACGCAATGTGAAGAAATAGGTGAAATAAACCTTCATAAAAGTAAAACAGGTTATTACTTTTGCCCTCCTTTTTTATGTGAATGAAAACATTAGTATTCTGCACGCACAATAGTCATAAACTGACAGAAGTAAAGTCTCTATTATCTGACGATTACAACATCAAGGGCCTCATAGATATAGGTTGTTTAGATGAAATTCCTGAGACTTCTGACACCCTAGAAGGTAATGCGAAACTCAAGAGTAGCTATGTTAAAGTGAATTTTAACCTAGACTGTTTTAGTGATGATACTGGTTTAGAGGTAAAATCATTAAATATGGAGCCTGGTGTTTTTTCTGCCAGATATGCCGGGCCACAGCGCAGCAGTGAAGATAATGTAGCTAAATTGCTGAAAGAGTTAAGTACAAGAAATAACCGCATAGCTCGATTCAGAACGGCCATATCTCTTATTATAGGTAACGAGCATCACTTATTTGACGGAATCGTTAATGGAACTATAGCCACCAGCCCTAGGGGTGAAGGTGGATTCGGGTATGATTCTGTATTTATTCCTGAAGGGTACAACACGACATTCGCGGAGATGACGCATCACGAAAAAAATGAAATTAGCCATAGAGGACTAGCCGTGCAAAAGTTAGTAGCGTTTTTATCAGCCTAATGGCTGTTTCAAAGAGATTCGTAATTTTCAACCCAAATAAATCTTATTCAAATGCCGAATTATTTAGATTTTGAAGAACCCATAAAGGAGCTGGAAGAACAGCTAGAGAAGCAAAAGGAAATAGCTGCTGCCAGTGAAATAGATATGGCAAAACCTGAAAAGGACTTGCTCAAAAAGATTAGTGATACTCGAAAAAAAATCTACAAGAAATTAACTCCTTGGCAGCGGGTTCAGGTTTCAAGACACCCGGACAGACCTTATACATTATCATATATAGATGCTATTACAGAAGGTAATTTCATAGAAATGCATGGGGACCGAACGGTAGGTGATGACAAAGCAATGGTAGGTGGTTTCGGTATGCTAGGTGACCAAAGTGTGTGTTTTATAGGCCAACAAAAAGGAGTGAACACTAAACTTCGCCAATATAGAAATTTCGGGATGGCCAATCCGGAAGGCTACAGAAAAGCATTACGCTTAATGAAACTTGCTGAAAAGTTCAATAAACCCGTAGTTACTTTCATAGATACACCTGGTGCTTTTCCAGGGCTGGAGGCTGAAGAACGTGGCCAAGGGGAGGCAATAGCCAGAAATCTCTTTGAAATGATTAAGCTTCAAGTACCAATTATCTGTGTGATCATAGGTGAAGGAGCTTCTGGAGGAGCTCTAGGAATAGGTTTAGGAGATCAAGTGCTGATGATGGAAAACGCATGGTATTCCGTTATTTCTCCTGAGAACTGCTCTACGATTCTTTGGAGAAACTGGGACCATAAAAAAGAAGCTGCTGAATCTTTAAAGCTTACTGCTAATGACATGCTTAAAAACAAACTCATAGATGGAATAATTCCAGAACCTGTGGGAGGAGCTCATGCTAATCCTTCAGAGGCTTTCAGTTTAGTTAAGGACGCACTGGTTAAGCACCTAGAAGTATTACAAAAACTTACACCTCAAAAGCGAATAGACGTACGGATTAAAAAATTCGGAAACATGGGCGTTTACAACAAGTAGCTGTGAATGATTTTTAAGAAAATGATTGCACATACTCAAGGATAGTATTAGCTTTGTGCTCTTAAATGATTACACTTATATAGATATCTAAAAATCAAGTAGATAATGAAAAACCAAATTTGGAGTTCAATACTTTTTTTCTCAGTAACTGCCCTACTTCTAGTAGGATGTGCTGGACTAGGAAAAATGGAAGATCACATAGAAGAATTAGGAGCTAAAAGTAGCCCTGAACCACTTATTGTTAAAGGTGATAAGGTAGATTTAGAAATCACTGGGAAATTTCCTGAAAAATACTTCCACAAGAAAGTAAGAGTAGAAGCTACTCCTGTTTTAGTTTACCCAGGTGGTGAAAAAGCTTTTAAAATGGCTGAATACCAAGGTGAAGATGCTGCTGGAAACGGAACAGTTATACCTTATGCTACAGGAAAAAGCTTTTCATACACAGATCAAATAGTTTATGATCCTGCTATGGAAAATGCTGGTTCTTTAGAACTTCGTATTTATGGTGAAAAAGGGAATAAAAATCAACAATTTGAGCCGTTAGCTATAGGTTCTGGTGTAATTACTACTCCTTACATTATGAAGAGTGATGATATGCCGATAATGGCTTCTGATAACTTCCAGAGGGTGATTAGCAAAACTAATAGTGATACAGAAATTAACTATGCAAAAAACCGATCGAATATCTCTTCGAAAGAGTTAAGAGATGACGACTGGAAGGCAATGAAGGAATTCGTTACCATGGTGAATGAAGATCCTAGAAAAGAAATAAAAAAGATTAGCCTTCAAGCTTATGCTTCGCCAGAGGGTGAAATTTCCATAAACGAAGATCTAGCTCAAGAAAGAGCTGAAAGTTCTGCCGCTGCGGTTAAGAAAGCACTCAAGTCTATGAAAATAGAGGTAGAAGATGAGGACGCACTTTTTAGTATGGTGCCTAAAGGTGAAGATTGGGAAGGATTTAAATCTAAGATGCAAGCTTCAGACATAGAGGACAAAGAGCTTATTATAAGAGTATTAGAAATGTATGCTGACAAGTCTAAAAGAGAAGAAGAGATTAGAAACTTAGCTGCTACATTTAAAGAAATAGAAAAGAAGATTTTACCTGAACTAAGAAGATCTCAGATAGTTTTAGACTATAATGAAACTGGTTATTCTGATGAAGAACTCATTCAAATAGGTAAAACCGATCCTTCTTCTCTTGAACTCGAAGAACTACTAAAAGCTGGTTCACTAGTGTCTGATATGGCAGACAAGCTAAGCATATATGAAGCCGGTGCAGATAAATTTCCAAATGATTACAGATCTGCTAACAATGCAGCTGCTATTTACATTATGCAAGGAGATAATGACAGCGCTAAAACTTTTATGGACAAGGCTACAGCTGCTGAAGAAAACAAAATCACTGATAATAACATGGGTATTCTAGCTCGTAGAAATGGTGATAGAGCTGCTGCTTTAAGTTTCTTCGGAAAAGCCTCTGGTGCTGGTTCTGAAGTTAGTTATAACAAAGGGTTAGTTCAAATCCAAAATGGAGATTACGATTCTGCCATTAGCGGAATGAACGGCAACACTACATTTAACACGGCTTTAGTAAAGATGTTAAATGGAGATACATCTGGAGCATCTTCTGACTTAGAGTCTAGTGGTGATGACTCAGCAATAGCAGATTATTTGAGAGCTATTCTCGCTGCTAGAGGAAGTAATTCTTCTGGTGTAATGAGTTACTTAACTTCGGCTATAGCTAAGGATTCTTCCTTAAAAGATAAGGCCATGAAAGATTTAGAATTTAGAGACTACCACAGCCAATTCAGTTTCTAAAACTCTGTTAAAAGACATTTTAAAACCACTTTCTTTAATTAGATGGTGGTTTTTTTTGCATTGCAACGCTAATAAATAAACGCCTAATAGGCCGTATCTTTGTTCACATTAATGATGACCTCCATGAACAAGCTGAAATTTAGTGCTACTCTGCTTTTTTTCTTAAGCATGTGCGTAAGCTGCACTAAAGATGAAAAAACCGATGCTTCAAACACTTCTGATACCGAATTGGCTGAAATAGATATTACTGCAGATTTTCAATATAGTTTTTTATTAAACTCCACACCTCAAAACGGATTTCATGATGGCACTACAATTCTAAATGAAGCTGGAAGTGAAGGAATTTCTTCAGATAGCCTTTCTATAAAAACTTGGACTTCTAGATTTTTTAATCCAGCCACTGAATTAAACAACCTGAAGATTAGCATGGGTTTTCAATCTTTTAATGCTCTTACTCCTCTAGTGGAGGAGTTTGAAGAGTTCTTTATGCCGGGGCCAATAGCAATTTTTGGAAATCCTAATGTTAGTGTATCCTTACAAAATGAGGACGGCATAGAATACTCAACTGCCAATGGTACTCAAACCCTTTCTAGTAGATTCGAAATAATAGAAACTGAAACTCAGTTTAGCAGTTTCGGATTTCAGTACTTAAAAGTGAACCTTAGTATGGATAGTTTACTTCTTTACTCAAGTGACTCTATGGAAGACCCTCTGTTTCTTAGTGAAGCAAATGTGGTAACAATTTTCAGCTTTCAGTAATAGAAAGTTCTTTATAAAGCACACATACTTTTAGCTCTTTTGCCTCGTTTTTAATCGGTAAACCTCTTAGAAACCTATTTATTATGTACAAATTATTAATCGTATTTGGGCTAATAGCCTGCATGGCATCATGCACCCCTGAAAATAGAATGTACGAAGAACATCAAGTTTTATCTCCAGATATAGAATGGCTAAAGGAAGATATGAAAACATTTGAAGTAAATGTACTAGACTCATCTTATCAATATGAATTTAATCTGGCATTTAGATATGCCACAGGTTATATGTGGAATGAAGCCAAGGTGATAGTTAAAGAGATATCACCTTCTGGGAAAGAAACAACTACTCCATATTCACTTAAAATTAAGGAGGACAATGGAGATTATATAGGTGAAGCCGGTTATGACATATGGGATTCCACGCACCTGGTAGAGCCTAACAAAACATATTCTGAAACTGGAGATTATACCTACGTGATTTCTCACGACATGCCTAGAGATGACTTTCCTTTTGCTATGGAAGTAGGGTTAATTATAGACAAACAAGTAAAATAAACAGCCCACTATTGTCTTTTTTGAATACTCAGCCTACAGTAGAATGTTCTATCATCTTTTCTCCACAGCTAAGTGCCGCACTGGTCATAATATCTAAATTTCCTGCATACTCTGGAAGGTAGTGTCCTGCACCTACCACTTTAAGAAATACTGATGTCTTTAACCCATGACAATGTCCTAATCCTTCTATAAATACTGGGGCACTTTCTGGAATTTCATCGAATTGCACCTCCTGGTGCAGTTCATATCCTGGCACATAGCTCTGTACTTCTTTTACCATTTCATGTATACTTTCTCTTATGGCTTCCTTCTTTCCATTCTCGCTCAGTGTAAACACGGTATCTCTCATGACTAAAGGTGGCTCTGCTGGATTAAGAACTATTATAGCTTTTCCCTTTTTAGCTCCTCCTACCCTCTCTATGGCCTGAGACGTGGTTTCTGTGAACTCATCTATATTAGCTCTAGTGCCAGGACCTGCCGATTTACTGGCGATAGATGCCACGATTTCTCCGTAGTGAACACTGGCTACTCTATTCACTGCCGCTACTATAGGAATAGTAGCTTGGCCTCCACATGTTACCATATTTACATTTCTAAGGCTGCCTTCAAAATTAGGAGATACTGCAGGAACTAAATATGGCCCTAATGCTGCTGGTGTAAGATCTACTATCTTTTTATCTTGAAATGGCTCTATCTTGTCCCAATTGTAATGATGGGCTTTAGCAGAAGTGGCATCAAATATAACTTTTATATCCTGCCACTCCTCCATTTCTATTAAACCATCTACTCCTAAATGTGTGGTGTTTACACCTAATCTAGAAGCACGTGCTAACCCATCTGACTTAGGATCTATACCCACCATTACAGACATTTCTAACGACTTAGACAATCTAATAATTTTAATCATTAAATCAGTTCCGATATTACCTGAACCTATAATGGCTGCTTTAACTTTATGCATGATTAACGAAATAAGGAGCCAAGGTAATGAAGAAATTAAAGACATGTTCTAATCATTGCTTCTCTATTCTCAGGCTAAAATTAAAGACAAATATTCTTAGATTGGCTATATAACATGTTTGGGTTTCTGAAATATTAAGAGTTTTAACTTAATCCATTATATTGCAATGTACTACTGCATATTTATTAAACTTTAACCGAATCCTAGCTCATTCATGAATCCCTGGAAAAAAATGCCGCTGGTAAGAGTAGCACTACCATTTATAGTAGGGCTTTTCTGTGCGCTGGAACTAGGAATGAGGTTAGGAGTGGCTGGAATCATACTCTCCTTCGGAGGAATTCTAAGCCTAGGCTATTTCCACAGCAGGCTTAAAACTAAACAACATGTGGTTTATTATGCGGTGCTGGTGAGCATTATTTTATTCTGCTTAGGATCACTGAGAGGAGAGCTCCACGAGCGTAGTATAGCTCAAAGCCGCCTTACACCGTTAGACCTGAACGAAACAGAGGCTTACTTAATACAACTGGAAGGAAAGTTCAGCGAGAAAGCTAAAAGCTTTAAGTCTAAAGGTCAGATTATAGGTATATATAAGGATAATCAATTGATTGCTCATGACGAGCCCACGTTAGTGTATGTGCCCAAGTCATTAATTTCTGATTCTCTAAAAAATGCAGGACAAATTATTGGCTTAGCTAAGCCAAGTGAAATTTACCCTCCTAAAAATCCTAATGAATTCAATTATAAGAAATACTTAAATGGCCTAGGTATAAACTATCAGTTCTACCTAGATTCTGCCCATCTTAAGCTTTCAGGTGTAGAAAAATCCAATAAATTTTTAGACCAATTTGAAGAGTTTAGATCAAGTAACCTCCAAAGGTTAAAAGACTTAGGCATCTCCAAGCGTTCTTTCAGCGTTATATCCGCGCTAGTTTTTGGCCAAAAGGATTTTTTATCTCCTGAACTATATGATGCATATGGTAGTGCTGGAGCCACCCATGTGCTGGCCGTGAGTGGATTACACGTAGGTTTGATCTACGTAATTTTAGTTTGGCTATGTAAAGGACTAAAACGAAGAAATGTCGGCAAACTCATAAGCATACTCATTATCCTAAGTGGTTTATGGAGCTATGCGGCCATTACTGGCTTCTCCCCTTCAGTGCTAAGGGCCAGCACCATGTTCACATTTATAAGCATAGCACAATTTTCTATAAAAGGATCTAACATATTTAACACCATAGCAGCCAGCGCGCTGTGTCTCTTGGTTTTACATCCAAACTTATTAATGGAAGTAGGATTCCAGCTGAGTTATTCCGCAGTTTTAGGCATATTAATTATTCAACCTTTTCTGTATGGCATGCTCTCTCCAGGCACCTGGATTTTAGATAAAGCTTGGCAAATTTCCACCGTTTCTATCGCTGCACAACTAGGTACGTTTCCCTTAGGAATGCTTTATTTCCATCAGTTTCCGAATTATTTTATGATCTCTAATCTTTTTGTAATACCACTAGCTACACTTATTTTGTACCTCACCTTAACCACACTAGCCGCTTCGTTTATTCCTATTCTAGGCTCATTTCTAGCTTGGCTATTAGATCATATAGTTAAATTTCTAAACTTGGCCATAGACCAGATGACACACCTGCCTTATGCAAGATCAGAAGGCATAGATATATCTGTTTTAGAGTGTTTTATTTTATATGCCATTATAACTCAACTTGTATTTGTTTTCATTAGAAAGTCCTATGGTACATTAAAATGGTGTCTTGGAGCAGTTATTTTCTTTTTCGCGTTGCAATGCCATGAAGCCTATACTCAACACACTCAGAATAAACTAACCATACACGTAATCAAAGGAGAAAGAGCTATCTCCATAGTAAAAGGGAAAACTTGCTTCTTTTTATGTTCAGAACGCTTACGTAAAGACGAAGCTAAAATCAAATTTCATGTGAGCCATTACTGGGATCATTTAGGAATCGAAAACAAGGAAACTATAGGACTTGATGAGTATTACCATTGCAACGCGTTTACAAAAACGGCCAATTCTATTTTCTATAAGGATCAAGTGCTATACCTTACTGATAAGGTGCTATATGACCATAAACTTAATGCTGAAAGAATAGTTTTATTAGATGAAATAAATCTTAAGTCAGATTTGAGTTCAAATGTAAAGTACTATGCAGATGGTTTGACTAAGCGTAAATATCGCTTGGAAGAGGCTTCTACATCTGAAATAAAACTGTTAGACTATGCTTTAACTCTGGAGTAATTCTACCAATACAAGATCTACATAGGCATCCCAGTGAGGCATTTCTATAACTGGAATAATGTGATCTACTTTATTATTCTCTCTACTGTAGACAGCTTCTACATAGAACTCATCAAGCTCAAACAGACAAATAATTTCATATTCGCCAATTAATCTCTGGCCTAAACAAATTCCGAAATCCCACAGGTAATTGGTCTTTTCATCCTTAGGCAGTCTGGTAAATTTTACTATATCCATAATGTTTTAGTTAAAATTCCAAGCCATTTTTGAATGGCATTAGGGTATTCATTTACGAAAATGAGTTCTAAAAGTTTAGAATTTACTTATGAATTTTTCTCTTGTCTCAATTGACTCAGCTAGAGTATAGGTTCTTTTCATATCGATTTTAAGAATGCTCAAGAATCAATGTTCTTGGTTATATTCAATACTTACTCTAAGATTGGAAAACACGGTTAATCCACCTACCTTTGGAATTCAATGTCTAAAACTGAATCTTTATGATTAAACTCACAGAATGCCCAAGAGACGCCATGCAGGGAATAAAAGACTGGATTCCTACTGGACAAAAAACAGCCTATTTGAATGCACTTCTCGAAGTTGGTTTTGACGTATTGGACTTTGGCAGTTTTGTTAGCCCGAAGGCTATTCCTCAGTTAAAAGATACTGCTGAAGTACTTTCTGGCTTAAATCTAGATGCTACCGGCACTGATTTACTGGCTATAGTAGCTAATGAGCGTGGCGCTAGTGATGCATCTTCCTTTGAGGAAATTAAATTTTTAGGCTTTCCTTTTAGTATTTCAGAGAAATTTCAAAAAAGAAATACAAATAAAAGTATAGATCAATCTCTATATGCTGTTGAACGTATAAAAACCATAGCTGACAAGTCTAATAAAGAGGTCATGATTTACATATCTATGGCCTTCGGAAATCCTTATGGAGAAAACTGGCATCCAGATATAGCTATCAGTTGGAGCAATAGATTAAATAATGAACTGGGTATTTCTCATATAGCCCTTAGTGATACTATAGGAGTGAGTAATAGTGAAAATATTACTCAGCTATTTACCTCAGTGCTTTCTGAAATAGAGAATGTAAACTTCGGGGCTCATCTTCATACTAAGCCTGAAACTTGGAAAGAAAAAATAGAAGCGGCCTATAAAGCTGGGTGTTTAAGATTTGATGGTGCACTAAAAGGTTATGGCGGATGCCCTATGGCAGATGATTCTCTTACGGGTAATATGCCATCAGAGCTCATAGCGGGTTACTTCAGAGAGACTACTGAATCACTCTCTATTGATGAAGACAAACTGGTCAAAGCCACATCAATGGCTCATGAGTTATTTAGCACCTATAATTAATTAAGACTGTGCTGGAACTTGTTAAAATAGAACTTGAAGGAATGTAGTTGTATAGTTTCTACTTTCTTCACACTAATGCGAACGGTACACTTTTTCACTTTGGTTAAGTTTTAGAATTAATACTCTTTGTTAAGGTAAGTGAGTACTGATACGAAAAACCCTAACAAAGGTTTCTAAACCGAATAACCTGCATTAGTTAAGATAATGAGCGAAAATCATCACCTTCTTTTTTTTCTTCTTTTTAATAAAAAGAAATTCTACTTTTTCATTTTTTAATCTACGTTCAAACGACTTCATTTCTTTTAGTATTTCTAGTTTGTTAAGAGTACTAAGATAGTGAATTTATTAACTATAAATGAATTTTATGGGTTAAAATGTTGTTTTAATCGACAATTAAATCGGTTTAATCGATATAATTGGCTTACATGCTTGTGAAATATGCGGCTATGAAACCCATTAAAATCATTACTACTTTGGTGGCGTTGTACTTATGATTCTCTCCTGCTTCAAATAGGATAGTAGTACTGATATGAAGAAGTACACCGATTACCACTCCTGTAATTATCATCATGAAATTAGCTACGTTCTCAATGCCTTTAGCAAATATTTCACTTACCCACATTCCCAGAGGAGCCATAAGAGTGAATAATATTAAATAGCCCCAAGTGCGGAGCGTGGATAATCCGTAACTCTTAAATACGAGCACCAAAATCAATGCTACAGGAAATTTATGCACTAAAACACTGACTAAAAGATGACTGTGCTCATGACCGTGATCATGAAGTGGAAGTCCTTCTATGAACGCATGCACGCACAAGCCAACAAGAAGACCTAATGGGAACTTCCGATTGTCATTATGGTGGTGTGAATGTCCGTGTTCTATTCCTCCAGTTAACCATTCTAAAGCTATCTGAATTAAAAATCCTGCCAAAATGCTAGCACCTGCAATTAAGCTTCCTTTAGAATAGCTTTTATCTAAGGTATTGTATACTTCTGGTAGCAAGTGCATAAAACACATGGCTAAAACAAAGGCTCCACTCAGAGCCAGAATAAGTTTGAATACTTTATTAGGCAGACTTTTAAGAAAAAAACCAATAATTCCAGCTATCAATGGAATTACAATAATTAAAATAGTCTCCATTAATTTTTTTCTGCAATTATTAGAAGTCTAGGACTAGACATGACATCAAATTTATTTAAAGAATAGTCTCCAAATGTATGTGTTATATGAAAACCAGAAGCAGAGAGCATAGAATTAAAATCATCCAGATTAAAGGCACTTACACGTTCTTCATATTCATGAGCTTGCCCTTCTGCTTCAAACTTTATGGTTTTAATTATTCTCTCTTCTTTTACGGCTCTTGTAATATGAAAATCTACCCCTCCTATCTGCTTAATTTCTGATTCTACCAATTGAGCTTTCACATATTTAGAGTTGAAAAAATCTATGAGAATCTTCCCTGAAGCTGACAAGGATTGATTAAAACACTTTAGAACAAACAAATTATCTTCACTAGAATTGAAATAACCAAAACTTGTAAACAAATTGAAAATATAGTCTGCTGGGATAGAGAGCGAAAAATCTCTTAAATCAGCCACTTCAAATGAAAGTCTTTCATTCTCGAAGGTTTTGGCAGTTTTAATACTTTCTGGACTTAGGTCGAAACCTTTTACACGGTATCCCAATTCATTTAAATGAATGGAGTGTCTGCCAGAACCACAAGCAGCATCAACCAGAAAAGAAGTTTTACTTGGATTTAAAAACCCAATAATAGTCTCTATGAACTTTGATGCTTCTGAATAATCTCGGTCACCATATAGAATATGATACCATTTTGTATTGAACCAATTCTCAAACCAATCTGCCTTTTCCATTCGCATCTGCTATACCCCAAAAATATGGTCTTTTAGTTTATTCTATAATCCAAAATATGATGTTTATAACTAATTGTGGTTATGACGTAGAAATGGAACATTGGAAATAGCTTTGTTCACTCATCTTAATTTAAATCCATTGCCCGACTCCTTTAGCATATTTGATTTTTACTCAGACATGGAGAAGAAGAATGTATTACTTTCCTTTAAGGGTGAAATAAATGATGATTTGGTATCTGCTATTGCAGAGTTGGTAGAGAATAACATGGTGCTCAAAGAAGAGCTACCTAAAATCAGAAAAAAGGTTTTTAATATCCTTATCGAGTGTCTGCAAAATTTGTATCACCATAATGCACATTTTAACAATGATGTAAATCTAGATACCTCAGTAGTGGTAATGATTGCTAAAAATATAGAAGGTTACTCTATAATAACCGGAAATCTAATAGATGATGTTAAAGTGGAAAGCTTTAAAGAGAAACTAGAAGAGATAAATGCTCTGGATAAAGTAGGATTAAAACAATTATATAAGACCGTACTTACAGAAGGAAAGTTTAGTGACAACGGTGGAGCTGGATTAGGTCTAATAGACATAGGAAGGAAATCTGGAGAACCGTTAGAATATGGCTTCATTCCTTTCAATGAGAATTATTCATTCTTCAGTTTAAACATAAAAATTAATCAGTGATGGAAAATATTAATTTAGAAGGAACTCCTAAAACACCTACAGTACAATTTAGTTCTGAATCGGGTGAGCTATTAATAAAGGGAAGATCTATTCCTGAAAACTCTATTGAGTTCTACAAGCCACTTATAGACTGGATTGAGAATTACTCATCAGTGAGCAAAGACAGTACAGTTTTGAATGTTCAATTAGAATACTTCAATACTAGCAGTAGTAAATGCCTACTAGATGTATTCAAACGTTTAGAAAGAATAAGCAGCCCTGTAGCTATTAACTGGTATTATGAAGAGGATGATGAAGATATGCTTGAAGCTGGAGAAGACTATGATGCTATTATAGACATTCCTTTCAAAATGATAGAAGTAGAAGAAATTTAATTCTTTCTAATTACTTTTGCTCTTATTGCTTCAGTTAGCTCGTTCGCCTTTTCCAAAAGTCTTCGCAGACCGTCAAAGAATAAGAGAACAGTCAATAGGAATACCATTAACCATATTACTAAAGTATTAGCGGTGAAAGTAGATATTTGAACACCAAAAAAGTTCTTGGTAGGAGAGTAAAAATGTGCGCCAAAAAATCCTTTGTTTAATGGGGTTAAATAAATAGGATTACTCTTTTGGATAAGCTCCCCATTATCTTCTACAATTGGACTCAGATCATTACTATTCGTTACAAAATCCTCTAGACTAATATTACTGTATCTATCTCTTAATGCTAGGTATTCTTCTTTCCCTCCTCCCTCATTCATTAATTCTACCAGCCTATTTTCTTTCTCAATATTGGCCGCTGAATACTTTCTTAAGTAGAAGTCCTTTAAATCATTCAGTACTCTTTCTATTTCCTTAATCTTCTCAAGAGTGATGGAGTTTACAGCTATTTCATCTGTAGTTATATCTAATCCTGGAATGATGTTCATTTCCTTTTCCAACTCATTCTTTATCACATTCAACTGGTATTCACAGTTACCTTCTTCTTGTCCAGAAACTATCTTTTTGCTGATAGTGAGCTTGTTAGTTAGTTCTTTTAGCCAATAGTCTTTTTTCCAGATATAGTATTTTTTGTCTTTTTCAAATGAGTAAAACTCTTTATTAAACTCATTCTCTTTGAATTGATGAACTGCTAAAGCCTCATAAGCCCATCTACTAGCCATGACATTTCCAATGAGGGGCACCTCACTTTGACTAGAGAACAATGGATAAAGTTTGTCAAATTTGACTATCACACCACTGAATAGTAATTGAGGAATGATAAGAATCGGGATAATTATATAAATAACTTTAGCAGAGTTAAAGCTCGCTGAAATATTTAGCCCTAATAAGTTTGCGAAGCATGAAGTGCTAAACAGAATTAACCAATACTCAAACCACATTCCCTTAATTTCAAGAACTAAATTACCTACTAATACATAAGTCAGAGCCTGCGCTGCGCTTATGAAAAACATGATACCTATCTTACTTAATAAATAGCTACCCCGGCTTAAGTTCAAGAACTTTTCACGCTTTATAATCTTTTGATCCCTTATAATTTCCTCAGCACTAACAGTTAAACCTAAGAATAGAGATACTATTACTGAGATGAATAAAAACTGAGGGAGATTTTCACTTTGCCTGAATACATAACCAGATGCTTCGTCCTGTCCAGGCTGAAAAAATTTAATGAAGAAAGATAAAACTAATGCTAAAGCTGGTGCTTCTAAAAAGTTTACCATTATATACTGCGTGTTAGCTAGCTTGCTTAATACATCCCTCTTAAGGAACACTTTGAATTGCTTGAATAACGATGGGATTTTAAATGCACTTTCAGGAGGGGCTATAAGTCCAGTGTTTTCAGAAATATGATTCCCAATGATTACATTGAAAAAGTTATTCCATTCTCTTGGAGAAATTTTTCTATAGTCAGTGAGCATACCGTACTCATCTACCACTTTAGATTCTATAATATTAAATATTTGCTCAGGGTTCACATTACCACACCTATTGCACTCACTTTCCTCCAAGTTAGCATGATTCACTAACCTTTTAAAGTAAATGATACTTTCCACCGGGTTTCCATAATAAATGGGATACCCGCCTTGATCAAGTAAAAATAGCTTATCAAACATTTTAAATAAAGCCGAAGAAGGCTGATGAATAACTACAAAAACTAACTTCCCTTTTAAGGTAAGCTCTTTTAGTAGATCCATAATATTTTCGGAGTCTCTAGAGGATAAACCTGACGTAGGTTCATCTACGAACAGCACTGCAGGCTCTCTTATTAACTCCAGAGCTATGTTCAATCTTTTCCTTTGTCCTCCTGAAATAGTTTTATCTAATGGAGAACCTACTCTTAAATCTCTAGCTTCATATAAGCCTAAGGAATTTAAAGTTTCTAAAGTCTTTTTTTCTAATTCGTCTGGAGAATCATCCTTAAAGCATAGCTCTGCGTTAAAGTATAGATTCTCAAATACCGTGAGCTCTTCTATGAGTAAATCATCTTGGGCTATGTGGCCTATAACTCCTTCTATGGCCTTTGGATCTCTATGGATATCTATTCCATTAATTTTTACAGAACCAAAAGTAGGAGTGTAATTTCCATTGAGAACATTGAGTAAGGTAGACTTACCAGATCCGCTTCCACCCATTATCCCTATAAGGTTTCCAGATTTTTCCACTAAATTTAATTGGTGAAGAGCCTGCTTATTACCTTTAAAGAAATAGCTTATGTTTTCTGCCTTAAATTCTATGTTCTGACCAGCCTCATCTTCTATACTCTTACCTATTACATCACTGTAATACACAGGACTAATCTTAGGGCTTCTAACGCTAGCGCCCTGGTTAAATACATGAATATTAGAACTGGTCAACACCTGGCCATTCAGACTAAGATCATCTGTACCATATTCCTTTAGTAAGAACATGTTCTGATCTTCTATTCTGTAGAATAATATTTTTCCCTTTAAGCCATGTTTATGAATAAGCTTAGCATGTTTAAAGTTCCAATCCTCTTGTTCTGTTGTGCAGGTGTAAATAAAATTTTCTTGGTCTATTACTTCATCATTGGAGGAAATTACCAATGTTTTTAAATCTTCAAAGATATCTCTAGAAATATGGAACGTGTCACTTACAGTTTCTATGAATTCGGCTATCTGTGGATCCTCGAAAGAGTCTTTCGTAAACTCTAAAAGTCTCAAAAGAACAAATACTTTCTCTTTCTGAGCTAACTCTTCATTAATCTGAGTACAGATTTTTAAAATCTTTACCGAGTTTAAGGAGGTTCTTTTCTTTCGGCCAGTCTTAGACTTTGAACGTGCTTCCTGAGCAGTTATAAACTCATCATAAGCAGAAAGGAATTTCTTGACTAAATCTCTGTTAAGCTGCTGCCTAAGAAAAATGGCTATCACATCACGACCATTATTTTGTATACCATCATCACCGCTTTTAGCTATGATGGCAAACAACTGCATTAAGGCCTGTAATACTCCTGTACTCATTCTAAGTTTTTCTATTGATTGTGAGAATCTAAAATTCTCACCTTCTCATTTACGTTAGTAATTCTATTTTGTTTCTGCTTTAAGTCATCTTATTTAAAATAGCTCTCGAAAAGATTCTGACTTTTATTCTGAGCGTTGCAACGCAAAATATTGACACAAAAAAAGCGGATCATAGTCCGCTAATTCTTCTTGATATTTTATTCAGATTATTGCTTGAAACCTATTAGGATAACAGCACATCCAGATTCTTTCTTGTTCTGATCTAATCTGGCATTAATAGTAACATCTACAGTGTTTTCTATATTAAAATCCCAATATGGAGCATTATAATACTCAGCACTAGAAAACAGTTCATTTCCTTCTTTGTCCTTTACAGAAAAAATTAAATCGCCTGGAGTTTCTCCACTGCAGGACACCATTCTATAGGTATTTCCTCCAAAAAGTGTAGAGTTAAATTCAGCTTCTTGATCTGTATGTAAAAGGGCTCTGTATTCCTGACCATCAGAAATAAACTCATTAGAAAAGTGTCTATCGCAGACCTGAGCCTCTGTATCACACTGTGCTAAAGCTATCTGAGCCAAGCATATTGTCAGAGTTATTAAAGCTAATTTTATTATCGACTTATTCATGATTCTTATGATATTATGAGGGTTCTGATTTTAGTTACTGAAGACTTGATACGTTCTAGCTCAGAGTCTGACAGTTCTACTTCTGACTTACTTTTAATATAAGTCGTCTTTGAACTTGGGTCTGTTATAGGTTTTACGAATTCATAATTAACATTCAACTTGCCAAATGCTCTTTCTAATTCTTCTAATTCTGCCAAAATCTCTTTTCCCAAATCATCTTTGAAATTTTTCATAATACTCTTCACATTTCCTACCGTACTTTTCTGCTCACCTATTCTACTTCTTAAAAATTCGTTTGATGCATTATGCGTAGCAAAGTGAAGTGATTCTACCCATCCTCCTACTAGAATAAGAGATGAAATTTCGTTCTGCATGTTATCCTTTAAGTGGCGTTCTGCATTCTTGTAAAAATCTGCATTTATTACATTAAGAGAGTCTGGAATATCTATGTTCTCATTAAATCTCTTTATCAAGCTGGGATCTATGTTGGCCTTAATGTCTAGCTTTTCTGCTAGTTTTTCTATATCACTAAGAAAGGATAAAGATCTTTTAGCATCATTATAATTAGATAAGTAAGCTAAATCTGAGCCTAACACCCCTAAATTAAGTGCTTGCTTATTTTTACTCAGGTATGAATCTACTTGGCTTAAATCACTCACCAGATCAGAATTAAATTCCAATTTTTGTTTTCTAATAAGAATAGCAGTCTGGATGGGAGAGGGAATACTAAACAATTGATTATTTAACTTGAGCACATTTCCTCCTGCTGATATAGCTTCTGGGGCTACTTCTTTCTCAGAATTTTTTTCTACTTCAGGCTTTTTCTCAGGCTGTTCACCACATCCAGATCCGATAAGAACTAGCATAGTGCATGAGAGAGATAGTATTACATTTTTCATTACTTAGGGTGTTTACTTTGTCTGTAATAAACTAAATATCAGCGTTAAACTGCTTTCACATAATGAATGCACTTTAAACAGTACAGCATGATACTGTTCATACATCCTGTCTATACGAGAATAGAATAAAAAAGTTAGTTAGAAAAGGGCGTTTTCTACTCTGGTGATTCTAAACAGCCGATATCTGGATTACTTCCTCCAAATCTGGAAACACCCAATAAGTCAAATCCTAATGCACCACCTAGTGGAGTCGCTTGCCCCACAAGAGGACTATTACTAGTTGGCCTAAAATCTATCAAACTTGGATTAACAAACGAAGCATCCTGCTGATTAATGATATTCTGATATTTACTGGCATCTGAAATATCAAGCTCAGTATCTACTAAACAGTTTTCGAATGTAAAAAACTCATTCTCTGGCTCCAATAAATCCACTATAAACTCGCTATAATCTGAAAGTGAGGCGTTATCTCCATAAAAAGCACAGTTTCTAAACCTACTATTTCCTAAGGATCTAATGACATCTATATCTACCCCATCTACATTAGCCTCATAGTTGTTACTCATAATAAATGACGGTGCCTGCCTAGTGCCTTCATCCCAGTAATTAGCGAAGGTGCAGTGGTCAAATTTATATTCTCCGCCAAATTGGAACACTCCAGTAGATTGTCCGCAATTGGCCATTAGATTATTAAAACCGCTTATAGTAGTGCCCTGCCCTAATAATCCAATGGCAGAATGGTTAAAGATCTGACAATTTCTCAATTGTAAGGCATCTTCACCTACGGCACCAGTAGTGTCTACCTGTAGGCCAATAACTCCATTTTTAATAATAGTATGATCCATATAACTGGCCTCTGGCTGAGACAGCCAGATTCCTCCTCTTGTTACAGTTACTATTTCTGGACCTACACCGAAATCTACTGCAAAATCAATTTCTATGCCCCACTGACCTGGAACATCCTCGAAAGAAAACTCTAACCTATCTCCTTGAAAAACTACCTCGTTTCCGAGTTGACCATTTGATTCTATGCAACCTTTGTAAACGTAAAGTCCAGAACCAGAATGCACATGAATTTGAGTTCCGGGCTGTATAGATAGACAACAAGCGCTATCCACGGCCACTATTCCATAAATTACATGTGGGAGTTCATTGGTCCAAGTCTCATCACAAATCACATCAAAACCCCCAATTCCTCCATGAAAAATAGCATTTTGTCCCCATGCTGCTAATACTACTTCCTGGTCCGTACCATTAGCATTAACTAATAGGTTTTCTTCAATTATAAATGGTAATGACTGATCATTGGCATCAAGGGTCGTCTCTACGAAAACAAAGATGCTATCTTCTGGAGCTATTTCTATATCACGTACTGTAGGTCCCACTTCACCATTTACATTTATTCTAAACCTAGAATCTGTGCTGTTTTCTAGAGATATATAGTCTAATTCTACTGAGTTATTTTTATCTGGATTGTAGACCTTAAATACTTGTGTAGCACTTCCTACGGTAGTGAATACTGTATCAAAAAGAATGGTATCTCTGCTGAACTCTACTTTAAAATTAGAGCTGGTATTGAATTGGTCTTTTCTACAGGAAAAAATAAGCAGCACCATGAGTGCTAGGGATATGGCGTAAATGGTTTTGGTCATGCTTTTAATTCGCGTTGCAAAGTTGGCGAAACTAATAATTTAACTCACTTTTACTCGAATTATTTTAGCATCTCTTAGTTAAACCTGTGTAACATGCTTTCAAATTAAATGCTAATCGCTCAAGGATAAACTTACCATCTGGTATATAAAATACCATCTAATTCCATAAACCACTCCGCACTAGTGGCTGACAAGGTTGGGTACTGGTTAATATCTAGCCTTTTAAAACCAATTTTAACCTCATCCTCTTTGACTATTAATCTTCCATTATGAGTGATCTCAGAATTTGAAGAAATCTTTTCATATGTAGCATCTCCATCTTCTTCCACAGTGATAAAATACTCTGAAGTATTGGTGGCTCCCCTCCAATCTCCTTCAAAATCAGGATAATCATTTAAGTTACTCTTTCTGCAAGATGAAATGAAGACTACAGAGAGTCCTAGAAGTATTATCTTTAGTCTATTCATGATACTCAGCTGGTTTTAATTATAGATTCAAATCTAAGGCAGATAAATATATTTTGTCAATTAGGAATAAGTAATACCGCTAAAAACCCCCAGCCAATGACTGAGGGTTTAATTATTTTAAATACAATTGATCTTTTATCCTAAATAAGACTTTAAGATTCTGCTTCTAGAAGTGTGTTTTAACCTTCTAATGGCCTTCTCTTTAATTTGTCTTACTCTTTCTCTAGTTAAATCAAAACGCTCTCCTATTTCTTCTAAAGTCATAGGGTGTTCTCCGTTTAATCCAAAGTAAAGTCTAATTACATCTGCTTCTCTTGTAGTTAATGTTCTTAAAGAGCGCTCTATCTCTTTACGTAATGACTCAGTCATTAACTCCATATCTGGAGAAGGAGATTCACCTTCAGAAAGTACATCGTACATGTTAGAACTACTTTCATCACCATCTTTAAGAGGTGCATCCATACTTACGTGACGTCCAGAGTTTTTAAGTGATTGTTTCACTTCTTCTAATGTCATGTCTAATACTTCTGCTATCTCTGTAGGTGTAGGGGGTCTTTCGAACTCCTGTTCTAATCGTGCAAATGCTTTATTGATCTTATTAATAGAACCAATTTTATTTAGTGGAAGTCTTACTATTCTAGACTGCTCTGCTAGAGCTTGTAGAATAGATTGACGGATCCACCATACCGCATAAGATATAAATTTGAAACCTCTTGTTTCATCAAATCTTTGTGCTGCTTTGATAAGTCCTAAATTCCCTTCATTTATGAGGTCAGGTAGACTCAATCCCTGATTTTGGTACTGTTTAGACACAGAAACTACGAACCTTAAGTTTGCTTTTGTGAGTTTTTCGAGTGCTCTCTGATCTCCTTCCTTTATCCTCTTCGCTAATTCTACCTCTTCTTCAGCGGTGATCAGGTCTACTCGACCGATTTCTTGCAAATACTTATCTAAGGACGCTGTTTCCCTGTTAGTTACCTGTTTTGTAATCTTTAGCTGACGCATGTTCTATTACAATTTATTATCTAGTTTGACCCTCAGAACATCTGAGGGCCATTTATTAAACGCTATTTTTTTTGAAAAGTAACCCATTCTGTTGTTAATTTTTCATAGTGCGATATAAGAAGCTCACCACCACAATAATCACACCTTAAACTATCACTGACAGAATGGCTATTTTTCAGTATTGCAACGCGCTACTTACTTAGACTCTTCTTTTTCTGGCCTTGGCATTAATACCTTCTTAGAAAGTTTTAATTTACCAGTTTTAGGGTCTTTTCCAGTAACCTTGAATTTAACAAGCTCACCTTCTTTAAGTATATCTTCTACTTTAGCCACTCTCTCCCAAGCTAACTCTGAGATGTGAAGTAATCCATCCTGTCCAGGAATAATTTCTACGAAAGCTCCGTAAGCCATAATGGTTTTTACTTTTCCTTCATAAATTTCACCTACTTCTACTACTGGTGGGAAAGCGATTTTCTTCACCCAGTCTACTGCCTCTTTCATGGCAGTTCCATTATCTGAAGTAACTTCTACTCTTCCTTCACCATTCTCTAATTCTTCAATAGAAATATTGGCAGTAGTGGTTTTCTGAATCTCCTGAATGATTTTTCCTCCAGGTCCGATTACAGCTCCGATCATGTCATTAGGCACATTGAAAGATACAATTCTAGGTGCGTGATCTTTATAATCTGCTCTAGGTGCATCTAAGGTCTTAAGCATTTCACCTAAAATGTGAAGTCTTCCTTCTTTAGACTGCATTAACGCCTCAGTTAGTACAGCGAAATCAAGTCCTTGGATTTTCATATCCATCTGGCATGCTGTGATTCCTTTAGTGGTTCCTGTTACTTTGAAATCCATATCTCCTAGGTGATCTTCATCTCCTAAAATATCTGAAAGTACAATGTACTTTTTAGTATCTGGATCCATAACTAACCCCATGGCTATACCAGACACTGGTCTGATAATAGGCACACCACCATCCATCATGGCTAATGTTCCTGCACAAACTGTGGCCATAGAAGAAGAACCGTTAGACTCTAAAATCTCAGATACGATTCTCATCGTGTAAGGATTATCTTCTAATGAAGGAAGTACTTTTTTAAGTGCTCTTAAAGCCAAGTTTCCGTGACCTACTTCTCTTCTACTAGTTCCTCTAAGCGGTCTAGCTTCTCCGGTAGAGAATGGAGGGAAGTTATAGTGTAATAAAAATTTCTCAGTTCCTTGACGAAGTGCGCCATCTATTAACTGCTCATCCATTTTAGAACCTAACGTTAGTGTAGTTAACGACTGAGTTTCACCTCTAGTGAAGATGGCAGAACCATGTGCAGATGGTAAATAATCTACTTCACACCATATGTTTCTGATGTCTGTAGACTTTCTTCCGTCTAGTCTAATTCTTTCTTCTAACATGCAGTTTCTTACTGCACTCTTCTGAACCTTACCAAAGTATTGATTAAATAAGTATTTCTTAGCCTGCTGCTCTTCAGTTAATGTATCGAAGAAATTATTCTTAATTTCTTTGAAAGCTGCTGAACGCTCTTCTTTAGCAGAACCTTTCTTAGCCACATCATAACACGACTGGTAACAAGCAGCTTTTATAGCTTCATAAAGTTCTTCATCAGAATCTTCATGGTTATATTCTCTTTTTACTTTAGACTTTTCTACCATAGAGGCCAAGTCTAGCTGTGCCTGACAGTGAACTTTAATGGCTGCTGCTCCTGCCGCTATGGCATCTACCATTTCCTGCTCAGAAACCTCGTCCATCTCACCTTCTACCATTACTATAGTATCTATGGTACCTGCTACCATAAGATCGATATCTGCTTGCTTTAACTCTTCGAAAGTCGGGTTAATGCAAAATTTACCATCTATTCTAGCCACTCTTACTTCAGAGATAGGTCCATCAAAAGGAATATCTGAAACTGCTAGTGCTGAAGATGCTGCTAAACCTGCTAGTGCATCAGGCATGTTCTCTTTGTCTGATGACATCAACTGAACCATTACTTGTGTTTCCGCATGGTAATCTTTAGGAAACATTGGTCTAAGTGCTCTATCTACTAATCTCATAGTTAGCACTTCACCATCGCTAGGTCTAGCTTCTCTCTTAAAGAATCCTCCTGGGAATCTTCCTGCAGCTGCATATTTTTCTCTATAGTCTACTGTTAGTGGAAGGAAATCCACATCTTCTCTAGCTTCTGATGCCGATACAGCAGTAGCCAAAAGCATGGTATCTCCCATTCTTACTACTACCGAACCATCAGCTTGTTTAGCTAACTTTCCTGTTTCAATGGTGATTACTTTTCCGTCACCTAAATCAATGGTTTTAGAAAAAACCTGTAACTCGTTACTCATAATTAATTGTCTTCTTTATATGTGTGTATGTACTTTTTACCAGAAACCCTTTGCTCCCGAGTAAAAACCAAAAAAGGCATATCGTGTGAAATGCCCTTTTTTGGATTTATATGTTATGTTCCGTATGGAATATCTGTATTCAACTATTATCTTCTTAATCCTAACTCTTTAACGATAGCTCTGTAACGTGTTATGTCTTTCTTAGTTAAGTAATCTAGAAGAGATCTTCTCTTACCTACTAGTAAAACCAGAGATCTTTGAGTGTTTTTATCTTTTCTGTTCTTTTTTAAATGCTCTGTTAAATGTGCTATTCTGTATGAAAACATTGCTATTTGAGCTTCGGCAGAACCAGTATCTTTTTCTGATTTTCCGTGTGTTTTGAAGAATTCTTTCTTCTTTTCTGAATCTAAATACATGTTACAATATTATTTCAATGATTGTGATGCGTTAATAAAAAATTTGGTTGGCAAAAGTACGTATTACTTTTCAGGAACTTGGACATTTCAAGGCTTTTTTTGAGCGCCTACTCTTATCGAGATTTTAGTCTTTACTCAAAGCCACTAAAGTAGTTTAGATTAAATCTACTTCTTTCGAGTTTTAGCCTTGGCTGCAGGTATCTCTGGAGTCACATTTTTAAGCGCCTTTAAACTAAATGCCATGTTGTCTTTGAGATCTTTACGCTCTGAAATGTAGTCTAAAAATCCGTGTTCTAAAACGAATTCTGATCTCTGAAATCCTTCAGGCAAGTCTTTTCCTATGGTTTCTTTAACTACTCTAGGACCCGCGAATCCGATGAGTGCTTTAGGCTCTGCTATGTTTAAATCTCCTAACATAGCAAAACTAGCAGTAACCCCTCCAGTAGTAGGATCTGTAAGTAAACTTAAATATGGAAGCCCTGCTTCTGAAAGCTGTGTAAGCTTAGCGCTGGTTTTAGCCATTTGCATTAAACTAAATCCTGCTTCCATCATTCTGGCACCTCCACTTTTAGAAATACATATAAATGGACACTTTAACGAAATGGCTTTGTCTATGGCTCTGGCTATTTTCTCTCCAACTACACTTCCCATAGAGCCACCTATAAATCTAAAGTCCATGGCGGCTATTACTACAGGCTCATCATGCATGGTTCCGTGTGCAGTTCTAATGGCATCTCTCAGACCTGTTTTTTTAGCACTGGCTACTAACCTATCAGTATAGGCTTTGGTGTCTTTGAACTTTAATGGATCTGAAGAGTGAAGTGTCTTATTTAGTTCTCTGAATTTTCCGTCATCAAATAGAATAGAAAAGTAATCATATGATCCTATCCTTTCGTGATGGTCACAAGTAGGGCACACCCAAAAATTAGCGGCATGTTCTTCCGATGGAATCACTTCCTTACACCCTGGACATGAATACCATAAACCTTCTGGAATTTCTTTTTTCTCGTTTGTAGAGGTAGTTATACCTTCTTTTAATCGCTTAAACCAACCCATTTTTATAAGTGTCTTTTAAGGTGTTTAGGAAAGACAAATCTATGGATTTCTAATTATTCATTGACAAAGACACAGTATTTCATCAGTTGGCCATTGATTTTGCGTTGCAACGCTGAGAACAGTTCTATTTCTACTGGCCAAGCACTCTGGCATCTACAAAGAATATACACCTCACATCTATAGTATAATCTTCAGTAAGAAGTTCATCACAGACTGTGCTGGCAGAAAGAGTGAACCTGTCTACAGATAAATAATCTTTTAAATTTACCTCAGAGGTTTCTAAGCTAAGCGCAGTAGACTGATCATTAGGAATGTCTGTTTTTTCGGCTATGCTCTGAGCTTCTTCTCCCTCTGAACTGATACTCATAGACACTGATTCTAAAAAATTAAAGGTTCCTGAAGAAGGGCTAGAAATGGTAAACTCTATTTCTTTTAAATTGATTTCTTCTATGCGGTCTGCTCTGGTATCATACTGCTCATAAACAGACTGATAGTCTGTGTTTATTTCTGGAGTAGCTAATGTAAATGGTAGGTCTAGGGGAGTTCCTGCTTCGATAGTGAATGATTCTTTAAATTCCATTTCGAATTGAGATAACTGGTCTACTTTTTCACAGCTTGCGCATATTATCACTATGCCTATTAGGAAGAGGGTATTTTTCATCAGTTTAGTTTTGCTATTTACCATCTGTATACGGCTAATCACTAATTTAGATTCGATATCCTAAACAAACCAACCAGATGGTGCTATCTCTGATTAACTAAACCAATTCAAAGAACAAACTTATTACCTCTCAAAAACTGAATACCTAAATCTAATCCGTAACGGTAGTCTGCTAATACTGAGCGCTCAGTATACATATAAGTTCCACTGTTTAATAAAGACTCTGGTGCTATTTCTGTAATGGTGCAGTCTGCTGGCGGGTTGTCTATAAAGTCTATGGCACTGTTATACTTGGCGTGGCTATTGGCAAAAATTTCTGCCAACACAAGATTATTTCTAAAGTAAATGCTGCCAAAATAATCTGCCCAACTTTGTCCAGCTTTTTCACCAGATGGCCACGTTCGGAGCACCAGTATATTCCTGGCACCTTTCACATAAGCCTCCTGCACCGGAAGGGCGTCTCCCCAGCCTCCATCAAAATATTCTACACCGTTTATAAGGTGAATTCCTTTAGTTACAAAAGGCAGTGTGCATGAGGCTGTAACCAATTCCAGCCAGTTATTTTGGGTAGGCTGAAGATACTCAGCATTTCCATTATAACGGTTAGTAACCACTATGTTTACTTCTCTATTCACTACTTTGTGGTGAGCACTTTCTACATCTAATGGAAAGTGTTCATTGGCCACTCTACTCAGAAAATCTATATCCATATAGCCTTCTTTCTTAAAAGCTCTTCTTAAACTCGTAAAAGTGGAATGATTTACTAAATGACATAAAGCGTTTATAGATGACCTAAACTGCTCACTCAAGTAAAAAGACATGGCAACAGATCCACCAGAAATTCCATAAAAATGTTTAAAAGGCATGAACTTATGACTCATAAAAGCATCTAAAATACCTGAAGTGAATCCTGTTCTGAATCCGCCTCCTTCTACTATTATACAATCTAGATTTTTCATACTTAAAGCGCCATACCTTTGAGCTGCTCATACAGCGGAGCAGAAGCTTCTAAAAGTGGTTTTAGATGCTCTGGAAATGGCTCGTCTTTCCTATTATACGGCATAAATCCAGAACTGTTATGCACACTTTTATACCAGTACTTAGCCCAGCTACCATCCTCAGGTCTAGCTCCTTTAGGCCATGATAGCATGGCTTTTTCAAAAGGAATATTTAGTGCCGCACAGAGTTTCTGTAGCTGTTCTTCAGGATGCTCTAGCACATTCTTGGAATCTAGTACTATAGGAGTTACACCTAGATTTTCTAAATAAGTTATTAATTCTATATGAGCCTGATAACCTACATCTAGCATCGAAGGGCGCTCTATTTCTTTAGCGAAAGAAGGCAGCATATCTACAGGATCTCTAGTTAAAATAAGATGCTTCATATCAGCCATAAAACCTCTATCGAGTTCATGTAGATGATGTGTCATTTGCTTGAAAAAGGCCACTTCTTTTCCGTGGTTACCTTTCATCATAGCCACTACTTTATTCCCATCCAACTCCATTTCCAGGAGCACCTGCTTAGCTCCAGGGTGGTACTGATCTGCAGGAGTGGCGTTCAGGTAATAGCCATAAAGTGGCTCATCATACACGCGGGTGTCAGAGCGCTGAGCAAATGAATACATTAGTGCCGTAGAAATATTTCTAGGGCCGCACCACGCATTTATTCTCACTATGGTTTCAGGCATTGGTTTTGGCTTTTTTTACTTCTTCCTCTATGAGTTCTTCATAATAGTGGCTCAGCTGTCGAGAGAACGTGCCGAACTTCCCTTCTCCTATTGCTCTCCCATCTATTTTGGTTACTGGAGTTACTCCGCCAAAGGTTCCTGTTACAAATGCTTCATCTGCACTATACACATCAAAAAGGCTAAAATCCTTTTCGTAGCACGGAATACCATGCATCCGACATACTCTAATTATATTTCCTCTAGTTATACCATTCATGCAGTACTTCCCAGTAGATGTCCACACTTCTCCTTTTCTCACAATGAAAAAATTAGTGGCATTACACGTGGCCACAAATCCATGAATATCTAGCATGAGCGCTTCATCTGCTCCAGCTTCTATGGCTTGAACTAAAGCCTGAACCTCATGAAGTTTACTGTGGCAGTTTAACCGTGGGTCTAGATAATCCGGAGAGCCTCTTCTAATGCTAGAAGTAAATAGGGTAATTCCTTTTTCTTGGCTTTCTTTACTAGCCTTTTTATGCTCAGCTATAATCACCAAGTTAGGGCCGCTAATGGTCAGCCTTGGGTCTTGAGAAGGTGTTTTCTTAATGCCTCTAGTCACCATGAATCTCACATGCACATGGTCATCCATTTTATTAGCTTCTAGGGTTTTATTCACTTTTTCTACCAGTTCAGGTCTGGTCATTTTTAGATCCATTCCTACACTGGCTGCTGCTGCCCATAACCTGTCTAAATGCTGATCTAAAAACACTAACTCACCTTTATGCACTCTCAGTGCCTCCCAGATGCCATCTCCCACCAGATAACCGCTGTCAAACACAGAAATCTTAGCCTCGTTTCTTCGGAGCAGTTCTCCGTTTACATAAATAAGAATGTTATCATTTCTAGAGTCTTGCTCAGCATTGTGGGTTCCGTGTACCATTATTTAGTTGAATTTTTCCGAAGATATAAATTTGCGCACTTCCATCTGTATTACATCTCTTCCATTTGCTATGAGCTTATGAGTAGCTCCCGATATAACCCTATTAGCACTTGTTTTCCTCATGGGCAATACCTTATCATAATCTCCGTGAATATGAAATATTTCACATGGTACTTTTTGATCTTTAAACTTCCAATTCACAATGCTACTCATCTGCCATTTTAAAAATCTAGACCCACACTTTTTTAGCATGTCAGCATATAAGTTCCTTAACTCTTCAGACTCTATCTCTCTCCAAGTTTTCTCGTTTTCCGCTTTCTTAATTAACCTTTTTTCTGTCAACAGCAAGTGAAGAGGAATGACTCTTCCTAATTTGTATTTAAACGGTAACTCTTTACTCGATTTTACAGAAGACACTAAAATCACTGCCTCAGGATTGACTATTTGTGTCAATTCCATGCTCAGCATTCCACCCATAGAAACTCCTAACAGTATAAATTTTTGAGTTGTATCTATTTGCGTTGCAATACTCCTTGCTAATCCTTTTAACCCTTCATGTTCCATCGCATTTTCAGGCCATTCTACTAAGACATGCTTCACATTTTCACCGAAATCAAACCCTGCCATAATTCTTTGGTCAGTTCCCATTCCTGGAATAAGATAAACAGTTAAGTCTTGAGAGTTCGCGTGTAGAGAATTAAGGAAGAGACTTACCAGAAATACTATTTGGATACCCGTTTTCAAATCTATAGTTTTAAGTGCTTGTCAATGAATGGTTTGAAGTTGTAAGGATTCATAAAAACGAAGTAATCAAAATGGAAAGAGCTTCCATAAGCTTACCGAAAAGGATATCTCATTCGGCTCAACTGTCACTTATCTAAATTTCAGACTTTACCTCAACTCTGCCAAAATAGTATTGATTCCCTGAACCTTATCGTCAATGGCCACTTTAATGTCTGTGCCTAACGGAAGAAAGATATCTACCCTTGAACCAAATTTAATGAACCCAAATTGCTCTCCTTGTTCTACTTGGTCATTCTTATCTGCGTAATGGCAGATTCTTCTGGCTACTGCTCCTGCTATTTGTCTTACCAGAACTTCTCGGCCAGATGGGTCTTTAATGACTAGTGTGGTTCGCTCATTGTCTGTAGAAGATTTAGGGTGCCACGCCACTAAAAACTTACCAGGGTGGTACTTAAAGTACTTTACTACTCCAGATATGGGATTCCAGTTTACATGCACGTTTAGTGGAGACATGAAAATAGATACTTGTACTCTTTTGTCTTTAAAATACTCTGTTTCTTCTGTTTCTTCTATGACTACTACCTTTCCATCTGCTGGGCATATAACCTGATTATCTTTGGCTGAAACCTTTCTTTTAGGCACTCTAAAAAATTGGATTACTAAACACAACATGATTAACCCTGCCACTCCTAGAATTACTGTAAGCCAGTCTGGAGCTCCTAATAACCAGCTGGCTAAAGCAGGTAAAGTCAGCAATAAAACACTGACTAAGACTATTATTCTTCCCTCTTTATGAAATGACATTTATGCTAAAAGTTTTACAAGGGCAAAAATAACAGGAACACTCAACAGCACACCATCAAATCTATCTAAGATACCACCATGGCCAGGCATGAAGTTTCCTGAATCCTTCACTCCCTTATTCCTCTTGAGCTGCGACTCAAATAAATCTCCTACAGCTCCGAGTAAAGAAACCAATAGTGCTAGGACGAACCATGGAAGAGGGATCATCTGGAAATTGAAAAATTGCAACGCGAAAGCTCCTAATAGAGCAAAACCAACACCACCTGCTAAACCCTCCCAAGTTTTTTTAGGAGACACTTTAGGAATCATTTTATGGCTTCCAAAATATTTACCTACCAGATAAGCCCCTGTATCACTGAGCCACAGCAGTATGAAAAATGAAAGGATAATCTGGTATTCATAGTAATAATTAGAAACTGCTAGCACATAGAGCATTACGAATGGCATGGTAACATACACCTGACCGAATACTGAATGTGCCCAATCACTAAGGTTAGTCCTGTCTGAAATAAAAACTGAACATGCCATAGAAATAAAGGCTATAATGGCCGCGCTGTAAAGGGCTGGGATAGCATAAATATACTCTGAACAAACAGCAGTAAAAATGACAAAAGTGAGAAGTAACCCAATTATTTTCTTAAAATTAGACATGGATTTCTGGAGCTTATAATACTCCCAATTCCCTACTACAACTATAGCCGCAAACAACCAAAAACAGGTGAGCGAACCATACATTATGGCACTTATCATAACCACTAAAAACACAGCACCTGTGAGCGCTCTCTGAAGGATGTCACTCATTTTCCCATGATTCTATGTGGTGCTTAGCTCGGATGACATTACTTCTCTTAACAAAAAGCTCATGCTCACCTAAGTGAACATGAGCTGAGTCTTGTAAATTAAGTATCATGGCTGGAATGCTTTCGTTTTCTAGTAATTGTTTGAGCATTTCTACTTTTGGCCCAAAGGTATTACTGTAAATCTTTACCCACTCCTTATCCATGGTTTCCTTTATTCTGCTGGTTCTGGCTCTCCGCCTTCAGTTTCTGTATTAGTGTCTAAAGAATCTTTAGGCTCAGACTCTGCACTCACAGGCTTTACCACTGGAGGCATCTCATTAATAGACTCTGAACTTCTGGCTCCTTCTGGTCTAGCACCAATGATTTCTTCTAAATCGTCTTTAAAAATCACTTCTTTTTCAAGTAACTTTTTAGCCAGCTTAGTGAGTTTATCTTTATTAGTTTTAAGAAGATCAATAGCTCTTTGATAGGAGATATCGATCATCTTTTTTACCTCTTCATCTATAGTCTTAGCAGTGTCCTCACTGTAAGGCTTAGTGAATTGATTTTCTCCTCTAGAATCGTAATAACTAATGTTACCTAGCTTCTCATTAAGGCCGTAGACTGTAACCATGGCATAAGCTTGCTTAGTCACTTTTTCTAAATCACTTAAGGCTCCTGTAGATATTTTTCCAAAGATTACTTCCTCTGCAGCACGCCCTCCTAAAGTAGCGCACATTTCATCTAGCATTTGCTCCGTAGTAGTAATCGATCTTTCTTCTGGAAGATACCATGCAGCGCCTAAACTTTGTCCTCTAGGAACTATAGTCACTTTTACTAATGGTGACGCATATTTAAGTAACCAGCTTACCGTAGCATGACCAGCCTCATGGAAAGCTATAGCCTCTTTCTCTTCTGGCGTTATTATTTTATTTTTCTTTTCTAGTCCTCCTATAATTCTATCTACGGCATCTAGAAAATCTTGTCTAGTAACCTGTTGCTTAGACTTTCTGGCAGCTATTAAAGCCGCTTCATTACAAATGTTAGCTATATCCGCTCCAGAGAATCCAGGGGTTTGTCTGGCTAAAAAATCTACGTTAATGTCTGTAGATACTTTAATAGGCTTAAGGTGAACTTCAAAAATTTCTTTTCTCTCATTTAAGTCAGGCATGTCTACATAAATCTGCCTATCGAATCTTCCAGCTCGCATTAAGGCGCTATCCAGCACATCTGCTCTATTAGTAGCTGCTAATATTATTACACCGGAGTTTGTCCCAAATCCATCCATCTCCGTTAGAAGTTGGTTTAGTGTGTTTTCTCTTTCATCATTGCTTCCAAACCCAGCGTTTTTTCCACGGGCTCTACCTATGGCATCTATTTCGTCTATGAATATGATGGCTGGTGCTTTTTCTTTAGCCTGCTTGAATAAATCCCTAACTCTACTAGCCCCTACTCCTACAAACATTTCTACGAAATCCGAACCAGAAAGCGAAAAGAATGGCACCTGAGCCTCTCCCGCTACCGCTTTAGCTAACAACGTCTTACCCGTTCCTGGAGGGCCAACGAGTAACGCTCCTTTAGGTATTTTAGCCCCTAATTCAGTGTATTTTTTCGGGTGCTTTAGGAAGTCGACAATTTCTTGAACTTCTTCTTTAGCACCTTCTAGTCCAGCTACGTCATTAAAATTAACATCTGTACCTTTTCCTTTTTCAAAGAGCTGAGCCTTAGACTTTCCTATATTGAATATTTGGCCACCACCAGGGCCACCACCACCTAACCTTCTCATCATAATCACCCAGATGGCTACGAATATTCCTATGAAAATTAACCAAGTGAATAATTGATTTAAAGACTCATCGGTAACCTTATTCTCGATTTTAAATCCTTCTCTCTGCGAAGCCGCTCTCAATTCATTTACTGAGTCTTCAGTGCCTGAAAGTACGCACGTATAATGAGGGCCTTTAGGTGATACCCCCCCAAACAAACCGCCTGTTTTGAACTCGTTTTTCTTATCCTCATAAGCTTCCTCGGTCAAGGTCACTTGTGCCACACGACCATCTTGGATGGCTATATACTTTACAAAACCAGAGTCTACTATATTCTGTAGCTCTGGAAACTCATTGATGGTTTTAGTACCATTTCTGTCTCCCATAAGATTTATTCCTATGAGCACCACAGCTATAATGGCGTATATCCAATAAAAACTAAAGTTTGATTTCTTTTTAGGTTCTAACGGGTTTCTCTTTTTTTTCGGTTGATTTTTGTTCTCTGACATCTATTCTGATTATTCAACTAATTCTGTAATTCTCGTGATTTCCGCATCTGCCCATAAATCTTCTAGATGGTAAAACTCTCTAGATTCTTCGGTAAATATGTGCACTACTAATTCAGAATAGTCGAGAATTATCCACTCTGCATTATCTTTTCCTTCTATATGCCATGGGCTATCATCTAGTCCGAGTTCTGTTTCTTTTTCTACTGAATCTGCTATGGCTTTAGCATTTGTATTAGATCTTCCTGTGCATACCACAAAGTAGTCGCAAACAGAATTCTCTATTTCTCTTAAATCTAAAACGGTAATATCTTCACCTTTGACTTCTTGGATACCTTTTATTACAAGGTCTAGTAACGTTTTTTGTTCTATCAAATTATCTTGATCTATTGTGTTTACACTAGCCTACAAATGTAATATTTTTACTACCTATTAAAACGGTTAAAAATCACCTAAAAGTTAACTATTCCCATTAGATGGAGACCTTATTCGTAGGACAAAATAAAATCACTTTACAAACTACGGATTCCACGAACAATTATGCGGCCAAACTGTTAAAGATGTCATTTGTTCCAGATGGCACTGTTATAATGGCACACAATCAATCTGAAGGCCGCGGACAGCGAGAGAAAATATGGGAGAGTGCCCCAGGAGAAAATCTACTATGTAGCTATGTTCTTAAACCAGAATCCCTTAGTGCTTCGGAAGCTTTTCTTATGAGTATGACAGCTAGTTTAGCAGCTTATGAAACTATGGCTTCTCTTTCTGCACCTTCTAACACTCACATCAAGTGGCCTAACGACATCATGCTGAATGACAAAAAAATAGGCGGTATACTTATAGAAAATTTTATAGTAAAAGGAGTAGTGAAATATGCTATAGTAGGTATAGGCATTAATGTGAATCAACCTACATTAACCTACTCACATGCTACCTCTTTAATTTCTGAAACTCAGCGCATCACTGACCTTGATACTTTGTTAGCCTTACTTTCTTCTTATCTAGAAAAATGGTATTTAAAGCTCCAGTCTAGAACTCAAATGGCTAAAATATCTCAAAGCTATAATAGCCATTTGTGGAGACAGAACGAGGAACTATCAGTGAAGTATAATGACCAAGAGACGAAAGGGAGCATTAAGGGTGTTTCTACTCAAGGAAAACTACATTTCCTCACTGCATCAGGAATGATCCAAGCGGATTTATCTCAGCTAAAAATTCCTTACGAATAGTGTTTTTCAGCCCTAGTGATGATAAAATCAAATAGATTTTTAAGTGGTTTTACAACCATCATCTTTAACATAGGATTTAGCTTAGCCTCACACAGAATATGAGCTTCTGTTAAAGTCTCTGCCTTTTCATCAAGATGAAGATTTAACGTGAACGGAAATGGACTTTTATCAGTAGCCACTAATTTCATATGATCTGCTGTAGAACTCTCATCTATTCTGAGGCCTATGGTATATGTCCCCATAACCTTAAAAGAACACTCATTTCCATCAGATTCCCAGTTTGAAATCTTGTCCTCTGGAAGGTAATCTTTCAAGTTATTGAGGTCACTCAAATTCTGATAGACCTCATATTTAGTAGTTTTAAGCTCTCCTGTTACACTTTCTATACTAGTCATTCTTTTCTTCTTTTACTTACCCCACGTTTCAGGAGACACTCTCCATGCCTTTATTTTTTCTATTTCTTCTTCTTGAAGATAGCCACTCTGTGCAGCTTGATTGATCAAGTTATCATAATCACTTAGAGTTACTAAATCTACCTTAGCTTCATTAAAGGCTGTTTCTGCTTTCTCAAAACCGTAAGTGAAAATAGCGGTCATTCCTTTCACATTGGCTCCAGCAGCTCTTACTGCTTCTACGGCTCTTAAACTACTCATGCCAGTACTGACTAAATCCTCAACTATAACTACGCTCTGACCTTCGTTTAAAACTCCCTCTACTTGGTTTTGTAGGCCGTGACCTTTAGTGTTTGACCTAATGTAACAAAAAGGTACACCTAGCTCTTGTGCTACTAGCGCGCCCAAAGCTATTCCACCAGTGGCCACACCCGCTATTACATCTGGCTTAGAATATTTAGACTCTATTACAGCTACTAACTGTTGTCTTAAATAGGTTCTAATAGTGGGATAAGATAGAGTTAATCGATTATCACAATATATCGGACTTTTCCATCCTGAAGCCCATTCAAAAGGTTCTGAAGGAGAAAGCTTAATAGCTTTAATTTGTAATAAAAATTCCGCTACTTTTAAAGCGGATTCATCCCATACTATCATGCCTCAAAAGTATAAAGTTTTCCTGAACGATAGATTAGTTTTATTAACAAATAAACTCCCAAAAAACCTCAATGAATCAGCTGCTTACCTCGCGTTGCAATCCAATGTTAAAGCTGATATACAATCTGCGTTTGAAGTATTCGTCAGAAACAGGAATATATCAAAGCTGATCCTTATTTCTAAGGATATAGATTCCATTTGGAGGATGTTCTCCAGCTTATTCACTGAAGTGGTAGCAGCAGGCGGACTCGTACTTAATGAAAAGGGAGAAGTTCTTATGATTCACCGAAGAGGATTCTGGGACCTACCTAAAGGAAAACTAGAAAAAAAAGAACGCATTAAAGAATGTGCGGTCAGAGAAGTAAAGGAAGAGTGTGGCTTAAGTGATGTGAAAATTCTGCAAAAGCTTTGTACCACCTATCATTTATACTCACTAAAAAAGGATCCCAGTCTTAAACCTAGTTATTGGTATGCCATGAAAGTAAAAGGAAGTCCTAAGTTAGTCCCTCAAACGGAAGAAGAAATAGACCAGGCTGAATGGGTAAGTTTAAAAAAAGCAGAAAAGCTCTTAGCAGATGCTTACCCTTCTATTAGGGAAGTGTTTAAAGCTTTCAAAAAACAAGGTCTACTTCCTCAGTAATTCTGAGAGAGTATTTTCTATGCCTTCTTCAGGAGAAGGAGTATAATTCATCAAAAACTTACCAGTAGGGTCTAGTAAGATGTAATGCGGTACTGTACTGATCTGTAATTTCTCTTTAAGCAGTTTATCTGTATTGCCAAAAAGGAAGGTCCAATTGTAATTTCTATGGTCTATTAAAAAATCTTTGAACAAGTCCCAGTCGTAATCCATGCATACCGAAACGAACTTTATCCTGTTACCGAATTTGGATTCTAACTTTTTAATCCGCTCCAAATGACCCACAGATTCCATATTCCAAGTGGCAAAGAAGTTTATGTAAACAATTTCTCCTTTCCACTCTGAAAGCTGAATGAGTTCCTCATCTAAATTCATAAATACACATTCTTCTGGCTGATAAGAGGTTTTGCCTTTGGCTAATTGCTGTCTATAGTTTCTGGCCATTTGATTATATGGTGCTTTACCTTCTCTAGAAATCAACTCCAGTATTAACGTAATATCTCTAGAAGAAACATTAGGCAAATTAAACCCGGTTTCTATTCCTGCTAGCAACACGAACTCCAGTGGCTCTGCTGCCAACACCAATATAGAATCCACTTCTATCAAAGCACTATCTAACTTTAAATCATATAAATAAGACAAGAAACTCTCTTTCCTGTCAGACTGGTAAATAGACTCGAACACATTTCTGTAAAACACTTTGTTAAAGCTAACAAACTCTTGATTTCTGTTAAACTCAGCATCGGACAAGTACTCCTGAAACACTTCCTTTTCTCTTCTGCCTAGAAGGTTTTCTAATTCTGCCAGCATATATCTGGCACTTATGTTTTCATAAGTATTATCTAATATGTCAAAATGGTGTGCTTTAAGCGAATCTGTGAACTCAGAAATAAGGTCACTAGATAAGCCTTTACTTTTTACCGCCACCTTATCACCCTCCTTATTCTTTCCAACTGCTAATTTTACGCCATTAGATTCTGTGCGCTCTATTACTCCAGACTCAGGGTTTGTGAGCACTTGGTAAATCTCTGCTGAATTTCTTTCGTAAAACCCGGAGTGAATACCATTAAGCTGTTCTAACCTATTATTAATGTCACTTTCAGAAAGTCCTATAAATTCCAAGCCACACCAGTTATTGTTTGAAAACTTTAATGGTGCCTTAGCTTTGGCTGCGTTCATAACCACCTCATAGGAAGAGGATGCCCCCAGATATAATTGGGCATTTACAGCATCTATTCTTAGCACTAAAAGTTCATTCTCAGCGCTTTCTATAGTTACCTGAAACTCCCCATTGTTCGTTATAAATTCTGTTCTCAGTACCTTTAGTGTATTGGTAAAGTATTCTTCATAAGCTAAAACTGTGAGCTGCTTGCCTTCAGAACCTGGCGCACTGCCAGAAATGCTATAGGACTTGGCAGAGGCGCTTATTGTAACGCTAAGTAAGAGCCCTACAAGTAGGGTATGTAAAATGTGTTTAATCAAGTGTGAACTGATGTGGTAAAAACTGTGATGTGTCGCCTCCATTGGCATGTATATCACGAACGATGGAGGAGTTTATTGCACCATACTTAGGATCATTCACTAAAAACACCGTTTCTATTTCGGGATTCAAAGCCATATTCATTTGAGCTATGGCCTGCTCGAAATCTAAGTCTTTGGCGTTTCTAATGCCTCTTAGTATAAATTTTGCCCCTAGTAACTTACAGAAATCAACGGTGAGTCCAGAATAACTCATGACCTCTACTTTATCATGCGTGACAAAGGTCTTTTCAATAAAAGAAATGCGCTGTTCTAATGTGAACATTTTCTTTTTCTGAGAATTTTCGCCTATGGCTACTACCACTTTGTCAAACATCGGCAATGCTCGTTCCACTATATTCTGATGTCCAATGGTTATGGGGTCAAATGACCCTGGGAAAATGGCTATTCTATTCATTACTCAAAAAAGCTAAACTGCACAGAACCAAATTTTCTCATATTCACGAACCGTGCATGTTGGGTGAAATTAGTATCAGAGGAATGCTCTACAATGAGCATACCATTTTCATTTAAGAGTTCATTAGAAAAAACCAAATCAGGCAGCGTGTGGCGTTCTTCTAGATCAAATGGAGGATCGGCAAAAATCAAATCATATTTATTATAATCCTGCCTAAGGTGAATAAACACATCAGATCTGTAGGCTTCTAAATTATCTACCTCCCACTCTTCTATAATGCTATTTAAAAACTTAAAACTGTCTCTATTAATGTCTACTGCAGTTACATCTTTAGCCCCTCTGCTTACAAATTCTAAAGCCACGCTGCCAGTTCCGAAAAAACAGTCTAGAACAATGAGGTCTTCAAAGTCTATTTGATTATTCAAAATATTAAATAACCCTTCTTTGGCAAAACCAGTGGTGGGCCTTAAATCTAGTTTTTTAGGCACCTTTAACCTTCTGCCTTTAAAAACACCTGAAACTATACGCATTGATAAGCATTTAATACTGTGAAAAAATGATGTTTTGGCACCACACCTAAAGATTTAGAAATCTTTTGATAGGTTAGTCCAGAATTTAGTCTAATGTTTTTAATATACCGTTTGAGTTCTGTGTAGACCGAAGCCGTATTATCTATTAATCCACTTAAAAATAAGAAGTCTTCCAGTTGATTGAACCCATGAATTTCTATTTGGGCAGTTAAATGAAACAGTAAATCTGTAGCTGTCTGAAACTGCTCAGTGGTATATTTAATGAGCTGATTATTTCTGATTACTACTAATTCTAAAGTGTGTTCACTAATATCCCCATAGATTTTCATTCCCTTCTGGTAGCGATTAGTCTCTAAAATATTATCTATTAAAGGCTTAGAGTTATGCTGCACTTTACTTTGTGGAAACTCAGACTCTATCCATTTTATAATCTCTAGTTTATTATAGTACACTTCAGCCTCTAGTGAGGTAATCCGATTTGAGCTCATAATTTTTCCCTTGTTCAAAAACGAATTTAACTCTTGCTGTTCCTTACCCCTTGCTAGTGAAGTAGGCACTAAAGTGGAGTTTCCACCTTTCTGAGTCAAAACTAAAGCTCCTAAATCTTTATGAGCAAAAGGAAATTTGAGTAGGTCTAATTGTTCATCTAGAAGTGAATGCCTCTCTAAATGTAAAATTTCTGAAGTAAAGTTATCGAACACACCGAATGATACGCTGTGCTCATCTGCAGCTATAGAGACTGTAGAATTAGAGTAATCTATATCTAACTCTTCTGAATAGTGAATGAAAGATGTATCACTCTCTCCAATTACCATCTAAACTTTCTGAATCAAGTGACCCGAAACTTAGAGTGTCTTTCTTTACTCTATCTTCTTGGTCTATAGGATAAGGTGTAGGATCTGAGAATTTCACATATACCTCTGGCTTTCTGTCTTTAGAAATGTTCGATAACTGCTGCACCCTAGATTCTAATTTGAATCTCTGTCCACTATGTGGATTAAAAGGCAGCTCATCAATGTTTACCAAAGGTAGTTTTCTTCGGGTTCTAGCCTCATCTGAAAAGAACTTCTTCTTTACGGAGATATAGCTGGTATCTCTTACCTCATAGTGATTTTTTACCGCTTGAGCTTCTGTCATACCCAAGGAATCTAAGTCATCTTTACTTACAATAAATGATTCTCTTTTTTTCATCATCTCAGCATTTTCTTGAAACACCTTATCCTCCATCACATTGCCATTTCTATAAGGAACTGGAACTACATCTTTTTTCAGGAATGAAATCAATTGGTCAAAACTCTCTGCATAAACATCATTATACGTTTTATACTGCTCTTGTGCTAATCTTAGATCTTTAAGCCTCTGTACTGTTTGAGCATCTGCTATCTCCTTATTAACTCTATGATCATTTTCGGAAGCAATCACATCATATACCTTATAGCCAAGTGCCACAGCACCTCCTGCCAGAAGAAGGCCCAAGACAAGAGACAACCCTTTTTTAAGAAACTTATTAAAGAACGGTGTCATCAATATTCCAGCTAACACCAGGCATAAACCACCAATTAACATCTCATTAGGTTGTGTTTCTAATCCTTTGGCATTATTGTAAACTACTATGGATGCTATCCCTACAGCTAATAAAAGTGCAGGCACTACATATTGTTCTACAGTTCTTAAAATATCTTTCATGTCTATAAAAAAATCTTTATGGCTACAAAGCTAATTTTTTCTCCTCACCTTTGTATAATTAGAAGCTAAAAAACGAATAAATCACCGAATAATCGAATTCACACCGCTAAAATTGTGACCAAAAATAATTTAAAGTTAACAGCTCCAGAGCAGCAGATCTATTCCAAGCTACTGAGTAATCTAGGGTTTCCTCCTACTGAGGATCAAAATTGGTTATTCGTGGTGCTGTCTAAATTTTTCCTCTCTACCAAGCCAAATTGTTCACTTATTCTTTCTGGTTATGCAGGAACAGGAAAAACCACTTGTATTAATGCCATAGTAAAATCTGCAGAAAAACTTAGTTTAAAACCAATTCTACTTGCTCCTACCGGGCGAGCAGCTAAAGTAATGAGTAAATATACTAAGACTCCAGCTCACACCATTCACAAGCATATTTATAAAAAATCTACAGTAAATGGTAAGGTGTCTTTTTTTCCTACTGAAAATAAAATTAAAAATGCACTCTTTATAGTAGATGAAGCATCTATGATAAGTGCAGAAAATTCTATGGGCACTAACATATTAGATGACCTAGTGGAGCATATTTTCTCAGTAGAATCTGCTAAACTAATAATAGTAGGAGATGAAGCACAACTGCCTCCTGTGCATAGCGTAAAAAGTCCTGCCTTAGATCTCTCTTATATGAAAGACCATTACCACATCACAGCCTTTCAAGTAAGGCTCAGGGAGGTGGTAAGACAGGGAAGTGAGTCAGGAATACTTAAAGAAGCTACTATGCTTAGAGGATTACTAGAACAGCCTAACCCAGAACTGCCTAGGTTTACTGCTCATGAAGATTTTAAAATTATAGATTTTAATGAATTCCAAGACCATTTGGAATCTAGCATCTCCAGTAATGGAATAGAGAACACTCTAGTAATTACACGCTCTAATTTAATGGCTAACAGGTTTAACCAGCAGATTAGAACTACCAGCTTATGGATGGAAGAGGAGATTAGCGTAGGTGATTTAATTATGGTAACCAAGAATAATTACTATTGGCCAGATAAAAACAGAAGCGCCTTGAACTTCATAGCTAACGGAGATGTAGCAGAGGTTAAAGACATTAAAAGAGAGGAGAAACTGCATGGTTACCGTTTTGCAACGCTAAGGATTACCCTACCAGACCAGGAGCATATTCTTCCTTTAGATGTAAAAGCCAATTTAGATTCTATTCATGTCAATGCGCCCAGCCTTACCTCAGCAGAAACAAATAGGCTATATAACGATCTACTAGCAGAATACTCAGATGAACGCAGCCCTAAGCATAAAGTAATGCAGGATCCTTATTTTAATGCGTTGCAATTGAAGTTTGCCTATGCCATAACCTGCCATAAGTCTCAAGGCGGCCAGTGGAACACAGTATTTATAGATGGCGGAGGAATGACTAACATGGAAAGCACCATAGAAATAATAAGATGGCTTTACACTGCTATTACCAGAGGTGTTAAGCAAGTATACTTGGTTAACTTCTCTGAAGATTTTTTAGCATAAAAAACCCCTCAGAAGAATCTGAAGGGTTTAATCTATCTACGAAGATTACTGTTCTAGAACTTATAGCTAAATCCTAAACCGAATACTTGTCTCAACTGTAAAGTAGAAACTCCTCTAGTTTCACCAGTAAAAGTTCCATCTTCATTGTCAATCAACACTTGATTTCCTTCAGAATCATTTACTTGTTGTGTAATAGCTATATCATCATCATACACTAACTGAAGAATAAAGTTTACATTGAAGTACTTAGCTAATTTTACCGCTATTATATTTTCAAAGTTGACATCTACATTCTGTGGGTTGTTTAGATAGTTACTAAACAAATCTAACCTACCTTGATATTGGGCATTCTCTGCTAAATCTCGTTTATATGCAAACCTTGCATAAGCACCTAATTCAAAGCGAATAGCATCATCTGATAATCCAAACTCATCAACATCAAAACCGTAAGCTCCTCTTAGATCAGAATTGGCGGCATTAACTATAGTGTTTTTTGATGTTATAGGAGAGATAAATGCTGTGAAATTATCGTTAGGCTTATAATCCATTCCTATAGAACCTATTAAGAACGCTGGTGCTAACAAATCAGATATTTTATTGTCCTTATTTTCTGCACCATCTACTATCTCATAACCAGGGGCAAATTGAGATCTAAAATTCACTAAAGCAGAATAATACCAGTGATCTGTAGCTTGTCTACCAAACTTAGAGGCAAAATCTATTCTATCATCTATTTTAATGTTATTTCCCTCAATGATGCCTTGATTTAAAACTCCATAAGATAAGTCTAGCGTATTATCCCAGGTTACTTTTCCCTTAGCATAGTTTCTAAATAAGTTTAGGTAAGCAGTTCCAGTTACAGAACTTTGTCCACCTGCAGCCCAGTTATTTAATAGCGTTTGAGAGGCGTTAAACCCTATCAAACCACCTTGTTTCCAGGACGTATCTACCTCTGCTACCACCTCAAAACTTAATGGTGATTTAGACTCTAGCTCAGAGAACTTTTGATCTCCAAACGATAAATCCTGAGCAATTGCACACACAGATATTAAAAATACTGCACATGTTAAAATTAAATTTTTCATTTCGTGTTTTATGAATTATTGGTTTTTTACTATTTGGTTTTATCACTGATTAAATGAATATCAGTTTGTGGGAATGGAATTTCTATTCCTACAGCGTCTAAGGCATTCTTAGCATTTTCTACAGTATCAAAATAAACATCCCAATAAACCGCGGGGTCACACCATGGTCTTATTACTATGTTTACACTACTGTCTGCTAATTCACTAACGGCTACGGTCGGTGCTGGGTCCGAAAGTACTCTAGAGTCACTCTTAACCATTTCTAAAAGAGCTTCTTTAGCCTTTTTCATGTCTGCGTTATATGAAATACCTACTATAGTGTCTACTCTAATCTTTCCATCTGCAGAGTAGTTAATGATATGGTTATTCATTACCGCTCCATTAGGCATTATAATGGTCTTATTTTCAGGTGACATCATTATGGTATTGAAAATCTGAATTTCTTTAACCGCTCCTAAAACACCCTGAGAATCTATAAGGTCTCCTACTTTATAAGGCTTAAATAATAGGATTAAAACACCTCCAGCGAAGTTAGCTAGTGTGCCTTGTAGTGCTAGACCTACTGCTAATCCAGCAGCGCCTAAAATGGCTATAAATGAAGTGGCCTCTACCCCGAACTGCTGAAGCACAGCTATAAATAAAATGGCCTTTAACAATACAGAAACTAGACTAGAAAGAAAGCTTTCTAATGCTTTTTCCACGTTGTACTTAGCTAAACCTTTTCTAACAAGCTTAGTTATAATTTTAATTACTCTAAGTCCGATAATTAAAATTAGTATGGCCATTAATACTCTAGGTCCATACTCTACACTCATTTCTATGAGTTTGTCTTTAATGTTTGTAATATTCATTTTTAGTTAAACTGATTTATTTATTGGTTAAAATTTCTATTTTATCTTCAATCAAAGTTCTAGACGGTAAAACTATCCTCTCGTCACTTTCTTTAACCAGAGTTACTGAAATACTGTCTACTTTTTCTATTATTCCCTCTTCTCCATTTATTCTTACTTTCATTCCCTCTTTAAATTTTCCCTTTCCGTAGTAAGATGAGAGGATATTGGTCACTAACTCTCTGGATGCAAACCCATAACTAATAGCAAAAGCAAAAAGAAATGCTCCTATGATTAAATGAATGTTAGTACGTATCATAGATGTATCTACACCTGCTTGTTCTAAGGCTGTTATAACAACCATTACCGCCAAAAGATAATACACCACATTTGCTATAGCCTTGGCACCGCTTATACCTATAGAATTAGCAGCGGTGTATATGATGTTTTTAACTATATCGCAAATGTATAGCCCTATAATGAGGATTATGATAGCCACTAAAAGTGTAGGAATGTATGCGAAGAAAACAGCTATAGCAACAGAAACCATGAGTAGCCCCATGTAATTGGCTGCTGCAGTTATAAAAGCTAAATTTACTAACCAATAGAGAATATTACCAAGAACTTTAGTGATACTCAAGCCTGGCTTTATTTTGTTTAAAATTTTATCCAGATTTACCTTTTCTATCAGCTGATCAAAGTTTAGCTTCTCGAGTGATTTTACCAATAACTTTCTAAGAAGTTTAGCTATCAGAAAACCTATTAGGATAATTAAAAGAAATACCAGTACTCTCGGTATAGATTCTGCTCCAGTTTTAGCCATACTTTTAAACGTATTTACTAGGGAATTCTGGAGTTCTTGGAAGAAGTTCATTTATAGGCTATTTATAATTTATTATTTTGTTCAGGATTGGCATTAGTCTTAAGCTTGTCTAATATAATAGTAGTGAAATCACCTACAAATAGCTGTACGAATCGAAGTACTAAAATCACAGACTTCACGCTTCCTATAACCTCAGTTTTATGACACACAGGCAGTTCCTCTCTAGGTTCTATTATTTTAAACGGATTTTCACTCATCGCCAAACATGTTTTTATAGGTTTCTAGAGCCTTTGACTTAGCTCTTTTTATTCTCATCTTAACTGCACTCTCTCCACAATTTAAAATTGGCATTATTTCCTTCACAGACATTCCATCCTGAAACTTCATAAGCAGCACTGCTTTATCATCCGTAGGTATTTCTTCTAGCACTTTCTGCAGTCGTTCAGCTCTCAATGCTAAGAGCTTTTTCTCCTGAAGATCCGAATCATCATCACTCAAGTGTTCTAATTCTTCTGCACTGCTCTTGACAAACTTGTTATTCTTCCGCAAGTAGTCAATGCAAAAGTTATAAGTTAATCTATAAAGCCATGTCGAAAATTTCGACTCGAAATTAAACTTCGACAGATTCACGTAACACTTTATAAAAATGTCATGCGCTAAATCCTTAGCCACATCTACGTCTTTAACGAAAGAAATACTCTTCTGAAACACCTTTTGGCTGTATCGATCATAGATAATTCCATAGTCATCCGCCCTTTGGTTTTTCAGAATTTCTTTAATCAGTTCCTCGTCAGAGAGAGTTGTTTTATCTATTTTGGTTTTAAACAATAGCGTAGCTAGGATATGCTGTTATGACGCACGTAGTTTAATTAGGTCACAAAAACAAACTTATCGAATAGAATTACCAGCTCAGATTAGAGCTAGTGTTATTATAAACAGGCACATGTGTGGAATGGAAATAAAGATTTAATTTCTATCTCTTCGGTTATTTTTATTTCTGTTATTGAACAGCCCTCCTCTTCTTCCTCTCCTGCTATTAAAGATGCTTTCCTTGTTTCTTACTAAGATGTATTTCACAGCGAAAACCGATTGGAAGGTATACCAGTCAGGATGTTCCCCTGTAATGTGAGCAGAAGGATTTAGTTCAAAGCTCACTGAAAGAGGTAATATTAAAATTTTATGTTCTACACCTAATGTTATATCAGCACCCGTAAATGCACCTTCATCCTTAAAATTACCTATATGATATCCCACACCCCCAAATAAGGTTAGGCCCTTACCCAATAAGCGCTTATGGTACTTTCCTAATATGGTAGTTTTCACTTCTTGATTCCTGAAATCTAAATTAATTTCTGCGGTAGTACGTTTAAAAAATCGCTGAGAATAAGTAAGCCCAAGCATTTTTCCACCATCTACTCTTAAACCGAGAGCACTTTTGTATTTCTGAGCGTTGCAATGGTTCACTGAACCAAAGCCAATTAATAGACATATTATAAGTAGTACCCTCATAGAATTCTCGTTCTAAACAATTTTCGCGCCAAGCCTAGATTTATTATGTAAGTATAAAGCCGCTAATAAACTTACAAAAGCTGCCACAAAGTAAGAATAATGTAAGTTTTGGATCTCACCATTAAATATTCTTCCGCTAACTACAGCCCCCATAAAAATGCCCACCTCTAGACCTATGAGCATGGTAGCCAAAGCTACAGCTATTTTTCCTTTTTTGGCTAAATCAGCAGTCCAGGCGAAAATGGTAGGCCTGGTTACTCCTATACTTAATCCATATAAAATAGCTCCTGACACCACCATTTGTTTACTCTGACTTAACCCTATTATCACCAAAGAAATTGCACCTAAAATCATCCCGAACTGAAGAAGCTTCACTTTATTTAGCCTATCTGAAGCTTTTCCTGCGTAAACTCTAGAAGCTATGGAGCTTAACACTATAATGAGTAAAAAAGAGCCTTTATAATCAAATCCTAAATAATCTACAAAGTCTGGAGAAACCGTAATTACAGTTCCGAAACCGAATGTTTCTAAAGTTACCGCCACTAAAGCTGGGTAAGCAGCCTTTGACACTAAGTCTCCTTCACTAAGTTTTAAAAAATACCACTTGAACTTTTCAGGATTAGGCAGTGACTCCTTTAAACCTAACGTTAAAATAAGGGATATGAGCCCAAAGAGAGAAGCTGCTGCAAACATTACTTCAAATGAATACTCTTCTTTAAGAACACTGCCTAAGTATGGACCTAATGCAGACCCTGAACTTCCTGCTACACCCAGGTAACCTAGTGCTTCCCCTCTTCTATTAGCTGGAATAACATCACTTAAAAAAGCTGTGGTTCCTACTGGTCTCCATCCAGTGCTCAAGCCATGAACAAATCTGAGCAGAAGTATAGCAGCTAATGTAGTCGTAAACACATATAGATAACCACAAACTGCAGTAACTATGGTGCCCACTAACATTACTGGGAGTCGACCTATTCTGTCTGCCATTCTACCGCTGTAGAATCTACTTAACAATGCTCCTGCGGTGAACATGGCTATAACTATCCCTATCCAACTTTTATCTGAAAACGTATCTAAATAATCCGTAAGCTCAGCTAGAGGAGCACTAAAGCTCATCATAAAGAACACAGAACTGGTAAACAGTAGATTGAATTGGCGATTTTTAAAGAAACTGTCTTTCATAAGCAAGCACGAAATTAGAGAGCAATATGTCTCAAGGCATCTGCTAATTCAAAACTTGTTAACCTTTATCAAAAAATCATTTTCTATGCTAAAATCCTCTTTACCTTCGCCATTCTAAACAGATATTTATGGAGTATAGAAGATTAGGAAAATCAGGACTTAAAGTAAGTGAGCTCTCTTTCGGCTCTTGGATTACTTTCGGGAATCAAATAGAAAATACCACCTCAGATAGGCTAATGGATATAGCTTATGATGCTGGAGTCAACTTTTTTGATAATGCCGAAGTGTATGCCGCAGGAAAGTCTGAGGAAGTAATGGGAGACATTATTTCTAAAAAGAGCTGGGCCAGAGATTCATACATTATTTCTTCTAAAGTATTCTTTGGAGCTGGTGCACAAGTTCCTACACAAAGAGGTTTAAATAGAAAACACATTGTAGAGGCCTGTGAACAAGCATTAGCACGCTTAAAAGTTGATTACCTAGACCTTTACTTCTGCCACAGACCAGACAAGGAAACTCCCATTTCTGAAACAGTTTGGTCTATGCATAATTTAATAACTCAGGGGAAAATTCTCTACTGGGGCACTAGCGAGTGGAGCGCTCAAGAGATTATGGAAGCTCACATGGTAGCAGAACGCTATAATTTAATAGGGCCTACTATGGAACAGCCTCAGTATAACATGCTTATCAGAAGAAAAGTAGAAGTGGAATACAGTCAGACATATAAGACTGTAGGGTTAGGAACTACTATATGGAGCCCACTAGCCAGCGGATTGTTAACTGGAAAGTATAGTGGTTCTCAAGCTGAAGATTTTAGATTAAAAAGAGGTGAACTAGACTGGCTAGCAGAAAAACTTTTGGTTCAAGAAAATTTTGATAAAATAGAAAAGCTTGGGAACTTAGCTAAAGAATTAGGCATGTCTTTACCCCAAATGGGAGTGGCGTGGTGCCTTAAAAACCCAAATGTGAGCACGGTTATTCTAGGTGCTTCTAAAACCCACCAGCTAGAAGAAAACCTCTTGGCTTCAGAAAAGGTACATCTTCTTACTGCAGAAGTAATGGAACGCATAGAAGGAATTTTGGATAACGCCCCTAACCACCCTCAGTTTTAGTGTAAAGTGAGAATAGATATCTTAACCATACTGCCTAAACTACTGGAGGGTCCTTTTAGCGATTCCATATTGCAACGCGCCCAAGACAACAAACTCTGTGAGGTGCATGTGCATGACATTAGGTCTTATTCTACAAACAAACACAGGAAAGTAGATGATTATGCCTTTGGCGGTACTGCGGGAATGGTGATGACCATACAGCCCATAGCAGACTGCATAGCTGCCTTAAAGGAAAAACGCCACTATGATGAAGTCATCTATATGACACCAGATGGAGAGCAGTTAAAGCAGGGGCGTTGCAATGAGTTATCGTTAAAGAAAAACCTCATTATTATCTGTGGTCATTATAAAGGTATAGATCAGCGCATAAGAGACCACCTAGTTACATTAGAACTAAGCATAGGTGACTATGTGCTTTCTGGAGGCGAACTGGCTGCCGCGGTGCTTTCAGATTCTATTATTAGGCTGCTGCCTGGCGTTTTAAATGATGAGACAAGTGCCCTCACAGATTCTTTTCAAGATAACTTGCTAGCTCCTCCCGTTTACACCAGACCTGCAGATTATAACGGCTGGGTAGTGCCTGAAATACTCCGAAGTGGTGATTTTAAAAAGATTCAGAATTGGCTGGATGAGCAGTCGCTAGAACGCACTAAACAAAGAAGGCCCGACTTATTAAAGGATGACGAATAAATGAACTTATGAAGACGGCACACTACTGTATTATAGGCAGTGAAGGGCTGTTGGTTTTTTTACTAGGAAATAAGGCCTAACACACCGACATAAACAACCCCTTGATAACCAGTGCTAAAAGTGCGAATTCAGAAGAAAAACAGCCTAAGAACATTTGCGCAAAAAAGAAAAGAGATAAGTGTGTTATCTTAATATTATTTGTACTTTTGCAGCCTTAATTTTTTGATAAAAGCATAACCATGGACATCCTAAGAGAAGTTTCGCAGAAATTAGTAGAGCAACAAGAATTACCTCAATTCGGTGCTGGAGATACTATCATAGTTAGCTATAAAATTAAGGAGGGAAATAAGGAAAGAATTCAGCAATTCCAAGGTGTAGTAATTCAGAGAAGAGGAAGTGGTACGACTGAAACTTTCACTGTAAGAAAAATGTCTGGTGGAATAGGTGTAGAAAGAATATTCCCTATCAGTTCTCCTTTTATAGATGAAATAAAAGTAACTAAGTCTGGTAGAGTAAGAAGAGCTAGAATCTTTTACCAAAGAGAAAGAACTGGTAAATCTGCTAGAATTAAAGAAAAGAAAAGATTCACTAAGAAATAAATTTAGTTATCGATCATATTTAAAGCCCTTTGTTCAAAGGGCTTTTTTTATTTCTGAGAGTTTTTGTGTACTGTAATAATTCCAAGGAATTATCTTCGATCCAATCTGATTTGTTTTAATCAGAAGTCAAAAGAATTATTAAAGGTGCTAGAAATAGAATTAAACCTGCTCCTAAAATTTTTGGAAGCAACATTGCCCTGGATTCAATTTTAATCGATTTCCAAATCAAAAAACTTGAAATTCCGAATAGGTAAGATATGAACAATGCAACTGCATAGACCGAAATCATGCCAGCCCGAGCAAATACTAAGGCCAAGTAGTTCGCCATTTTTCTCTATCTCTCACAGACATTAACCCATCAATTTACCAACCACTTGGTCTATAATGAATAGTTGTATTCTTAAATTGTGTAACAACCAGAAACTTCGAATTAAAAAAGACCTGAAATTAGAATTTAACTAAGCTGCACTCTTTAACTCCTAAAGACTATTGCTTCTAGAGAGCAGAATCTAGCAACCTTGCTTAATAACACCCCCCTAATTAAAACTAGTAAACCTAACTGAGTCCTGCTCCAGCCTTTTTGGCAGCCATGCTTTTAATGACTGTTCCTTCTGAACTATTACCTCTATTTCGAGCTCTTCAGACCAAGTGTAAACTAAATTTACTTGGTCGTTCACTCCTTTCACCAGATATCTGTTGGTCATTTCTGGGTAAAGAGATCCTATTTCCTCGCTGACTTGAGAAAGAAGTAAGTTAGACTTTTCTATTTCGCCTAACCGTTCTTTTAACAGTTGGTTTTCTACCTGTAGAGCATTTACAAACTGCTCTCTCTGTGTCATCTCTGAAGTCTGCTTGTTACTAAAGTCACTAAGAATAGACTCTATATCCCTGTCTTGAACGAGATTTATTACATCTGGAGAAAGGTTAAAATTACCAGCTTCACCTTTAATTCTGTCCACTATCTCTTCAGATAGCGTAGCTCCCTTTAAATGCATGGTGCAGCTTATAGAATCTCCATCGTTAAAATGAGAAGGAGACAAGACATACGCTCCATGCCTAGCGGTCTCAGCTTCCACATACTTCATATAATCTGTAATGTTTCTCTCTGCTATAGACTGCTGAATGACGTTGTAGAACGTGTAAACACTAGGTACCATAACTAGAACTAGAAAAACGAAAATATAATTTTTGATTTTACGCTCTCTCTTAGGATCTACAAACTGCTGAACAGGGAATCTCAAGTATCTTATATACAAATAAGTAGGCAATGCTATAAACACGGAATTGATAAAAAACAAGTAGAAAGCTCCTATAAAATAACCCCAGTTTCCTAGCGCTAAACCATAACCTGCTGTACACAATGGTGGCATTAAGGCCGTGGCTATAGCCACACCTGGAACCACATTACTTTTTAAAGATCTACTCCCAGCTATAATTCCTGCAGCACCACCAGTAAAAGCTACTGCTATGGCATATATGGTGGCACTAGTTCTGGTTACCAACTCATCATTAATGTCTTTTAAAGGGGTAATGTAAAAGTAAAGCGTGCTTATGAGTAAGCTGATGAAAATGGTGGTTCCAAAGTTCTTTAGCGACTTGATGAGTAGTTCTCCATCATTAGTTCCTGCCGCGAATCCTACTCCCAATATGGGACCCATTAGCGGTGAAATAAGCATAGCTCCAATTACGACAGCAGGGCTATTTGTATTGAGCCCAAGACAGGCTATTAAAATAGAACACACCAGAATCCAAGCGGCATGGCCTCTGAATTCTACATCTTGTCTAATTCCATTAGCAGTGCCTTCGTGGTCTATGCCTTCTTTTAAACTGGTTAAAGACTTGATGTACTTTTTTAAGGATCCTAAAAAGCTCTGAAAGTTATAGTCAAGCTTCTTTTTCTCCTCTTCTTGTTTAGCCTTAGCCAATTCTAATTCCTTAGCCGCTTTTTCTGCTGCTTTCTTTTCTTCTTCAGAACTTTGATCTGTAGGTTTTTTGGGTGTATCAGAACTCATTTAACTTCTCGCTGAAATAATTTTGAAGAGATTTTAACCACTAATTTACTCATTTAAAAGTCTCAATAACTCGTCTAACGATTTTTGGTAATCAGAACTGTTTATGCCATCTAGAATGAACTCTTTCTCGTCTTTAGTCAGGTGCCAACTCAGAGACACTTTATCATCTGCTCTCTGCTCTAATTCAAAAGGTATTCTGTACAAAGGCACCCCATAACTATCTGCCAATAGGTTAAACTGTAAGTCATTATCATAGTCTTGAATTCGAATTACATTTTTATAAACGCCTCCTAAAGGTGCTGTCACCTCGTTTATGAGTTGCTTTTTCGGTGCTGTTTTTTCTGCATTCTTTTCTGTATCTCTAACTTCTAGTATAATGACTCCGCTAGTGTTATTTTCTATCCAATCCTCTAATTCATCTAGATACCTTAGGGTTAACCTTAACCCAAAATTATCTCTTAGACCAGCATCTGCCACTTTAATGGGAACAGAGGTAGGAAGTGTGGTAGCAGGCAGCACATAAGGAAACGTAGCATTCATACGAATAACCGAAGAAAAACGTGCGGCTTCAGGATTTTGGTTTTCGAACATGTCCATGTAAGACACATTTTCCACCAAATCTGTACCTTCTGCTGAGCACAGGAATGACATCTTCTGAGAAGACATTATTAGACGTCTTCCGTCTAGAGTAATGGTTGGCGAGAACAGCAAGGTAGGTATCTCCGAATTCATTTCTGGAAGCAGATAATCTCCAAGTGTCTTATCCATTCTGTAATGTGTATTGCGGTGCAATTTTTTCTCGAAACTCATGGCTCTATCATACAAGTAGGCATCTCCATCTACTTCTTCTTTTCTGTAGCGCAATGCCAAATCATGTGTGGCCATGGCCAAAATTATTGGGTTCAGTACATCTTTAGAAATGTCTTCAAAATGAGCATCGGTATATCTTTTTATAGAATCGGATTGGCTGCGTAAATAAATTTCTCTCAGATAACTGGCACCATACATTCCACCACTGCTTCCTGTAATCAAGTGGGTTTGATCTAACAGTTCACCGCTAGAAAGACTATCTGCATTAAGCACACTCCTCATGGTCCAGAGGGCAGACCTCAGTCCTCCGCCACTTACCGACATGATTACCAGCTTGGGCTTTTCACCTGGTTTAGTGGTTACTTTACTTTTCCACTTGTCCAATACGCTTTCCTGAGCTATTCTGCTCTCTATTTTATCTTCGTTAGAAACACTTTGGTTTATAGCAGCTGTAGAATAGTCGGGTTTTTCCAAAGAGTAGTCTACTCCATAAATCCTAGTTTCTAAATTAAACCATTCGGTAAGCCTAGGACTGAAATTAATGGTGAGTACTAAAGCCAAAAGCACTGCTGCAGTCCACCCTTTTATCCAACTATAAATGGCGCTCACTAGCATTATAAGTACTGTGAAATAAAGTATAGCAGAGGCCGCAGCAGGAATTTCAAAAGCTGGATACTCCCTAAATAGTCCTATAACTATGAATGAGATTATAATGATCAATTCAAAAAGTGAGGCATTAATATGATGCTGAGTGAATACTTTTTCCAACACATCTCTGGCGTAATGTTTACTGGATCTGGCCAATTTTATTTTGAAAAAATTATACATGTAAGTATCTACCCTCCAGTCATCTGTGCGCTTCTCTAAGTCTTCCCAGCTGCGCGATTTTTGCAACGCTGAAGAGGCAAATGCTTCTTCTTTCTCCTCCGAACTTTCTTCAGGTTTAGCTTTATCTGTGGCATAATATTGGACGTTTCTATTAGTTAATGTAAAATAGCTAAATGAGAGCAACGCCATTCCTAAAATACCTACTACAAACATGGAAAGATTAAGTATAGCTTCATTGCTGGATAAGAGCTCTCTAGCGGTTTGGAATTGGTAACTTTGCACCATATAAGTGAATATGAAACCGAGTGGTAATATAAAATTATTGATAGAAAATTTAAAGAGTGGTTTCTCTAAAGTGGCTATGAATGGGAATCTATGGCCGTGAATAATGTAGGTATACAAGTTATAACTCACTATAAACCCACCTATGCTGAAGCCTAAAATACCATAAGCTATAGGCCCGTTTATAGACCTGTATTCAGGATAGAGAAACAAATGAGAAATACCATACTTAGAGCCTATAACATCTAGCACAAAGGCAAATAAAAGAAGCCAGAAACTCAGTAACAGATAGTTTCTCTTTAACTGTAGCATTAATAATTGCACAGGAAAGAAGTAAAAGATGCGTTGCAATCTTTGACGAAACGTTATTTTGGCATTTTTATCCAATTCTCTATATACTATACGCAATATTCGAGTAAAAAGGTATCTGAGCGACAAGTTTGGTGAAAACTCTCTGGTCCAAGTTTTAGTTTTAGGGCAGTAGCCTTCGAAATTGTATTTGACCCATGAAATATTTTTTCTCTGCTGCTCTTTTCAGTCTTTCTTTTTATGCTTCAGCACAAGGTGTTTTAGATGGATTTATAGATGCACCTAAATCTAAAAGCCTCGCACTATCCTTTTCAGGCGAAACTGCCGACACTTATTTTTTAGGCACTGGAGATCTAGATTTTGGCTTTAACGCCACCACGTTCTCGGTGTATTACAAGCACCAGTTTAACAAATGGTTAGGTGTAGCTGCTAACCTTCCTGTGGTTAATTTAACACCTCAGGATGGTTCTGTATATTTAAAAACAGGCAAACAGTTTAAACTAGGAAACGATTGGATTGTAAATGGTGTATTAGGAGCAGGAGGCACTCACCCACTTTCTGATTATAATACTGAATCTGGCACTGCTGTAGGGCAGCAAACTAGAGCTATCCACTTTAGAGCCTTAACCCAGATTACTTATAGAAATAGGTGGTTCATTAATGGAAGAATCGGTCAAAATCTAGTTCAAGACCCTACCCCAAGCAGCTTAGTTTACTCCTTAAAACTAGGCTATTACAAGAACAAATGGTATACCGATGTATGGTTAGAGGAGCAAGCGGCAGATGGTGGTAAAGACTATCTAGGAGTTGGGGAATTAGCTGCTGATAATTTCAGGCAGCTAGGTGTTTCTTATCAGCGCATAGGTGGTGTCATTTATCACCAGACTAAAGAAAAATTAGGCCTTTTCTTAGGCTTTGGACATACGCTTAATGGAAGAAATGCTTTTAAAACCAGTAGAATATCGGGTGGGTTAGTACTTAAACTTTAACCGCTCAGCACTTATGTTTAGAGGCTTGAACGCCACTATAGTTTTATCTTTTTCTCTACCAAACTTCTCACTTTAGTTTCCACCTCCATAGCCCTATCTTCCATTTCTTTACACTCAGCTAAGACCTTAGTTACATAAGCTTTGTCTTCTAAATCTCCAGCGTTAATTTTTACATTCATTATGGCCCCTAGAACTCCCGTTCTGGCGCACATGGCTCCTACTCCTGCATCTGTTACCGAGTTAGGATTACCGAATTCTGCCATGGCTTCCATTACATCCATAGACTTTAAGCACAGCTGAGCTACTTTTAAAGGAATTTCTATGGCATACTTGGTAGCCGACTGAATGCCTGCTTTCCTAAGTAACACTTCCTCTTCAGTTCCTTTAGGCATCCCGAAGGCGTTCATGATTTTATTAAACGCATTGGTGTCTTCATCTACGAGGGCTACTAACTGTTCCTGAATCTCCATGCCTTTCACAGCCCAAAAGCTAAACTCCTCCCAGCGGTGATCCCACCCTCTTTTATGAGCACTTAAGTTGGCCACCATAGTACCCAAAGAAACACCCAGCGCACCTACATAAGCAGAAATAGATCCACCTCCAGGTGCTGGAGACTCGGAAGCTGTTTCATCGGCAAAGGCTTCTAATGTCATATTAACCAGCGGCTTTTCGCTGGCTAAGTCTTCTATCATGTACTCTATGATCTTCTCTTCAGGATTAAACGGTGTGAGGTCATCGAGCCCTAAAGACTTTACCGCTATCTTGATTTTCTCAGCTTCAGAAATCCCGTGAGACCGCTGCTGTATAGTGAGGTAATGGTGCGCAGCATCTATCAGAACTTTTTTCGGGATGAGGCCTACTATCTCGCTTCCTGTTACTCTCACGCCTCTTTCTCTGGCCTTTTCTGTGGCTTCATCAAACGCTCTGTGCACCGAGCATATTTTAATATCCGTGAGGTTTAAAGATAGCTGAGCCACGCCATATTCTGCTATGTACCAGCCTATTCCTTTCACCGATTTTAATGTGCCTGGCTGGCGCAGAGGCTCACCATTCTCATCTTTAAGTATGGCGCCACCTGGCATGCCATCTTCTCGCATTATTCTTCCTGCCTCTCTAATATCGAAGGCTATGGCATTAGCCCTTCTGGTAGAAGTGGTATTTAAGTTTACGTTATAAGCCACTAAGAAATCTCTTACTCCCACAGCGGTAGCTCCAGTTCTTTTAGCCGATTCATTAAACTCTGCAGGGCCGAAATCTGGTTTCCATTCTGCTTCCGATAGTTTACCTAGTCCTTCATACTGCCCCTTTCTGCAGTAAGCCAAATTTCTTCTTTTCTCAGAACTGGCTGCTTCTTCATAGAAATAACCTGGAATGCCTAACTCCTCACCTAACCGTTTTCCTAACTTGTGGGCGTAAGGAATAACCTCTTCTAAGGAAATGTTGGCCACAGGCACCAGCGGACACACATCTGTAGCGCCCATTCTAGGGTGTTCACCCTTATGGCCTCTCATATCTATAAGCTCTGAAGCTCTTTTTATGAGTAAGAAAGCTGCCTCTATAACTGGCTCAGGCTCACCTACGAATGTGATTACAGTTCTATTAGTAGTACTTCCAGGATCTACATCTAGAAGCTTTACACCCGGCACAGTTTCTACTACACTGGTAATTTCTTTAATTACTTGAGGGTTTCTACCTTCAGAGATATTAGGTACGCATTCTATAAGTTGCTTGGTCATATTCTTAGATTTTTTTGTCGCGTTGCAAAGCTAAACTAGACCATGAAAACAGGGATAAAAAGACCTGTTATTTTATTAAGAAGTAACCTCGAAGCAGGTACAAAAACAAAAACAAAACTGGTCAATGACTTTGACTAACTCATTATTCCTTCACAAACCGAGCAGCATAAACTCCTTCTTCATGCCTGAATTTTAACGTGTATAAACCTTTGGGTAGATTCAGCGTGGCAATGGTCATTTGACTGCCAGCCTCTATTTCTTGATTGAACTCTTCTACTGTTCTGCCTAAACCGTCTGTAATGGAGATGGTGCCTGAGCCGTGGAGCTGTTTGGGCAGGGTAATGGTGAGTAAGTCTGATGCTGGGTTTGGGTAGAGGGTGAGACTTGATGGTTTATTTTGCTCATTTATGCTATTAAATTCTTCACTGCAGTTGGTGGCGGTGCCTGTCCATTTCCAGAGGCGATTGGAATACTGTTGAGTCGGCACGGAAACATAGAGTTCACCCTGATAGACTCCTAAAGCTCTTAAATAAAAAGCAGAAAAATCATTATTTAATACGCACCATTGGTTTCCATCCCACTTGGCTAAGTTATTTGCGGCCATTCCTCCAACTTCTGTGAATCTACCTGATATATAGAGTTCGTCATTTAATATAACCATATCTTCCACCGTATTTAGACCATTCGCTGACAAACCACTACCTAAATCACTCCACACTTCACCATTCCATTTCATAATGCATTCTCCAGCATTGCCAGAATCTCTAAAAAATATTCCACAGACATAGAGTTCATTTTGAAAAACAGCCATTTTTTTAACAGCCCCTGAAACACTTGAGACAATTGGTGAACCGACCAGTTCCCATTCTTCCCCGTTCCATTTCATAATATCATCCGCGATTACTCCATCACAACTCTGAAACTGCCCAGAAATATATAACTCACTATTGTACTTGACTAAGCCACTGACTCCAATAAAATCGTAACAGCTTGGTATAAAAAACGGTGACCATTCTGCACCATTATACTTAGCCGCTCCATATCCACTGTAACCTGCAACATTTCCCAAATGATCAGCAGTGACGTATAAACTATCATCTACTTTAAAAAGTCGCATTGTATTTACTATATAATCATCATTCTGAAATGGAACATTTAAGGCAGAAAACTCACCATCAGTATAACTTAAAACTCCTTGTGAATTTTGAACGAAATTAAACAGAGAATCTACTGATGCGCCATTAGTTGCTATTCCATTTAAGTACAACGTATCATTAAAACTTAAAATGCTTAGAGCACCATTAACTAAATTACTGTAAGGCGAATAACAATCATAAGCGCAACCAAATGAGATAATAGAATCCCCATTGTAAGCGCATATGCCTCCAATTTGGTCTTCTCCTAAGAAACCAAATTGTCCTCCTATGAAAAACAAATCTGAGATTGGGTCATGGTACATTTCTTTAATAGGCCCACTAAACTCGTCTGAAATAATTTCCCAGTCCTGACCACAAGCATAAAAAAAAGAAAACGAGAAACTAATAAGAAATAAAAACTTCATTAATTCAATTTTACAATCTTTCCGAAATAGGTATTATCATCTGATTCTGTCACAATAGAGTAAACTCCATTTTTGAGAACACTCGTATTCACCTCTATATTATCATTACTAAACAAATTCGTTTTAAGTAAGACTAATTTTCCTTCTGCATTATAGATACAAACTTCTTTTATTAGTTCATTTTCTGGAATAGAAATATAGATGTAGTCAAGTGCTGGATTAGGGAAAATGTGCAAATTATGGTTTTTAGTTAGATCAAACCAATCGATTGATAAATCTATAAGATCTAAATTAAAACGTGTAATGTACATGTCTGAATTAGAGATTTCAGTATCTAATTCATCATCAAAATAATCATCAACACTGTTCTCATTATACTCCCACCAAGGGAATAGTAAGTCAGAACCTGAGGATGCAGCTAGATAAACATACTGATCATTCACCAATGTCAAAGTAGTCCCTCCTTCCCAATTGTTCCCTCCTATAAAAGTATTCCATTCAGGAACCTTATCATTAAACCTCCACAAAAACGCATCTGAAGATGATGAAGGTAATCCAGAATTAAGCAAATCCTCATTGTAAGCGTTCGGTAAATTAAAAGTGGGCATAAAGGATGAAGTGATAGTGCCTGCTAAGTATAACTCGTTAACAGAAGTAGCTTTGATATCATTTATACTGCTATTACCTTCATTGGTTAATAATGTTGACCAGACCATTTGATCCTCATCAAATTGAGTAAAAAAAGCGTCATTAGATGGTGAGTTCGATTCAAAATATTGACCGGGGGTAGCTGTCTGTTCAAAAGGAAAATTAGAACTGCTTGTGCTTCCGCCTAAGAAAATAGAATTATTATAAGTTTCAACACAATTTATTCTATCGCCTCCACTACCGCCTAGCCAGGTGAACCAATCCAAAGCATTATTCGCATCAAACACTATTAAATAACCATCATCACCACCCCCGTATGGAAAAGTTTCTTGTCCATCAGTACTGAATTCGTCAAAATCTGGCAACGCATCACTATTCATATAGCCAGTAATTACAATATCCTTGTCATCAGTTACTACAGCATCATTCACTCTAAGCGAACGTCCAAATTCTGTAGACCATAAAGGTTGATAGTTAGAATCAAATCTTATTACAAAACCGTTTAAAGAGGGACTGTTTGCAGTCCATTGAAATCCACCGCCTAATCCTATTGGCCCTGAATTGTTTAAACCAAACCCACAAAAATACAACTCATCATCCGAATTAAACGCAAGAGGTAAACTAGGATTGGGATTATAAACATCAGTAGAGGTAATGTATGTACTCCATTGTATAAAACCTGTAGGCCCAATAAAGCTAGTTAAATAGGTATAAAAAGCTTGACTAGGATCGGGCATACTATCCTCATTATAACGCCCCACAAATTCCTCAGTATAAAGCTCAGCCTGATTTTGCAGATTTGTAGAGCCAAAGCCAGAAACAAATATTTCCCCATTTTCCCGAGCTACAATAGAACCAAAAGAATCTCTCCAATTTCCTCCAAATAAAATGGAATACCTGTTATTACAATCTGAAATAGTAAAGCACTGCAAAGTTGCAAGGTCATATAAACCACAATTTTCGCATGAAACAGCCTCAAAACCATCATTTATCGGAAATAACTCTACATCAGCATTTCCTGCAGTGTAGTAGAAGTTAAGAGCCGCATCTGAAGCCATGATCCTTTCATTACCTAATTTTCCATAATAAGTACTCCAATCTATATTCCCTGGGTCGGCTAATCCTCCGCCACCAGCGGCCATAGCTTGTTCTTTCTCTATCTCTATAACTAAAGTTCCTGTCCAAGTCTGTGGAAAACTAAAGCTCACTTTATTTCCTGTAATGACATAATCCGGCTGCCAGCTTAACTCGTATAGTTCTCCTGTAGAAGGATTCATGTTGTACACTTTGGCTTTGGACTGCACATGGTCTCCAAAGGTGGTTCCAAATACCAAATTACCATTGGCATCTATAGTCATGGAATCATACCCATCATACTCCATTTCAAAATCTGCCGTAGGTGCGCCCTGCTTGGCTACTATGTGGTGTCTGTAGCCTTGGGAGTGGCTGGTGTAAATAATATCAGTATTGGTATACGCTTCTATTTTAGTAACACTGGAGTAGTGGGCGGTTCTCTCTAGTTTATTAGGCAGATAGCCCAAATAAATGTTGGTATAATGATCTAATTTCTCTGTAGGATAAACCTTGGCAGAAGAGTTTCCTTTCTTAAACGCCATATCTATTCTATGGTAAGTAGTGGTATCTGGGCCTATAGTGTCTCTTTTAGACCATACGTAAGATACTTTATCATCACTCACATAAGTGCCTGGCCACTGGCTGGGAATGTAATAATCTATATCATTATTAGTGGTGCCATCGTTATTTTGGAGTTGGCCTCTGTTTTCAATAAAACCATTAGGTGTTTTTCTGCCATCTGGCTTGGTGGCTGCATATTCCTTCATATTCCATTTGGTAATGACATATTGGTACAATCCATCACCATCATAACTTTGACCAGCAGCGTAAATATCATCTCCATCTATAGCTATTTCCGAAGGAACATCATCAGCATTGTTACCTCCATTCCATGTGGTTTCCCATTTAGTGTTTCCGTTAATTCCTCTTAAGCTTTGCAACGCAAAATCCAAGTTCCCATCCTGATAGGTAGAACCAAACACAATGACGTCATCATTATCCGTCACTTTTACGGTTACGGCTTCATCATCTCCATTTTGATTATCGTAAGTGCTAGTCCACAGGAGTGCGCCATTGGCGTTGGCATATTTTTGAGTAACAAAGTTTTTTCCTTCTCCTGTTTGAGTGGTAAACCCGCAAATAATGACGTCATTAGTAGAAGTAAGTTCTAAGCTCAAACCTTCATCATCTTCATTAGATCCTCCATCATAATCTTGCTGCCAGACTATACTCAGATCTGAGTCTAGTTTTATGACTCTGATATCATAAGCAGAGCCATTATTTTTTACTGCTCCTACTATATACGTATTGTCTAAATCATCAATGGCTAAATCTGCCACCTTATCTATGCCTGAGGCATCTCCGCCAGAAATAGTGGTGGCTGCTATCTGTCCAGAACTGATGCTCATCTTTAAAGTTGCCATTTTCCACTTATTCTGAGTGGTTTGAGTTCCTCCTACAGCAGAAAGATAGGCTCCTCTTATTTCTATTCTAGCAGCTACATCTTGTAAATTATTAGTGCCGTTCCAAGTGTTAGCCCACTGCTGTGCGCCACCATTAGTGTATTTCACTACTAAAAAATCGCTCAGGTTAGCTCCCTCATAAGAACCTCCGCATATATACACATTGTCCACAGCATCTAAAGCTAGAGAAACTCCGCCATCATATAAGCCAACTCCGTCATAGGTCTTGACCCATTGCTGCACTCCTTGGCTATTGTACTTTATAGTAACAGCATCATAATTAGTGGCACTGATGTATTCAGCTCCTGTTATGAATATATTTCCATTGGCATCTTCTATCAAATCTGCTGCGTAATCATCTCCACCGGTTAAGCCAGCATAGGTTACAGACCACACTTCCTGTTGCTGCGAATCAAATTTGGTAAGCAGCATGTCGTAGTCACCACTTGTGTTTATGCTAGCTCCACACATATAGGTGTAGCCATTACTACTTTGGATGACCGAGCTTTTGTAAAACATTTCTTGGAGACCTCTAGTGCCATAACCTTCAAAGAAGGCTTGGGAGGTGAATTGAGCATATAAATTATTAGAAAGGAATACAAGTAAACACATAGCGGCTAGCTTAGAGGCGTTTGAGAGGCGTTTGAAAGGTGTTTGAAAGGTGTTTGAAAGGTGTTTTCATGATAGGGTTAAGGGTTTGATTATGCTGAAAAATAGTAATTATCTAACTATGAAACAAATATGCGCAATTTAAAAATGAAACACTAATGTGACAACATCAATGTGCTACGCAAGTTAGACGCATGCTTACAATTGTTTAGATCTGTTAGATGCTTAGAAAGATGAGTTAAATATTAGAAGAACAAGAATGCACAGACTGTTAACCTTTTTATAGAATTGGAATGGGGAATTTGGAGTAATTTTGTACCCATTGCAACGCGGAAAAAAGACCGAGTTATAGTCTTAACTAATGCCGCTGAGCTGAATCTTAAAAACAAAGAAAAATGTACCCAGCAGAAATGGTAGCTCCTATGAAGGGAGAACTAGTTCAGAAAGGATTTCAAGAATTACTTTCTGCAGATGATGTAGATAACGCTATAAAAAAAGATGGAAGCACACTGGTAGTGCTAAATTCAGTATGTGGATGTGCCGCAGGTTCTATGAGGCCAGCTGTAACTAAAAGCTTAGATCACAGCAAGCTTCCGAGTCATTTAACTACGGCTTTTGCTGGAGTAGATAAAGATGCTGTAGATAGAGTGAGACAGTACACTTTACCATACCCTCCGAGCTCTCCGTGTATAGCTTTATTTAAAGATGGCAAGTTAATGCACATGATAGAGCGTCACCATATAGAAGGAAGAACTGCAGATATGATAGCAGATAACCTGAAGATGGCTTATGACGAGTTTTGCTAGGCTGAACTCAAGAATTATAATGGAAACCACTCTTTTAAAAAAGAGTGGTTTTTTTGTGTCAACCAATTCTTAACTAAGTACTAGATAGATTAACATATGTTGAATGCCTCCAATTCAACTTTCTAGAGATGCTCATAAAGTGCTTTCAATATACTTTTCCTTGATGAAAAGTATACAAAAATCAAGACTTGTGAATTCATTATTAGTTCACTAAACAAAAACACTTCGCTACGGATAAAAAACTCGCAAACGCTGTTAACGATTTTTTCTATGAAAAAATCGACAGCTGAGCTCAGACATTTCATCCGCTTAACGCTTCATATTTTTGAGTGAACACATAATAATTTCAAATGTCGTCCTCACATTCATTGACTAACAAGTTTCTAAGAAATCAGGCCGGAAAACCTTCCACAAAAAGTGCGAAATTCTATGGTCTGATTCTAGCGCTTGATTCTCTGTATATCCTTTTTGATCTCCCATACTTCGACTGAAAAACTAAGTCCAGAAAAAACATCTTACATCATGAGTTTAGAGCCTGCCTGCTGATAGGCATGGTATTGAGTCTTACGTCTTAAATCTAAAGTCTTATGTCTTAAGAGTCTTCCCTTGGATAAATGAAATTAGTAAGCTCTACGAAATCTTGAACAGAGAGCTGCTCTGGCCGCTCGGACTGAAATTTTTCTGGTAATACCTTATCTCCTAAGATACTTTTCAGGGAATTTCTGAGGGTTTTTCTGCGCTGGTTAAAGCCTAACTTTATTACTTGCTTGAACCGCTTCTCGTCACAGTCTAAACTTTGCACATCATTTCTAACCAGTCTTATCACCCCACTTTTTACTTTAGGCGGTGGGTTAAACGCATCTTCATCTACGGTGAATAGGTATTCTATATCGTAATAAGCCTGAAGTAGCACACTTAAAATTCCATACGCTTTAGAACCAGGGCCTATGGCTATGCGCTCAGCCACCTCTTTCTGAAACATGCCTATTACTTCGGTTACATGCTCTTTATGGTCTAGTGCGTGAAATAAAATCTGTGAACTAATATTATAAGGGAAGTTTCCTATCACTATGAGTTTATCTCCAAACACCTCATCTAACTTGAGCTTTAAAAAGCTCTGCTCGATGATTTTACCGTGCAGTGCATGGTAATGAACGTTTAAGTAATCTACAGACTCTCTGTCTACCTCTACTACCTTTAAATTAGCGTCTTTCTGAATCAGAAATTTAGTTAGTGCTCCTGTGCCAGGGCCTACTTCTATGACGTTTCTCACACCATCTTTAAACAGCATGGCATTGGCTATGTTCTGGCTAATCTGGTCATCTTTTAAGAAATGCTGACCTAAAGCCTTTTTTGGGCGAACGCTCACTAATTCTGGTTTTGAGTTTGAGAATAATCCGTTTCTCTGGCCTGATAAAGCACATCTAAGACAGTTCTAAATGCCGCCACCTTCTGCCCATACTTACTAGCATGCGACTGCTGTAATCTGGGTGCGTGGTTTTTTTTATACTCTTCATACTTTTCTTCTGAAGCAGATAAATATTGCACCGCAAAAGAGATTCCTCCTTCTTCCTCAGCCTTAATGCGGCAGATTCTAGTTTCTAGAAATAGCCCTGTATTCATAATTTCAGGTATATGTACATTTCGCATCCAGTCATACCATTCTTCATGCACATCTACATCTACACTACAGGTTACATTATATAAAATCATGGAACAAATGTAGAAGTTTAAGTCTAGAATTTGGTCTAAAGTTCTGATGAGTAGGGCTTACTTTTGCGTTGCAATAAAAAGATTCATACATGTCAAGAATTTTAACTGGAGTTCAGAGTACTGGAGTTCCTCATTTAGGTAACATATTAGGAGCTATAAAGCCAGCCATAAAGATGGCCTCTGATCCAAATAACGATGCTTTTCTGTTCATAGCAGACATGCATTCGCTAACTCAAATAAAAGATGGTGAGTTATTAAGGCACAACACATACAGCACGGCTGCTGCGTGGTTAGCCTGTGGATTAGACCCTAATAACACCACGTTTTACCGCCAGAGTGATGTGCCTGAAACCGCAGAGCTGACTTGGTACCTGAGCTGCTATTTCCCGTTTCAGAGATTGACTTTAGCGCACTCGTTTAAGGATAAAGCTGATTCTTTAAAAGATGTAAATGCAGGACTCTTTAATTACCCCATGCTCATGGCAGCAGACATTCTGCTTTATGATGCAGAGTATGTGCCTGTAGGTAAAGATCAACTTCAGCACTTAGAAATTACTAGAGATGTGGCCAGTAGATTTAATCACCTTATGGGAGAAACCTTCGTGATGCCTGAGGCTAGGACTAATGAAAATACCATGCTCATTTCAGGAACTGATGGTCAGAAAATGAGCAAGTCTAAGAATAATTTCATAGACATTTTCATGCCTGAAAAGCAACTTAAAAAAGCTTTAAACAAAGATATAGTTACAGACGACACTCCATTAGAAGATCCTAAAGACCCTGAAGGTGCATCTGTGTATCAGCTATATAAACTAGTAGCCTCAGAAGAACAAGTGAATCAAATGGCAGAAAAACTAAAAGCAGGTGGTTACGGATGGGGCCACTGTAAACTAGACCTCTTAAATGCTCTACTCACCACGTTTAAAGAAGAACGAGAAAAGTTCGACCATTACATGAATAATAAGCAAGAACTAGATGAGATTTTAGCGGCTGGAGCAGAGAAGGCTAGAAAAGTAGCCCGTGAAGTTATAGTCAGAGTTAGGGCTAAAGTAGGCTACTAAACTCTTAAAATTTCAAAGACATAAAAAAGCGCTAAGGAAATCCTCAGCGCTTTTAGTATAATTAGAGTTCTTATTACTTGATCACTAACTTCTCAGTAGCTACAGCTCCTTCTGAAGTAAGATTTACCGTATAAATACCTTTAGATAAGTCAGATAAATCTAAAGAAATAATTCCTGAATTAGCTTGGAAATTATTAGAGAATACTTTCTGACCAGAAAGGTTAAACACCTCTACTAGTTGGTCTTGCGTATTTCCTAGTTGAATATTCACTAAACCTGTAGATGGGTTAGGAAATACTTTAAAGTCATTAGATACAGATTCCTCTTCTATACCAACTACAATAGCACAGTCAGCTACAGTAGTAGGATATCTTACGTCATCTATTCTTAATACGAACTGATCAGTAACATCATAATGTCTGAATGCCACATAAATCTGCTGACCTACGTAATCATTTAAACTTACGAATGCAGACTCATAATTGGCACTAGAAAGTGTTTCTTCGAAGATATTATCAGTAAAGTCAGCAGCAGCAGTTCCAGTAGTAGAAACCACGATAGCGTACTTTTCTGCAGAATATGCTGCATCTAAACCAGCTGCTTTCCACTCTAAGTACTCACCTTCCTGAACCTCTAACTGAGGAAGAATTAAATAATTATCAGGAGTTAAAGCTCCTACTCCGTTAATAAATGAATCTGAACTCATGGCTCCTACTCCTGAATTTCCTGGGATTACACCACCAGCTCCATCATCTATTTGATAAAAGTTACTCCAATTATTTCCATCACCATCAGCATCTAAAGTACTCCAGCATTCCGGTAATGTAGGTAACTCGAAAGACTCAAAGTTAGGTGAAGCATTTTGTCCTATCATAGAACCAGCAGCTAATGCAGCTGCGCAAAACATGTAAATTTTTTTCATTTCAATTGGTTTTTAATATTAAGTCGAAAATTAAGATGAAAAGTTCAGCAAGACTAATATTTAACAAAAGTCTTCCAACTATGGCGTGTTAAGAATAATATAGTAAAAGATTACTCCTCCTGATAACTGATGGCCGCCTTATTAGTAATTAACAAATTACAAAGACCAGCTATAATCAGTGACCCTCCTGCCACAAGCATGGCATTAATAGACTCCTCACCTAAAAGACCGCTCAAGAAATTTATACCGCCTAAGGCTGCTATAATTTGAGGTAAAACTATAAACATGTTAAAGATGCCCATAATTACTCCCATCTTCTTTGGGTCTACGCTGCTACTCAGCATGGCATAAGGCATAGAAAGTATGCTTCCCCATGCTAGGCCAATAAGTATAAATGAAATAGCCAACTGAGAAGGCTCAGTAATGAAGTACATCATTAAAAAACCTATTCCTCCAGTTATGAGTGATCCCATGTGAATGTACTTTCTGTTTATTCTATACTTGTAAGTATAAAACGTAAGTAATAGAGCAAATGCCATGGAAGACAAGCCGTAAATCCCCATGTATGATCCTACTGAGTTAGAGCTTTTTTGGAACTTACTATTGTTTACCACTTTCCATGCTCTTTTGGGATCTAGAGCGGGAGTTAAACTTTCTAAAAGTTGCTCTCTACCCAGAGAATCTAGTTCTTCATATTTCTTAATTAGCGGCTCTTTTCTGAGCATATCACTTACTATGGTGTCATTTAATGCATTCTTAAAGACATCTGGATTTTCTAGAACATAGGCCTTAAAGATTTCTACGTCATTTTCTTCGGCATTTTCAGTGAGTAAATGCTGTGCATATAATCCATCTGAAGGTTCTGGTGTTTTAAAGACATGTTCTGTTAAAGCTGGATTGGCCAAGCTCCACATAGTAAAAAAAGCAAACCAACTGAAAAACTGAATCACTCCTAGCTTTTTCATGGTAGTGGGCATATTTCCAATATTCTCTAAAATATCTGGAATAAACCTATTCTTTCTAGCTTTTTCCTTTTCGAACTCCTCCATGTCTTCAGGCGGATACTCTGAGGTAGTAAACACTGTGTAAAGAATACTAAGTAGAAACACCATAGCTCCTACTGCAAACGCTATTTTAACAGAAGGAGGAACCACTCCATCAGGTGCCGAATCACTGAATCCTAACTTAGACATGGCCCATGGTAAATTACTAGCTATGAATGTACCTATTCCTATAATAAGAGTCTGAACCACAAACCCATTAGACCTTTGAGATTCTGGCAATTTATCTGCCACCAATGCTCTAAATGGCTCCATAGAAATATTAATAGACGCATCTAATACCCATAATAACCCAGCAGCCACCCAAAGCGCTGGCGAATGTGGAACTATAAACAGTGCTAATGAACTCAACACTGCTCCTATTAAAAAGTAAGGTCTTCTTCTGCCCCATCTGGTGCTCCATGTTCTGTCACTCATATAGCCAATAATGGGCTGAATAAGAAGTCCAGTGAGTGGTGCTGCTATCCAAAGTAAAGGAATCTCGTCTTTAGCTGCTCCGAGAGTCTGAAATATTCTAGTCATAAATCCACCCTGTAGTGCGAATCCAAACTGAATCCCTAAAAACCCAAAACTCATGTTCCAAATTTGAAAGAAGGATAGTTTTGGCTTGTGGCTTCCTGAATTACTCATGGCTATAATTTGATGATTTGGAAATGAATCTTTAGGTTTAAAAAAAAAGCTAATCACCAGCATATTGGAATGTGCCAAGTATGAGTGCTTCGCTTTGTTTACAAAAAGGCAAATTAAAAATAATTAGTGTAATTACTACACTTTGTTAATTGGTTTTTACGTTGCAACGCTCAAAAAAATAGTATAACACATTCTAAATAAGAACTATAAAACCGGCATTCCGAGAATTATATATACCCTATCTCGTCTTTAAAAAATGATTCAGTAGCCCATTCGTGGAAGAGTCATGAGAACTCACTGCCAGACCAGCATTGATATCTTTTAGAATATCTTTAGCCAATACTTTTCCAAGTTCCACTCCATACTGATCAAAACTAAATATGTTCCAAATAACCCCCTGCACAAATATCTTATGCTCATAAAATGCAGTGAGTTTACCTAAAGTGTATGGTGTAAGCTTATTTAGGAGTATAGAATTCGTAGGAGAATTTCCCTTAAACACCTTAAACGGCAGGAGACGATCTGCTTCCTCAGAGGCCATGATTTCTCTGAGTTCTGATTTAGCTTCTTCTTCTGTTTTTCCTTTCATTAATGCTTCTGACTGCGCTATAAAATTTGAAAATAGCTTTTCATGCTGATCAGAAAGAGGGTTATGGCTGTGCACGGTAGCTATAAAATCGCAAGGTATTAAGCGCGTTCCCTGATGAATCAGTTGGTAAAAAGCATGCTGGCCATTGGTGCCAGGCTCTCCCCAAATGATAGGTCCGGTCTGATAGTTTACCTTAGCGCCATTTCTGTCTACTGACTTACCACTGCTTTCCATATCTGCCTGCTGCAGAAATGCTGGAAACCGATGAAGGTATTGATCATAAGGTAACACAGCATGACTGTGTGCCTCGAAAAAATTAGAATTCCAGACTCCTAAAAGCCCCATAAGCACTGGAATATTCTGTGAAAAAGAGCTAGTTCTAAAATGCTCATCAGCGGCATGAGCTCCCTTTAAAAGATTTTCAAAATTTGGATAGCCTAAATGAATAGCTACACTTAAACCTACAGCACTCCAAAGTGAGTAACGGCCTCCCACCCAGTCCCAAAATAAGAATTGGTTATTAGCGTCTATGCCAAACTCTTCTACTTTTTCTTGATTAGTAGACACCGCCACGAAATGATGTTTTACAGCCTTCTGCGAACCTAGCGCTTCTAGTAACCAATCTTTAGCACTCTGTGCATTAGTCATGGTTTCCTGCGTGGTAAATGTTTTAGAGACAATGATGAACAGTGTAGACTCTGGCTTAGCATTTTTTAGTGCCTCTGCCAGATGGGTTCCATCTACGTTAGACACGTAAGAAACATCTGGTCCTATCTGAAATGGCTTTAAGGCTTCCGAGACCATGGCTGGCCCTAGGTCACTCCCACCTATTCCTATATTAATGACCTTTTCTATACGCTTTCCTGTAAATCCTCTATGCTTACCTGAAATAATGAGTTCTGAAAAATCCTTAACTTTCTGTAGTTCTGCACGTACCAGTGGCATTACAGATTTACCATCTACTTCTACATCCCTATTAGAAAAGTTTCTGAGTGCAGTATGAAGCACTGCTCTGCCTTCTGTAGCATTAATAATCTGGCCAGAGAACATAGCTTGTATAGACTCCTTTAGTTCACATTCCTCTGCTAGTTCCGCTAATAAAGAAACAGTTTCTTCTGTCATTCTATTTTTAGAGTAGTCAAAAAGAAATTCTTCATCTAAAACAGAAAACTTTGTGAACCTCTCAGGGTCTGAACTGAACATGTCTTTCATGTGCTGTCCTCCGATTTTTTGGGCGTGCTCTTTCAATTTAGCCCAGCTGGCTAAAGAGGTAGGATTTACAGACTTAATCATGTATTACTTATTCTTATCTAAGCAGTTTAAATCTTCAAAAGCTTGTGTTAATCGGTCTATGAACGATTTCTCCGCAGTTCTTAGCCAAACTCTAGGGTCGTAGTATTTTTTATTAGGCTTGTCTGCCCCATCAGGGTTTCCGATTTGGGTCATTAAATATGAACCATTATCTGTAACATATTCTCTTACACCAGATAGGAAGGCCCACTGCATGTCTGTATCTATATTCATTTTCACCGCACCATACTCTATAGCTTCTCGTATTTGATTCTGAGGAGAACCAGAACCACCATGGAACACAAAATTTATTGGGTTCTCCTTAGTTCCGAATTTCTTCTGTACATACTCTTGAGAATTCTTAAGAATAACAGGTCTGAGCTCTACATTTCCCGGTCTATAAACTCCATGTACATTCCCGAAAGCTGCAGCTATAGTAAAATTAGGACTTACCTTGCTCAGTTCTTCATAGGCATAAGCTACTTCTTCTGGCTGAGTGTACAGCTTAGAACTATCTACATCTGAGTTATCTACTCCGTCTTCTTCTCCCCCAGTAACTCCTAACTCTATTTCTAAAATCATATCTAGCTTGGCCATGCGCTTTAAGTATTCTACACATGTGCCTATGTTTTCTTCTATAGGTTCCTCACTTAAGTCTATCATATGACTTGTATATAGCGGACGCTGATTTTGCTTGTAGAATTTTTCACCATGATCTAGAAGACCGTCTATCCATGGAAGTAATTTCTTAGCACAGTGGTCTGTATGTAAAATCACTGGCACATCATAGGCTTTAGCCATGTGGTGCACGTGAAAAGCTCCTGATACGCCACCTAAAATAGCAGATTTCTGCTCCTCATTAGAAAGCCCTTTTCCAGCAAAGAATGAAGCACCTCCATTAGAATACTGAACTATTACTGGAGAGTTCACCTCTCTGGCTGTTTCTAGTACTGCATTTACAGAGTTAGTCCCTATGGTATTCACCGCTGGTATAGCGTAGTTGTTATCATTAGCATGTTGGAGAAGGTCCATAGCATCTTGACCAAAAAGCACTCCCGATTTAAATAATTTTCCCATGTTGTTTTCTATATGTGTAGAGTATTGATAGTTAAAGAATCACCTTTAATTTCTGGCGAAATCTACTCTATATTATTCTGTTTTCTAAATTTTTCTATTAGTTCTTCTTCAGTAAGATTTAAGTCAGTGAGTCTGGCCTTTACCTGATCTATATGAATACTGTCTCCATAAAGCTTAAAGTATAACTCGTAAGTCTGTTTAGCGAATTCTTTCTCGTTTAGTTCTAAGTCATAAATGTACCCTAACATAAAAAGCGCATCATCTCTGTAAGAATGTGTTTTATATGTATTCACAAAATTTTTGTATAAATCTGCAGCTAAGTTCATGTTCCCTAAAGACATAGCTAAATCACCTGCACTTCGCAGATACATAGGTGTTTTTTCGTCCTCTTTAAATTTAGTTCTATACTGTGCGTATGCATTTATAAGCTTATTTACTGCAGATGGGTCTTTAGCCCCTTTCTCATTATGAATTTCTCTTAAGCTGTCTATATCGTGCTGAAGTTCTGCCTTTATATCTTCATTTGTTTTTGGTGAATCAGAGTGTCTTACATCCGGTTCAGATGAACAAGCTACATTGAATAAAACTACTAGTGCTATTAAACCAATTACTACTCTCATTTACTTGGCTTTTTGAAGTTTAGGGAATTTCATTCTGTATTTCACGTCACATTCACCTTTGCTTATGTCATTTAATTTGCTTTGCAATAGGGTTTTTCTCTGTGGTTTAATTCTATCCGTGAATAGTATACCATCTATATGATCATATTCATGCTGCACCACCCTGGCAGGAAAACCTGTAAGCTCTTCTTCATATAAGTCCCAATTTTCATCATAGTACTCAATCTTAAGGTTTTTCTTTCTGAATACTTCTTCTCTCACGTTAGGAATGCTTAGGCAGCCTTCTTCCATGCCCCACTCTTCTCCACTTTCTTCGAATATGATGGGATTTATAAACACTCTAATAAACCCTTCACATGAAGGATCTCCGTCTTCTCCCTCTGCAAAAGGGCTGGCGTCTACTATAAATAAACGGATACTCTTACCGATTTGGGGCGCAGCCAGTCCCACACCGCTGGCCTTATACATGGTTTTAAACATGCTTTTGATAAGCTTCTTTAGATCTGGGTAATCCTGTTCTATCTCTTCAGCTTTTTTCTTTAAAACTGGGTCTCCGTAAGCTACTATGGGTAATATCATAGGTTGTGTTTTTATTACGTGTTGCAACGCGCAAATTTAATTAAAACCACAGGGTGAATGTGACTTTTTATGCACACAATACCTATCAACTGTAGTACATTTGCCGAAAATTCAGGAGATGTCTAGAACTTTAGATAAAATAGAGGATGCTATAGAAGATGTAAAAGCCGGAAAGGTGATTATAGTGGTAGATGACGAGGATAGAGAAAACGAAGGTGATTTTTTAGTAGCCGCCAGTAAAACCACTCCAGAAATAGTGAACTTTATGGCCACTCATGGAAGAGGATTAATCTGTGCACCACTTATAGAAGCTAGATGTGATGAATTAGGATTAAGCCTCATGGTTAACGATACTAATGCTGCCTTCGAAACGCCATTTACTGTTTCTGTAGATTTGGTTTCTCCTGAAACTACCACTGGCATTTCTGCAGCAGACAGACATAAAACCATTATGGCATTAGTAAATCCTGAGACTAACCCAGCTACCTTAGGGAAACCCGGGCATATTTTTCCTCTAAGAGCTAGAACGGGAGGTGTATTAAGAAGAGCAGGCCATACAGAAGCTGCTATAGATTTTGCTAGATTAGCTGGGTTAGAGCCAGCAGGAGTTATAGTAGAAATATGCAGTGAAGATGGTTCAATGGCTAGGCTCCCTGAGCTATTTGAGATAGCAGATCGTTTTGATTTAAAAGTGGTTTCTATAGAAGATCTAATAGCCTACCGTCTAAAAAATGAAAGTCTTATCCAAGAAGAAATGAAAGTTACTATGCCTACTATGTATGGCGACTTTAAACTTTATGCCTTCAGGCAAACCACCAGTAACACTGAACATTTAGCGCTGGTGAAGGGGTCTTGGGAAGAACATGAAGAAGTACTTGTTCGTGTGCATTCTGGAAGTTTACTTGGAGATATTTTTGGATCTGAATATTTCGGGAAAGGCCATCAGTTACATAGTGCAATGAAAGCTATAGAAAAAGAAGGAAAAGGGGCTGTGGTTTATATCAACAAGCTAAGAAAAGGAAACGGGCTTGTAGATGAACTTAAAGCCTTCAAAACGCGGCATAAGGAAGAAAAATCGGAGCATCAGGCTGTGAGAAAAATGGACAGCAAAGACTTTGGTATCGGTGCTCAAATACTAAGACACTTAGGTGTATCTAAAATGAAGTTACTTACGAATAACCCAAACAGAAAAATAGCAGGTCTAGAAGGGTATGGCTTAAGTATATCTAAATATGTTCAGATAGAGCTCGACTAAACTTTTCTTATGGGATTTATTACTAGACATTTAGCTTCAAAAGTCTATTTTTAATAGTTCCCTATCTCTTACTAAATGTAGGGTGTAACGTTAAAATTAAGAGAATTTCCAATTGTCTAATTTCTAGAAAACACCAAACAGGCTGTAGAGTTCTATACTGCTAAACTTACTTCTTCATTATTATGTGACCTGAAGTAAAAGGTATAGTTTTTCTGGATAAAGAATCTCAAAATTCAAATCTCAAATACCAAATTTATAAATAGCTTTGCAACGCGAAAAAAAACAGAAGCACATGAAATACGATGTAATAGTTTTAGGTACTGGCCCTGGTGGATATGTTACTGCCATTAGAGCTTCTCAGCTAGGATTAAAAGTAGCTGTGGTAGAGAAAGAATCACTGGGTGGAATATGCCTGAACTGGGGATGTATTCCTACCAAAGCACTGCTTAAAAGTGCTAATGTCTTTGATTACATTAACCATGCGTCAGATTATGGTATAGAGGTGAAAGAAGCCAAGCATGATTTCGGTGCAGTGGTGAAGAGAAGTAGAAGTGTGGCAGAAGGAATGAGCGGAGGTGTAAAATTCC
>JBGCDA010000038.1:0-5191 GCA_045104985.1 Flavobacteriales bacterium | reverse complement strand
GGCTACTACGTGTTCTCCTAAGCGTTGCAACGCTATAACCAGTTCTTTACCAAGTTCTCCGCTTCCTAGAAGCACGATTTTATGTGACATTTAACCCAGATTTTAGTGAGACGTAAAATTACAGGATTTATGCCCTATAAGTTTAATCGTATGAAATCCCATAAATGCCTAAGAAGGAACTTAAATCTGCCACAGAAATGAATCCGTCTAGGTTCATGTCTGCCAAAGGATAATTAGTAGATGGGTTTCCGAATGCTGCTAAAAATCCACTTAAGTCTGCTACAGTTATAGAGTTATCCATATTCATGTCACCAAGGTAAAAGTAGTTACAAGAGCACTCAGCAGAAAAAATACCTACCTGTCCTGACATACCTGTGCCATCATCACATATCATTCCTACTTCTAGGTCGGTTGATATTCCTCCAAAACCATCACAGATTTCACAGTCTATAGGAACCAAACATGAAGAATCATCAATATTAGCTTCTGAGTCATAATTACATGCTTCAGGGTTAGTACAACCTGTTTTCACCACAGTAATTATTTGTGTCTCTGTAGCCGTATTTCCACATTCGTCTTCGGCAGTCCATGTTCTTATGAGTGAACCATCACAGAATGAGCCAGTAATAGTTTGCTCAAAAGTCACTGGTACTGATCCACAATTATCTGATGCTGTAACGGAAGGTAAGAATATCGGCAGTTCTGTGCATTCTATAGTGATATCGGCTGGAACTCCACTTAAAATTAGCTCTCCTCTATCACCAGTTATGACTTGCGTATGCGTGGCTGTATTCCCACATTCATCTACAGCGGTCCATGTTCTGACTAATGAAATATTACAAGGGTCTTCGCTGGCATCTTCAGTAAATAATACTGAAACTGCGCCATCGCAAGCATCTTCAGCTGTGATTATGGGTGCTGCTGGAAAATCTGAGCAATTTACAGTAATATCCTCTGGAAGTGCTGATAGAAGAGGATCGTCTAAATCAATTTTTATGGAGATTTCTCTGGAACAAGTAGCGCTATTTCCTTCTAAATCTTCTGCCTGATAGGTTCTAGTGTAGTTATGAATGCAGCCATTAACTGTTTCTATTTCACTAAGAAGCGATGTGTTAGCTACCTCGCAATTATCTGCAGTAACTAATGCTCCGAAATCAGCTACTGGAAGGACGGCATTGCAGCCAAGATCCAAATCTTCAGCACATTCTATGGTAGGTGCTATTACATCTGTAAAAGCTATTATTTGGCTGCAAGACTTCTCGTTTCCACAGTTATCTATAACTGTCCATGTTCTAGTCATATCTTCGGTACATTGTGGATCTGGATTACTATCGGTGAAGGCATTAGAGAATATTGTTTCACAGTCTTGGATGCACACTTCTATTGAGCCGAGTGCTTCAGGTGAGTAATCTTCACCTACGTCTACATTAGCGTTTTCAGGACAGACTATTTCCAGAGCATCTGCGGTGCAATCTGCAGCTATGACGTTATCCGAAATAGCATTTCCTAATCCATCAGGATTATTTGTGCCATTAAATGGTCCTGAGGGATCTCCCCAGTAATTGTCACAAGCGGTTACATCTGCATTGGAAGCATTATTAAATAGTCCCCAAATGGAGTTGTCTTTTATAATGTTATTGGTAATGGTAGGTTGCCCGTTTTGAACTCTAATTCCTCTTTGGCTTTCTACTATTCTACTTTTCTGGATGGTTAAATCTCCTGTGCTAGTATAAATGGCCGCATCCCAGTTAGAAAGGCTAGATTTAGCTAAAGAGTCTATCAGACAATAGCTAAGTTCGTTAGATACACTAGGCTCGGCAAATACAATGCTTCCACCACCATTTCCTGCAGAATTACTTGTAAAACGAATTTTATCCACTTCCGTGCCTATGGCTTTGAGAGTACCAGAAACAAGAAGATCATGAGCAGTAGCCTGAAAATTTACTTGAACTCCTGGCTCTATAGTTAGCTCGAATCCTTCTGCTACTGTGATATCGCTGGAGATTAAATAGCTAAACTCACCCTGATCTACCTTAGGCCATACAGAGTTTTTACCCATAGTAGCTCCTCTCAGTCTAATTTGATCCAGCGAGTTATTAGCGCCAATTTGGTCAAGACTAAAGGGCAATGCATCAATGCTTCTAATATTATCTGAACCACAGTTTGTAAACGACAAGTTATCAGCCGTTAAATCACAATCATACATATAAATTCCAGCATCATAAAAGCTCAGTGAACTTCTACCTAAGTCCTCAAATTCAATATGGTTTAAAACAGAGGTGCTGGATTCAAGTAGTGCCAATGATCCTCCACCGTTTTCGTTATTACTATACATTCTGATAGGAGCAGTGCTTGTTCCAGTGGCATTTAACTCCCCTTGGATTTCAAGGTCTGCACCTGTGTTCGTAAACTGAATCTGGTTTCCTGCGCTTATGGTCAGTTCATGGTCAGGTGCCACTAGTACATCACCTTCTAAGCGGTAATAAAACGTTGTTGGGTCTATTAAAGGCCATGAGGCTGTTCTACTAAAGGTTCCGCCTCGGAGTAAAACCATATCCACAGAGTTATTGATTCCTATACCGTCTACAAAATCAGCATTGGCTTCTATACTTGTAATTCCGTTACTTCCGCAGTTAGCGAAAGTCATATAGTCAGCAGTAAGGTTGACATCATCTAAATATAAACCAGCATCAAAGAAACTTAAAGAACTTCTTCCTAGATCTGTAAAATCTACATATAAAATCTGTCCTTCAGCACCATCTCTGAGTGCTACTGAACCGCCAAAATTACCTCCAGAAGAGAAAAAACTGATGTGTTCAGATGCGGTTCCCTCCATGATTAGATTTCCTCCAGAAAGAACTTCAAGGTCTGTTCCCGTATTAGGTAAATCTATAGTCACTCCTGGTGCTATGGTTAAGTTATTTCCATCAAATACTCTTTGATCTCCTGCTAGTATATAATTAAATCCTTCTGAATCAAGGTTAGGCCATGTAGTGGTAGCATCGAGAGTATTAGAGATCAATTGTACTTGATCTACCGAGTTATTCGGCCCAAATCCAGCTACATTATTGGCATCTGCAGTAATGCTTCTGGTTCCATCTAGCCCACCGCAGTTTTGAAATGTCAACCAGTCCGCGGTTACGTCTGTTTCGTAGAGGTAAATTCCCGCATCATAAAATGATAATGAACTGAATCCAAGGTCTGTAAAGTCTCCATAAAGTAGATCTCCAACGCTATCATCTCTAAATCCTATGGAGCCTCCACCATTTGCTCCAGAAGAGTAGAATGAAATATGTTCGCTAGAGGTACCAAGAGCTGTCAAGGAGCCAAAAACATCTAGGTTTACTCCTGTTCCAATAAAATCAATGGCCACACCTGGTTCAATGGTTAAAGAGTTTTCAGGTAATACGTTTTGTGTACCTGCTAATCTATAGTTAAATCCAGCAGGATCTAAATCGGGCCACGCAGCGTCTTGGTCTAAACTATTGCTGATCAAAGTGACTTGCTCTAGAAAATTATTAGATCCGAACCCACTCACTGAATTAGCATCGGCTATGATATGGTTTGTACCGTCTTGCCCTCCACAGTTGGCGAACGTAAGGTAATCTGCCGTAACATCAGAATCATAAATGTATAATCCTGTATCATAAAATGATAGACTACTGGTTCCTAAGTTTTCAAAGTCGATATATTCTAAGTCAGCCAAGGCATTTTCTCTAATGGACAGTGATCCGCCACCTTGAGCATTATTTGAGGTGATTAAAATATGATTAGTGCTAGTTCCCTGTGCTATGAGTGTTCCATAAATTTCAAGGTTTCTGCCAGTGCTATTACTTTGAATTTCCACTCCAGGCTCTATAGTAAGTGTAACACCACTATTTACCTGAACAGTTCCAGCTAGAATATACGGACTTTCCGCTAAGCTCCAGGTGTCATCTGATGAGATATTTCCACTTACATCTGTAGCTTTTAAATGGCTGGTGCACAATAGGCTTAGAAGCAATAGTGAGAAGTATATACCTTTGGAGGTCTTTAAAACTTTACTGACGATATGTTCCGCGGAAGTACCAGACTTCTGCATTAAAGAGATTGTAATTAAGTTCATAATTGGTTATTGATTAAGAGAGTTGCTTAGTTTTTCATGGATAAATTTAGAGGTTTTATCGTAAATAAACTATCCCTGATCTACATTTTATAGTGATTTAGCTCATAGTTAGATGCGTTTGTAATAAACCTCGAACAATAAAAAATATCGTTCAATATTGAAAAGTGTAGGTACCTTGACTAAAACTCCAGCGTTAACTGCCCTTTTATGGATTTGCTTTCTTTCACATTGAGATTACTCACTCCTACACCTAAAAGTCTAATGGGCTCAGCTGGAGGATTGTCAGATAGAAGTTGGGAAGCTAAGGAGTAAATGTCTGCGGAATTGTCTAAGAATTCATCTACCGTTCTGCTACGCGTAGTAAGATTAAACTCGTGGTCTTTTACCTTAACGGTCACTGTTTTTCCTTTTAGGTCAGATTTTTTAAGTCGCTGACTTACAGATTCAGAAATGCTGGCTATGGCATTCAGCATGGGCTCTAGCTCAGTGAGATTTTCTGAGAATGTGTTTTCTGCACTCACAGACTTGGTTATTCTGTCTGGCTTAACTGGTCTGTTATCTATGCCTCTGCAGATGTTAAAATAGTAGGCCCCAGATTTACCGAAATGGCGCACTAATTCAGGTCTGGTAAAGCGTTGCAAATCCAAACCAGTATGAATTCCTAAATCATGCATTTTCTGGGCAGTAACTTTACCCACCCCAAAGAACTTTTTAATAGGCAGCTCCGCTATGAATTGATCTATGCCATCTGGAGCTACCAGAGTTTGCCCGTTAGGTTTATTAATATCTGAGGCTACTTTAGCTAAAAACTTATTTACCGAAATTCCAGCGCTGGCAGTGAGTCCAGTCTCCTTGTGAATCTTCCATCTAATTTCAGAAGCTATCATAGAAGCAGACGGAAAGTTCAGCTTGTTAGTAGTTACGTCTAGAAAAGCTTCATCTAACGAAAGCGGTTCTACCAAATCCGTGTATTCATGAAAAATGGCTCTAATCTGCTGAGAAACTTGTTTATAAACATCAAAACGGTGCCTCACAAAGATGAGCTCAGGACACAGTCTAGAAGCAGTAATGGAGGGCATGGCAGAG
>JBGCDA010000037.1:0-8476 GCA_045104985.1 Flavobacteriales bacterium | reverse complement strand
CGGAGGGGAACTGCATCTGCCATGCACAGAATTAAGCAAGTTCCCCTCCGCTGGAGCGCTGTGCTGAGCGGTTGCCGAAGTAGGGTGCCCGAAGGGCGGGGTGGTAGCATAGCACCCAGCCTTCTACCACCAATTAACAACTAAATAACCCTAAACCCATTATGATTTCCCTTAACTTTGAGTTCTGTAAAACAGTATCCTATGAAAAATCTTATTCTTTGTCTTTGTTTGTTTAGTTATGTTAGTGGGTTTGGGCAATTGTTTGGACCACAGCAAGAAATAACTGAATCCACCGCGAATCCTCTTGAAGTTCAAACTGCAGATCTAGACGGTGATGGCGATATGGATGTGCTTTCTGCTTCAGGGTCCGATGATAAAATAGCTTGGTATCAAAATGATGGTAACGGAAATTTTGGAAGTCAACTAATTATTTCAACTCAGGCTGGTGAAGCACAGTCTGTTTCTACAGCAGATATAGATGGAGATGGAGATATAGATGTGCTTTCGGCTTCTTGGATTGGAGATAAGATAGCCTGGTATCAAAATGATGGGAATGGAAACTTCGGAGGTCAACTAATTATTTCAACTCAACCTATTGATGGAGCAAGAGTTGTAACAACAGCAGACATAGATGGAGATGGAGACATAGATGTGCTTTCAGCTACTAATACCAGTAATATTCCTGGCTCTCCCACTAACAATAAAATAGCTTGGTATCAAAATGATGGTAACGGAAATTTTGGTAGTCAACAAGTTATTTCAACTCAAGCTGATTCGGCAAGGTCCCTAACTAGCGCAGATGTTGATGGAGATGGAGATATGGATGTGCTTTCTGCTTCTCGACTTGATGATAAAATAGCCTGGTATCAAAATGATGGGAATGGAAGTTTTGGAAACCAACTAATTATTTCAACCTTGACTGATGGGGCAAATTCTGTTTCCACAGCAGATATAGATGGTGACGGAGATATGGATGTGCTTTCTGCTTCAAGTTTTGATAACAAAGTAGCCTGGTATCAAAATGATGGTGACGGAAATTTTGGACAACAAGTTATCATTAATATTCAATCAAATTTTGCTTCTTCAGTATATTCTGAAGACATAAATGGCGATGGTTATTTAGATGTGGTTTCCACTTCTTACCTAGACACTAATATTGCCTGGTATCAAAATGATGGTGCTGGAAATTTTGGAAGTCAACAGGTTATTTCAACTCAAGCCGAAGGAGCATACTCTATAAGCACGGCAGATATAGACGGAGATGGGGATATGGACGTTGTCTCAGCTTCTTCACTAGATGATAAAATAGCGTGGTATCAAAATGATAATGACGGAAACTTCGGAAGTCAACAAGCTATTTCAACCCAGGCCAGCGGTGCTTACTCTGTAACCACAGCAGATATAGATGGAGATGGGGTGGTAGATGTCCTTTCAGCTTCTTATCGTGATGATAAAATAGCATGGTATCAAAATGATGATGACGGAAACTTCGGAAGCCAACAAATTATTTCAACTCAAGCTGATGGAGCAGTGTCAGTCACAACAGCAGACATAGATGGAGATGGGGATATAGATGTCCTTTCAGCCTCTTCTGAAGATGATAAAATAGCATGGTATCAAAATAATGGGAACGGCACCTTTGAGAGTCAACTAATTATTTCAGACTTTACGGACGGAGCATCGTGTGTTACTACTGCAGATATTGATGGAGATGGAGATGTGGATGTCCTTTCGGCCTCTCAAAATGATGATAAGATTGCTTGGTATCAAAATGATGGGAATGGAAATTTCGGAAGTCAACTAATTATTTCAACTCAAGCATATGGCGCAAGATCTGTAACTAATGCAGACATAGATGGAGATGGGGATATAGATGTACTCTCGGCCTCTCAAGATGATGATAAGATTGCCTGGTATCAAAATGATGGGAATGGAAATTTCGGGAGCCAGCAAGTTATTTCAACACAATCAGATGGTGCATGGTCTATCTCCACAGCAGACATAGATGGAGATGGAGATGAAGATGTGCTTTCGGCTTCTTGGGGTGATAATAAGATTGCCTGGTATCAAAATGATGGGAATGGAAATTTCGGAAGTCAACTAATTATTTCAATCCTGGCAAGTAAGGCATGGTCTGTAGCAACAGCAGACTTAAATGGAGATGGCCATGAAGATGTGCTTTCGGCTTCTTGGGATGATGATAAAATAGCTTGGTACCAAAATAATGGGAATGGAAATTTCGGAAGTCAACAAGTTATTTCAACACAAGCGAATGGCGCATATTCCGTCATCACAGCAGACATAGATAGCGATGCGGATATTGATGTGCTTTCAGCTTCTTGGTATGACTCTAAAATAGCATGGTATGAAAACCTAACTGGAGAAGGATGCACAGATAATGAAGCATGTAATTATGACCCAAATGCTAATATTGATGACTCTTCATGCTTAGTTCCTGTGAACTGCGAAATTTGCGATGGACAAGGGGGCATAACTTACAACCTAGAAGTGGGAATGATCTGTGATGATGGAAATGGCTTACTAGGACAGGTTGGTATTTTTTCGGCTGAGTGCTCTTGTGAGTATTATTATCTTGGAGATATAAATTCTGACAACTCCACCACGGTGGCTGATTTAAGTGGGTTCTTAGCCGCATTTGGAAATACAGCATCGTCTTATCCATTGGCAGACATGAATCTAGACGGTTTTATAACTGTTTCTGATCTAAGCGCGTTTTTAGGAATTTATGGAATTACGTTTGACTAACCCTTTTGGCATGAATCGTCCTATTTGGACGTGGAGAGCTTGATAAAATCAATAATTCCGATGACCACTGGTTACTCCAAGAAACGGAGCAAGAGTTTCTAGTGCGTTTCCAAAACACTGGTAACGCCCCAGCTCAAGATGTGAGAATTCAAGACACTATAGATGTGAATTATGATTTAGAGACATTCAGGCTAGTGGCCAATTCTCATTCAGTAATGACAACTATTAATGAGCAAACTAGAGTAGTAGATTTCTTCTTTGAGAATATCCAATTGCCAGATTCTGTGAATAATGAGCCTGAATCTCATGGATTGGTTTCTTATGCCATTACGCCATATGCAGATCTAGTTGTAGACACAGAACTGAATAACACAGCTTATATCTACTTTGATAATAATGAACCTATCATTACCAATACCACTTGGACCACCATTCATGAATGTGGAGGTGAGGCTGCTTTTGAAGCCAGTGCGGCTGCAGTTTGTATAGATGAAACTGTGGAGTTCACTAGCACTTATCCTCAGCTAGACGACTACACATGGAGTGTGAATGATGAGACGGAAGGTTCTGAAAACAGTTTTTCTAGAATATTTACCGAAGCAGGATCTTATGAAATCGAATTCATCGGAGAAAATCCTTTATGCACAGAATCCTCCGTCCAAACCATCACGGTCTATCCGGTTCCCACAGTAACCATCTCCCAAAACGGAGACCTACTCGCCTCATCAGAAGGAGATGCCTACCAATGGTTCTTAAACGGGGAAGCTTTAGAAGGAGCTACTAACCAAGAATACTCAGTTACCGAAGATGGCACCTACACAGTGGAAGTGACTAATGGTGCCTTATGCACAGGAACTTCTGAAGGAGTAATGGTGGTAAACATCTCAGAACTAGAAGCCGAAACCATCCTCCTCTACCCTAACCCTATGGCTGACAGGGCGTTTTTAGAGTTTGAAGATGCTTCGGTTAGAACCATTCGTTTAATGGATTCTACTGGAAAGGAAGTAAGGGTTTGGAATAGCATTGCAACGCCTAGAATAGAGATAAGCAGAGAAGAACTGGCTGCTGGGAATTATGTGGTTTCTGTAAATAACGGTTCTAGTTCGCGTAACATTCAATTGATAATTAGGTAAAAGCAATTTTGTTCTTCTAATTTAGCATTATGAAATTACTAGCCACAATACTCCTTTTAGTATCTACTCATTTATCTTTTAGTCAACTTACTCACGTTTCAGTAGAAGAAATTGACCACTCTGGAATGGTAGGGAGCTATGATCTTACAGGATATACCACTTACAGAATATTTGCACATACGGCTAGCCCTGATGATGCTGTAATTAGTGTGTCTGGAGGGACTGTGACATGCGAAGCATACATTCGAACCAGTTCGGAAGGATGGTTTAACAGCCAGCTAGGAGCTAATACTGGCAATGCCATAGTAGAAGCCCTCTGGCCAATAGACGAAAGTAGTATCTACGATACATACATTACTATAGGAATGGCTTCAGGTAATTCGTTAGGCGTTACTCTCACTCAAAATGATACGGGAATTATTCCATTCGAAGGATCGGGTTCGGTAACGACAGTAGGTGATGCTCATCAACAGTTTCAGCAAGAAGGCATAACAGGAAACTCTGGAGGCAATTTAGAACTAGATGGCCCTATTGGCAGCTCTTGGTTTAGCTTACCTGGAAACCCAAATAATGAACCACAAGGTTTAGAAAATTCTGTACTTCTAGGCCAATTTACCACAGATGGGGTCTTTTCTTTTGCACTGAATATTCAGGTTCTAGGAGAAAATCAAACTGAAGATGCTGGAGAACATAGATGGTGCGCTGAAACTGCCGTGCCTGGCTTAACATTTAGTTCAAGTTCTGGCTGTACCGATAATAATGCATGTAACTATAATCCTAATGTATTAGAAGATGACGGCACGTGCACCTATCCTGGCGACCCATGCGATGATCTAGACGACACCACCATTCAAGAGGTCTATCAAGATGACTGTTCATGTTCTGGAGGTATCATAGGAGTAGCCGAAATGAATCCGAACGCTGAAACCATCCTCCTTTACCCTAACCCTATGACGGATAGAGCGGTTTTAGAGTTTGAAGATGCTTCTACTAGAACGGTTAGGCTTCTTGATTCTAATGGAAAGGAAGTAAGGGTTTGGGAGAGCGTTGCAAAGGAAAGAATAAAAATAACTAAAGGTGAACTGGCTGCTGGAACTTATGTGGTTTCTGTAGAAGCTGATGGTTCTGTTCAAAATCTACAGCTTATAGTGAAGTAAAGAAAGAGCGGCACACTTGTGGCTAAAAGCTTAAACCCTCATTTGTAAGAGTAAAGTTTGGTTGACAATTAATTAATCGTAACTTGCTAACCTCTTACACCTTAACTTATGAAATCTAGACTTGTTATCCTCGTACTTACTGTTTTCAGCTCCTTTAACGTATTCTCTCAGTTAGAACAGATTTATGTGGAAACCATTTATCATGATGGCATAGAAATTCCTGCGCTAGCTGGATATACTACTTACCGGATTTACGCTGAACTAGATGATCCGCAGTTCAGAATTACCTCTATGACTGGAACTGAATCTTGCCCACTGGAAGTAACTACTTGCACAGAATTCTTCCGTGGAAATTTTCATTCAAATGCCTTATTAGGATCTATAATAAATCCTGAATTTTTAGTCCTTCCAGAGGAGCAGTTTAGCAGTGGATTAACTATTGGTGTTCTCAACAGTGATGAAGCAAGTGCCTCTAACGAGGTTATTGTTATCATAAACCCTGATGACCCCTGGGACACCTCATTAATCGATGGAGAAAATCTCATTATTGGAACTGGTTCAAATGGAGGAGGCATAGCTGTTCTTGGAACCGAAGGTGGGTATGGCAGTGGAGTGAATAATTCGGTACTTCTAGGACAATTCACTACCACAGGAGACTTATCTTTCAAACTAAATCTAACTATTGCATACTCTGATAATAACGACCCTTACTTGTACTCATGGTGTAATTCTGACCATCCAGCACTTGTTTATAATTCAAGTTCGAGCAGTTCATCTATTGAGGTGTGTCAGGGAGAAATGATTCAATTTAATGCCACTGAAAATAATGCTGAAAGCTATTCCTGGGATATCGCTGGACAAAGCTTAGGTATGGATTCTACGGTCTTCTATGAGTTTTCTGAATCTGGAGAATATGTGGTTCAACTAGAAACTCAAACTGGACTTTGTACAAATACACATGCTAATCTAGTAACTGTAAATCAGCTGCCATCTAGCGAATTTATGAGTTCAACTAATGAAATATGTGCAGGAGATATGGTGGAGTTCATAGCACTAGAATCGAATCTAGAGACTTACAGTTGGACACTGAATGGAGATACTATAGGTACTAATTCTGCAGTGCTTCATGAATTCACAGAAGTAGGAGAATTAACATTAGAGTTGGCCGTCCAAAATCAGCAATGCTCATCTTCTGAATCTCTTAGTATAAATGTGAATAGTACTCCAGAAGTACAAGTTTTTCAAAACAGCAACATCCTAACCTCCTCAAAGGGAGATGCCTACCAATGGTTCCTAAACGGAGAAGTTTTAGATGGAGCTACCAATCAAGAATACTCAGTAACAGAAGATGGCACCTACACTGTAGAAGTAACCAATGGTGGATTATGCACAGGAACTTCTGAAGGAGTTTTGGTTGTGAACATTAGTGAGCCCGAAGCTGAAACCATCCTCCTCTACCCTAACCCTATGACGGATAGAGCGTTTTTAGAGTTTGAAGATGCTTCTACTAGAACGGTTAGGCTTCTTGATTCTAATGGAAAGGAAGTAAGGGTTTGGGAGAGCGTTGCAATGGCAAGAATAGAAATAACTAAAGGTGAACTGGCTGCTGGGAATTATGTGGTTTCTTTAGAAGCTGATGGTTCTGTTCAGAATCTACAGCTTATAGTGAAGTAAAGAAAGAGAGGCACACTTGTGACTAAAAGCTTAAACCCTCATTTGTAAGCAGTAAAGTTTGGTTTACAATTAATTAATCGTAACTTGCTAACCTCTTACACCTTAACTCATGAAATTTAGACTTGTTATCCTCGTACTTACTGGTTTTAGCTCCTTTAACGTATTCTCTCAGTTAGAACAGATTTATGTGGAAACCATTTATCATGATGGCATAGAAATTCCCTCGTTAGAAGGGCAGACTACTTACAGGGTTTATGCGCAAATGACAGATTCCACAGACTGGTTCACAGAAATCTCTGGCGATGATATTTGTCCTTTAGACATAAGTACTACTACTGAATTCTTTAGATCACCTGCTCATGGGAATTTACTTCTTGGATCTATTGCCACATTTCTTTTCGGTTTACCTGGATTTGAAGAACTAAGATACAGCAGTGGACTTACTATAGGAGCTCTAAATGATGCGCATTTAGGTGTTCCTTTCTCAGTTAATGAAAATGGTTCTGTCCCTAGTTCAAATGGACCTGCAGTAAGCGTAATTCACGACTCTGACGATCCTTGGATGATTCCTTTTCTTTCAGGCGGGAATATCAATATAGGCAACTTCGTAGGTGGAGCAATTTTTACTTTTTACGCGGGATACATTCAGACTCATGGGCCTCAAAATTCTGTGCTTATCGGGCAGTTTACCACAGATGGTGTTTTTTCATTTAATTTAAATGTGCAAGTTCTTTCTATAGAGAATGGTGAAACCACTGGTTTTCCTTATGATTGGTGCGATGGTATCATACCCAGTCTATCATACATTTCTTCCAACTGTACAGTTCCTAGTGCATGTAATTACAATCCTTTTGCAGAGATAGACGATGGATCATGTCTATATGTAGCAGACGGGTGTGATGATAATAATCCAGATACTTATAATGATCAAATTACAGCGTTTTGTGAATGCTTGGGAGTTCCTGGAGGGTGCACAGATGAAATAGCCTGTAACTACGATGCAGATATTACTGTAGATGACCAATCCTGTATATATCCTGGACATAACTGCGATGATGACAATGAATTTACTATTAACGATGTACTTCAATCCGACTGCTCTTGCGCTGGAGAATTAGAGGGCTGTAATGATCCCGAAGCGCTTAACTTCGATATAACAGCTTCAGAACCTTGTAATGGAGACAACTCCTGCTGTATTTACATCCCAGAAAACGATTTTTTAGTAGGTGCTCAGCAGCTTGAAGTTTCGCAGCCCACAGCATGTGTTCTTACTCTAGGCACTACGAATTATGCCACAGACTCTCCAGAATCCGAAAATACTACACTGGATGTGTGGTATGAATTTACTCCTGATTTTGAATGCGTTATAATTTCGGCAGAATCCGAAAATTTCGATTTAGTGCTTTCCTTTTACGATAATTCTACAGAATTAATTCAGCAGGAGAACATAGGAACTATAGGCTTAGAATTCATACAGTATAACGTGGAAATAGGAGAAACATATTACGTAAATATTTCTGCCGTGGATTCAGAAGATTCTGGAAACTTCACCATCTGTGTGGAGGAATCCACCCTTTACGGAGGACTAGCCGTAGGCTGCTTAATTAGCAGTTGTACAGATCCAGATGCATGTAATTTTGATCCTGAAGCTACAGAAGATAACGGAACCTGCTATTACGAGGCTCAGCTTTGCAATGATTACGATCCTTCTACCATTAACGATGTAGTGCAGCCAGACTGCACATG
>JBGCDA010000036.1:0-40346 GCA_045104985.1 Flavobacteriales bacterium | reverse complement strand
ATCTACTTGAGATGATGTAATACTAGCGTTACCACTGCCATCTAAGCCTACAGTTATATCCTGACAAATCGCTATTGGATCTACATTATCTTGAACTGTTACTGTAGCTGTTTCTGTTACTGAATTTCCATTGGCATCTGTACTCGTTACATTTACTGTGTTCGCTCCTACTTCTGAGCAGTCAAATGCCGTTTGGTTTACTGTTACTGTTGGTGTTCCGCAGTTATCTGCTGTAGCATCTGTTACATCCGCTGGCGTAATGCTGGCATTTCCTGCCCCATTCAGCTGAACTGTAACATTTTGCGTTGTTAATGTTGGGTTAATGTTGTCTTCTACAGTAACTGTAGCTACACAAGTGTCTGTATTTCCTGCATCATCAGTTACGGTTAACGTTACCGAGTTAGCTCCTACATCTGAACAATCAAAGGCTGTTTGACTGGCTACAATACTCACTATAGTTCCATTATCTGTGCTTCCACCATCTATATCGGCTGCTACTATGCTTGCGTTTCCTGCTCCGTTCAATTGAATAGTTACATTTTGACAAACTGCATTTGGTGGGTTACTATCACTTACTGTTACTACTGCTGTACAGGTGCTTACGTTCCCATTTACATCAGTAACTGTTAGTGTTACATTATTAGCTCCTAGGTTAGCACTTGTAAATGAATTTGGAGAAACTGTCATTCCAGAAATACCGCAGTTATCTGTGCTTCCACCATCCACATCGGCTGGTGTTATACTGGCATTTCCACTGGCATCTAAACCTACTGTGGTGTTTGTACACACTGCATTTGGATCTACATTATCTTGAACTGTGACTGTAGCTGTTTCTGTTACTGAATTTCCATTGGCATCTGTTGTAGTTACATTTACTGTGTTCGCTCCTACTTCTGAGCAGTCAAATGTCGTTTGGTTTACTGTTACTGTTGGTGTTCCGCAGTTATCTGCTGTAGCATCTGTTACATCCGCTGGCGTAATGCTGGCGTTTCCTGCCCCATTCAGCTGAACTGTAACATTTTGCGTTGTTAATGTTGGGTTAATGTTGTCTACCACAGTCACAATTGCAACGCAAGAAGCCGTATTACCTGCATAGTCCGTAACTGTGAGAGTAACATTGTTAGTTCCTAAATCTGAACAATTAAAAGAAAGTTGATTAGCTACTAAAGAAGAAATAGAACAATTGTCTGAACTTCCTCCGTCTATATTTGAGCTTATCATGCTTCCGTTTCCTGATCCATTCAGTGTAACTGTATGATTTTGACAAACCGCTATAGGATCAGTATTATCAGTGTCTGTAAGAGTAACTGAACCTAGACTTAAAGGACAACTGGCATCACCCCATCTGGTCCAAAGTTGATATGTTCCAGGTGCCAAACCACTGGATATATACGACCCAGCATTATCTGATGCCGCTTGATAAGAAACCTGGTTATTTATACTAAATGAGATTCCGGTTCTATCTGGGTGATCTGCCATGCTAAAAGTTATGCTTCCATTGTTCGCACCACAAGTAGGATTTGAACTACTTACTGTAACATCAGGTGTACTTCGGACAACAATTACTACTGCATCTGAATCTGTGCATCCATTGGCATCTGTAACTGTTACTGTATAAGTAAAATTTTGATTGGCATAACCGGATGGCGCAGGCGTAATGGTTTTGGAAGCTCCACTTCCAAGTCCACTATCCCAATTGTAGGTAAAAGGGCCCGTTCCAGAGGCAATGGCATTAAGTGTTACTGGTTCTCCTTCACAAACAGTTTGATTAGATCCAGCATTTACAGATAAAATATCATTAACAGTAACATTCATGTTGCAAGTGGCAGAGTTTCCGGCTGCATCTGTCACTGTCCAGTTAACTGTAGTAGTTCCTATAGGATAATTGCCTGATGCGTTTGCAGATCCGTTAAAACTATTAGTTAGCGTAGTGGCAGAACAATTATCATTTACTGTAGGAACTGGTACTGTTACATTCCCTCTGCATCCTGCAGCATTAGCATTAATAGTCACATTTGATGGACAGCTAATGGTAGGGTTATTAGTATCATTAATGGTTACCGTTTGGTTAGCTGTAGTGCTATTTCCATTTCCATCATTAAACGTCCATGTAATAGTGTGTGTGCCTTGGGCAGAATATGTCAATGGATTAGAGGTGGTTCCAGTTATGGTTCCTGCACAATTATCAGTTGTGGTAGGAGCCGTAGCTGTAACTGAACACTGACCAGTGAGGTTCGGTAAAGAAGGTGTAATCGGGTTAGTAGTGTCATTAATAACTACACTCTGCGTTGCAACGCTAGAATTACCATTTCCATCATTAAAGGTCCAAGTAATAGAATAAGTTCCCTGAGCACTATAAGAGGTAGGATTTGAAGTAGTTCCTGAAACCGTTCCCGCACAATTATCTGTGGTAGTAGGGACTGGAATGTTAGCAGAACACTGACGTGTAATTGTACTTAAAGTTGGAACCACAGGTGCTATGTTATCTTCGACAGTTACCACAGCAGTCTCACTTGTAGAATTACCCATTCCATCAGTACTCGTCACAGTAATTGTATTAGTTCCGAGGTGAGAACAGTTAAAATTAGTTCTGGAAAGACTTACTGAAGGTGTAAAACAGTTATCTGTATTAGAGCTGATTACCATACCAGAATTTATACTTGCCGCTCCTGAATTATTGAGTTGTATGGTAGTGTTTTGTGTTGCTAAATTTGGAGCTTCTGTATCTTGAACGTATACCGTGGCTACGTCAGTTAAACCACCATAAGTACATGAAGGTCTATCATTAATCGTATATTGAAAGCTATCATTCCCTACGTAACCTGGGTCAGGTGTGTAGGTTACTGTTCCGTCACCATTTAAAACAGCGTTACCATGTGCGGGAGTTCCTAATAAGGTAACAGCAATAATATCATTTGTAGGATCACTATCCGCTCCATTTCCGTTATCTGCTAATGGATTGAAAGTAACAGTTTGTCCAGGACAAATAATATCATCCTCTGCTAAAGGACTGTTTGAAACTAAATCCATAGCTTCTGCTTCTACAAAGTGATAAGCACCTAAATCGGTAGGATTAGCTAAGTAATCAAATTGTAATCTGGAACCATTTACATTTGGGTACGATACTCTAAATACATAATCATTATTAGCGCCTCCTGGAAGTCCAAAGTGTATTCTAGGAGCATCCATTGTACCATGACCTGAACCACCGTTTATTTCTCTTATACCAGAGATTATATTTCCAGAACAGTCAATAACTTGGACAGTAGCGCCCAAAGCCATCATTTTCTGACCAGGAGGCAATCCCATTTCGGGCCTGCTATCTTTTATGTCAAGAAAAACATAATTACTTGCCGGAGCACCTGATAGATTATTTATATAAAGCTGGTTATCCTGACCGTTGATATTGATATAGAGATCTAAATCTCCGTCATTGTCTAAATCTACAAATGTGCATCCTTCCCCATCTCTTCCGCTATGGTAGGTATTTGGATCTAAATCAAAATCCATGGCACTTCCAGTATTGGCTCCACCAATAGGATCATTTAATTGATTGATATAAAGGAAACCTCTATTATCTCCTGCTAAGAAGATGTCAATATCTCCATCGTTATCTACATCCCCACAAGCTATTCCATCAATGGCCGTGCTGAGTGAAGTAGGTATCCCGGTAGCCGAACCTAAAGGCACCCATGTTCCGTTATCATTTCTATGAATTTGATTGTCTCCATTTTCTGTCCAGAATAAATCAAAATCTCCATCATTATCAAAATCCTGAAAACTGATAGCTCCTTTGTTATTGTTGTTAGCTTGACCAATGTTTACACCATCAGTAAATGTTCCTCCTATGTTTCTGAAGAAATCTACTTGATCTTGTTTTCTGGCTGCAAAATCAACAAAACCATCATTGTCTATATCTGTGGCTGAACCATAATCACCATCGGTGGCGTCTTGGACTAATCCTTTAGGCCATGTAGCTGGATTATTAACATCATAAGAAGCATCTTTAGCTGTTACGTGAGTGAAAAATCCGTTTCCATCATTCTCCAAAATATCAATACCAAAGTTGTGATTATCGAAAACGATATCATAATCTCCGTCTGAATCATAATCTATTAACCCTACTCCTTCAGAATTTAATCCACCAGAAATGACTGAACCATCTAGAATCTGTGGAGTGGTTCCGCCCGTTCCATCGCCAAACCTTCCAGAAACGGGATCCTGCAGGTAAACTTCTAAACCACTAAAAGATGAGTTTCTTACAAAGTCGGGATGTCCATCACTATTGAAATCAGCCCAATTAGCACATCTTTCTTTTTGATTATTTTTTAAGTATGGAGCCAAAGAAGATGTGACATCAGTAAAAGAAGTCCCATCGTTTCTAAGAAGAAAAGATCTATGGGCTGAAGAATTCTGATTAGTATTAATTAAAATATCAAAGTCTCCATCATTATCGAAATCAGTCCATCCATGACCGCCATCTTTAGCACCATTAATGTCCAAATTCCAAGAAGATGCATCCTCGGTAAAAGTAGTTTGAGCTTTGATATAGTTAATACTAACACAAAGGGTCACCAGCAGGAATAGTAGTTTCAGCATAAATCTATATGTCATAGACGTTAGTTTTGATTAGGCAATTCGGTAGCTATACCGTTTCGGTAGTTCTTAGTTGTCTATCTGCGAATACGGTAATTACTATAAAAGGTTTCATAACTAAGGATAGTTCAGTGAGATGTTAATCTTCGAACAATTTTCTAGAAAGAGCGTATAGACTTAGTGAAAACAATATTTAAATGAACATCTTAAAATCTCTTCTAGTTCTCTCCCTTTTATACGGTACACATATACAAGCTCAGCTTACAAGTGTTACGGTGGAGGAATTTTTTGTTCACACCGGACAAATATCTGGCATAGCTTCTGGCAATAAGACTTATAGAATTTATGCGGAATTAGCCAACCCAACAAGCGAAGTCGAAAAAGTCTATGGAAACTCTCTAAACGAACTTAACATTACTAGTTCTACTAGTTCGTTTTATAATCATCCCTTCTCTGCAGGAAATAATGGAAAAGCAGTTAATAGTGGTTTTTTTGGAGCATCTCCATCTGTACTATTTGATACCTACTTTTCAATTGGCTGGGCATCAGATTCCCATTTTGGAATTCCCATTTTAGAAGACATTGATGTTGACCCAAATTTTCCTCCAACAATAAATCCGGATGGTCTTACTTTTAGTTCTGGAACTGCTCCAGTTAACACCCTTATAGGAGCTGGTTCAAATTGGATTGATTCTTTTACCAATGGAACAAATATTACTATTGATGAAGCAGCTGAAAGTGCTTGGTTTGCAAGCAATGGAGATGATAATGCGGAAGGAATAGGCACAAATAATTCTGTTTTAATAGGACAATTTACTACAGATGGTGATTTATCATTTGAAATAAACATAGTCATTAACAATGGTGGTACTTTATATGACTACCAAGCTGTTCCCACCACAGGGCTTAATGGTAGTACACTTGGACTAATATATCCTGTACCAGTAATTGTGGATGGATGTACAGATAATAGCGCTTGTAATTTTAATGTATCAGCCAATAATGATGACGGCTCTTGTCAATATTTAGATGAATGCGGAAATTGTGGCGGTTCAGATACTCAAGGATGCATTGATAATACTGCTTGTAACTTTGATGTTAATGCTGATTGTTCCGATGGCTCTTGCGAATATTTGTCATGTACAGGTTGTATCGATAACACTGCTTGTAATTATGACTTCACTGCTACCATTGATGATGGATCGTGCTTAACTCTTGACGAATGTGGAAATTGTGGCGGTTCTCAAACTGCTGGTTGTACTGATCCTACTGCTTGTAACTTCGATTCTGGAGCTTCTTGTGATGATGGGTCTTGTTTAGTATTTGACGAATGTGGAAACTGTGGCGGTTCTCAAACTGCTGGATGTACAGATCCTACTGCTTGTAACTTCGATTCTGGAGCTTCTTGTGATGATGGGTCTTGTCTAGTATTTGACGAATGTGGAAACTGTGGCGGTTCGCAAACTGCCGGGTGTACTGATCCTACTGCTTGTAACTTCGATTCTGGAGCTTCGTGTGATGATGGTTCGTGTTTAGTATTTGACGAATGTGGAAACTGTGGTGGTTCTCAAACTGCCGGATGTACAGATCCTACTGCATGTAACTTCGATCCTACTGCTGATTGTGATGATGGTTCGTGCCTAACTCTTGATGAGTGTGGAAACTGTGGTGGTTCTCAAACTGCTGGGTGTACTGATCCTACTGCATGTAACTTCGATTCTGGAGCTTCGTGTGATGATGGTTCGTGCTTGGTATTTGACGAATGTGGAAACTGTGGTGGTTCTCAAACTGCTGGGTGTACTGATCCTACTGCATGCAACTTCGATTCTGGAGCTTCGTGTGATGATGGTTCGTGCTTGGTATTTGACGAGTGTGGAAACTGTGGTGGTTCTCAAACTGCCGGATGTACAGATCCTACTGCGTGTAACTTCGATTCTGGAGCTTCGTGTGATGATGGTTCGTGCGATTACACCATATGTGCTGGATGTACAGATAGCACTGCTTGTAACTATGAACCTGATAGCAATACCGATGATGGGTCATGTGAATTTGAATCATGTGCAGGATGCACTGATGAGGATGCTTGTAATTATGACGAGAACGCTCTTATATCTGCAGATACATGCTTAGAAATAGATGAATGTGGAGAATGTGGTGGAAATGGAGTTTTAGGATGTACTCTTCCTTTCGCTTGTAATTTCAATCCGCTGGCTGCCTGTAATGATGGCTCTTGTCTACTTATAGACCAGTGCGGAGAGTGTGGTGGAGCAGGAATTTCTGGATGTACAGACGACTCAGCTTGTAACTTCAACCCTAATGCTACATGCGGTAGCAGCGACTGCGATTATGACTCTTGTACAGGATGCATGGATGAAACCGCTTGTAACTTCGACCCTACAGCTACAATTCCAGCACAAGGATGCTTATGGCTAGATGAGTGTGGAGAATGTGGAGGAAATGGACTTTTAGGATGTGCCGATGTCCAAGCGTGTAATTACAATACTGAAGCTACTTGCGATAATGGCTCCTGTGAATATGAATCCTGTGGAGGCTGTACAGACATAACGGCCTGTAACTACGAATTCGGCCCTACTTTCGATGATGGCTCATGCCTTTATACGGATGCGTGCGGAGAATGCGGTGGCACTGGAGAATTAGGCTGCACAGACGAAAATGCGTGTAATTTTGACTTTAATGCCACATGTAGCGATAATAGCTGCCTTTACACAGATGATTGTGGTAACTGCGGAGGTACCGAAACTTCTGGGTGTACAGATGAAAACGCTTGTAACTATAATCCTCTAGTTAATTGTGATGATGGTTCATGCTCATTTGACGACTGCTCAGGATGTACAGATGAAACAGCATGTAATTATCTTCCTAATACCACGTTTGATAACGGTTCCTGTGAATTCGAATCGTGCGCTGGTTGTATGGATGAAACCGCTTGTAACTTTGATCCTAATGCAACAATAGATAACGAGAACTGTCTAGAAATTGACATTTGTGGAGAATGCGGTGGACAAGGAATCTTAGGCTGCATGAATCCTACTGCTTGTAACTATAATGCAGATGCTACTTGTGATGATGATTCCTGTGATTACGTAGGATGTTATGGATGCACAGATGAAACGGCTTGTAACTATGACGCCACAGCTGCTGTTGATAATGATAGCTGTTTGTATAACGATTTATGTGGAGAGTGCGGAGGAAACGGTAATCCAGGATGCACGAATCCAGCAGCATGTAATTTTGATATGACTGCCTCATGTGATGATGGTTCATGCTTCTTCTTTGAACTCACAGAGGATTTAAGAGACCAGATTGTTCCTATTGAGTATGCTAGTCTTATTAGAAATACAGTAACTGACTATTGCAACGCTGATAGCTACTTATATAGATTAACAGACCTGGAAACAGGTGAAGTTATCTACAGCGGGTTATCATACTCGCCTAATTTACAGCTCATAACTGTAGAAAATATTATGTACAACACCACTTATGGAGTAAAAATAGCTCCTGTAAATGATGGTGCTTCCATAGGAACATTTGGGCCTACACATTTATTTACTACAGGTGATGTGCCTGAGATAACACTGGCAGAGGAGTTCGAATATGAAAATGCAGGAGTTCTTAGCTTAAATGAAGTTATTACTCCAGATAGAATTCCATATTTAACTCAGTCGCTCACTTGGAGATTTACTAGCGTACAAAACGCTCAGAACGTTATTATTACTAATTCTGGAGGAGAACTGGACCTTTCAGATCTGAATCTGAATGATGAACGCTACTATGTTCAAGTAAAAGCTGAAGTGTCAGAAATTATAGGAAGTGATCCTAATACTAATGGGCCCTTATATGCTATTACTTCTCAGTTCGGAGATTCCAAAATTATAGAACTCTATAATTCTATATTGAATGAGGAAACCGAAACATTTACTAATACAGATCTAACTGGAGATACAGGTCTAAGTGGAATAGATGGGACGAAGCCTGGAGATAACTTCCAAAAAATGGCAGACCCTGAAAGAGAAGTAGAATTAATCATATACCCTAACCCTACTGAGGGGCGCTTTTTACAACTGCCTGTAGAGTTTAGCTATTCTCAATTTGAGATAACTGACACATCAGGAAAACTGATTTATAAAGATCTACTAAATGAGAATGCCCTGATAAGATTTGAAGATAAACTAAGCTCTGGAACATACATACTACATGTGGCACAGAATGGCCGCAGAGTATCTGAACGTTTCCAGGTATTAAACTAGCACCCTCTAAACAATTCAAATATAACCAAAGCTCACGCTCCTATGCTGTTAATTCAGCTAGGAGCGTTTGTTTTTTCGTAGCTTTCGCGTTGCAATAATCAACATGATAGACCCACACACACAAACCAAGGTTATAGGAATTACGGGCGGAATAGGATCTGGCAAGAGCCTTATTTCTGAGCTTTTTCATTCTTTGAGCTATCCTGTTTATAACTCAGACGAAGAAGCGAAGAATCTGTACAAAGATGCAGAAATCAAAGCTCAAGTTATAGACCTGTTAGGGCCTAAGTCTTATGAAGGTGCTACTATAAATAGGACTTACATAGGAATGAAGGTGTTTTCAGACACTAGCCTACTTGAGGCTCTAAACGCCATAATTCATCCGGCTGTGGGAGCTCATTTCCATAATTGGCAGATTAGCCAAAACTCAGCCTATGTGCTAAAAGAAGCAGCTATTTTAGTAGAATCTGGTGCCTATAAATCTTGCGATTATATTATTACGGTTTCCGCTCCTGAGAAAGTAAGATTGCAACGCGTAATTTCTAGAGATGGAGCCACAGAAGAAGAAGTAAAAGCCCGAATGGATAAGCAGCTCTCTGATGAAGAAAGAGATGCATACGCCACTTGGATCATTCTGAATGACGGTAGTAGGTCTGTTATAAAACAGGTAATGGATATACATGAGCTTTTACAGGCCAAGCTTTATTAGGCTTTTGTTAAGCGAATCAGACTATTATAACTATTTGCTCTAGCATTCTAACTAAAATTTAATCTTCTGTATTAGAACAACTTAATAAACAAAAGGCATTGCTTTTTAGATATTTAACACCCCACTTCTCTTCTGCATAAAGGGTTCAAAGTAGATTTGTAACAAATCTATCTCTAAGAACGTCTCTTAGAAAACCAAATATTAATAGTTCATCAAATGAAACACCTTCTTTTATTTTTATCCCTAGTAATGATAACTAACACCCAAGCCCAAGAAACAGACACGGAACTGCCAGGAAACTCTGATCTTCCTTCTACAACAGATGAGCTTAAAGCACTAGCTAATCTAGAAACAGGTAAATACACATACTCTGTAGAAGACTACTTCAAAAAACCAGAGCAAAGCAGCTTTCAGTTTTCTCCAGATGGAAAATACTTCTCTTACCGCCAGAGAGATGAAGATGGGAAAAGCCACATTTACGTTAAAAACACCTCTACAGATGAAGTAAAATTAGCTGTAAAAGAAGAAGAAGATCTTATAAGAGGTTATGGCTGGGCTAATAGCTCTAGACTTATATATATGAAAGATAGCGGTGGAGATGAAAACTATCATGTATATGCTTCTGATGTGGATGGAAATAATCAGAAAGACCTCACTCCTTTCGATGGAGTTAAGGCTAACATTTCTAACATTCTGAAAGATCAGGAAGATTACATCATAGTAGATTTAAACAAGAATAATCCTCAGGTATTCGAGCCTTATAAGCTCAACATAGTAACAGGTAAAATAGAACAACTTTTTAAAAACCAGGATGCCGCTAATCCTATAAGTGGTTATACTTTTGATAAAGATGGAAACCTTAGAGGTTACTCTCAGCAGCAGAACGGTACTGAGTATGCTTACTATTACAGAATAGGAGAAAACGAACCGTTTAATAAAATCATTACCACTTCATGGCAAGATAATTTTTACATAATTGGTTTTGATTATGCTTCTAATGAAGATCACGTAGCTTATGTGGTAAGTAACCTGAATAGTAATACAGATGAAATAATTCTGTATGACTTTAAGAGCAATAAAGAAATCAAAAAAGTATACTCTAACCAAACATTCGATGTAGGTGGAATGAGCCGCTCTAAAAAGAGAGGATATGAAATAGATTACTTCTACTATAATGGTGTAAAAAGTACCATAGAACCCGTTAGTGATTACTATAAAAAACTCCATACCAAGTTCGAAAAGCAGTTTGGAGATAAGGAGTTCACCATAACTAATAAAACAGATAATGAAGACAAATATCTGCTGTATGTAACTAGCGATAAGCTTTATGGCAAGTACTTCCTATATGATGCTAATCAGGATTCATTCAAAGAAATAATGGATCTCATGCCACAGCTTAAAGAAAGTGATATGGCAGAAATGAGACCCCTCAGGTTTAAATCTAGAGATGGTCTTACCATTTATGCCTACCTCACCGTGCCTAAAGAAGCTACTACTGGCCAGAAAGTGCCTATGATAGTTAATCCACATGGTGGCCCTTATGGTCCTAGAGACTCATGGGGCTTTAACCCAGAAACGCAGTTATTCGCCAGTAGAGGTTATGCCACATTACAGATTAACTATAGAGGTTCTGGCGGTTACGGTAAAGAGTTTTACTTAGCTGGAAATAAACAGATAGGTAGAAACATGCTGAACGATTTAGAAGATGGAGTAGCATACGTTAAAACTCTAGGTCTTATAGATGAAAATAGAATAGCCATTTATGGCGCTTCTTATGGCGGTTTAGCCACCCTAGGTAGTCTGGTTAAAACTCCAGATTTATACACTTGCGGAATAGATTATGTAGGAGTTTCTAACCTTTATACTTTCTTTAAGTCCTTCCCTCCTTACTGGAAGCCTTACCTAGGGCAGGTATATGCTCAGTGGTATGATGAGAATGATCCTGAAGATCAGAAAATCATGACTGAAGTATCTCCTGCGTTAAACGTAGATAAAATGACCAAGCCTCTCTTTGTAGTTCAAGGTGCTAACGATCCTAGAGTGAACATAGATGAGTCTGACCAGGTGGTAGAAAATCTCAGAAACAGAGGGTTTGACGTACCATACATGGTAAAGTATGACGAAGGTCATGGCTTCGGAAAAGAGCATAACAGAATAGAACTTTATGAATCTATGATGGGCTTCTTCGCTAAGCACCTTAAATAATTTACCCTAATAGTAAAGACATTAAAACTCTCATCGTGTTATACATTGTGGGAGTTTTTTTATTCTCTTTTTTATGCGTTGCAATGGCGACTTCTCTTCTCCTCTCAGTCAAAACTATCTGACTGTACTCACCTAAAATCATTCATCTAGAACCCCAGAAAAAAAACACCTCTAACTTAAAAGTTTCGAAAGTTATTAAATTCACATTATCAATTACTTAATTGAAATAATGGATTTTATAATTCGCCAAAACTAGTGTTTTAGACCAACATTTGGCGAGTTATAATTCAGAAAATATTGTTCAAACCAGAACGAAACCTCTTACTTTAAGTAAGTGATAAACCATAATTACACGGTAAATCAACTCACGTTGAACAAGCTCTTATGTGAGTAAGAGTCAGAGTACATCCCTATGAAACCCTTCCACAGAAAACAGAAAGAGACATAAGCTTAATACAGTAGGTATACTATCTAAAAAAAAGAGTCCGACATTTAGATGGATTAGCCATTACAAACTCAAAAACACACTTGTCTAATAAAAAAGTTTTAAAATACTTTATTACCTAAAAAACAAACATATAAACTATAATATGAAAATTATAACGCGCCAAAACTATGCTTTTATACTTACATTTGGCGCGTTATAGATAATTATGGAGTTAGAATTAGTAGGTAGAATACATGAGAGAAAACTGCTGAATCAGGCATTGCAAAGCAAAAAACCTGAACTCATAGTGATGTACGGCCGAAGGCGCATAGGAAAAACATTTCTGATTAGACAAACACTGAAGAAAGACATCTTCTTTGAAATTACAGGAATTTATAATGTGCCTTTAAAAGACCAGTTGGCTAATTTTCATCTGAAGCTCTCAGGTTTAAACCCTAAGCTTTCTCCACCAAATAGTTGGATAGAAGCTTTTCACAACTTAGAACTCACTGTTCTAAAAAGTAGAAGCAAGCGGAAAAAAGTCATATTCATAGATGAATTTCCATGGCTTGATACCCCTAGGTCTAACTTTCTACCAGCGTTTGAAAATTTCTGGAACGGATTTGTTTCTAAACGCTCTGATATGCTTGTAATTATATGTGGGTCTGCAGCTTCTTACATGATTAAGAAAATAGTTAAGAATAAAGGTGGGTTACATAATAGACTTACCGAACGTATTAGACTAAACCCTTTTACTCTGCATGAAACTGAAAGGCTCTTAGTTAAGAATGGAGTGAGACTCACTAAGTACGATATTACCCAACTGTATATGTGCATGGGTGGAGTCCCCTACTATTTAGAAAAAATAACACCTGGAGAAAGCGTGGCTCAAACCATAGATAGACTGTGTTTCTCAGACAATGGTTTTTTAAGGTTAGAGTTTGATAATCTATTCGCTTCTCTATTCGATCAGTATGAAAACCATGAATCTATTATAAGAGCACTCTCTAAAGCTAAGAGTGGCCTTACCAGAACAGCTTTACTGGCTAAGACAGATTCTATAAGCGGAGGAGCCTTTACTAAAGTTTTAAATGAACTCACAGAAGCTGGTTTCATAGAAAAAACTACACCGTTTAAGCGCATAAAAGATGCCACCTATAGAATTATAGATGAATACTCTCTGTTCTACCTAAAATATATAGAACACACATCAGCCGCTAGAGGAAACTCGTGGATAAGCATGGCTCAGAAACAGAGTTATAAAAGTTGGAGCGGAATCAGTTTTGAGGCAGTTTGTTTGAAACATATTCCGCAGATAAAAGAAGCTTTAAAAATTACTGGAGTAAACTCTAATAGCTCTACATGGTCTGCACGTAATCAGACTAAAAATGCACAGATAGATTTACTCATAGATAGAGATGATAATGTCATTAACGTGTGCGAAATTAAGTTCTATAACTCTCAGTTTAGCATAGATAAGAAGTACGGTTTAGAACTTAAGAATAAGCTGAATTCTTTTAGAGAGCAGACCTCTACTAATAAAAGCTTATTTCTAACTATAATAAGCACATACGGAGTAAAACCAAATGCGCATAGTACAGAAATTGTACAAAACGAAGTCACTCTAGAACACCTATTTAAAAAGTTATAACTCGCCAAAACTAGTATCTCAGACCTACACCGGCCGGCCGGATTCCCTGCCGTTGGCATGGCAGACTGGTTTAGCCAGATATAGAAAACTCAGAAATCCAATAACTGTCCTTTATAAGGCTCCGAATTAAAACATAAGTTCTCATATCTTAGCCTCATGCTCTTTAATGGAAAATCTGGAGAATATTTAAAGCTAGAGAATGTAGACTCTTCTAATTGCAACGCGCTAAAAGAGCGGATAGAAAGTGGGTTAACGCTAGTATGGTTTCTGGATGACGACTCTATTTTTCAGATAGACGGTAGAGAGTTTATCTTTCAAAAAAACCAAATTATAACCCTAACAGAGTTTCATGGCTTAAAAATGAAATCTACTGGCCAAGTGAAGATGATTAGGTTTAACCGCCAGTTCTTTTGCATTCTAGATCATGATAGTGAGGTAAGTTGTAAAGGGCTGTTATTCTTTGGTGCGTCTAACTTACCCATCATTTCTCTTCCAGATAAGGAGGTGAAAAAATTCGAAATGCTGTGGAGTGTGTTCGAAATGGAAATGGAGTCTGCAGATGAGCTCCAGCTAGAAATGCTTCAGATGCTACTTAAAAGGCTACTCATACTTCTTACCAGACTCTATAAAATGCAAGATGACTTTTCTGCTGCAGATCACAGCCAGATGGAACAGGTTAGAGAATTTAACTTTCTGGTAGAACAACACTTTAAAACTAAACACTCTGTGGCAGAGTATGCTGAGCTTATGTTCAAATCTCCTAAAACACTCTCTAACCTTTTTTCTAAGCTAGGTGCTAAAACTCCATTACAGTACATAAGGGAACGTATTATGTTAGAAGCCAGAAGGCTGCTCACCTACACAGACCTATCTATTAAGGAAGTGGCCTATGAAATAGGCTATGAAGACATTCCCACGTTTAGCCGATTCTTTAAAAAAAATGAAGGTATCTCTCCATCAGATTTTAAAGAGAAGGTACTTTAATATCTGTTTCTAAACCCTTCTTAGTCTAGTAAAATCTGGCCACGGGAAAAATCGTTAACGCTTCGGGAATATACGTCTAACTCTAGGGAGAAATGTCTGCGCACATTTGCATCGTCAAACAATAAAGAACGACTTAAATTATATAAGACAATGCAAAATTTCACAGTACCAACTAGAGACGAAGTATCAGAAACCAACCAAGCGATTTTCGACAATCTTCAAAAGAACTTAGGATTCGTGCCGAATTTATATGCTTACTATGCTAAAAATGAAACTGCGCTAGCAGATTACTTAGCGTTGCAAAACAGAAAATCCACCCTTAAAGCAAAAGAGCGTGAAATCATTAACCTAGTCACGAGTCAGATTAACGGATGTGAATACTGCCAGTCTGCACACACTGCTTTAGGAAAAATGAACGGATTTACCGAGGATCAAATATTAGAACTAAGAGGTGGTTCTGCATCTTTCGACTCTAAATTCGATGCGTTAGTGAAGTTCACTGCAGAAGTAGTTACTCATAAAGGAAAAGCTTCTGATTCAGCAATGGATGCCTTTTTTAATGCTGGTTATACAGAGGCTAACATGATAGACCTAGTGATTATAGTTGGAGATAAGGTAATCAGTAACTACATCCATAACCTAACAGGATTTGCCATAGACTTTCCATTGGCTCCTTCTTTAGAAGCTGCTCACGTGTAACCATTAACTCATCAAATAACTAAATATATAACAGTCTCGGCTTAGGCCAATTAAAAAAAAAACATCATGAAAAACGTAATAGCATTTATATTAATCATCACTATATATTCTGCAGTTCAAACCGTATCTGCACAAGATGTACAAACAGTAAAACTAGAACAAACTGAAGGAGAGTTCAACCTTAAAGGAATTACGCTTTCTGCAGGAATCTACCAGTTCGAAGTAATGAATAATGGAGTAGACCATGAAGTAGGGTTTGTAGTAGCTCCTAAGGGAATGACGGAGCAAAAAAATCATATAAAAGAGGCATACCTCACAGAAACTATTAAGAATGGGAAGTCGGCTAAATCTGGCGAAGTAAAATTAGCTCCAGGTGAGTATGTGTACTTCTGCCCTATGAACCCTACTCCTGAATATATTATAACAGTAAAATAAGTAGTAGAGTAAGTTAGTAAATCTTAGAGAGGAGATTTATTAGTTTCATTTTTGGACTCCTGCTAGGTCTTTTTTGATCTGGCGGGAGTTTTTTTTGTAGCTTTCTCTCAAAATTAGCTGATGAAAATTTTCGTAATACTATCTTTAATATGTCTAAACCTTCAAGTAAATGGACAAAAGCAGGAATTTGACAAAGGGCTAAAATTCTTCCAAAAAGGAAAGTACAAACAAGCCTTAAAATGGTTAGATGATTCCATCGGTAAAGATCCCACTCATGCTTTAGTAAGGCATATAAGAGGAGGTTGTCATTTTGAGCTGCAAGATTATGAATCGGCAATAAAAGATTTTAAGGCAGCATCTCTTTTAGAACCCCAAAACCCTATGCATACTTATAACGTTGGACTCTGTCATCAATTAAACGGTGACAATTCCATGGCTTGTAGTAACTATACTCACTTTCTAAACTTAGTAGATAGTGATGGAGAAATAGATCTGAATATGGCCGAAAGAATAGGCACAGCCTTCTACTTCTGTGGAGATATGAATTTGGCAGAAAACTATCTTAAACTAGCACTAAGGATGGGAAGTGAAGACTCTTCTATCCCTAACAATCTGGCTTGGACATACACACAAACGGGAAAGTATAAAGAAGCCATTAAACTCTTTAAAGATGCTTATGATTTAGATCCCACGGCTTATCAAAATGTAAATAACCTAGGCTATGCCTACTATTTAGATGACCAATTAGCGAAAGCAGAAGAATATATCCTAGAGGCTAAAAACCTTAATGCTGACAATTCATTTGTTTATAGAAACCTAGGACTTATTAGAATGAAGCAGCAAAAAAAAGAAGAAGCATGTGCATTTCTTCAAAAAGCATTAGACCTCGATATTCTAGTAGAATGGGGAGAATTTTATGTTCAAGAGCTCTTACAGTACTGTAATTAAAATGACCTAAAGACACCTTTCTTAGAAATTTTAAGTAACCATTTACTGAGCTTTCGTTTTAAGAATATGAATCAGCTCTTGGCCATTGCCTTCCTCATTTCTTCACTAAACGCTTTCTCACAAACACCAGAACAGTCGTTATGGTGGAATAATACATCTATATTTAATCCTGCTTTTACAGGGCTAAGCTATAACCAAGACTTTACAGTTTCTGGTAGAATAGTGAATCCTAGTCTAGCCTCTAATATTGGAAATTTATCCGCACTCTACGATATGCAATTAGGCAGCACTGATAAATTTAAAACTGGATTGGGTTTGAACTATATCTTTAATGATCAGTCAAGTATAAGAACTAATAACCTTAGACTTAATATAGCAGAACATATACATTTCTCAGAACATCATTCTTTATCTGCAGGCATAGGTCTGGGCTTAGAAACAATCTATTATGCGCTGGAGTGGGTAGCTGTAGACCCAGTAGATCCTTCTTTACCTGAGTCTTTTACTAGAGAAGGTAAATTCCGATGGAACGCAGGTGTAATCTGCAGGCTAAAAGGATTTACTATAGGAGTAGCTGCCACTAATCTAAACGAATCTACCATAGGCGAAAATCCATTTTATAGGTCTAGCACTACCTACTCAGGACAAATTACTTATGAAGTAAAAGTATCAGAACAGCTCATACTAAACCCAAGAGTTAACATTCTAACTTATGATGATTTTAGCCTGTTACAAACCAACATTACTGCGCTATTCCAAGACCAGTTCTTATTAGGAGTTTCTTATTCGGATAACTTAAAACTGGGAGTAAACGCAGGATATGTTTTGAACAATCGTCTCTATACTAATTACGCCTTTCAGCGGTCATACGGTAAGCTAAGTTTTGTTCGAGGTAACACTCATGAAATTTCCTTAGCATATAGGTTGAAGAAGTGATGATCGCAATAAGTCGAAATGCATAAGAGTTTCGTTAAGCTCTATCTGATCATCCTAATTTCGTAACTGTCTAATATCGTTAGTTATAATTTTGGCTTTTTAAGTACTGTGAAATTCACGTTATTTGTACTCTATGCTCCATTATAACACACATATATGTAGTGAGAATGCTGAATGGGTAACCTTCATTCATGGTGCTGGTGGCAGTAGTTCCATCTGGTATAAGCAGATTAGAGCTTTTCAGAAAAACTTTAACGTGCTCCTAGTAGATTTAAGAGGACATGGAAAGTCTAAAAAACCCATTTACGAGAAGATTAAGCAGTATTCCTTTGACGTAATAGGAGATGAAGTAATAGATGTACTCAACTATTTGAAAATTAAGAAAACGCACTTTGTAGGCATTTCCTTAGGAACCATTATTACCAGAGAGCTCAGCGAGCGTTATCCAGAAAGGGTAAGCAGCATGATTATGGGGGGAGCCGTAATGAAACTAAACCTAAGAGGACAAATACTTATGCGCGTAGGCGCAGCCCTTCAGTCAGTCATTCCTTACATACTGCTTTACAAGTTTTTTGCTATTATAATCATGCCTAGAAAAAAACACAGAGAATCTAGGAATCTGTTCATCGGAGAAGCTAAAAAACTGTACGAAAAAGAATTCAAACGTTGGTTTACACTTATAGCTGAAGTGAATCCACTGCTGAGTCTTTTCAGAATAAAAGATGCAGGAGTTCCTACCTTATACATTATGGGTAGTGAAGATCACATGTTTTTACCCAGCATAACTAAGCTGGTAAAAGGCCATCAGAACTCTACGTTATTTGTAATTCCAGAATGCGGGCACGTAGTAAATGTAGAGCAGCCCCAAGTGTTTAATGAAGAATCTACTCGGTTTTTGCTTTCCCTTGAAAACTGAATATTATAATTAGTTAGTTCTAATAATTAACACCTCTTTGGAAGAGGGTTCAATCATCTGCCGCTGAAACACACCTCTATTTTATGCGTATACCTCAGCATGAAAACAATATTCGTTATGATCTGCTTGTGCGTTGCAACGCTAACTCAAGCTCAATTATATAACACCTCTATTGGATGGAATAATACCTACCTGTTTAATCCTGCGTTAACTGGAGAGAACTCTAGTAGTATTTCAATAAATCATAGTGCTCGCTCTCCTAGATTCAGCGGCTCACCTTACTTAACCACTTTTAATGCAGAAAGCCCAACTGGCAAAACTTTAGGTGTAGGCTTTACAGTAAATCATTACAGTATAGGACCATTACAGAGTTTAGGGTTTCGGTTCAAAGCCAGTAGAAAGGTTAAGCTTAAAACAGGTTATCTACGAGTAGGCGGTGCCGGAGAAGTCGTTACTAAAACCTTAAGTTCAGACTATTCAAACATATGGCCGAATGCTCAGGTTGGTGTTTCATACCATACTCTTAAGCTCACATTAGGAATGGCATATCAGAATTATTATGAGCCACTAACACCAACAGAGTCATATAACTCATCTAACGAAAACAATCTACTAAGTGCTCATGCTAGTTATAAAATTAATCTCACATCCACAGTAAGTATAACGCCACAAACTACTGTTTTCCATAGATCTAATTCTAAATTATTATATCAATTTAGAGCTTTGGCTTCTTATAAAGAAAAATTTCGCATTGGCTTAGGCACTCAAGCTACCACAAAGAAAGATAATTATATTGAATTACAAGCATTTACTGAGCTAAGCATCACTTCTAGACTCTTTTTAAATTACGCTCTGGGCACCAATGTTAAGAGCAACTTAAAAAGTCACATACATTCAGTAGGGCTTATACTTAATTTAGGCCAAAGCTGAAAAATCCTAATATAAAAAAAGGCTTTTCATCTTCATAAAAAGCCTTTTATCTATAATTATTTTTATCTAAAACATCTTCTTCTTTCCTCCCCCAGATCTGTTAGAACCTGAATTTCTATTTCCACCTTCTCCAGGTCCTTTTTTCTTTTTCTTTCTAAAATCAGGGTTACTTTTTCCACTTCCAGCACGAGGGTTTCTATTTCCTCCTCCTTGTCCTTTCTGTCCTCTAGAGTTTCTCTGCTGGTTTCCTCTACCACCAGGTTTACTGGCATCTGGGTGAGTATCATCTTTAGGCTCATAGCCTTCTACTACAGATTTTTTAATAGACTGCTGAGTGAGACGTTCTATGCTTTTCAAGTACGGAAGCTCTGTAATATCTACTAAAGAAATAGCCTCTCCAGATGCTCCTGCCCTGCCCGTTCTTCCTATTCTATGGACATAATCTTCTGGCACATTCGGAAGCTCAAAATTAATGACGTGAGGCAATAATGGAATATCCAGTCCTCTAGCTGCTATATCTGTAGCCACTAAAACTCTAATGGCCCCATCCTTAAATCCTTTCAGCGCTTTAGTTCTAGCACCTTGGGTTTTATTTCCATGAATGGCTGCAGAAGTAATCTGATTCTTCACTAGTTTTTCACTTAACCTATTAGCCCTATGTTTAGTCCTGGTAAAAATCAGCACCTGACTCCAGTTTCCTTCAGAAATTAGTTTTATGGTGAAGTCTATTTTACGCTTCTGGTCTATTCTATAAACTTTCTGAGAAACTAGGTCTACTGTAGAATTTTCTGGAGTAGCCTCTACTTGAATAGGATCATTAAGTATGCCATGAGCCAATCGCTTAATTTCTCTAGAAAAGGTAGCAGAAAACATAAGATTCTGCCTTCTAGTTGGCAGTAATTTCATGACACGCTCTATGTCTCTTAAGAATCCCATGTCTAGCATTCTGTCTGCTTCATCCAGCACAAAAAACTCTACATCTCTCAGGTTAATATGTCCTTGATTACATAAATCCAGCAGTCTTCCTGGGGTAGCCACTAAAATATCTACTCCCTGCTGTAAAGTCCTAACTTGAGGGTTCTGGTTTACCCCACCAAAAATCACCGTGGAACGGATATGCATATACTCGCTGTATTCCTTCACATTCTCCAATACTTGAGCAGCTAGCTCTCTGGTAGGTGTGAGCACTAAAGCTCTTATTTTTCTTCGTCCTCCACGTTCTCCTTTACCCAGGAGCTGTAGCATAGGTAGTGTAAACCCTGCTGTTTTACCAGTTCCTGTTTGTGCTGAAGCCAGCACATCCTTTCCTTTAAGTACCTCTGGAATAGCCTTTTCCTGAATCGGAGATGGCTCAGTGTATCCTTTTTTGTCGATAGCTCTCAACAGGGCATCAGATAAGCCCAAATCTTTAAAAGTCATATATTATTGTTGTGAAACGACAAGTAATAATTATATGCCCCTTCTTTATTTTGCGTTGCAAAGGTAGACTATTAATAATGCCTCCTTTGTAAACTACTGTTCTATACGCACATCTAGATGTTTAGTTTTATTCTAAACCGAAAACACGCTAAAGAGGTAGTAACACAGCACATAAGTGAGCACAGCGAGGACTGTAGATACTATCAAAAATACTTGTAAAAACTTCTTTTGCTTATAAGCCCTAGCTTCTGCTCTGATTTCTCGCTTTATTTCCTCCATCTCTTCCCTAGAAATATCAGGGTCAGGAACTGTCATTCCTGAACCTTTATATTGAATATTTCTGAGTTTACGTTCTTTGAACTTGGCTTGTTTAGATTTAAGCGCAGCACGGTTATGGCGCTGCCTTTGAATCATATCCTGCACGTGGCCTGCTGAACTCATGTACTTTAAATATAACTATTTTTTCTAGCCTACGAAAAAATCTCGGAGTCCACTCAGTATACTTTGCACCGCGTAAGAGGCTAATATCAGCCCCATAATCTTACTGATTACCGTAATTCCATACTGGCCTATGTGCTTCTGTACAAAATTAGCTGCCAGCAGTAAAAGACAAGTCAAGAACACCACCACCAGCACTAAAGATGTAGTAATGGCCTGCTCCTGAATGGTGTATATATGATTATCAGTCATGAGCACCACTGCCATTATAGCTCCTGGAGAAGCTATTGAAGGTATGGCTATGGGGAATATAGTCACGTGTTTATAATCTGTAATCTGGTTTTTTTCTCGCTCTGGCTTTCCATCTCCGAAAATCATGGTTAGGGCAAAAAGGAATAAAATCACCCGACCTGAAATCTGAAAGGCACCTTCATTCCTTCTAAAATCAACTGACTAATCACTATAAAAAACAGCAGTACTAAAAATGCTATTGTAGAGGCGCGAATGCCGATTTCACGGTTATGTAGCTTATCGAAAGCTTTGGTGGCCTACATCTAAACTGACACAGATCCTATAGGATCAAGCAGGGCTATTAATAATACGATGGCGAATATCTCTTGCATTTAGAAGTGTAAATCTAACCGTAAGTTCCACCACTTAAATTAAAAAGAATCTGTGCTACCGGTGAAACAGCCATGAGACGTCTCGGTTTTAGAGCCTTTAGACAACAACTTTCTAAAATGAAACCCTAATATTTTATACTGCTCTCTGAAATAGAATTTATGCGCTCTATCGTTATCTACATAAGCATTGAGTTCTACAGAAAGGCAGTGGTTCTCTCTAGCCCATGCTTCTATCTGGCTTAAGAATACAGCACCCACTCCTTTTCCTTGCTTATCTGGATTCACTATAACATTGTCTATTTCTAATTGTTTTCCAGAATAAAGTCTAACGGTGATCCATCCTGAACTTAAGGCCACTAAAGCATCTCCTCTGTAACAACCTAAGCAGATGTGGTTTTGAAACGAAAACATCTCGGCTTGGCGTTGCAATAGTAAATCTAAATCCATTTCAGGATTTAAAAATTTGGTCAACTTCACTATTTCTGGAAGATCTTTAACGGTAAGTGTCTTTATGGTTAGCTCTTTCATTCAATTTGGTTATGGCCTGTGCTACTAAGGTCAATTATTAGCTTTTACTCATAGACATGAGATATAAATCATAGCCTTCTGCCCAAAAGTCTTTTTTAACCTCATCTAATTTAAACCCTTGTTTTTCGTAAAACTTATACGCTAACTGAGAGGTTCTCACTATTAATGTTCTGACTTCTGACCTGGAAAAGGCCTGTTTAATTCTAAACTGCACGAGTTGACTACCTATGCCCTTTCCATGCGCCTCAGGAGAAACCACATCCCAAGAAATTCTGGCAGACTGCTCTTTAGGAAAATAATTCAACCCTCCTGCTCCTACTATTTCACCTTCTTCTTCAAAGACGAAATACTCTTCTAATTCATTTTCTAAATAAACGTTTAGGTCATTCTCCTCAGATGGATGGAAAAATTCTGGAGTGTTAAGTCTTACTAATTCTAAGACTTTAGGTTTATCAGCTTTTTTATATTGGCGAATCATTTCGTTCTCTCCATTTTTCTTTAAACTACTCCTTGACTTGTTTATTCTTTCTCCTTTTCTTCTTGGATTTCTTAGATTCTTCATCACTACCCGATCCTACACTGCTGGACGCAGCAGCATTTACATCATCTTCTAAAATTTGAATCACAAAGTCTTTTAACTCTATGTAATCGTAATTATCTTCTATAAAGGTAAAAGTGAAATGAGACGCTCCTTTATTTCTCCCTATAGCATAACGCGCTCCACCCAGCTCTGCTGATACAGGTGAGTTTTCTGTCTGAATTTGGTCTACTACGCTGCCATCCTCGTCTAGCACATAAAAGATATGTTTATAGTAGAGTCTTTCTAAGTTCTCTTCATACCTTTCAAAGACTCTTATCTCCCTTCCTTTCCATTCAAACTGGTCTATACAAAACATATCCATCATGTGCTGAGGAAGAAGTTCTTCTGTTTTCGCTTTATACAGCACTTCTTTGTGTTGTTCGGATTTAGAAAACTCACCTAAACCATAATACGCCTGAATAAGTTTAGACTGGGCTTGATAGTCTGCAGGGTCAATTTCTATAAGTTCAAGTAATGTACTTTTAGCTTTTTCAAATTCTCTATCCTTAGCCTCGAATAAGGAGATGTTATACAAGACAGTAGTATAAAACTTAGACTCTTTATCCATAAGTTCTTTAGCTTCATAACCTTTAGAAAGTGCTTTTTTATCTTCCCCTAAGTCTGCATATAGCTGCGGTATATAGCACATGGATCTGTAATCTGTTTCATCTAATTCTACAGCTTTTTCATAAGCCTTTACCGCTTTTCCAAAATCATTAAGCTCTATAAAAATGGCACCATGAAAACTGTGAAAATATGGGTCTTCTGAATTAAGTGTAATGGCTTTTTCAATGTTCTCCAATGCTGAATTTATTTCTTTTAGGTAGAACTGCGCTTTTCCTCTGTAATAGAATGCCATGCTTAAAGAATCATTTTCTGCTATGATCTTATCCATGAGGTCTACACACTTTTGATCCTCATCTACCATAAAGTAAGATTTACCCACAAACATTAAAATACCAGCATCTAATCCTTCTAGACTGTCTTTATAGGTATCTATGATTTTATGGTAAGCCTCTAATTGATAAAGATCTGAAACATTAGATAATTCAGAATCTGTCTGTGCAGATGTGCTCACAGTAAAGGTAAGCACCACCATAATTAAAGACCAAAGTATGAGCAGCCTGCTTAGTTTAGGTTTAGATAAGTTCATGTGTGAAGTTTCATTTTAAGATTATAATTCTAAATTAGTTAATTAGACACCTACTTTCTATGAAAGACGAGATTCTTACTTTAATTAGGATATAATCATAGAGTAACTGGATTTTTCATTTCTGTCTCTATTTTGATTCTTAAGCGCTGTAATATCCCATAGTTTGTAGCATGATCTGGTAAAATCCTTAAACTTACTCGAGCACATAGTGGAAGTATCAAGAAAGTCAACTTTTAAATGAGACACTGTTCTTCTGAAGTTTATAATGTACATCCTATAGCCATGAGCATCCTGATCATCTGTTAAGTATATATCTGCGAATGCACTCTCTACATCTCGATTCAATACATTAATTGGTATTTCAGTATCAGGAAAAGTGATAGTATGAGTCGATTCTAAAAAGTCTTTGTACTCCATGTTTTTATACCTGTTGTATTTAAACATTTGAACTAAGACACTTCCAAAAGAAATCACATACCCAATTATCAGAATCATGTAAAACTTATCCGCATGACTCAGGCTAGAAACTATTTTAAAAACCCCTAATGAAGCATGGCACTCTAACAAAAAAGCTATTGCTATAATTACAACAAATACTTTAATCAGGTTCAATGTAGACTTTAAAATTATTTTCCAAACCTTATTCATAGAATACCTTATGATGCATGCTTAAGCTAAATCTGCCGGAAATGTAAATGTATCACAAACAGATGAAAGAGTTTTTAACTCAAGATAAATTCAATTACAACACATCTGAATCTCTTAATTCTGTTTCATCTCTCCATTCCACTATCTTCGCAGGCTTATAGCATTGCAACGCTGAAAAAAGAAGCATGGCAGAAGAAGAAAAAGTACGTATAAATAAGTTTCTTACACAGATAGGTTACTGCTCCAGAAGGGCTGCTGATAAACTGATAGATGCTGGCAGAGTAACCATTAATGGTTCGGTACCAGAACTGGGAACTAAGATTTCTAAGGAAGACCTAGTAGAGGTAGACGGAGAAGTAGTTTCTCAACCTAAGCCTAAGAAAAATGTGTACATAGCGTTTAATAAACCCGTGGGAATAGTTTGTACCACAGACACTTCTGTAGAGCCAGATAACATTATAGATTACATAGGCTACCCAGAAAGAATATTCCCCATAGGCAGATTAGATAAGCCCAGCGAAGGGCTCATATTTCTAACTAATGATGGAGATATCGTAAACAAAATATTGAGGGCTAGGAATAACCACGAAAAAGAATATATAGTTACCGTAAACCGAGCCATAGACCAAGATTTTATCAGAACCCTCAGTAATGGTGTGCCTATTTTAGACCAAGTAACTAGAAAATGTAAGGTAGAACAGCTGGGAGAACGTAAGTTCCGCATCATTCTTACGCAGGGACTGAACAGACAGATTAGACGTATGGTTGACTACACAGGATTACGTGTAAAAACCTTAAAAAGAGTGCGCATAATGAATGTAAAACTAGACATGCCCGTAGGAAAATGGAGGCACCTCACCGAGGAAGAACTTACGGAAATAAACAGACTCTCTGCCGATAGTCATAAAACGGTGGATTAACCTGAAATTTTCTCGCACCCTTGGCCTACACCTTCATTTTAAAGGTTCTAACACCTTAAGTCATGCTAATGTCCACCTCTTGTCCTCAGTGGTGTCCACCTCTTGTCCCCGCAGATTATAGCCTCTTAGGGTAAGGTAAATCTACCTTTGCCGAGCCAAAGAGGCACTACTCTTATGAGTAACATTTACATTTTTTATTTCAACTGAAATCAGTTCAGTTCTCAACATCATGAAAATCTATTTTTCTATTTTTATCGTTCTTTCATTATTCATCTTCTCTTGTAAAAAAGAACAGGCCGCAGACAACATTACTAATGAATACTACACCGTAGTAGAATGCGACACCACGCACACGGATTCTATTATTACTTCTATTCAGCTTCCAGAAGAATTTCAGGCATGGGCTGGCATATTCGATGGAGATGGTGTAGGTGCTGCCATAAATTTAACTGAAGATATTCTAGTGCTGTTTAATCTGGATGGAACCAAGTTCGCCTGGTTTGAAGATCAAGAAATCATGGCCACATATAACCTCTCCGACAATAATCACTTCTTAGAAAACTGTCCGTTCTCAGCCATTAGCGCGGCCATGGTGCTTAACACAGATAGGTTTTACATATTTAATGAAGACGGAAGCGAATATACCGCAGCATCTTTTAATGTAGAAGATGTAGAAGGCTCTTATAATGACGATGACTTTATGACATTTACAGAAAATGTGTTTGCACTAGAGTTTTGGGGAGATGACTCTATTCCATTCAGTAACATAGGCGCCATGTGGAATTATAGTGCTCCTAATAACTCATGTTTTGATGCCACAGAAGACTGGAATTACTACTGGATGGTAAACGGGTCTGGAACAGAAGTAATTCAATACTTTTCTCCTTACGGTACGTTTAACGAACCTATAGAAATAGAGAACTGGACTGCTGAGAATAACTGTAATGGCCAGGACGGACTTATTCCTTTTACCACCGTAGGTGCTGCGTGCAGGTATAAAAAACCTAACACCATTCAGGAAATTTTCTTTAACCAAGACGGCACACAATTCAGCTATCATAATGTTTCTGAAGGCGTTTTCTCAGAAGTATATAATCTTTATGAATAGAGCCTATCTTTATCTAAGTTAAAGTGCATTCAAACTCATTTAAAAATCAGGCTAATGAAACGATTTCTTTTAAGCGTTGCAACGCTACTAATAATAGCTCTCGCAGGATACACACAAGAGCTCCACGTGACTACATCTGGAGATGATTCTGATCCTGGCACCGCAGCAGAACCATGGTTAACCATTCAGCATGCTATGGATAATGCCACTGCTGGAAGCACGGTTTTTATTCACGAAGGCACTTATAACGAGCGTGTTTATGTAAATGTAGATGGTGAGGATAATGCTTACATTACATTTAGAAATTTCGAAGATGACGAGGTAATTATAGATGGAACTGGTCTAACTGAAGAAGCCATGTTGGCTTTATATGATGTACAATATGTGGCTTTAGAAGGTCTGAACATTAGAAATAATCAGCAGCTAGATGCCATAGGCATAGTGATAGAAGGTGTGAGCAATAACATTAGAATTAAGAACTGCGAGATTTCTAACATCAATTTCTCAGCAGATGCTAATGCAGAAGTCACTGAGTTTACGAATGCACAGCCGCTTATAGTCTATGGCACAGAGGCAGATCATGCTATTTCTAGCTTAGAGATTACAGGAAATCAAATATATAACTGCAGACTAGGATACAGCGAGGGCATGGCTTTAAATGGAAACGTAGACAATTTTCAAATTTCTAATAATACCCTGCACGACCTTACCAATATAGGAATAGACATTATAGGCCATGAAGGCACGTGCCCTGCCCCTGCTCAAGATCAAGCTAGGCTTGGAGTAATTAGAGCCAACACCATTTATAACTGTGTGTCTCCTTATGCCACGGCCGCTGGTATTTATGTAGATGGCGGCAAAAATGTGATCATAGAAAGAAACCACGTGCATCATAACCAGTGGGGCATAGAAATCGGCTGCGAAAACATAGACAAAGCTGCTACTAATATTATAGTGCGGAATAACTTCATTTATGAAAATGCTAATGCTGGTGCTGCCATAGGCGGTTATAACTATCCAAATGGCAGCGGAAAAGTTGAAAACGTAGAATTAGTGAATAATTCCTTTTTCGGAAATGACACTTCCGAAGACTGGACTGGGGAACTTTTTATTAGCTATAATGAGTGGCTCACTATAGCTAATAATATCTTCTACTCTAATAATTCTAATGGCATAATGATGTCTGATGATGAAGATCTGCCTAACAGCGTTAACCTATCTATGTTTTATAACCAGTGGTATCACCCTTCTGGAGAAGGAAATATAGAATGGGCTTATCAGGGAAACTTCTATGAATCTCTATCAGAGTTCTCTACTGGCACCAACCTAGATACAGACGCCACGTTTACAGACCCTAATTACCTTTCTACTACTGGCTCGGTAGACTTACATTTAACCGCAGACTCACCAGCCATAGATGCCGCTACTCCATTCGTTCAGTATGGCACTATGGATATAGATGGTGAAATAAGGTATTTTTCTAACGGACTAGACATAGGTGCAGATGAATTTGGAAGTACTGTAGGCATTACAGAACTGCCTGAACCAGCTGTGAAACTCTACCCTAACCCATCATCTTCAATGCTTAAGGTTACTTCAGCATTTGGTATTTCTGAACTCACTTTGAGAGATCAAACAGGGAAGGTTTTAATGACTAAAAGTCTTTCGAACATGCTAAATATTGAATCTTTACCTTCAGGAGTTTATCTTTTAGAAATAGAAAGCAGCACGCATCCTATGGTGGTTAAGCGTGTAATAAAACAGTAGTTCATTCTTTAGGTTCATCCTCAACTGAATTATTCCGTGCTTTTAAGTTTCACATTTTAATTTCGGTTCTTACTTTCTAACAGTGTTTTAATGTAGATCATATTGTATTGGGTTAGATTTACTTCTTAATATGGTACTCTGCGTTGCAATGATTTATGCAACCCATGCCGCATTACAAAAATCCACTAGGATATGAAAGTATTAGTAGTAGAAGATGAGCCAGCTATTTCTTCATTTATAAAGAAAGGATTAGAAGAAAATGGGTATGAAGTCACTCCTTGTTTCGATGGAAATTCGGCTGTTAAACTGGCTGAAAGAAACAAATACGATATTATTTTATTAGACATTATTCTTCCGGGAATGAACGGCACAGAAGTATGCCATGAACTGCGGCAAACGCTAAAACTAGAAACTCCTATCATTATGCTCACTGCCTTGGGAACTACAGAAGATATAGTAGAAGGACTGCACACTGGAGCAGACGACTACCTTACTAAACCTTTTAAGTTTAAGGAATTACTAGCCAGAATGACTGCTCTAATTAGAAGAACAGAAAAAAATCTTACCACTAGTGAGTTAACTATAGATGACTTGGCTATGGATTTAGACAAGAAAAAGGTAATGCGTGCTGGTGAAGAAATTAAACTCACGGCTAAAGAGTTTAACCTGCTGCACTACATGCTCAGAAACAAGGAAAAAGTGGTTTCTAGAGTAGACATTTTAGAGAATGTGTGGGAGGTGAATTTTGACTTCGGTACTAATGTTATAGATGTTTACATGAATTATCTTAGAAAAAAGATAGACAAAGAACATGAAGTAAAACTCATTCATACTGTGGTAGGTATGGGCTATGTGTTAAGAGTAGATTAGATGAATATTAGAAAACGACTCACGGCTACATTTACCTTGCTCACAGGGTTTGTCACTTTTGTGCTGTGTATCATCGTGTACCAAACTGCCTCTAACAGCAGAGAAGCACTCTTCCAAGAAAGATTACTAGATAGGCTAGAAGTCTCAGAACAATTCTATTTGGAGAGTAGCAGCCTATCAATATTGCAACGCGAAGAGCTGAAAACCAAGTTCATGCAAACGCTCACAGATGAAACTGAACTGGCATTTAGACTGGATTCTGCAAAGGCCATGCTTTCGAATTATACTGAAGAGTATGTGCCTACAGATATTCTAGAACAAACAGAAGGTGCCACTCCTAAATTCTGGATAAAAAACCAAAGAGAAGGCGTGGCCAATCAGTACGCTATAGGTGGAGAAGAATATGTGGTTTTAGTGCTGGCTACAGACAGTTTCGGTTGGGCGTTTTTAGAAAAACTAAGGAATATCTTATTGTTCTGTTTTCTGTTTTCTATTCTGGTATCTGCCATACTGAGTAGAATGTTCGCTAAGCAAGCATTAAAGCCAATAGTACATAAAATAAGCAAGGCCAATAGCATTAGTGCGGAAGATCTGAACGAGCGACTTACGGTGTATAATGAAAATGATGAAATAGGCATGCTGGCCATTTCGTTTAATCAGCTTTTAGACCGTATCCAATCTTCTTTTGAACTGCAGAAGAACTTTGTGCGTTATGCCAGTCATGAGCTGAGAAATCCGCTGGCTGTAATTCTGGGAGAGACAGAACTGGTACTTTCTAAAGACAGATCTAAGAACGAATATATAAGTACCATACAAAAAACAAATGCTCAAGCCGAAAAGCTAAATAGTCTGGTGAGCCACTTTTTAAAGCTTTCTAGATTAGAAGAAAATGCCAAGGAGCTTTCCCAAGAAATACGTATAGATGAAGTGCTCATGAGCTCTATAATAGAAGTAAATCAGAGTTATGAGCGCAGAGAAATCACCTATAAAATAAATGTAGAACATGAGGATGCTCTTACTTTAATGGGAGAAGAAGAACTGCTTAAAACTGCATTTGTTAACCTCATAGATAATGCCTGTAAGTACTCTACCGAAGAAGTTTTAGTTTCTGTGTATATGAATCCAAAGTTAACCATTAAAATATCCGACTCTGGAATAGGAATAGCAAAAGGCGACAGCAAACTTATTTTCCAGCCACTATATAGATCTACCAATAGCACTAAATTTGAAGGAACAGGAATAGGCCTGAGTCTGGTTAAAAAAATTATAGACATTCATTCAGGTAAAATCACATTAACATCAGTGCCGAATAAAGAAACCAGCTTTACCATTTCCTTTGGCTCTGAGTAATTCTAATCCCATTTTAATACTGCTCTAATTCTAGGCTAATAGCATAGCATGATCTTCATGGCAAATTCAGAGCCATGAAAGTTAAATCACGTTTTAAAGTCTTTATCCTGATACTCAGCCTCGGTGTTACTCATGCAAGCTCGAGCTACTGCATAGGACTCAATGATAGCACTCAGATAAACCCTCCTGTTAAAAGTACAAATGAAATAGAATATTCTTTTCAGTGTCAGACTTTCTAATCTCATTCTAATATCTCATTAATCTATGCTTAATACTGTGATTCTAAATTTGAAATAAAAACATGAAAAAATCAATCAGAACATTTTGTGCACTTGCTGTTTTAGTGGTTTTCAGCAGCAGTTGTGCCATAATTAAGCCAGGAGAAATAGGGGTAAAACAGAGATTAGGTAAGCTCTCTGAAAACACCTTAGACCAAGGGCCACATGCTTACAACCCATTATTTACCAAAGTAGTAATCACTTCCATACAAACAGAAAATTTAGAGCTCAACTTGAACCTGCCTAGTAAGGAAGGATTAAATGTAAATGCTGGAATCTCTATCCTTTACAGAGTCCAAAAAGAGAAAGTACCGCAGATCATTAATAACCTAGGGACAGGCTATGAGGAGATCATAAAGAGTGTTTTTAGATCTGCTTCAGCAGACATTTGTGCTCAGTTTTTAGCTAAAGATATGCACTCTGGAATGAGAGCAGATATAGAACGTGAAATAGCTATTAAGATGTCCGAAAACTTAAATCCAAAGGGCATTATTATAGAAGCGGTACTGCTAAAAACCATTCAGCTACCTCCAGGCTTATATGGTTCCATAGAAAACAGACTAGAAGCTGAACAGGAAGCACTAAGAATGCGGTTTATCATAGAGCAAGAGCAGTTAGAAGCAGAACGTAAAATTATAGCCGCTAAAGGAACTAGAGATGCACAGCTCATTCTTTCTGAAGGGCTTACAAACGAAATTATAAAATTAAAGAGTATCGATGCTTTTATTAAGTTGTCAGATAGTCCGAGCAGTAAGGTCATTATTACTGACGGTCAGGCGCCATTTCTTATAGGTAACGAAATGGTGGAGTAGTTTTTTCAAATCCGAAAGGCTATCTAAACGTAGATGGCCTTTTATTAATTCAACACCCAGATGGTACAAATTGAAATTTTAGCTAGTGATATGTTACAGTCTAAGCAAATCGCTGAATTCCTGTTGAAAGAAAAGCTCATTATAGATGTATGCATAACCGAAAACCAGGACTTTATAGAACTGAGAGATGGAGAGTTAACTTCTTCTCACAAAGTACTACTCACTGGAAAAACTAAAGCACTCTTATTTCAGGATATTGACAATAAAATAAAGGAACGGTATGCGCACAACATGCCACTGGTATGGTCCTTAGCCATTACTCACATGGACTGGGAACAGTCTGAATATCTTATAAAACACACGGCTTCTGTTTAAAAAGAAAAAACACTATTAATTACTAATTTATCATATGTACAGAGTAAAATCGACCTTCAAAACTCTTTAAAATTGGAGAAGGCATTAACACTTTTAAATTTTAAAAAATGAAAAAATTAAGTTTTATCGCCATGACAATTGCAGCAAGCAGTTTAATCTGGATTTCCTGTGGAAAGGAAAATTTAACTGATAACAATAACTCAACTCAGAAAAGTAAAGTGATTGTCGAAAACCCTAGCAATCCCTTTGACTTTAAGGGTGAAGCACATAACAGAATGTTAATGGAATTTATCGAAGATGTTATACTTACGGATGTTTCGGATAGCCGAGATAGCGAAATAGATGTTTATGAAACAGTATTTGACTACTTCAATATAGATGAGGAAGGGCGAACAATAATCAGTACGTTTAGAGAAACAGCAGGTAAAGATGTTGCTAATTTTAATGAACAAGAAATGTCTATGTATTTGGAAAAAACACCACAATACGAAAAGTACCTAGACATTAAAAACATATTAGAAGATAGTAATCTTAACCTTCAAGCAAAAATAAATTCAATAATTGATATTGAAAATGAAATCGCTAACAGTTCCTTTGATGGAGATACCAAAGAAATTCTATTAACGGCTACTTCAATTGGCAGATATTCTATGCAATTTTGGGCTCCAGAAAGTATGGGTGGTTTAGGCTATTTTGACGAACTAAATATACAATTAGCATCTAATGTAGACTGGTGGGGAGTTGCTAGAACCGATATTTATGGAGCCGCACTTTCAGGATTCACAACGGCAAATCCCTTTGTAGCTCTGGGATGGGGTGCAGCATCGTCAGCTTTAGATGCTCTCGATGGTGCTTTATCTTAATTTTGTGAATATGACAGAAAAACAAAAGCAGTTGGTTCAAGGCATAATTAGAACAATTATAGTATGCTCAATTGGTGGGGTAATAATGTATATACTAGGTGATTGGCAATCAAAAAAATGGTTGATTTTTCTTAGTGTTTTAGTATTACCTTACTACTTTGTTTATAAAATATACTGGGTAAACGATAAAGAAGATTCGATTTAAGAAATATTTTTTTCAGCTAACTGTACGCGAAACTCGACAAGATTAAAGAAATGGTTAATCTATCCCACTAATAGGATGGATTAGCCATTATTATCTACTTAATAATAAAGCCTTAAGTCTTTTAAATCGATGATAGACTCTATTCCTTACTGGCTCTCTGGGCTATTTATAGCCACTGCCCTAGCCACCTTAATGTTATATTTCAGAGCTCATGCCGTTTCTAAACTAGCCGCTGCGCTCATTTGTTTCTGGACCATTTTTCAATCTTTCTTAGCCTTTACATTATTTTACAGAGTAACAGATACGCTCCCTCCACGGTATGCTCTGGTGTTAATACCTGCTGCTATCTTTATTATTATAGGGCTTACTAATAAGCCACTTGAGAGGCTTCTAACATCTAAAAACTTAAAGAAGAGCACTCTTATTCATACTGTTAGAATCCCTGTAGAACTGTGCCTGTATTACTTATTTGTCCATGATCAAGTTCCCGAAATACTTACTTTTAGTGGCCGCAATTTTGATATTCTAGCAGGCATAACTGCTCCATTGGTTATCCGGCTTTATCATCTTAAAGTTCTAGGGTTACGCGGAATGCTTTACTGGAATATAGCCTCTCTGGCTCTGGTTCTATTTATTCTGGTAAATGGCATTCTGTCCTCGGAACTGCCTTTTCAGGTGTTCGCTCTAGACCAGCCTAATGTAGCCATGACTTACTTTCCTTTTGTGCTACTGCCTGCTCTAATAGTGCCACTGGTGGTTTACACGCACATCACAGATATCATCTTTATCAGAAGAAAACTGAAAGGAGTGAGAACGGTTTAAGGTGATGATCCTCTAGCATGGCAACGCTACTAAATGAAACTACAAGCGATCTTACCAAACTGATTATAGTCTACTTCTATTTCATCTCCCTTAGACACTGGAATAGGTGCTATGAAGGATCCTGCCAGAACCAACTGACCAGCTTTAACCTGTCTGCCTAGGTGGGCATATTTATCGTTCAACCATAATATACTGTTTACAGGATGGTCTAACACTGCACCAGCCACACCAGAAGCTTCCATTATACCATTCTTTCTGAGAGTGGCTGCAGCCCAAGGAAGATCTGCATCTAACGGCAGTCTAGCCTCCCCGATTATAATGGCGCAGTTGGCAGCATTATCCGAAATGGTGTCTTTTACTGTTCTATTTTTACCAGCAGCATTACTCATTTTTACTCTAAAATCTATGAGTTCTAAAGTAGGCACTATGTATTCTACACAGTCTAAGACCTCTTTTATAGTTTTAGCAGAATGCGGTAAATCTTTATGGAACTTGAATGCTAATTCAGCTTCTATTCTAGGTTCTATCAGCTCATCTGTAGAAAGTTTAGCACCATGCTCATGAACCATGTGCTGAAACAACACACCAAAATCTGGCTCATCTATGCCAAACGCACGCTGCATTACAGTAGAAGTTAGCCCTATTTTATGTCCGATGATTTGGTCTCCTTTGGCCAGCTTAAGCTTTACCCAAGCATCCTGAATGGCATACGCATCCTCGAAACTCATATCTGTAATTTTTCCAGATAGTAATTCTGCTTGTACCTGAGTTTGTTCCGCTGTCTCTAGAGACTGAGCTAGTTCTAATGCCTGTTCTTTTGTTATCATATTCCTTGAATAATTACTTATTAATTCTATTTCCTTTGCTTGAGGTCTAAAGCCACATCTACTATCATGTCTTCCTGGCCTCCTACCATTTTACGCTCACCTAACTCCACTAATATTTCTCTGGTATCTAAACCGTATTTTTCTGCTGCCCGCTCAGAGTGCAGTAAAAATGAAGAATAAACTCCAGCATATCCTAAAGAGAGTGTTTCTCTATCTACTCTCACCGGTCTAGCCTGTAATGGTCTAACTAGATCATCAGCAGCATCCATAAGGCCATATAAATCACAGCCGTGCTCCACTCCCATTTTATCTAATACAGCTATGAGCACCTCTAAAGGAGCATTTCCAGCTCCAGCACCCATTCCTGCTAAAGAAGCATCTAATCTGTAAGCGCCACTTTCCATAGCTACTATGGTATTAGCCACTCCTAAACTCAAGTTATGGTGGCAGTGAATTCCTATTTCTGTAGTAGGCTTTAACACCTCTTTAAATGCAGTCACTCTGTCTTTTACACCATCCAGCATTAATGCTCCAGCAGAATCTGTTACATATACACAGTCCGCTCCTGCGGTTTCCATAAGTAGGGCTTGCTCAGCTAATCTTGTAGGCTCATTCATGTGTGCCATCATTAGAAATCCACCCACATCCATTCCTAATTTTTTAGCTGCTTCTATGTGCTGATTGGCTATATCTGCCTCTGTGCAGTGAGTGGCTATTCTCACAGATTTTACTCCTAAATCTGCTGCCTTTTTTAAGTCATCAATAGTGGCTATGCCAGGAAGAATAAGCGTAGTTAAAACTGCATTATCTAGAACTTCATCTAAACCTTCTAACCACTCCCAGTCTGTATGTGCACCGAAACCATAATTAAAACTACCACCTGCTAAACCATCTCCATGAGCTACTTCTATAGCATCTACACCAGCTTTATCTAAAGCCATACATATCTCCTTTAGCTTTTCCTTACCATACTGGTGCTTAATAGCATGCATACCATCTCTAAGAGTAACATCCTGTATGTAAACTGGTTTTTTAGATTTCATCTGATCTTTGGTGTTTGCGTTGCAATTTACTGTGATTTTCGATTCTAAAATCTCAATTTGACAAGAGAGACTGTTGATTTTTTCACCCTTAGTTGAACAGTGCTGGAAGAAAGCAGATATAGCCTAGAACAGCTACTAGCTAAGAAATCATTGTATATTTTCTAAATCTACACCTATTCCAGTGCTCATTTGCTGTGAAGCAATATCTGGACTTAGTGTAAAAAAAACTAAGTTCATTGAACCTTTGACTGTTATTCTTAGCTCAAACAGTTCATCTATGAAGAGGTTTATTCCTAAAACTATTTATTCTCATTAATCTTTTCCTCCGCAAAAATAGCTGCACCTATTATACCTGCATTGTTTAGTAACTTGGCTGGAATAATTGGTGTCTCTAGATCTAAGTAATCACTAAACTTATGCATCTTTTTACTGATGCCACCTCCAATGATAAACTGATCTGGATTCAAGGTTTGTTCCACATGAGATAAAAAGAAATTGATTCTTTTTCCAAACTCCTTATAATTCAAGTCTTCACGTTTTCGAGCAGAATCTGCGGCAAATGATTCCATGATATCACCACGCTTACCATAAATTCTTCCCAATTCGACATTTGGTAAAAGCTCTCCATTAAAAAACACGCCTGAACCTAATCCAGTGCCGATAGTAATAAGAATAATGAGTCCTTTTTCATTTTTGCCTGCTCCATACTTCATTTCCGCTTTGACCGCAGCATCAGCATCATTTAACACAAAACATTCGTTTCCTGAAATACCATTGAGCAACTCATCTATCTGCACATTTTGCCATGATTTACTCAGATTCCCATAGCGCAGTGCTTTACCGTTTTTTATTACTGTAGGAAATGCTATGCCCACTGGACCTTCCCAAGAAAAACTCTTAATCATTTCATCGACACAATTAGCTACAGCCTCTGGTTCTGAAGGCCTAGGAGTCGGAATTCGTTTTCTTTCACTTATTAATTCACCTGTATTTAAGTCTACTATAGCTGCTTTTATTCCTGAACCACCTATATCTACTCCTAATAATTCCATATTCTAAACAAAAATTAGACGAACTTAATCAAAGCTGAGTAAACAAGACTATAAATAAATCTGAAAATAAGATTACTTTTTAACTAAACCACTACCTGAAAGAGTTAGATAGGTTTTAAATAAACGTTTTCTCTTTCAATATCTATTATCCAATCAAACCGTTTTAATAGTTCTCCGCCCACTACGCTCATTTGCTGTCTGCCAATAGTTCCTTCGAAAAAACCAACAGTCAAATCTTCCAGTTCTTTTCCAGCTAAGGTGAATTTAGGTAGTTTACCTTTAAATGTCTTCAATTCATTACCTGCTGAATCTTTAAGTTTTTGCTCATCAGTTATTTCTATGTATTCTCCTATTTTAGATTCTTGAGTAAAAGAATCGTCATAAAGTATAGATCCAGCATAGCCGCTGTGAATTAAAAACGCATTCTCATGGTCTTCACCGTTGATAGAGCTCATTCCAGTAATAAACATCATTCCGTTTTCATATTTTAAAGGCGCTTTGAAATAATCATTAGATATTGATGGAAGTGAATCAAGAATAAAAAGTGAATTTTGAGAAAAACTAATTTCAATCGCTTTTCCATCAAAGAGATGGGGGCCAAACTTACCATCTGTTCCATGTCCAGAATGTTCGAATTCCCACAGTGAAAGACTGTCCCAGCTAAAAGATTCTACAGCCAATGAGTTATTCTGACTAAATCTAGCTTCAGAAGATCCTCCCCAACTATTCACATCCTGATTTCCCTCCCATCTAACACTAGTTAGCCTTTCAGAAGCTAACTTGGTCACTGACATATCCCCTGCCGCTGTGTGGAACATTAAGTCTAACGTGTCTTGATGATTCAGCAAAGCCTTAATAATCATGTTATTGTTTTTAGACAATTGGAAAGGTATGGCTACACAGTTTGACTTTTTTACAACGGGAACTTCTCTACAAGAATGAACTGACCCTATTAAAAGCAAAAATAAAAACAGCTTTAATCTCATCTACATCATTTTCAAACTAAATTAAGCCATCAATACTTTTAGAGAAGTTAATTACTGTCAATTAGACTTATCTGTATGAAGTCACTTTGACAATTGGAATAATTAAATACTAAGTGAGGCTATTCAGCCAAAGTTATTCATAAGAAAATTAGGTTCAGGGGGTAACTAAAAAAGTCATCATGGTTTTCACCAGATGACTTTCTAAAATGCATGTATGACTTATTCTATAGTCTTCTCAATCTTCCAAATTAGTCTTATAAAAAAACGGCTGCACTGTTAAAAATACCAGTGCTGGTATAAAATGCATTGGAATTACTAATCCTGGAAACATCTCTGGAAACTCTACATCTAATGGTAGTGTCATAGAGATCGGTCCTAAAATGCTGGCAAAAGACAACACGCCTATTACTATGTTCAACCATCCGCTCCAGGCCAGTTTATTGAACTTTATAAGCGCCATATAGCCTGCAGACATGAGCATGCACCCTATTACTGATGATGCTATGATAGCTCCCGTATTAACCACTTGGCTAAAGTCTAACATCAGAGTCTCCTGATAAACCATAGCGTAAATAATGTTAGCCACTGAGGTTAAACCTGCAGCTACTAGACCTCTTATAAATTCCTTTTTCATCGTTATTATTATTTAGATACTGGTACAGAAATTTCTACATCTAAGAACTCAGGCACATTTTTAGACATCCCTTTCATTGTTCCTACTCCATACGTTAACCTGTTTACTTTTAATGAGCTCTTGAACACATTGTTTTCAAAAGTAAATGGCATTGTAAACTCCTTAGTTACACCATGCATAGTTAATGATCCTACTACCTCATAACCATTACCAGTTTTACTAAATGACTTAGATACAAACGTAATTTTAGGATACGTCTCTGCGTCAAACCACTTATCACTCACGGCATGCTTATTTTGCATTCCATTTCCGGTATTGATAGAAGCCACGTCTAGCGATACATTAAAGCTAGAAGCATCTAGGTTATTAGCATCAAAAGCTACATCTCCAGACATTTTAGAGAAAATACCTGTGGCTTTTTTACTCATAAACTTCACTTCATAACCATCACTGATGTTCCAGTTAATTGAACTTGAGAATGTGAAAGCAGATAATAACATTACGGCTACTGCTGCTAGGGGGAAAGTTAAATTTTTCATTTTGTATTGAATTTAAATTTGATTTTTATAATTAATTTCTATTTGCCTGTTTGATTTTATGGCAACTAGGTTTTTGAATTCTTGATTTATTTTATTTGGCAGAGATGACTGCTTTCTTACTTCTACCCCAGGCTATAAAAGCAGCTATGGCCAGAATAATGATGTTCATGCCTATCATTTCATTCTCACCTCTAGAGATGTGAAAAATAGAACCAGCCACCATCAGAAGCATGGTTCCGTAAGCAGCATAAACAGTTAGTTTAGGCTTAATTCTTAAGGCCGCTGGTAATAACAGTCCTAATCCACCTAATAGATCTACTATACCGGTAAACATGAATAAACCTGGACTCTCTTTAGCCCATGGCATCATAACCGCAGCTTCTTCCACAGGTTGAAATAATTTAGCATACGCTCCCCATAATAACATAAGAGCTACTAACGCTTGAGCTATCCATAGCCCGATGTGCATTCCTTTACTTTGGTTTTCCATTTCTAATTAATTTAGTTATGGTGCAAAGTTGCGCAGAAAGAACGCTTTAGAAAATAAGATGGATTAAGAAAACCAGATTAGCCCTTTCTGGCCAATTTTCCTCTGGTGTGGCTTAGGTGCTCTGGTGTCATACCTAAGTATGAAGCTATTAACTTTAAAGGGAGTCTCTGTATGAGATTAGGGTAAGTATCTAAAAACTCCAAATACCTTTCTTCAGACGTAGCACTTAATAAAGAAATCAATCTATTGTGAGTAGCCATCAGGTTATTACGGTATAACCTATTCATTTGAACAAGCAATTCCTTTTCCATA
>JBGCDA010000035.1:0-13654 GCA_045104985.1 Flavobacteriales bacterium | reverse complement strand
GCGAGTTAGGCTTTGTGAAGTCATCATGAATGGAGATTACCAAGGCATTTACGCTTTCGGAGAAAAGATAAAAGTAGATGAGGGCAGAGTAGACATTGCAACGCTTAATGAAACTGAAAACGAAGGAGATGATGTAACTGGTGGGTATATTCTAGAACTGAATTACCATAACACGAATAACAGCTGGGAACTGGAGTATTCTCCGTTAGACCATCCAGAATTTGACGTGCATCTGGTGTACAGATATCCTAAGCCTGATGTCATTACGGAGCCTCAGAAGGAATACATAGCCACTTATGTAGATTCTATGGAAACGGCTCTGTACGGCACTAATTTTATGGATACTGAGGAAGGTTATAGAAACTACCTAGATGTAGAATCGTTCATTAATTACTTCTTAGTAAATGAATTGAGCAGAAATAACGATGGCTTTAAAAAGAGCCGATATTTCCATAAAGACAAGGCTTCAAATGGCGGACTGTTTAAGGCTGGCCCCACGTGGGATTTTGACTGGGCTTGGAAGGACATGAATACGTGTGAGATTTTTCAGAATCAGGATGGTTCTGGATGGGCGCACTTAATCAACACATGCCCCACAGATAACTATTGCCCAGACTGGTACGTACGTCTTCAGCAGGATAGCACGTATGTGAATGAGATGCGTTGCAAATGGGATGCATACCGAGCCGATTTCCTAAACGAGGAGTACATCACTAACTATGTAGACAGCATTTCTGAATTAGTAAATGAGGCACAGGCGCGTCATTTTCAGAAGTGGCCTATTATAGGATTAGCCACAGCTGCTCCAGAAATAGAACCTCTGCCGGACAGCTACGCTGGAGAAGTAGAATTTTTCAAAAACTGGATCAACTTAAGAATTAACTGGCTAGACGAAAATCTACCAGGTGCATGCACAGATGTGGGTGTAGGAGTTCAGGAGTTCGATTTAGAAACACTCATTTATCCTAACCCAAACACAGGCAGCTTCACCATAGAATGCCTTAACGGCATAGGGAAAGAACTCACCCTGCATAATGTCTTTGGACAAGCCGTATGGTCAGAGCGATTGACCTCTACTCGGGTAGATGTTCAGTTGGCACTTTCTGCTGGGGTGTATGTGCTTAGTTCTGGAGGGGTGGTTTTAGATAGGGTGGTGGTGGAGTAGAAGAGTAGGCAAGAATAAACACTAGAAATTTATTAAATTTTAGGAAGAAAAAATAAACCCTTTTGATTTACTCAACTTTCTAGAATTATTCCTCTTCAATGACTAATGACTCAGATCAAATTGATCTACCAAATATACTTTGTTCACCACTCCATGAATTAGACATAAACATCTGATTTAAAACAAGTAATCATAGAAATAAAAAATGTACTTTTGCTTTATGTCGATTAATAAAAGTAATCTTGAAAATAATATTTCGAAAATTAATGATCTGAATCAATCCATTAAAGACAAGATTAATAATCTAGAAGTAGTAAAAGGACAACTAGCTGAAAGTGAGAAAAAAATCGAATCAGTTATTGAGAAACAAAAAAATAAGGCTGATATCAAATATGATAAAAGCCAAGACCGAATAAAAGATAGACTATTCAACTTGAATTCAATCTTATTAGGTGCATTCATCGCATTTTCTAGATTTCCAAGTGATGACCCTACTATTAAAAATGCGCTTATTATAATTTGGCCTATGATAAATATTGTAATGATGTTTATCTTGGAACTAATAGATAGTGATGTTTACTCAGAAGAGCGAAAAATAAATAGAGAGAATTTCGGTATACCAAATGGAAAACTTGACAGAGCTTTTAATCAATCATTATATATATCATTATCTTTAATGATCTCAACTCTAATGTCATATATTGTTTTAATTCGATTACTGGTAAACGAACTAACTTGATTTCTCCTTACATCTAAACTTAACCCACAAAAAAAAGGGAAGCAAATGCTTCCGTTAGTTTTTGTTGACAGTCTGTAGGAGACTCCCTTCCTCTGCTGCGCGCTCAGGATAAACTTCTCCTTTCTTCCAGATTCTCTGAAACCATAATTTAGGTCACAAAAAAAAGCGTCATCTTTTGATGAAGCTTTTTCTTTTTGTTGGCGGTCTGGACGAGACTCGAACTCGCGACCCTCTCGGCTGAGCCGAGACAGGTATTCTAACCAATCTCATTCTTATCACTCTTAATTAACCATTCTAAATAGCCCCTATTTTGCCGTTTAAGCATTTTCTCATATCTAAGACCATCACCTTTAGAGGAAAAGGTCCTCACAAAAACTAAAACCCAAGGTTCTTTGCCCTTAGTATAGGTCGATTTTCCACAATTATGATCGTTTAGTCTTTTAGACAAATCTTCAGTAATCCCTTTATAAAAGACATCATTCGACTTTGAATAGATTATGTAGACTTTAAATTTCATGTCATAAAAAAAGGGAAGCATTTGCTTCCCTCAATCTTTGTTGGCGGTCTGGACGAGACTCGAACTCGCGACCCCCTGCGTGACAGGCAGGTATTCTAACCAACTGAACTACCAGACCAAACTTTGTATTCTGCTTTTCTTTAAAAGCGGACGCAAATATAATTCTAATTTTAAATACAACCAGAAGTATTCGCGAATATTTTTTTCTTTTTTCTAAAAACGTCTTTACATTACGCTAAGCCCTTATAAAGGTTCTATTTTCCTACAAATATATTTCTAGTTTGAAGGATATTCAGAGTAATTTCATGCTGACCTTACGTGTAGCCTTTTACTTTATATATAATGAGTCCGAGCCACTCATGAATGAGTTGCTTCCACTTCATAAGTACTTCAGGCTGTGGAATGAAAAGGGTGTAAGCATTAATCTTTCTTTCCAAAACCATATGATCTACTGGATATGTTTCACAGACTATATCTTGCTTGACAAAACATGCGTCAGCCCTATGCATGTGAGCCGCAGAAGTAGAAAGTAAAAACGGGCCACTGAGCTCATTTTGTTGGATTAACTCAGCTGTATACAATGCATTTTCATAGGTGTTTCTAGACTCGTTATCTATTAGAATATCTGTAGCGTTAATGCCTATCTCTATGAGGTAATTCTCTAAAACCTCAGATTCTTTAAGGTCTTGATCTAAACTTCCTGATCCACCTGAAATAATCAACTTTTCTATCCTTCCTGATTCATGTAGTGGTAGCATGGCTAAAAACCGATCTGAACTCTCGGCAAATATGATTTGATCATTATCTGGATGAACATTCACCATGCCTCCTAAAATTATAGCAGCTTGGTAGTTTGATCGAAGTGATTCTATCTGTTTGGGTTTTGCCTCAAACGCATTAGCCACTTCAAAAAACAAAAACTGGTTCGAGAATACATATAGCGTCACGAAGGCGGCCAAAAAGAATCTTTTTCCTCTAGCTTTATGCTTTTCTAAAGCTTTGGTTCTATAGCAACGCCAAGCTAAAAACAACAATATAAACACCCATGTCAATGGCTGAAGTAAAAACGACACTAGTTTCGAAAGGATAAAAAACATAAGTGGCTAAGTTAAACTGTCTTTTGGAAAATACTCTCCAAATTAAGTGGAAACAAAAATGGCCAACTTTTATAGCTGGCCATTTTAATTATGTTTGAGTGGGTTTGATTACTCCTCTGTAGCTTCTGCTGGTGCAGACTCTGCTGTGGTTAATGCATCAAACTCTTCTTGACTTCCTACTATTACTTTCTGGAATGCTCTGGTTCCTGTACCCGCTGGAATTTGATGCCCAACGATTACATTCTCTTTTAATCCTGCTAAGTAATCTACCTTACCTGCTACTGCTGCCTCATTAAGCACCTTAGTAGTCTCTTGGAAAGAAGCTGCGGATATGAAACTCTGTGTGTGAAGAGAAGCTCTAGTAATACCCTGTAAAAGAGGTCTAGAAGTAGATGGGACTACATCTCTAGATTCTATTAAGGCCATAGCTTTTCTTTTTAGCTTAGAATTTTCATCTCTAAGTTTTCTCGCAGATAAAATTTGTCCTGCTTTTACGGTATCAGACTCACCTGGATCTACTACCACCTTCATTCCGTAAATGAGGTCGTTTTCTCTCATAAATTCAGCCTTATCTACAGACTGTTTTTCTAAGAATCTAGTATCTCCCTGATCTTCGATAATTACTTTTCTCATCATCTGGCGAACTATCACTTCAAAGTGCTTGTCGTTAATCTTCACCCCTTGAAGTCTATATACCTCCTGGATTTCATTAACTAAGTACTCCTGAACTGCAGTAGGACCCTCTATGGCTAAGATATCGGCAGGTGTAATGGCTCCATCAGATAATGGAACACCTGCTTTCACAAAGTCATTCTCTTGAACTAAGATGTGCTTAGAAAGAGAACATAAGTACTTCTTCACCTCACCTGTCTTAGACTCTACTATGATTTCTCTGTTACCTCTCTTAATCTTACCGAAAGAAACGATACCATCTATCTCAGAAACTACCGCTGGGTTAGAAGGGTTTCTGGCTTCGAATAACTCAGTTACTCTAGGTAGACCCCCAGTAATATCTCCAGATTTACCTGCTTGTCTAGGTATTTTAGCTATAATGTCTCCTGGCTTAATCTTAGCATCTTTCTGCACAGATACGTGAGCTCCTACTGGAAGCGAGTAGCTTCTGATAGTTTCTCCACCCTTATCTACATTAATTACTGGGTTTTTCTTCTTATCCTTAGTTTCAGTAATTACCATTTCGGTAAATCCTGTCTGCTCATCTACCTCCTCACGGTAGGTAATACCTGCTTCTACCCCGTCAAATATTACTTGACCTTCTGCCTCAGAAACGATTACCGAGTTATATGGATCCCATGTACAGATCACATCACCTTTCTTCACTTTCTTTTTCTTGTACACTTTAAGTGTAGCACCATAAGGAATGTTATTTGTAGCTACAGTAACTCCAGTTTTCTCATCTATAATCTTCATTTCAGATGATCTACTCACTACTATAATCTCTTTCTCTCCGTCTTCTCCTACTTTCTCTACTACTCTGAGTTCCTCTATTTCTAGTTTACCATCAGCTTTAGCTTTGATATCATTCTCATCAGCAATATTTGCTGCCGTACCACCTACGTGGAATGTTCTAAGCGTTAACTGTGTTCCTGGTTCACCAATAGACTGCGCGGCTATAACTCCCACTGCATCTCCTCTCTGAGCCAGTCTAGCCGTAGCTAGGTTTCTACCGTAACACTTAGCACAGCATCCTGTTCTCTGCTCACAGGTGAGTACAGATCTAATCTCTACTTCCTCTATGCCAGTAGCTTCTATGGCTGAAGCCATATACTCTGTAATCTCTATTCCTGCTTCAGCTATTACTTCATCGGTTTCAGGATCTAGCACATCATGAACTAGAACTCTACCTAAAATTCTATCGCTTAAAGACTCTACTATGTCCTCGTTTTTCTTAAGTGGTGTAGCCACAAGGCCTCTCAATGTACCACAATCTTCTCCTGTAATAATTACATCCTGTGCCACATCTACTAATCTTCTAGTTAGGTAACCTGCATCGGCCGTTTTAAGAGCTGTATCTGCAAGTCCTTTTCTGGCACCGTGAGTAGAAATAAAGTACTCAAGGATAGAAAGACCTTCTTTAAAGTTAGAAAGAATCGGATTCTCAATAATATCTTGACCTCCAGTAGCAGAAGATTTCTGAGGCTTAGCCATGAGCCCTCTCATTCCTGAAAGCTGTCTAATCTGCTCTTTAGATCCCCTTGCTCCAGAATCATACATCATGTAAATAGAGTTGAACCCTTGGTTATCGGTTTCTAATCTATCCATAAGAATGTTAGTCAATCTAGAGTTAGTATGCGTCCATATATCAATGATTTGATTATATCTCTCATTGTTAGTTATTAGACCCATGTTATAGTTCGCTAGAATCTCTTCTGCCTTAGCAGTAGCTTCTGCCACTAATTTTTCTTTTTCTGGTGGAATGATTACATCATCCAAGTTAAATGATAAACCACCTTTGAATGCCATGGTAAATCCTAAGTGCTTAATGGCATCTAAGAACTTACTAGTTCTAGCCACACCTACTACTTTAAGAATATCACCGATAATGTCTCTAAGCGCCTTTTTAGTAAGCACTTTATTGATATATCCTGCTTCTTTAGGAACATATTCGTTGAAGATAACTCTACCACATGTAGTTTCCTTAATATGGAAGTTTCCATCATGATCTTGCCATCTCACTTTAATGTTTGCATGCATGTCTAGCGCTTTCTCATTGTGCGCTATTATTACTTCCTCTGGAGAGTAGAAAATACCACCTTGTCCTTTCACTACATGGTCTCCCTCTGTAACTCTAGACTTAGTTAGGTAATATAGTCCCAGTACCATATCCTGAGAAGGTACAGTAATAGGAGCACCATTAGCAGGATTAAGTATGTTATGAGAAGCTAGCATGAGCATCTGAGCTTCTAAAATAGCAGCTCCACCTAAAGGAAGGTGAACAGCCATTTGATCCCCATCGAAATCGGCATTGAATGCCGTACATACTAGTGGGTGAAGTTGGATAGCCTTTCCTTCTATAAGTTTAGGCTGGAATGCTTGAATACCTAATCTGTGAAGTGTAGGTGCTCTGTTCAGTAGAATAGGGTGCCCCTTAAGAACGTTCTCTAAGATATCCCAAACTACTGGCTCTTTCTTATCTACTATCTTTTTGGCAGACTTAACTGTTTTCACAATTCCTCTTTCTATCATCTTTCTGATGATAAACGGCTTGTAAAGTTCAGCAGCCATATCCTTAGGAATACCACATTCGTGCAGCTCTAGGTTAGGCCCTACCACAATTACAGAACGCGCAGAATAATCAACCCTTTTTCCTAGAAGGTTCTGTCTGAAACGTCCTTGCTTTCCTTTTAATGAATCAGAAAGTGATTTAAGAGGTCTGTTAGATTCAGTTTTAACCGCACTAGATTTTCTAGAGTTGTCTAATAATGAATCTACAGATTCCTGAAGCATACGCTTCTCGTTTCTTAAAATTACTTCTGGAGCTTTAATCTCTATCAGTCTCTTTAAACGGTTATTTCTGATAATAACTCTTCTGTAAAGGTCATTTAAATCAGACGTGGCGAAACGCCCACCATCTAATGGAACTAGTGGTCTTAATTCTGGTGGAATAACGGGTACCACCTTCATAATCATCCACTCAGGATTATTCTTTATTCTAGCATTAGCATCTCTAAAAGCTTCAACTACTTGTAGTCTTTTGAGTGCCTCATTCTTTCTTTGCTGAGAAGTCTCTTTCTGAGCCTTATCTCTAAGGTCATAAGAAAGCGCATCTAAATCTAAATTCATAAGCAAGTCATGAAGTGCTTCCGCCCCCATTTTAGCTACGAATTTATTAGGGTCTTTATCGTCTAAGTATTGGTTATCCTTAGGCATAGTATCTAGAATATCTAGGTACTCTTCCTCGGTAAGGTAATCCATTACGTTTAGAGCTTCTCCCTCTTTATTTACAGCAGAACCAGGATTAATCACTACGTATCTTTCGTAATAAATAATCTGATCTAGCTTCTTAGTAGGTAAACCTAATAAGTAACCAATTTTATTTGGTAACGATCTAAAGTACCAGATATGAGCTACAGGCACTACTAATTGGATGTGTCCAGCTCTTTCTCTTCTTACCTTCTTCTCAGTTACCTCTACACCACATCTATCACATACTATTCCTTTGTATCTGATTCTTTTATACTTTCCACAGTGGCACTCATAATCCTTTACAGGTCCGAATATTCTTTCGCAGAATAATCCATCTCTTTCTGGCTTATAAGTTCTGTAGTTAATTGTTTCAGGCTTTAAAACCTCTCCATGTGATGCTTCTAAAATCTCCTCTGGAGAAGATAGGCTGATGGTTATTGTCTTAAAACTACTTTGCGTTTTTGGTGCTTTCTTTAAGGCCATGCGTTTTATATATTTTTAAAGAAAAATCTTTGTTTTGTTTTGCGTTGCAATGCTGCTAGTTACTCACTTGAAGTTCTCAAACCTCATTGCAACGCGTAAAATACTGTGGACTGGTTTAATCTAAGCTTACGCTCAATCCTAAACCTCTTAACTCGTGTAACAATACATTAAACGATTCTGGAATACCTGGTGTAGGCATCTTTTCTCCTTTAACGATAGTTTCATAAGTCTTGGCTCTTCCTATAACGTCATCAGACTTTACAGTTAGAATTTCCTGAAGGATGTTAGCAGCACCGAATGCTTCTAATGCCCAAACCTCCATTTCACCAAATCTCTGTCCACCAAACTGTGCTTTACCACCTAGCGGCTGCTGTGTAATAAGCGAGTATGGTCCGATAGAACGCGCGTGCATCTTATCATCTACCATGTGCGCTAGTTTCAGCATGTAAATTACACCCACTGTAGCTGGCTGATCGAAACGTTCTCCTGTTCCACCATCATATAGGTATGTAGTTCCCATACCTGTAATTCCTGCTTGTGTACTGTATTCTGCTATTTGGTCTCTGTGAGCTCCATCGAAAATAGGCGTTGCAAAGTGCAATCCTAATTTCTTTCCAGCCCAACCTAACACTGTTTCATATATCTGCCCAAGGTTCATACGAGAAGGTACACCCAGCGGGTTTAATACGATATCTACTGGAGTTCCGTCTTCTAAGAATGGCATATCCTCTCTTCTTACGATTCTAGATACGATTCCCTTATTTCCGTGACGTCCTGCCATCTTATCTCCTACCTTCAGTTTTCTCTTCTGAGCCACATATACTTTAGCTAGTTTTATAATACCAGCTGGTAACTCATCTCCTACTGAAATTTGGAATTTCTTTCTCTTATGCTCTCCTAGAAGGTCATTGTACTTTAAGATGTAGTTATGAATGACTCTTTGAACTTGAGCATTCAGTTTATCATCTTTAGTCCAGCCTGTAGTTTTCACAGTTAGGAAGTCTAGTGAAAGAAGTGCTTTTTGAGTGAACTTCACTCCTTTTTTAATCTGCTCTTCTTTATAGTGGTTAAACACTCCTTGAGAAGTTTTTCCACTTACTATCTTCATCAGCTTTTCTATAAGCACTTTTCTCAAGTCGCCTACTACTGTTTCCTGCTCCTTATCTAATGCTTCTAATTCCGATTTATCGGATGCTTTAGACTTTCTATCTTTTATGGCTCTAGAGAATAATTTCTTCTCTATTACTACACCCTTTTGAGAAGGCTTAACTTTTAAAGAGGCATCTTTCACATCTCCTGCCTTGTCACCGAATATGGCTCTTAAGAGTTTCTCTTCTGGAGATGGGTCTGTTTCACCTTTAGGAGTAATCTTCCCGATGAGAATATCGCCTTCTTTAATTTCAGCACCTATTCTAATCATTCCGTTTTCATCTAAGTCTTTTGTAGCCTCTTCAGAAACGTTAGGAATATCCGCAGTGAGTTCTTCAACACCTCTTTTAGTGTCTCTTACTTCTAATGTATACTCTTTAATGTGGATAGATGTGAATACATCATTTTTTACAACATCCTCAGAGATTACGATGGCATCCTCAAAGTTATATCCTTGCCAAGGCATGAATGCTACCTGAAGGTTTCTTCCTATGGCTAAATCACCTTGATCAGTTCCATATCCTTCTGTAAGAATATCTCCTGCCTTTACTCTTTGCCCTTTAACTACTAAAGGTCTTATGTTCATACAAGTACCTTGATTAGTCCTTAAGAACTTGGTCAATGGATAAGTCTCTACATCTCCAGAGAAACTTACAAGCTCATCTTCTTCAGAACGCTTGTACTTAACTCTGATTTCGTTTCCATCTACGTATTCTATCACACCATCTCCTGTAGCTTTAGCTAAAACTCTAGAATCTTGTGCAACTAATTTTTCTAATCCAGTTCCTACGATAGGAGCTTCAGGCTGCATTAATGGTACGGCCTGACGCATCATGTTAGATCCCATTAGTGCACGGTTGGCGTCATCGTGCTCAAGGAAAGGAATCAGCGATGCTGCAACGGAAGCAATTTGATTTGGCGCCACATCCATCAGGTGCAAATCACTAGGCGGAACTACAGGAAATTCTCCTTCCAGTCTAGCTTTTACAGTAGCCGTTTCGAATTCTCCTTTATCAGTAATTATGGCATTGGCCTGTGCTATCACTTGCTCATCTTCATCTTCTGCACTCAAATACTTTACCGCGTTATTGGTCATAACAGCTTTCCCAGCTTTTACATCTCTATATGGAGTTTCTATGAACCCAAGTTTATTCACCTTAGCGAATACACATAAGGAAGAAATCAGTCCAATGTTTGGCCCCTCTGGCGTTTCGATAGTACATAAACGACCGTAGTGTGTGTAATGGACATCTCTTACCTCAAACCCTGCTCTCTCTCTTGATAGACCACCAGGCCCTAGTGCAGACATTCTTCTCTTATGAGTTACCTCAGAAAGCGGATTCGTTTGATCCATGAACTGAGATAGTTGGTTAGTTCCGAAGAAGCTATTAATTACAGAAGAAAGCGTTTTAGCATTGATCAAATCTGTAGGAGTAAAGACTTCGTTATCTCTAACGTTCATTCTTTCTCTAATAGTTCTAGCCATTCTGGCTAAACCTACTGCAAATTGATTATAAAGCTGCTCACCTACAGTTCTAACTCTTCTGTTAGAAAGGTGATCTATATCATCTACTTCTGCCTTCGAATTTACAAGCTCAATAAGGAATTTGATGATAAGTATTATGTCTTCTCTAGTTAAGGTTCTCTGATCCGAAGACACATCGATTCCTAACTTTCTATTTATTCTAAATCTACCTACTTCACCTAGGTCATATCTCTGCTCTGAGAAGAACAGTTTATCGATAACACCTCTGGCTGTTTCTAAATCTGGCGGCTCAGCATTTCTGAGCTGTCGGTAGATGTGCTCTACTGCTTCTTTCTCAGAGTTAGATGAATCTTTCTGAAGTGTATTGTATATAATTGTAAAGTCGGCAGCATTAATATCCTCTTTATGAAGGATAATTGTTTTAGAGCCTGATTCTAATATCAAGTCGACATGCTCTTTTTCTATGACAGTTTCTCTGTCTATAAGAACTTCGTTTCTTTCTATAGAAACCACCTCTCCTGTATCCTCATCCACGAAATCCTCGATCCAAGTTTTAAGAACTCTAGCAGCAAGTTTTCTTCCTACGCATTTCTTTAATCCTGATTTAGAAACTTTTACTTCATCGGCTAAATCAAAAATTGAAAGAATGTCTTTATCACTTTCAAATCCGATAGCTCTCAGTAAAGTAGTTACAGGTAATTTCTTTTTTCTATCGATATAGGCGTACATCACGCTATTTATATCGGTAGCAAATTCTATCCATGAACCTCTGAAAGGAATAATTCTGGCAGAATATAGTTTAGTTCCATTGGCATGTCTGCTCTGCGCAAAGAAAACACCAGGAGATCTATGTAATTGTGAAACTATTACACGCTCTGCTCCGTTTACTACAAAGGAACCTCTAGGAGTCATGTAAGGAATAGTACCTAGATAAACATCTTGTACTATAGTTTCGAAATCTTCATGTTCAGGATCTGTACAGTAAAGTTTAAGTTTAGCTTTCAGTGGAACGCTATAAGTTAAACCTCTATCTATACACTCTTGAATAGAATATCTAGGGGGATCTATGAAATAGTCTAAAAACTCAAGTACGAACTGATTTCTAGAATCTGTTATCGGAAAATTCTCAGAGAACACACGATAAAGCCCTTCAGTTTGACGGTTTTCAGGATTGGTTTCTAATTGGAAAAACTCTTGGAAAGACTTTAATTGTATTTCCAGAAAGTCAGGGTAACTGTAAAGATTCTTTGCAGACGCAAAGGAAATTCGTTCAATTTGTTTAGATGCTGTCGCCAAAGCTTTCAATTATTTTAATGAACTAAAATGAGGTTAAAAACCTCTTAAACCATTTAAAAGGCCAATGGCGGTAAGTCTAGATAGACCACCGCCACGCCTTTTTAATACTATGAAGGAGCTAAATTACTTAAGCTCTACTTCCGCTCCAGCCTCTTCTAATTGAGCTTTTAGAGCTTCCGCTTCATCTTTAGATATACCTTCCTTTAAAGGAGCAGGTGCACTATCTACTATATCCTTTGCCTCTTTAAGACCTAGTCCAGTTAGTTCTTTTACTAACTTAACTACTGCTAGTTTAGAACCACCAGCTGCCTTAAGGATTACATCAAATTCTGATTTTTCTTCAGCACCACCACCGTCAGCACCACCACCTCCGGCAGCCACTGCAACTGCCGCAGCAGCTGGTTCGATGTTGTACTCGTCTTTTAGAATCTGGGCAAGTTCGTTTACGTCTTTCACAGTTAGATTTACTAAATCCTCTGCCATAGCTTTTAAATCCGCCATTTTATTTTTTATTAAATACTTGTTTTTATTAAATTAATTAACGCTCAGAAAGTGTTTTCACTAATCCAGCTATTGTCCCTCCGCTCGACTTAAGAGCAGAAACAACGTTTTTAGCCGGAGATTGAAGAAGTCCAATGATCTCTCCTAATAACTCGTCTTTAGACTTGATATCAGCTAGAGTTCCTAATTGATCATCTCCAATGTAACACTCTTCCTCTACGTAAGCTCCTTTTAACACAGGCTTATCGTGCTTCTTTCTGAACTCCTTAATGAGTTTAGCTGGTCCATTTCCCACATGTCCTAATAAAAGAGTTGTGTTTCCTTTAAGAACATCATACAGCGGGCTATAGTCTCTACCTTCCACTTCATCCATGGCTCTCTTTAAAAGTGTGTTTTTCACAACCTTCATAGTGATATCATTTTTGAAGCATAATCCTCTAAGGGTAGAAGTAGACTCAGCATCTAACTCAGAAGTCTCAGTTAAATAAATTACTGGTGAAGCGGTAACTTGTTCCACTAACTCAGCAATCGACTTATTCTTTTCTTCTTTTGTCATTTGTGTTAGATTTTATCTACTTAAACTACAGCAGATTTGAGTTCAACATTCACCCCAGGACTCATAGTGCTGGAGATCGAAATACTGTGTACATAAGTACCTTTAGCAGAGGCTGGCTTCAATTTCATTAAGGTTGAAAGAATTTCTTTCGCATTTTCTGAAATCTTTTCAGCATCAAAAGATGCTTTACCAACTGGAGCGTGAATTATACCGAATTTATCGACTTTGAAATCGATTTTTCCAGCCTTCACTTCCGTTACTGCTTTGCCAACGTCCATAGTTACCGTTCCAGATTTCGGATTAGGCATAAGACCTCTTGGTCCTAATACTCTACCTAATGCACCTACCTTTCCCATCACGTTTGGAGTGGTAATAATCACATCAATATCAGTCCATCCACCCTTAATTTTAGTTAAGAATTCATCAAGACCTACGTGGTCAGCACCAGCCGCTTTAGCTTCTTCCTCCTTATCAGGATTACAAAGCACAAGCACCTTAGTGTCTTTACCCGTACCGTGAGGCAGAGAAACTACTCCTCTTACCATCTCGTTGGCCTTTCTGGGGTCTACTCCTAGACGGACAGCTATATCTATGGAAGCGTCAAACTTGGTAGTGGTTAATTCCTTTACCATGCTTGCAGCTTCGTCAATGCTATATGTTTGTTCTAAATCAAACTTAGCTAGACTCGCTTTTCTATTCTTGGTTAATCTTCCCATGTTTATGAATTTCTAACTAAAATGG
>JBGCDA010000034.1:0-8511 GCA_045104985.1 Flavobacteriales bacterium | reverse complement strand
AAAGAATACCACGTAACTAAAGGAGCAGAGGGCTCTAAGGTGCTTTATTTTACAGCTAACGCTAATGCAGAGGCTGAGGTGGTACAGGTTTATTTAAGGCCAGCGCCTAGGCTTAAAAAGGCCAAGTTCGATTATGATTTTGCAGATCTAGCTATTAAAGGCCGTGGAGCAGGAGGAAACACTCTTTCTAAATATTTGGTGCGTAAAATAGAGCTGAAGGAAAAAGGAGTTTCTACACTGGGAGCCAGAAAGATATGGTTTGACCCTGCGGTAACTAGACTGAATATAGAAGGCAGAGGAAATTTCTTAGGAGAGTTTCAGCCAGCAGACAAGATACTGGTCATACTAAACACGGGTGAGTACAAGCTGATAGGATTCGATCTAAGTACACACTTTGATGATGCTATGATCCATCTAGAAAAATGGATTCCACTAAAACCCGTTTCTGTGGTGCATTATGACGGAGAGAAAGAGCAGTTCTACGCCAAGCGGTTCTTAGCAGAGAAAAGCACTAAGAAAGTTTTGTTCATTTCAGAACATGAGAACAGTAGACTAGAAGCAGTTTCCACGGCATTTTATCCCATAGCTAATCTGCGCTTCAATAAAAAGTTTAAAATCACTCGTGATAAGGATGATGAACAAATCAAGCTAGATGAATTCATCTCAATTAAAGGCATAAAAGCCATCGGAAATAAGCTGCATAATCTTCCAGTAACAGAAGTAAGCATGCTTGATCCTGATGAAGAAAAAGAAGCAGAAGCCTTGGCTGCGTTGCAACCCAATAAAAACACCAATTCAGATTCTGACTCTGATGACGATGATTCTGAGGAAGATGATGGTGACAATGGCTCAGATGATTCAGGTCCTGACACTGACGGTGACGATTCTCCTGAAGGTGATAGTGCTAGCAAAGACACTTCGGCTCCGCTCAGTGTCCAAATTAGCGATATTGATGACACTAAGGCATCTATCGAGGATTCAACTAAGCCAATGACTATAGCTGAAAAGAAAGCAGCTAGAAAAAAGGCTGGAGGTGATAAACCTGCCATTTCAGCTCCTAAAGCTAAAGTTTCAGCTTCAGAATTAGACGAAAACGGTGAACCATTAAAGCCAACAGCTCCCGATGACAAGACTATAAACACTCAGGAATTTGCAGATGTAATGGCAGAGGCTAAAGCCCGTAAAGAGGCGAAGGAAGCTCCTAAGAAGAAAGCAGCTAAGAAGACTTCAGTTAAGAACACTTCGACTAAGCTCAGTGACCTAAAAGCACCTAATAAGGCAGCTGCTAAGAAAGAAGACAAGTCATCTTCCGCTAAGGCTTCAGATGACAAGCCGCTTAGGCAGAATCCAGATGATATAGAAATGGATATTGATATTCCTGATGATGAGGATTCTTTAGGTGGGGTGGATGATAAGGGTCAGGCTAGTTTGTTTTAGGCCTTTCTGAATGCTAGAAAAATTATTCGAAATAATAGTTGAGGTTTTTGCAGAACATGTCTTCAGATATTTAATCTACTTCCCTGGATGCCTTGTTGTATGGTTAGCACGATTTGGTAAAATTTCGTTCTCGACTATTTATGAAGATTATATCTGGAGCGCTTGGTTTAGTGGTTTGTTATTTTGGTTTGGAATATTAATTTTAATTTATAGGTAATCTGTTTGTTCTCAATGAGTATTACCAAAACCATACTGCGGGCTTTTATATTTCGGAGAAATACTTCTTTATATTCTACATTAAATAAAAAAGAGTTGTTATGTGAAATTTATAGTGTAACAAAATCGGACAGGTTTCTTGGAGGCCAATTAAAGCCTCTTTCTAATTCAGAGTATAGCTATTATGCTCTTATTTCACTTTCACCTTCTTTGACTGTAGTACTAAAACCTACGGCTATAAAAGAGGTGTCAGAGTTAGAGATGGAAATAAGTCTGCATTTTTTTACAAAAACTCTTCTTTTTGGTCTTTTAGGGGTCATACTTATGTATGTCGTACTCAGTAGTCATTTATCTTTTATTCCCGGTTCTGATGGTTTTTTCGCTTTAATTGGTATTCCAATAATCTATATCGTGGCTCAATTAAGCTTTTGGTTTGGAAGTGAGAGCTGTAAAAATGAGTTTGCTAGAGTTATTGAAACTATAGAGAAGAACAATTCCGAAGATTAGTTCTGAATATAATAATGGTAAATTCGTTGACTGAATCCACTAAGGTCTCGGCTTTCTCGCTAAGGCTCGGCTCAACCACAATTACAGTTGTATCCAATTGTGATGTAGGTTGTAAAACGAAATCAAAGGCGGCTGAGCCCGCCAAAGGCGGAAAAGTCGAAGCCCCGTCCTCCAATGGCACTGAGTGCAAATTGACCCACTCCAATTTCGGCACTTCGACAAGCTGCTATCGCGAGCTGCTCAGCACATCGCTTTCTCACTACGCTCGGCTCAATCTCCGTTGCTTTTCGTCTCTGTTTCAAAAGCACTCAAGCTTCACAGCCTCATTCCTGAAAATGCAAGGAATCCAGTAATAAAAGTAATTGTAAAACGAACTAAAAGGTGGCTGAGCCAGCCGCAGGCTGAAAAGTGTCACACTGAGCGTTTTCTGTCGAAGTGCCGAAGCCCCGTCTCCAATGGCACTGAGTGCAAATTGACCCACTTCAATTTCGACTTTTCCACGCAAACGTGGGCTCAATCTCCGTTGCCTTTCATATCTGTTTCAAAAACACTCAAGCTCCACAGCCTCAGTTCTGAAAGTGAGCAGAATCTAGTAATAGTAGTAATTGTAAAACGAAATAAAAGGTGGCTGAGCCATTCGCTTGCGAATGAAAGTGTCACGCTGAGCGTTTTCTGTTGAAGTGTCGAAGCCCCGGCCTCGCGTAGCACAAATGCCTATCTTAGCTTCATGACTAAAGGCTATGTGTATATTCTCCTTTGTGCAGATGGCACTTACTACACTGGCAGCACGAAGTATTTATCTGTAAGGATAGACCAGCATGCAAATGGGGAAGGTGCTAATTATACTTCAAAGAGACTTCCTATTGAATTACTTTATGTAGAAGAATACCCTAGAATAGATTGGGCGTTCGAAAGAGAAAAACAGATTCAAGGCTGGAGCAGAGCTAAGAAACAAGCATTAATGGATGGAAGGATAGATGACCTGCCAGAATTGGCCTATTGTTATTCTAGAAAATTGATAGAAGAGCTGAAGAAAAGGGAATCAAAATAGGAGTGGAATTAGATCAAGTCACAGTCGCTTTGCCTCCGATGGCACTGAGTGCAAATTGACCCACTTCAATTTCGGCACTTCGACAAGCTGCTGCCGCGAGCTGCTCAGTACATCGTTTTTCCATGCAAGCGTAGGCTCAATCTCCGTTCTGATCCGAATTCAAAACAACAAAGGTTTAGAACAGTATTTAAAAAAGAATGTCATTGTAAAACGAAATCAGAGGTGGCTAAGCCACTCCGCCTTCGATACATTTTTCTTCGAAAAACACTCAGTCTCCGTTACATGCAGAACCCAAAAGCAATAGTAATCGTAAAACGAAATCAAAGGCGGCTGGGCCACTGCGCCTTCCTTTAGATTAGTTTCTTAAAATAAATCTAATAGTAATAATCAATAAAGAGGAGGTTCTAAGGGGAGACTCATTACTCTATTTATTGTTAAAGAACTTCAGTTTACATACATTCATTTCCAAAAGAGCTCAAGAACGCACTTAGATCTGAAATGTTAACTTGACCATCTCCGTTTAAGTCTTCAGGACATAAGTCAGTTTCACAGAAGTTGCCAAAGGAAGATAGAAATATTGACAAATCTTGAGAAGACACCACACCATCATAATTAATGTCTCCTGCACAACCCACACAGAACCTTCCATCGTCTGTAATAAACCAATTAAATGGTTCACTCAATAGCAAGTCTCTGGCAGATTCACTTTGGCAATAATTTATTCCTTCTGCGCCAAAATTTACATTAGGCTGAAGAGATTCAGACTGACCAGCTAAGCCTTCTAAGAGTAGGTCATAATTCTCTGTACTCATTCCAGAATTTCTCAAAAACCAAATCATGTTGAATGTATTTTCAAAATTCCAATTACTTAAGTCTTGATCAAAACTTTCGGCTTCATAAAACATACGCTCAAAACTTGTGACATTAGAAACATCCCATGAACTGATATCTTGATTGAAGCTAATAGCGAAGTTAAACACTCCTCTCATAAAGTCTACATTGGACACATCCCATGAACTTAAATCTTGATTAAAACTCTCAGCTCCTGCAAACATTTCCCATAAGCTAGTAACATTAGAAACATCCCATGAATTAATATCTTGATTGAAACTATCCGCTCCTGCAAACATTTGTGAAACGTTATTAACATTAGATACATTCCATGAGCCTATATCTTGATTGAATTCTTCTGCTCTAGCAAACATCCCGTTCATATTAGAAACATTAGAGACATCCCATGAGCCTATATCCTGATTAAAATCCTTTGCTCCAGAAAACATTTCTATTGTGGTCGAAACATTAGACAAATCCCATGAACCTAAACTTTGATTGAATTTTTCGGCATTTTTAAACATATAATTCATTTCTGTAACACTAGATACGTCCCAAGAACCTATATCTTGATTAAACATTTCCGCTTCATTGAACATAAGTGACATAGAAGTTACATTAGATACATCCCATGTGCTTATATCTTGATTAAACATTTCAGTTTCATTGAACATATTAACCATAGACTCCACACTAGATACATTCCATGAGCTTATGTCCTGGTTAAAATTTCTAGCAAAAGAAAACATAGAAACCATGTCTGTCACACTTGAAACATCCCACATGTCGATATTCTGATTAAAGCTAGAAGCATCTAAAAACATAGATCTCATAAAATTGACATTAGCTACATTCCACAAACCAATATCTTGATTAAAAGATCTTGCAGAAGAAAACATACCCTGTAAATTAGTAGCACTTGAAAGATCCCATGAGCCTAAGTCTTGGTTAAATAGGGTAGCAAAATTGAACAGAAAACTCATGTCCTCTGCAGATGAAACATCCCATGAGCCTATATCTTGATTAAAGCTCTCAGCGCCAGAGAACATGTAAGACATTAATCTAAATCTTGAGACATCCCATGAACTTATATCTTGATTAAATTCTAAACAGTCTCTAAACATATTTGCGGTAAAGAATACTAAAGAAACATCCCATGCGCTGATGTCTCCATTGAAGCTAGAGGCTCCATTGAACATACTAGCCATATTTCTCACGTGAGAAACATCCCAGTTAGATAATCCACCATTTAATTTTTCACATCCGCTGAACATTCCAGCACAGGAAAAAACACTGGATAAATCGGGGGCATCCGTAGCTGTAATTTCAAGATTTGGACAATCGCTAAATGCTGAATTCATAGAACTCCAATTATTATTTCCCCACTGAGTTACTTCTAAAATGTTAGTTATTTCATCATTATTAAATTCTGAAGCTAATCTAATGGCAGGTAACTGGCCTCTTATGGAAATTTCGTAAACATCTGGAATTTCATAAACATGACTGGCTGCTAAAGTAACATGATTACTAAACGTTCCATCTCCCCAGTCTACAAAGTAATCTAACTCCAAGTCCGACTCAATAATTACAGACATATTTGGTCTAATAACTATGGACTCGTCCTGAACTGAAGTTTGCCATACAGTTATGAAAAAGTCTTCTTCATTCTCACAGGAAAAGTAATCACAATAGCTATCTACATGAAAAGCTAAAGGGTCATAATTACAAGCATCAGCGTTAGTGCATCCATAACAACTGTAATCACAAAACTCTTCACCACATACCGCAAAGAAATCATAGTTGCAAGCCGCTATATCCGTACACCCTAGGTCCTCTATAAGAGCATCATAGTTATTTTGACAAGTAAAATCATAACTATTAGTTAAGCAAAATGGATCATTAGCTATTAAATTTTCTAATGCGCACTGATTGGCTTCTACAAATCCTTCTGGTGCGTTGCAAGAAAAAATAACAGGTGATACTCCTAACTCTTCTGGAATATACCATTTTTCATAATTACATGAACCATTACTCAGAGTTACACACTCTACATAATTACAAGCATCTGGATCGGCACATCCTATTACATCTCCAGTTTCTACACAATCATCATAAGCCTCTTGACATAAACTATCCCAAGTGTTATCTACGCAAAATAAATCAGATACCATAATACTTTCGACACAGCACTGGTTAGCCAACACATAACCTTCTGTAGGACCACAACTTAAAATAACTGGTGACGAACCGCCAGCACTCGTGGGTTCTTTGGGAATATACCAAACTGGAGAATAAGTACATGTAAAATTCTCAACAGTAGCGCATGGATCGTAATTACATGCAGTTATGTCCCTGCAGCCCTCTTGCGAGGTCAAACACTCTTCATAAACCCCTTGACAAACAGAATCCCAGTTGGCAGTAGTACAAAATGGGTCAAGTTCAATGACTTGAGAAACACAACACTGATTAGCCAAAACATATCCATTAGGCGGATCGCAGACTAATACCGCAGGAGTATTTCCAAATCCGTTAGTAGGCACAACAGGAATAAACCAGACAGGTTCATCAGTGCAAGTTCCGTCATCTATCGTGGCTGATGAGTTATAATTACAAGATGCACCATCTGTACATCCAGCTAATTGGGCATTGATTTCCGTTGTTAAAAATACCAATGACAATATCAATAGTGAATAAATATTTTTCATTTGAATGTGTTTGATTCCTTTTGATTAAGGGACATGTCAAATGTAGTTTGGATTGTATTCATTCTCGCTACATGTTTATGTAGTAGATTGTTAAGTTTGACCTTTTTAAAATCAAATTTCTTCGGGTGTCTATTCTAAGCAGTGTTTGATTTCATTTTACCATTATGCAAGCATTTAGAGACTTTTAATTGCTAATCATTTAGTCTAGAAAAAAAAATATTTTCAGCTAAATATTTCCCAACAAGATTCTCACAAACCATCAACCTACCTTTGTGAAAATAGCTTTATGCCTATTTTGGATCTGCGAAACTTGATACACACATATACTTTAGAATTAAGAGAAAACTAAAGAAAACGCTCAGCACAGCGTCTCCATTACATACGGAATCCAAAACAATAGTAATCGTAAAACGAAACCAAAAGTGGCTGAGCCCACTCCACCTTCGATACATTTTCTTTCAGAAAATCACACATTCGACTAAGCTCAGTGCAGCGCTCAGTCTCCGTTTCTATCAGTATCCAAAGCAATAGAAATCGTAAAACGAAATCAAAGGCGGCTGAGTGCTCGCGTTAGCGAGTGTACCGAAGCCCCGGTTCCCAAACCCTACTTATTATAAAAAACACTCCTCTGTGTTTTCTTTTTATACCTGTCCATAGGAGTAAGCTCTTTTTTGGTATTCGGACGGTAGCTATTCTCAGGTGGATTCAAAATATATTCCATTTGATACTCATTCATTTTTTCAAAAGGCAAAAGGAAATCCTTTGTGTTACAATGTTCAAAGTTTCTTTCGTTGAGTATGTTCAATACGGTGTAAACTGATTCTATAGTGCTCAAACAAAGAGGTTCTGGCTGCTGCTTGAAGCTGAATTTAGATTTAATAGTATTATCAAAACTTACTTTTGGTAGTTGTTGCAAGTTCTTACTGAGCTTGAGCATTTTACGTGCACATGGCCAAGTACCGTCTAGAATAAATACATGCGGATCATTCCCTAAGAATGGTTCCACCTCTACACTATTTTTTACAGATAAGTTAAAGCTATTCTTTCCTGGGTAAAGTAAGAATGAACTGTAGTTTTTATTTGCCAATATTTCATTTACACGGCCATTACTAGTGAAATCCACGCCAACTATAATTTCTGAATTTTCCAGTTGAAGCTTGGTCATATATCCCGTTCCATTTTTTTCCTTTTTGTACTCTTTTGGGTGCATCAGAATTATGAAACACGTCTTGGTTTGGAACGGTCTAATCTGTTCGCAAATACATGTGACAAAAGGCCTCATGCATGTGTAACAGCTTTTTCTGGGGGTATTTATGTTTTTTTGCAACGCGAATATCTCTGTGTTCTACTCACCAGAACTAACACATATGCATGCATTAAGTTCCATAGATCGAAAATAGGCATAAAGCAATTTTCAAGTAGCTAGGTTGATAGTTTGTGAGAAACTTGAAAAGCAGATTAAATCTGACTTCTTAATCCATCTTATTTTTCATGGTAATGTTTCATAGCACCTTTGCAACGCAAACCATAAATGGTAGCGTAAATTAAGAATATGAAGTTTTGGATTTTCTTTGGAATAGCACTTTTGATTCTGTTGGCTTTTAAAGGCTACATCAGCAGAGGAGTGTATCAGGCTTCTGGCTCTAAAATGGTTCAGATGTGGTACACAGTGTTTTCTGTGGGTACGTTTATCATAGGAGTTACTACCATGGCTGTTTCTTTTCCGAAAGGAATCATGTCCATGTCACTAGCCCAAAATCTGGT
>JBGCDA010000033.1:0-34336 GCA_045104985.1 Flavobacteriales bacterium | reverse complement strand
CACTTAACTTTCCGAAAAAAGTCTCTTCATCTGAAGAATAAAACGCTATAGCTCTTCCAGTTTCATCTTCTATCCATCCTATATCTAAATCAAACTCTCCATTGAATATTAAAGACGTTTTACTACTGGAATTGTTACTGCTAATTTCCATTTTTAGTCTTTTTAGGCTTTTCTTTCTAGAATTCATTTTATACTCGAACTGCATTCCGGCTTTTAAAGCCCTTGCTCTGATGTCATTAAATTCATCTGAAGTCGTTTCTTCAGAGATATGAAAAACCATTTCATTTCTTACTTCGTCTTTCTTGGTGTAAGTATAATATTCAGTTGAATTGTTAGGAATAAAAGAATTGCCAATTTCTGTGAACGGAAATGTTAAATCTTTTTCACTTGTGCTATTGGCCGCTTTAATATCCGTGTTTAACTCATCATTATCATATATATAATCAGTGTCTAATTCTGAATTAGATGTCTCATTAGAGACTGTTGTACCGGTAGACTCCTTCAGCTCCATGACTTTAACCTGTGTGGATATAGATGCTGGTTCAGATTGAATATCTGAGGTCATTTCTTTAGCTGGCGTGTAGCATAATAAAGCTACTGTTGTAATAATTACTCCTGATGTTCCTAACATGATAAGTGGTTTTTTTAAAAGGTTTATAAATTTTAACCATAGAGAGTTGGCTCCTGCATTGGCTGCTATGGCCGTTACAAAAAGTGTTTGAGTCTGCTCAAAACTTATGGTTGGTGAATCTGTTTTCGCTATAGAAAAGAGCTCATCTAAGCTGTGCGTCATTTTATCCATAATGCTCTTTTTTATCTGGTTTAACTTCTAATAATTCCTGAAGCTTTAGTCTTCCTCTTCTTAACCGCTGTTTCACTGCCGAATCTCCTACTCCATGTAATTCAGCTATTTCCTTTATGGAATAACCTGTAATTTCAAATAGAATAATGCTTTCTCTCTGCTCTTCTGGCAGTTTAACTATGGCTTCATAAAGTAGCCTGACTTCTACCCTATCTTCCGTTTTCTGCGTAGCAATGGCTTTAGACTCATTTAGGTCTATTACTCCAGTTTCAGCTTTCATTTTCCTATTGGAATTAGCCAATAGTCTTACTGCCGTACCTATAAGAAAAGAAAGTAGCTTTTCTGGTTTCTGGATGGTATCAAACTTCTGATAAGCGAGCATCAGAGATTCGTTAACCAAATCACCATGTTGCATTTCTCCATACACTCGGGCTTTACAGAACCGTTCAAACTGAGCATGAACTGGTTCATATAATTTCATAAATGCTATTTGTTTCTTTTTGCTCAATAGAGAGAGTTAGATTGCTTCTGTATAGTTAGTGTCTTAACTCGGTAAAAAGTTACATTAGAGCAGATGTTTTTAAAATTACACCTTTATTAAGCTGTATTAAAAATAGTTAGCGCAAATCAATTCATAATATAATTAATGATAAATGAATAGATAGAGTATAGAATCTGGCGAGAAAGATAGACAGAGAATCCTACTGAGAATTTATAAAGAATCTAGACCACTAGTTTTTGAAAAAGATTTACCAAACAAAAAAGCCAGTACTATAGTAGAACTGGCTTTTTCGAATATGTTGTTTGCGTCTATTGCAACGCTTTACAAAGACTTATCCTCTCTGCTTATTAGTGAAATCTATTTTTCTCATTCTTAAGCTTTCTGGAGTCACTTCTAAGTATTCATCTTCTTTAATGTACTCCATACATTCTTCTAAAGAGAACTTAATAGCTGGTGCTATCTTAGCACTGTTATCTGCTCCAGACGATCTCATGTTAGTCAGTTGCTTTCCTTTAATAGCATTTACTGCCAGATCGTTATCTCTAGAGTGTTCACCTATTACTTGACCTACATAAATTTGATCTCCTGGCTCTATAAAGAACTTACCTCTATCCTGAAGCTTGTCTAAAGAGAAGGCTAGAACCTGTCCTGCCACCATAGAAGTTAACGAACCTTTATGTCTCGTATTTATGCCTTCTTTTACAGGCTTATACTCACTGAATCTGTGGTTCATTACCGCCTGACCAGAAGTAGCTGTAAGAATGTTATTTCTTAATCCTATTAATCCTCTAGAAGGAATATCGAACTCTAGGTGAAGAATATCTCCTTTAGGCTCCATTACCAGCATGTCTCCTTTACGCTGAGTTACTAACTCTATAGCTTTTCCAGAAGTAGCCTCAGGAACTTCTACGATTAAAGTCTCGAACGGCTCACATTTCTTACCATCTATAGTTTTGAAAATCACCTGAGGCTTACCTACCTGAAGCTCGTAACCTTCTCTTCTCATAGTTTCTATAAGAACAGATAAATGAAGAATACCACGTCCGTAAACATTAAATGAATCCTCTCTGTCTGTGTCTTCTACTCTAAGTGCTAAGTTCTTTTCAGTTTCTTTATATAGTCTATCTCTAAGGTGTCTAGATGTAACGAATTTTCCTTCTTTACCGAAGAATGGAGAATTGTTAATAGTAAATAGCATACTCATGGTAGGCTCATCTATACTGATTCTTTCCAGAGCTACAGGGTTTTCTACAGAAGAAAGTGTATCTCCTATCTCGAAATCTTCTACACCTACTATGGCACATAAATCACCACTTCTAGCCGTTGTTACTTTTTCTTTTCCTAATCCTTCGAACACATAAAGTTCTTTCACTCTCACTTTCTTCTGCCCATCTTTCTTAATCAACATTAAATCCTGTCCTTCAGAAATGTCTCCTTGGTTAATTCTACCTATAGCTAACCTCCCTTGGAACGTGTTGAAATCTAAAGATGTAATCTGCATCTGTGGATCACCTTCCTTATAAGGCGCCTCAGGAATTTCAGAAAGAATAGTATCTAATAATGGAATGATGTTATCTGTTTTGTTCTTCCAGTCAGTGCTCATCCAACCGAATTTAGAAGAACCATAGATAGCTTTAAAGTCTAGCTGATCATCTGAGGCTTCTAAGTTGAACATAAGTTCATACACAGATTCCTGAACTTCATCAGGTCTGCAGTTTTCCTTATCTACCTTGTTTACTACTACTATAGGCTTAAGATCTAACTCTATGGCCTTTTTCATAACGAAACGCGTCTGAGGCATAGCTCCTTCGAATGCATCCACTAGTAGAATTACACCGTCTGCCATTTTAAGCACACGTTCTACCTCACCACCGAAATCGGAGTGACCTGGAGTATCTATAATGTTAATTTTAACATCTTTATATCTGGCAGATACGTTTTTAGAAAGAATAGTAATACCTCTTTCTCTTTCCAAATCATTGTTATCTAGAATTAATTCGGTAGTCTCTTTACGGGTATCCATTACTTGACACTCATAAATAATTTTATCCACTAAAGTGGTCTTACCGTGGTCTACGTGGGCTATAATAGCTATATTTCTTATGGACTGCATGCAGTGTATTGTTTGTGTGTAGCGCGTTGCAATGGATTCTCACATCTCCTGCACTACCTTTAAAAAAGTGCAAAAGTAGTCTATGAAGCCGTCCGTAGGTATGAATTAGGCGAATAATTGATGAAGGTTAAGTAGTGTATAAGTCTTGTTTACTGGTCAGGACCAGTAAACTCAAAGTCAGAACTAGTAGAGAATAGAAAATGTATGATACCCATTCCATTTCCTAATCCTATCTTCGCGCCCTGATTAGACTGTAATGTCAGAATTCTTAAAGAAAGAAATATCTACTGAAGAGGTCAAGGCCACTATTGCAACGCTAGAAAAGCTATTAGCTGATCCTGTGAAGCTATATGATTTAGATAAATCTGAAAGGGAGGCATTAATGATAGCTGCTGGGAAACTTTCTAGACCAAATAAGCAGGAGTTTGACAAACGGAGAAAAGACGTTAAGAAAGCAGCCAAACGCAAGCAACAGGAACGAGATAAGCACGCTCGGAAAGTAACAGGCATTAGATCTGCCAGAGAAGCTTCTGTGTTTCAGGCGCCACAGATGTTATTAGATACGCCTAAGGTTCAGGAAGATATTCCAGAGCTAGAATCGGCTAGGAACTGTTATGTGTGCAAGGTAGAGTATACTCAGCTGCATCATTTTTACGATGCTATGTGTCCTGAATGCGGTGAGTTCAACTATCAGAAAAGATTTCAAAAGGCCGACCTCACAGACCAAGTAGCTGTGGTAACGGGTAGCAGATTAAAGATCGGTTACCACATAGTATTAATGATGCTGAGAGCAGGTGCCACCGTAGTGGCTACTACTCGATTTCCTGTAGATTCTGCGCTTAGATATGCTAAAGAGTCTGATTTTGAGAAATGGGGCCACCGACTTAAAATTCATGGGTTGGACCTCAGGCACATTCCTAGTGTGGAGATCTTCTGTAATTTCATAGAGCAGAAATACGATAGGTTAGATATACTTATAAATAATGCGGCACAAACGGTAAGAAGGCCATCTGGATTCTACGCCCATCTCATGCCTAATGAAGAGTTAGAGGCTGAGGCGCTTCCAGCTTTTGCTAAAGAAACGCTGGAAGATCACTTCCACTGTATAAATGAGTTAAACAGCCTTACTCCTGCTGTTTCTAATGCTAAGAATAACATGCTACCAGTGTCATGGCATGCGCCTGAACCAGGGATAGGACTCAGGGAATCAGCCAAGCTTTCGCAGATTCCATATAGTTTTGATAACAGCCTCTCTCCTGCCGAAGTATTTCCTGAGGGCGAGTTAGATGCTGACTTACAGCAAGTAGATCTGCGTAAAACTAACTCATGGCGGCTAAAACTCGGAGAAATAGAAACGCCAGAAATGGTAGAAGTTCAGTTGGTTAATTCTGTAGCGCCTTTTGTGCTTTGCAATAGGCTAAGTGCTCTCATGAAAAAAGAGAATACCGGTAAAAAGCACATTATTAATGTGAGCGCCATGGAAGGGAAATTCCATAGATTCAAGAAAGAAGACCGCCACCCACATACCAATATGGCCAAGGCAGCCCTGAATATGCTCACCCATACTTCAGCATCGGGATTAGCCAAGGATGGCATTTATATGAATGCTGTAGACACAGGCTGGGTAACAGATGAAGATCCAGTGGAGCTTTCTAAAAAGAAAGAACTAGAACATGATTTTCAGCCGCCTTTAGATATAGTGGATGGTGCCGCTCGGGTAATGGATCCCCTATTTGATGGCATTAATACAGGTAAACACTGGTGTGGTAAGTTCCTCAAGGATTACTTTCCTATAGATTGGTAAAACAAGTTCATACTTAGCTTAGGTGATTTCACTAATTTTAGACAGTAATGAAACTCTGGCTCAAAAATCACTTGTGGAAAGTCCCTATCCTTCTAGGGCTGTTTTGGATTCTGAATGAGATTAGAATTGAGTATCGTTTTGGTCTTTTCTTAGCTCAAGAAGAAAAAAAAATCCCTGGAATTACTGAAGTAGTCGACTTTTTTAATAGATCAAACTTAGAAAGACTAATTAGTGATACGATTCTTATTTCATTTGTAGTCTTAGCTCTATTAAATCTTGTTCTGTTCAGGAACAAGAAAGCTCTGATTAGTATACTGCTTGCTGGAATTATGTTTTTGTTTCTAATGAATGGTGGTATCTTTTCTAAGGACTATTTTTTGAATTAGAAAGAGGTAAGAATAGCTCCATCGGAATCTAATCTTTACTTTTGGCTCAAAGTACAATTCAGTGGCCAGCTACACACATTTCTACCTTCTTAGAATCCAGTTTTTAGGCTACCGCTACAGTGGCTGGCAGAAACAAGATGGACGCAAGACCATTCAGGGCATGCTGGATAAAACGGTAGAGTTCATTTTAGGCCATGGTAACTTTAGAACGTTAGGCGCAGGACGCACAGACGCCAAGGTCTCTGCAGAGGATTTCTGTTTGGAGTTGTTTCTCTTTGGAGAAGTAGAAAAAGTTGAATTCCTTCAACAATTGAATCAGAACTTACCTTCAGACATTAGGGTGCTTTCAATCTTAGACGTAGACCGAAAGTTCAATGTGCTCTTAGATGCTAAAACTAAGGATTACCACTACCACTTTACTTTTGGAGAGAAATACCACCCTTCAAACGCTCCTTACTTGGCTTATTTAGGAGAGCAATTAGACATAGACCTCATGATGGAAACAGCTTCTATATATCTAGGTACTCATAATTTTAAGCGGTTCGCAGGAGGCCCTCTCAAAGAGTCTAAAAATTATGAACGCACTATTCTTTCTTCGGAAATAGTACCTTCTAAAGAAATATATTCTGCTTACCCTCCTAGTAACTCTTTCATTTATAAAGTAAGAGCTAAAGGCTTTATGCGTTATCAGGTGCGTTTAATGATGGGGGCACTTGAACAATTAGGAAAGCATGAAATCAACTTAGAAGAGTTTAAAGATTACCTAAACTCTCCAGATAAGCCTAACGTGAAGAACGTGGTGCCTGGTTCAGGACTGAGACTGAATAAAGTGGAGTTCATTTAATACCTGTTAAAATTACCTACCACAAAAAAAAGGCCGCCTTATGGCAGCCTTTCAATATATAGTTACCGTAAAACGGTTATTATAGTTTCTTTACGTTACAGCACTGCATTCCTTTAGGGCCTCTTTCTAGCTCGAACATTACGTTATCTCCCTGAGCTATTTCCTGAAGGCACCCGTGCACGTGAACGAAATGCTTCATGTTGGTTCCTTTTTCTAAAATGAAACCAAATCCTTTCTCATCATTGAAAAAGTCCACTTTCCCTTTTTTCACTTTAGTTTCTTCTATGTCCTCTTTTTTAGGAATTCCCAAAACTATAGATGAAGCATCTATTTCTACTTTCTTAGCTTTCGGATCTGGCGGAGTGTCAGACAATTGTCCGAACTCGTCTTTATAAACGATCATTTCCTCAAAGCTCTTACCTTTATTATTGTCTTCCTTTCTTGCTGCTTTTTTTAGCAACTTCTCTTGCCTCTTCTTCTCTCTTTTCTTTTCTCTTTCTTTTTTACCAAATGTCTCTTGCGACTTACCCATGTATTGTATTTAAATGTTTCTATTTATGAAGCTATAAAATTTCAGTTGTTAAAAGGATATGTGGCGAGCACTTAGAAAGACTGTTAGTCTAGAAGTCGTCTTATATGACCAAATAATTTCTGTAGATGTTATAACTACGCTGTGATTGTTACCAAACACCGTGCAAAGATACATCTGAAATTTCACTTTTCCTTACTTATCAATCTAAACAACTATATAAACTATAAACAAAGAATTCTTAACTCCTATGGATTCAGCACCTCAAAGTATTTGCTGGCTTCATTTCCATCTTCATCTGAAAGTAGAATGACATGCTGACCAGTGCTGGTGCTTATTTCCTTAGAATGAAAATCTCTGGTGGAGCCTATGTAAGTTCCATCTAAATGCCAAAACACCTCTTTCTCTGGGTTTCTGTGGGCTAACTTAAAGACAGCTTTACCCTCCTCTCCGCTCATGTAAACTGGCAGGTACACCTTATTTGGAAACTTGGGGTAAATGAATTCCATAACCTTTTCTGATTCTGCCCTACACCCATCCTTAAACGGTGGGAGTCTTTTATAAGTAGGAGATTTAAGTTTAAAATACCACTCCTGAGCTGGTGTGAGCACAAACCACGAGGAGTGCATCATTTTATGAGGTTCTGCACATTTAGATGTAACCTGCTCCGTGCCATCTTCTGACAGATGAATGAGTTTATGGTAAGGGCATAGCTGTACATGACTTTCTACCAGAGGAATGTTTTGGGTTTGTGTAGCGTTGCAATAAGCGCTAGCCACATGCCCACTTTCTACACACAGCTCTACTTCTCTATAACTGTCGAAAGGCTGGTCAAACCATGTGGTTTCTGGCAACTTCTCGAATAGCTCAAACAGCAATGGTGCCGCATATCCCACTCCAGTAAGTCCTGCTCTGCCCTCTCCATCCGCATTTCCTACCCACACTCCTATGGTGTATTCTGGTGTAGTGCCTATGGCCCAAGCATCTCTATTTCCGAAACTAGTTCCTGTTTTCCAGGCCACTTTATTGGTAGACCCGAAATATTTCCATCCCTGTTCACCCGCAGGCCGTTTGGCTTCTGTAAGAGCGTTTAACGTTTCATAAACTGCTGCAGGGTTTAGCTCTGGTGCATCTCCAGAGGGCTTAGGCGTGCTGCCCTGCCAGTAACCGTTATAAAAATGCTGGTTACCACTAGCAGATGTGCCATCATAACTGGTTAGTATTCTGCCTAGACCTGCATACATGCTGGTGAGGTTCAGTAGCTCTCCTTCAGCTCCACCTAGAATGAGTGCTAGGCCATAATGACCACTGTTAAAATCTAAGGAATTCATGCGCATGAGTTTTAACTCATTGTAAAATCTAGACACTCCATGAGACCTAAGCTGCCTAACCCACGGCACATTTAACGATCTAAATAATGCTTCATTGGCTGGTACCACCCCATCAAAAGTCTTATGGTAGTTCTCTGGCTTGTAGCCTGCTATAAATGTAGGAATGTCTGTGAGTAATTGACTTGGCAGTAACTCCCCTTTCGAAGCCATACTGGCAAACAAAAATGGCTTTAGCAAGCTGCCTGTGCTTCTTCTGGCAGAAACTATATCTACAGCATTAGCATGGTCTCTGGAATTGGTGGCATTGCCCACATAACTCAAAATCTCGCCAGTTTTAGTATCTATAATTACCGCTGCAGCATTATATATCTCATTGTGCTTATACCCATCTATGAACTGGTTTACCAGAAGCTGGCTAGTTCTCTGGTAGTCTGCGTGAATGGTAGTATTTACTAACTTCCCTTTAAGTTCTGAATTAGCCCTGTCAGTGAGGTGTAGTGCTTTATTTGGTAATGATTTAGGTTTTAATGGTAAGGCTTCTATTAGCGCCAACTTGTATTCTTCTTCTGGCAGCAGAGCTTCTTCTTTAAGCATGTTCAGAAGTCGGTTTCTTTTCCCTTTTAAGCGCTGTTCGTTCTTTCCAGGAAAAATAAGCGATGGCGCATTTGGAAGCACTGCTAGTGCAGCACATTCGCTCCAGGTGAGATGGTCTGCTGGACGGCCATAATAACGCCATGCTGCAGCGTCTAGCCCTACCACATTTCCGCCAAATGGCGCATGAGACACATATAGCTCCAACAGCTCATCCTTAGAATAATTGATTTCAAAATGAAAGGCCAGAACCAGTTCTTTTGCTTTCTGCCACACGGTTCTGGGCTGGCCATCTTGGTGGAGTCTAGCTAACTGCATGGTGAGTGTGCTCCCGCCCTGCTTTATTTTCCCTGCTTTAAAATTCACTATGAGTGCCCTCACTATGGATGCAGGGTTCACTCCGAAATGTCTTCTGAACTGCTGATCTTCAAACGTAAGAATGCACTTTTCAAATTTCTGTGGCACATCTGTAGTCTTAGGAAATCTCCACTGCCCATCCTCTGCTATTCTGGCACCTAAAAGTGCTCCATCTTTGTCTAGAACTACTGTAGAAGTGGGCTTGTCAAACTCTGGCTTAGGTAGAATAAACCTAGAAATCAGCACCAGCACTATAACACTAAGTGCTCCGTACTTTGTGAATTTCCAAAGCCTCCGCTTGACCTTATGCCATCTCGTTTTTTCCTTTCCCAATTATTCTCCTCCTTGAACTACACTTACTTCCCTTCCTTTTTTCACAGCATAAATTTCTCCATTATACATGGCCTCAGCTTTAATGGCTGGCAAGTAGTACGTGCCTAAATATGAAGAGTTTAGCCTAATTTTAAACAGTTTAGTATGGTTAGAACTATTTCTGTACCTGCGCCCTAAACTGAAATAAGTATACACCCTATCATCTCTGAAATCCTGGTACTCTGGGGTGTCTGTGCCTTCTAAAGTAAGGGCTTCATCCATTCTGCTGTTATATATTTCCCAGCCAGAAGGGAAAATCTGAGTGAGCGCCACATCATTTACAGCATGCTCAGTGTCTGGATTTGTCACACGCACATTGGCCACAAAGTCGGTCCCTTGGTTCATTTTAGAGACGTCTATCGCATTTCCATCTACATCGGTGTACCACACATCTACACTTAAATTATTGGCATCATCGGTTTCTATGCCTTTAGCAGGCGTACCTGAGAGCACTAGCCTGGCATACATTACTCCTGTGCCTGTGTTGTTTATGGTCACGTTTCCGCGTTGCAACGCTAAATCAGACTCACTAAACTGCACCTGTTTAAATGGCAAGCCTGTGGTAATAGAGCCTTTATCTGAACGATTAAGTGAATAGCTGTAGCTCATTTCTGTAGATATGACCTTGTTCTTAGCTATGAACTGGGTAGCTGCTAGTAGACTAAACGCAGTGGTTTGCGTACTTATCCAGCGGTTGTTACTGAGTGAGTTACTCACTTTGTCTAACACTTTAAATCCTTCTGTGGTCATTCCCATGTCGTTCATAGCCATAAGCATAATGGCTTCATTCCTAGAGCTAGAGCCATACGAATAGGAATAATAAGCTCTAGTACTAGTAGAAATATTTGTGCTCAAACCAGATGTAATAGAAGCGGCTATATCTGCCTGCCCCGCCAAATGGTAAGCTGCTGCCAGAAGCCATAATGCTGTATCCGAAAGCTTGCCGTTGGTTTTAAGTCTATTCATGGCGCCTAACTCAGGTTTTCCTGCTACAGCCAGCGTGTAAAGCCTGTAGGCTTGCGCCTGATCGTAGTAACTGTATAAGTGATTATTATATACTCTGCCCTCTGTATGCGACTGTGCAGTAGATCTTTGGTAAGACAGCCAGTTTTGCTTCATCTGAGCTGGAAGTGTAAATCCTTTCTTTTCTGCTTCTATCATAAAATGCCCCACATAGGTAGACACCCAATCATTAGAACGGGAGTAACCAGGCCACATGTTAAACCCTCCGTTAGCGGTTTGCATAGACCTTAGTCGGGTTAGTGCTGCCATGACATATTCAGATATTCTGTTCTTCATGTGAGGCGGCTCTTCCATGACATCTCCCACATAAAGTTGGGCAAAAACTCTAGAAGTAGTCTGTTCTGCACAACCATGAGGATATCCAATTAGATACCGAAGCCTCCGCTCTAAGTCTATAGGCGGAAGATTACTGAATTCCAGCGTAGCAGCATTGGTTCCTTCTACACCTACCAGCTCATAACCAGACTCCCAAGATTCTCCTGGCGCTATGGCTTTCTCCAGATACTTAGTCATAGGTGGGTTCGGGTTTCTGACTGCTAGTTCTATGTCATACTTAGCTGTTTCACCACCTGAACTCACCTCTACAGTTACAGTTCCTTTCCCTATTTTATCTATTGTTCGCAGCTCAAAGTTCATGACCTGATCTCCCATTTCTGAGAAGCTCATGTTAGCGGTGCTGTTATAGTCAGATTTGAACATGCCATTGGCTTTTATCTTTACCTGAACGTTCTTAATCTTCTGGTCCATAGCGAACACGGTAACAGGCAACTTCACAGTTTCTAGCGGGCCTAACACCCTAGGAAGAGTGGCTAATACCATAAGCGGTTTTTTTACTGGTGTGGCCTTCTCAGCATGGCCATAAGCCCCATCCTTTCCTGCTATAACCATGGTTCTTACCGAACCGATATAATTAGGAATATCTATTTTATGCACAGCAGTTTTACCAGCTTCCAGTTTAAATGGCCCTAAATAACGCACCATGGGCTTAAAACGGTTGATCTTGCTCTTGTCACTATCGCCTTTTGCCTCTCCATCTCCACCTATACTGAGTATGCGTTCTAGCTCTCCGCCATAAGCACCTATTACATCATCATATAAATCCCAGGTTTTAACTCCTAGGGCTTCTCTGGCATAGAATACCTTATGAGGCTGTGGAGTTTTAAATCGGGTAAGGTCTAGTAATCCTTCATCTACTATGGCTAAGGTGTAAGTCATAGGGTTTCCGTTGGCCTCTTTCACTTTTACCTCTGCAGTGGTTTCTGGTGCTAGCTCATCCGCTGTTATAATCTCAGGATTTAATATGGTATTAGGATCCTTTACGGAGATAGGTACTACGCCATACATTCTAATAGGTAGACTGTTTTTATGCTTATGTGGCTGAACCATGGTAACACTCACAAAGGCATTTGGCGCCATGTCTGGTGTGACTTTAAAATTGTGCTTCATTTCTGTGCCTAGGCTTTCTGCCCATGTGCTAGAAATGATTCTGCTGCCATTTTCTACTGTAATTAAAGCTCTGCCTTCTCCAGAAGATGGAATGGTGAGAGAAACATTTTCTCCTACATTGTAAGTAGATTTATCTGTTTGGAACGTAAGCACGCTGGCGCCTACACCACCTCTATCTGTCCTAGTGGCCCAGCCTGGCCAGTCTATGTAAACTATGGTTCCTGTACTATGCCCAGACTCTGGATTAGTAACTCTAACGAAATAACGCCCCCAATCTGGATATTTCACAGAAACCTTTACTTGTGCCTTTCCATTCTTAGTAGATACCTTGTAACTATCGATGTAATCTCGTGAAGAGGTGCTCAGGTAGCTTCCAGAATTAGAAGAAGAAGCATCCCACCACCAGCGCCAGTTCATTTTATATACATCTACCTGTAAATCTCTAACATCTATAGGTTTACCAGAATCATCTAAAGTGACTATTTCGGTGTGATGGGTGGAGTCTGTGAGTAATACATCCCTGGCATTTTCCGAAAAGCCTTTTATTCCCACATACGAAGTGTATGGTGAGTAAGGCATAGAAAAACGGTCTACACTAAAGTCGCCTGCTTCTTCAAACACTCTAGCAGAGAACTTGGCAGTGAGCAGCCCTGGAGCTACGTTATCCATTTGCACATCTACTGGGAAGCTGACTTTACCTTGGTCATTTATTCTACCATCTAGAATGGTTTGTTCTGAAGAGTAAAACTGCTTGACAGGGTCTGAAAACTGATACTCATCATAGCCGTCAAATCCTTTGTAGCTTTTTACCAGCTTGACATCTATTTTAGCTTTTAGATTTTTAGCTACAGCTCCATGCAGCCATTTCACTTCTAGATTACCCGAAGACCTCTTGGCTTTTAGCAGTTCATCTTCAAAATCGAACTTTAGTTTTAGGCGGTTAGGTTTTACAGTTTCTACGCGTATGGACTTACTAAATGTAGCGCTTCCTACTTTTACCTTAGCAGACCAGTAACCTGTGGGTGCATCCTCATCTGTAACCACTTTAAACGTGTAGAAGCCATGCTCTGATTTAGGCCGCACTATGCGTTCTACCAATTGAGATTTAGGATTCGTTAGCTCGAACTTTACTGGATGGTTCTCTGGCAGGTTCTGAAGTTTGTCCTCCAGTATAAAGCTTAGAAACAATGTGTCTCCAGGCCTCCATACTCCTCTTTCTCCATAAATAAGTCCTTTTATTCCCTGCTGAACTACCGCTCCACTCACATCAAAGTGACTGGTGGTAAGCGCAGAACCATCATTCAGCTTTAGGTAGCCTTTTTCGTTTCCTTTAGTAGCTACTAATAGGAATGGCTTTTCTGGAAGAGTAATGTTAGTAGTCCCATCTGAGGCAGTAGAACCCTCTGCCACCAGTTGGTTTTGGTAATCGAACACCTGGAGTTTAACGCTGGCCATAGGCGCTGTACTCCGGATGTCATTAGCAGACACGAACAGTTTTCTGTCCTTACCGAGTTTAGAAATAAGTCCTATGTTACTCGCCAGTATGCTTTTAGTAACACCTCTGTTCTGTCGGTAATAGGTAGAATGACATGGGTTATCTCTTTCACTGTAATTATAATCCTCGTAGTAATACTCATCGTAATAATAATCCTCATAGTAATAATCATCATAAGTCCATTCATCATAGTTTTCTGTGCTGCTCCAGCTGTCTTTTAAGGCCTCCTCTTCTTCTTCTTCTTTATCTGTTCCTTCACACGGATATAAGGAGTAGGACTTTTTAAAATCTATATTCACCCTATAAATAGCTCCTGGGTCTTCAGAAATCAATTCTTCTAAATCTAGCGAGAAGTTATTCCACATGCCATAATCTGTGGTGTTATCTGCTATGAGATTTACTTTTTTCTTGAGCACTTTCTTCCCTACTCTGGTGAGTTGGTTAGTACCTTTAGTAGAATTAGTCTGTAAAAACTGATGAATGTTATTTTCGTATATTTTAGTTACTGTAACATCTACAGCATCTAAGTTAACTGCCTGAAACGGTAGAATCAAGCCATCTGTAGAAGGAAGAATAACTCCAGCAGTATTCATCTTTATGGCTGGTTTCACTTCTAAAAAGGCCAGCTCAATGTCTTTACTCGCTTTAAGTTCAAACCCTAAGCTGTTTTCTATACCTGAAGAAACCGCCAGCATGAGCTCGCCTTTCTGTCTATCGTTGGGGTAAGCTAGTATTTTGTTTCCTTTAACCTCCAGTCTTAAGTTATCAGAATCTACACCTGCCAGCCTGATCAAGCCTTTCAGTGGCTGCTCTCTATTTATGGGGTCTGAAAATAAAATCTTCACATGCTGCTCTGGCTGCTGCACCACTTTAGCACTCATAAATTTAAAGTCTGATAATGCCGGAAGCTCCTCAGTAATAGAACCCTCCATGCCTGACTTTAACTTCCCCCCATCCCATAGTACTAAGATTTCTCCAGCCTCGGTAGCTTTACGTTCTATGCTGTCTGCAGTAAAATAGTGCGTTCTTCCGTTTACACTATGCGTCCATTTGAGGGGCATTTTTTGCGCAGCAAATTCTACATCAAGAAGCTTTTCTATAGATTCATTTTCTACAAAGTCTGATGAAACTACGGTTCCTGTAAAGCTGTTCCATGTGAGGTTTTTCTCATCGTAAGGTTTGAATCCATCTGTGTTTACCGCTAAGTCTAACGAGCGGGTTTTTACACTGTAACTGAACGTTTGGAATTCAGAATCTACATCTAACACATCTCCCAGCTTGAACTTGATCTTGTAGGTTTGATCAAACTTTAAGGGCTCAGAAGGCTTAAACACTATGGTTTGAGCATCTTTCCAGTGGGAAGTTCCAAGTAAGTCTGGGCTAAAACTGAATAGATTCTTCTCTATTTGTCCATCTAGTTCAGTAAACGCATTACTCTTTTCAGAAAGCTTAATGGTGAGTTCTCCTTTTCTATTCACAAACCCAGAATTAAATCCTAGAACATACTCACTAAATGCAGGATTGACTTCTAAAGATGCTGGTTTTGATGAGTCATTACATGAAGTAATGAGCAGTGAGATGATTCCTAAACAAAGGAATGGGAGAATGTGAGTAAGCTTCATGAAAATTAATTTTATACAGGTCGTGTGAAAATAACAGCTAATTGAGAAGCAGTAGTATGTATGTTTAAAAGTTTAGGTAGGATTGGATAATTCATCTTATCCAATCCTATCTTTAATAACTGTTGGAAACAGTTTTTTAGTGAAAGCGAGTTTGTAGTTAAATTAGTCGCTCAAACTATTCCAATAAAACCTATACCTATTCCATGATTATAAAACATCATTCAGCATTACTTGTGCTGGCTATTCTAGGAACAATCACTGTTTGTTTACAGAGTTGTATCTATGAAAACGAAGAAGAACTGTTTCCTGCCTCAGACTGCGATGTGGCTGTAGTGACATACAGTGATGAAATCACCTCTCTCTTAGATGACAATTGTTATGTTTGTCATAGCACCAGTGAAGCCTCAGGAGGTATAATTTTAGACACTTATGAGGATGTTCAACCATTGGCAGATGATGGCATTCTATTATGTGTGGTAAGCCATGATAGTGGCTGTTCTCAAATGCCTAAGAACCAACCCCAACTTCCAGAATGCGATATTTTAACTCTTAAAACTTGGATAGATGAAGGTGCTGAAAACAATTAAGAGCGTACTGCTAGGGTTGAGCTGTTTTTGCGTTGCAACGCAGATAAACGCCCAAGATGATGCGGGTGTAGGGAAAACGTTTTACGATACCCGAATAGTGAACGGACAAAGTGTGGAAACCAATAATGAAGGGGTGATGAAGTTCATTATAGCGCACAGATTCGGCCCAGTGAATGGCGGTGCGTTCGAACTTTATGGACTGGATCAGTCTACGATTAGAATAGGATTTGACTACGGTATTACCGACAGAATATCTGTAGGTATAGGCAGGAGTTCTAACGAGAAGACCTTTGATGGATTTGTAAAAGGAAAGTTGATTACTCAAAAGAAAGAAAATGGAAGCCCTGTAACTGTAACATGGTTTTCTGGAGTGGCTGCGAGAGGTTTGAGGTTTACAGATCCTGAAGTGGAAAATAAATTTGAGCACAGACTAGCCTATTCACACCAGCTGCTAGTAGCTAGAAAATGGGGAGATCGACTGAGCACTCAGCTCATGCCCTCTTTTGTGCATAGAAATTTAGTAAGAACTGCAGAAGAAAACAACGATATAATTAGCATAGGTGGTGCTGCCAGATATGTGGCCAGTAAGAAATTTACATTCAGCGTAGAGTATTACTATGCGCTTCCAGATATGCTCACCAGTTCATTTGAAAACAGCCTGGCCATAGGAATAGACTGGGAAACTAAAGGACATGTGTTTCAGTTTCACTTCGGAAATTCACTCGGGATGACAGAGAAGTTCTTTATTGGAGAAACTACAGGGAGCTGGCTAGATGGAGATGTACGTTTCGGGTTCAATATAACTAGAGATTTTAAAATTAAAGGCCGTAAATCAAGATGAGACAGTTACTAAGATTAGGAATGTGTGTGCTGTGCGCTTCTGGCTCGCTGGTGCTGCTGAGTAGTGTGCAAGAACGTAAAGCACAGCCTACTAAGGATGATAAAGTAGCAGGCCAACTCATAGGTTTAGGTATGGAAAAGCCTGCACACTATATAGAAAATGCTACTCCAGAACTCATAAAGCGTGGAGAGGAACTTATTTTTCTAGGAAAGACCACTCCACCAGAGGGAGAATCTTCTAACCACATAAGTAAGTTTTACAAGTGTGTAAGTTGCCATAACACTGTTAAGGAAGATCCAGATCTTACTGTAATAAATCAACAGGCCAGATTGGATTATGCAGTTCAGAATGACTTGCCATATTTACAAGGATCTACCTTTTATGGCATAGTGAATAGAGAAAGCTGGTATAACGATGATTACGTAAAGAAGTATGGCAGTCTGGTAGAGAATGCCAAGAATTCTTTACAAGGTAGCGTGCAGCTGTGTGCCGAGGTATGTGCACAGGGAAGAACACTGAAAGACTGGGAAATGGAAAGCATTCTCGCTTACTTCTGGAGTATAGGGCTTAAAAAATCCGATTTAACTTGGAATAAGGAAGAGTACGAAAGCTGGGGGAGCTCGACAGATGAAGAGAAAATAGAACTCATTAAGTCCAAGTACCTGCAGACCTCCCCTGCTACTTTTAGTTCTGTGCCTAAAGACAAAGCTGCGGGCTATTCAGGAATTACTGGTAATGCCGATAATGGAAAGCATATTTATGAGTTAGGCTGCCAGCACTGCCATAGAGAACAAGGCGAAAGTGATGTGGTGTTAGACAATGCCAAGCCTACATTCAGATGGTTAGAGCGTAACATTACAGCAAACACTAAGCTGTCTATTTACGAGATTATAAGAAAGGGCACATATTCAGAAAAAGGACATCAAGAATACATGCCACACTACACTTTAGAAAAAATGAGCCATCAGCAGGTGGAGGATTTGCGGGCTTATATAGAGGTGATGGCGGATTGAAATCTAATAAACGAACCGAAATAATAGAACTAAGTAAGAAAAAATAAGCTCTTTAAATGAACGCATTAATAAAGGTGTTCTGTCAATATTTAGGACTCTTATTTAGATATGTTTTCATCCAGCTTGTAGTAAGCGCTTTGTAATGCAGAACTTAAGACTTTAAAGGGTAAATGTCTAAAATGAGCTATCTGCTTATGATTGTCCTTTCAGTAATTTTTTCGTCAAATTTCTTGTAGAAGAGTTCTGCTTTCTCTTTTACTACCTGACCATCTGAAGTTAGCACGTCTCCACTTAATAACCACTTAACTATACCTTTTCTCATTCTAGTTCTATGAGTCTCTACCTTTATATCTTCTTTTAAGAAGTGTATAGTCATAAAATCGTCTTCCTTATACTCTCGGGTTCCGTTATCATTCCATAACACCATTACCAATTCTTCTCCTTCTTTTAATAGATAAAACTCGTTTAGCATTAGCTTAGATTCGTAGTCCATTAGATATGATCCATCTACGTAAACCTTATCATCTTTGAGTTTAATCTTTTGAGCAGATGCCGTAAGTACCGAAATTAGCAGTGCAATTAGACTGAGGTATATTTTAATTTTCATGTGCTTTAAATATTTGTATTCTTCTAGCGCGTTTAGAAAAACTGAACAAGGTCTTACGAAAATACTGTAAACGACATTATCAGACGCTTCAGATAGCGTTTACCTTTTAAACTTCAGTACAGTTATCACACACACCTTTTAACTGTACATCCACCTCTTCTATCTGAAATCCTTTTAAGGAAATGTTAAATGGATGGTCTGGCTCTAAACAAGTTACAGACTCACATTCCACACAGTTAAAGTGAACATGCTGATGGTTATGGTCATCTACATCACAGCTGTGGCCACATAATGCGTAGTACACTTCTTTACCCTCTACATGGATTTTATGAATAATGCCGTTTTCTAATAGTGCCAGGATAGTTCTGTAAAGCGTTACTCGATCGAAATTTTTGAGCTCCTCTTGAATTCTAGAATGAGGAATAGCAGATTCATAATTTCTAATTATAGCCAGAACGTCTAATCGTTTCTGAGTCACCCGCAGTTGGTGAGATTTTAAAATGGATTGCAACGCTTCTTTAGATTCTGTCATAACTTAAAACTCTAAATTAACACCAAAAACTATATTTCTGCCTAAATCATCAGTAAAATAACGCTGCCTATTCATATAATCTCGATACCTCGTATTCATCAAATTATCTACTCTGAGCAGTACGGTTAAGCTATTTTTTTTCCAATGTTGGGTCATACTTACAGAAGCGTTAATTAACCCATAGCCGTTAGGTGGAGCTAAAAAGTCTTGATTCTCATTTAGCCTAAACTGTTCGAAATGATAACGGTACCCTAAATCTATCTTTATGTCCTTCACAGTGTTGAGTTCCTTTTTCCAAGACCACGCTGCACCCAGGTTATTCTGAGGCATGAACACCAGCGGTACATTGATGTCTAAATTTTCACCTACCAAGTGACTGTATGAAAATCGTGTACTCATTTCATTAGAAAGAGTAAAGACTGCAGTAAAATCGGCACCATAAATTCTAGAATCAACCTGCTCGTAATCAAACACGGGAAATGCCCCTCTAATGGTTAGGCTCACTTCATCTGTAGGTGCCAGATAAATAAAATCTGAAAAATACTGATGATAGACTAATGCTTCTAGCCAAAATTTCTTAGAAATGTCTCCACTCACAGACACTGTTTGCTTAAAGGAAAACTCAGGATTTAAGTTTAAATTTCCTTGTTCTATGCCGCTTGCTCCCTGATGTAACCCATTGCTATATAGCTCATTTACTTCTGGATTTCTGTTCGCAGCACCTGCATTCAATTTTAAGTTCCAACGGTCTTTTATAATTCTCTGCCAGCCTAAAGAAGCACTAAAATTCCTATACACATCATTGAACCTTAAAATCTCTCTTGGCAGAGTGGCAGAAATGGCTGCTACGTTTCTATCCTCCATGTCTGCCCTAATTCCTAGGCTAAACTGTTGATTGGCTTTTTTTCTGCGTAGCAATGTGTATGCACCCACCTTATTAGAAATATAGTCTGGAATAAGTGGCAAAATTCCTGTTTCCGGCACATTTACATTATCTGTTCTATTTAGCTGAACACCTGATTTTAACGTGATGTAGTCTGAAATTTGAAATCTATGTTTGAATTCCAGAAAGTGGTTAGACTGGTCTAAACTAAGTGCAGGTTTTGAAGAACGTCCTCCTCTCCTAACGTCATACTCCTTTCTCTGATTCCACTGGAACCCGTAAAGAAGCTGGATGGTGTGTTTTTTCTTCCACTGATAAGTGCTAGAGACACGTCCTAAAAAATGCTGCACCGACTGGTATGGCGCATTATAAGCATAAGAAAATGTATCTGTAGTAAAGAATGGAATTTCCCTGCCTAATGCGGCTTCTAGATCTGTGAGGTTACCTACATGAGCTCCTCTTAATATGCCTATTTCTTGACTGAAAGTACTGACATACGTTTTAGTCTCCCACTTTTCAGAATGCCTAAATTCTAGCTGAATAGCACCACTGTAGCGAAGTCCTCCAGTGTTTTTAAGCAAGTAATCGGGAGCGTGTCTATCTCCAGATTTATGAACGCTTCCATAGGCTCGCCAACTCATTTTATCCGTTCCCCTTTGTAATGTTAAACTGGTTCCTCCAGCTCTGCCATTACTTTCGGCTAAGCCCCTTATGCCTCCATGAAGCACAGAATCTCTAAGAATAATATGGTCTTTAGTAACTATTATACCTCCTAATGAGCTTCCAGGGTATTCTAAAGCTGCCGTTCCTTTTATGAGATTAATTCCACCAGAAGTAAAAGGATCTATTTCAGGCGAGTGGTCTAAACCCCAAAGCTGTCCAGCTTGTGCCAAGCCATGATTAATAAGGGTAATTCGTTGACCGTAAAGCCCGTGAATGATGGGCTTAGACCCACTACTACCATTTCTTATGGTACTTACTCCTGGTGTGTTTTCCAGCACACTTCCTAAATCTAAGTGCGGTGTTTCTTTAATTTGAGTAGTAGTGAGAAATGACTGTTCTGAAGTAGATTCGTTGTCTAAAGCACTTATCACTGAAGCTTCTTCAAGCAAGTGTTTTGCTGGCTTCAGGTAGTATGTTATTAAGGTATCTTGATCAAGTTGTACTTTAAACGTATCGGCTTTGTAGCCTAAGACATCTATAATAAATCTGTGTTCTCCTGCGCATAAACTGTTTAATGTATCAGTGGAATTCTTACGTTTCCAATCGCTATAAGAAGGTTTTTGATGAATTAATTGGACATTAGTGATTTGATTTTCGGTGCCTTCTTCTAAAAAGTTAAAGACACAGGAAAACAGACAGTCCTGCGCCATGGCAGGACTGACAAAAATTAGTAAAAGACTTAATGTATGTAATAATTTACTGCACATTTACAGGGAAATCCACTTCTATATCTGTTTCTCCGCCTGCGTTAGTAATATCACCATCAGAAACACCAGCAGCATCTTTAGCCGGCTCATGCCTTAGAATTACTGTTAGCATTCCGCTTCCAGCAGCACCAGTAGTCACAGATGTAACTAATCCTAACGGGTTCCCTTCAGCATCCGAATCTCCATATGCTACAGTTAAATCTGCCAGAGTGCTACTAAAGAAAAACTGATGCTCTTCCGCCTCTTCTTCTACCTCTTCAGTAATGCTTTCGGCTGGATTTTCAGCTTGATTAAGTAAATCTAAAGCACCAGTATAAGTAGTGTTGGCCGTTAGAGTATCTCCAGTAATTATAGGGTCGTTTCCTCCATCACCATCTAAATCTAGAAATGAAAGTACTACGGTTTCTCCTCCTCCATCAGGCGTTAAGGTGTAAGTCATGGTGGTAATCACTTCTTCTTCGTTAGGAATAATTGGACATTCTGGTTCATCATCATCACATGAGGATAGACCCAGAACTAAGAAAAGAGAAAGTAAAAAGTAAAAATTTGTTTTCATAATTGCGTTTTTATTTAGGTTTTGTTTATTTGAAACCGCGTTGCAAATATAGAGTTAAATGCATCTTTGTTGCATTTTATAAATTATTTAATTTCGGTGTTATTACTAATGGCTATTTAGCCGATCATGATAGCGAATAACATATTATAGACTAAACAACTATGACAGCGGAACATGGAACGATTACACACGAAGTTCATGAAATATAATCTTCATTTTAGAATAACAATGATATTTCTGGCTACACTTAGTGCCAAATGCATCTATTAAAATATTCAAATAAGAAACATTAGGAATGACTAGTACTTTCGTACCAGACCTAATTCTTATTTTAAACTATCTTTTCTTAATAGCCGCCAGGAACATCAAATCACCTAAACGTAATCAACTTTTTATATAACTTAGATTTGTGAAACAGTACGGACAAATTCTAGTCGTTCTCTTAACTTTTCTCTCCTATTCTTCTGAGAGCAAGAGTCAGTCTAACTATACCATCGAACAACAAAAACAACTGAATAATTTATTAGAAAACTACCCCTATCCCACTGAAGGTAATGATCATTTTATTCTTTACCAGGAATTATTTAAGAACTATTTCTTTCCAAATGTCCCTGCCAGAGATAGTCTTTGGAAACTAATAGAGAACAAATCCATAGGCATATCTACCTTAGATTCCGCCACATACGAGGCATTCATAGGCCTAGAATTTTATTTCAATAAAGAATATGATAAGGCTGTACCTTATTTATCAGAAGCCATTTTCAAATTCAAGAACGAAAAATTTTGGTCTGGATATTTAGAGGTTAAACGACAACTGCACAATATTACTTACTTTCAAAAGGCAGTACAAAAGGCATATAATGGCTACAAAGAAATCTATGAACATCCTCAGGCTTCCAATTATATGAAATCTAGAGTAGTTCATAATATGGGGGCATTACTTATGGAATTAGAACATGATATATACAGAGGAAAACCATCACAACAAAAGGACAGTATTACTGAAATAATTACTGATTATTTGAAAGAAGCTATTAGGCTGGTAGATGATAAAGATTCTTATAGTGTGGCATCCACCTATAGTATTCTGGTAGATGTCTATCTAGAGAATAGTCAACTGGATAGCGCTCTATATTACACGAATGAGTCTACTAAATTAGCTAAAGCCATTAATGATGATGTAGGACTAGCTTTCATAAACATTAAGAAATCTGCTTTACTAGATTCGCTTGGTCAGTATAATGAAGCACTGAAATGTTTGGATGAAGCCATTGCCTTCTACGAATCTACTGATGAGTATGACCAACGAATTCATGCATTCACTAGAAAAGCAGAAACCCTGCTTCATATGGGGAAAGTTCTGGAGGCATATGAATTATCCAGAACTAATAATGCATTAGTTTCTGAAAAATTATCTACAGAACTTTCCAAATCTTTAGCTAAATATGAAACCCAATATGAAACAGCTTCGAAAGAGCTAATCATTAAGGAACAAGAAATTACTATCTCTAATAGGACCAGATGGGCTTTAATGTTGGCCTTAGGAATTGTTTTAACTTTATTAGTCTTTACTTATTTTTTTCAGAGGAATAAGCGCCTTACTGCCCAAGAAAAAGATGCTCTAATCATTCAATCAAAACAAGAAAATTTGAATGCGGTTATTAATGCTCAAGAGGAAGAACGTAAAAGAATAGCTAAGGATCTGCATGACGGAATAGTACAACAGCTGGGCGGGCTAAAACTGGGTTTCCAAAAAGTATTAAAAAACGATCTTTCTCCTGATTCTGAAAGGCTGCTTAAAATACTGGATGAATCAGCAGATGAACTAAGAGAGCTTTCTCATCAAATGATGCCCAAATCGTTGAGCGATTTAGGTTTAGTCCCAGCTATGAAAGACATGTTAGATAATAGTCTTGGACATTCTGAGATCAATTATAACTTCGAGCATTTTGGGTTGGGTCAAAGAATAGCAGAACGAAAAGAAATAGCTCTATATAGGATAGCTCAAGAATTGGTTAATAATGTTATTAAACACAGCGGTGCCAGTGAAGTTAATATTCAGCTGTTTAGAAACGTCAAACATATAATGTTAATAGTCGAGGATAACGGAACTGGAATTAATGAAGAAGCTAGTAAAAAAGGAATTGGACTAATGAATATTAGTTCTAGGCTAGACTCCATTAAAGGAAATGTTAATTATGAACCTAGCCCTAACAGCGGAACTTTAGTAACCATTAAAATACCTCTTTCATGATAGAAGTTCTTTTAGCTGATGACCATGCACTTATAACCGATGGTATTTCTAATCTTATTTTAGATGAAGAGAATATAACTATAGTAGGTATTTGTAGAAATGGTAAAGATGTTTTGAGCTACTTAGAATCAGCCAGCCCTTCCTTTCCGAATGTACTTCTGTTAGATATAGATATGCCTGTTATGAATGGAATAGAATGCGCTAAAGAAGTGCTTATTAGATTTCCTCAAATAAATATTGGTATGCTTACGATGCATTCAGAGAAATCACTCATTACAGAATTTATGGAAATGGGTGTAAAGGGATACTTGCTAAAAACTATAGATAAAAGTGAGTTGATAAAAGCAGTAGAAAAAATAGCTCAGGGAAAAGACTATTTTACTAGTGATGTAACCAGAGCATTATTAAAGCCAGAAAAAAATGAAGCTCCATTAAGCTTCAACCCTATACTTAATGAGCTCTCTGAAAGGGAAAAGGAGATAATCTCTTTAATAGTAGAAGGTTTTTCTAACAAGGAAATAGGAGAAAAACTATTCATCAGTCACCGAACTGTGGACACTCACCGCACTAACATTATGAAGAAAATTGATGTGAAAAACGTAGCAGGCGTAGTTCGGTTTGCCTTCCAAAACGGTCTGGCTTAGCTCCATTTTTAAATATTATTTCATTCTCTACGGGATTTACCGTAGTCATTTGGGGTGAACCCTCTATTTCATGAACTCCTTTGTCTCTTTAATTTTGGAGTGTTGATTTTTAAATACTTATGGCTTAACTGAAAAAAGTTAGGAATAGCCCATTCACGCCTCTTTCCATAAGCGAAAATCAACATGTGGATGGGCTATTTCAATTTAAAATATCTCATTATGAAAAAAAATTACTTAATTCTTATCCTTATTTCTTTTTTCGCTCTGTTAAAATTAAATGCACAGGTAATAGATACCTTAAATACTAGAGCTGAATTTCAGCAATGGCCTACTCATGAACCCGGATTTGATATAGACCAAAATAATGGAACATTATACTATGGAGGAACCACCGGATTATATTACTCTACCGATAATGGCGACACTTGGACTTATAACGCGTTTACGGTATCTGGAAACGAAAGAGCTATTCATTCCATCGAAGTAGACCCAAATACCGGAAGAGTATATGCTGCTAGTACTAATGGTGGAATAGCTTATACAGATGACTTAGGTGTATCATGGACCATACTAAATACAAGTGGTGCTAGAATTCTACATATAGATGAAAACAGTGTGTGCTATGGCCTTGTGGGAGCTCTATTTAGATGGACAGTTGGAGACTGGGGTAATCGAGTCAATCTTGGTATCCAAGCCGATAAGGTAACCTCTGGTGATGATGGGTATTTATATGGTGTGTCAGAAAGCCAAGATAAAATCTATTACAGTGCGGACGATGGCGTAACTTGGGAAGTAGGTGTAGATGCAGACGCTGAGGCTAAATTCATCATTCCAAAAGCTAATAATGAGGTTATATATAGCATTTGGGGTGAAGGACTTTTCACAGAATCCCAAGATTTTAGTGGAGATCCTGCTTCTATTGGAGGAACATTTCTAGATGGAATAAAACTGGAAAATGGATTTATGTGGCTCATATCTTCGAGTACTACTTGGATGTTTTCTAGTGACAATGGAGAGAATTTCGATTCTTATTATACAGGGTTAACCACAGAATTGTTAAACGGTGTAGAACCTCCAAGTATTGATGCAGACGGTATTAAAGATCAACTGGAAACTTATAATGGCAAAATCTATTTGGCAGAAACCAGAGGCCGTATATACACTGTGGAATCAGGCATAGTAAGCACAAATGAGTTGGAAGAGCAGCACTCTGATGTGACCTTTTATCCGAATCCAGTTTCGGTAGGAAACCAAATTGTAATTGAAACAGAAAGTGTACCAGAACAAATTAATATTTATACACTTTCCGGAAAGCTCTTAGAGTCTAATTCTAATACTAAGATTATATCATCTGCTAATCTGAGCGCAGGTACTTACATATTGAACATACGGCTTGGAGAAACTACTTTGAATTCAAAACTATTCATACGATAGATCCTCTTAAATAATCAGCGTAGCAATGGATTCTCTCCTTCTATTGCTACGCAAAAAAATACGACAGATATGAGAATTATAACTATAATCTTATCGATGCTTATAATGGGCTTTTCCAATGTTATGAGTGCCCAGTCTTTCAAGGAAAAAATGAAAGCCAAGTTAAAGAAAGATAAATCGGAAATCTATGAATGCGGATACGTTCATAAAGAAGGGATAGGCAGCAAATTAAACCCCATGAAGGCTCTTCAAAAAGGATTAATTGGAACCATGAGTGATGGAAATAACTCAGATCTAGATAACGCTGCGATAAGTATTTTTTATCAAGCCCACTTGCACCCTCAATCTATTATTAAATATGCCACTAAAACACCTGGCTGGGAAACATGTGGAGATGCAGTATTTGCTGGTTTTACAAAAAAATCAGGCATTGGATTCAGTAGTACTGATGGATCAGTAATGATGGGTAATGACTCAATAAAAAGTGCTGGTGCTGGAACTTATTTTAAGGGATTTTCTCCAAATATGCGAGGGGACAAAGTTGTAACTATTACTAGTAGTAATGGAGATAAAATTGAAGTACCAGTGCAGCCTGGGGAGTCATTAAATATCCTAAGTGTGGATGGTAAATTAAAAGGTGAAGAAATCATAATAGATGGAACCAAAGACATAGTTATAGAATTAGAAAACGGAGACGCTGATCCTAATTCTAAACTTCATGTTCAATTGATTTGTAAACTAGTAGGTACAAAAATCATTTATGACGTTTTAGTTACCAATGCACGAAACACCATAACGATTCCGAAAGAAGCCTTCAAAAACTTTGAGGGCTCTCCAAGTCCGTTTATATCTGCTAATACGATTATCGTAAATCGAGTATCAGAAAAGATAATAAACCATACAGATGCTGGAGCACTCAGAACCATAAGTGCTTATATGGATTGGATGCCTTTGACTGTGGAGGGTGACTTGAGCAAAGGAAACGCACTCACAATGGGTTTTGACACTACTAAAACTACAATAGTCAATCTAGACTTGACAACTCAGGGTGACTATCAGTTTGATATTTCTAAAGGGACTCCTTTTACATCTCCTCCCGTCTTGAACATGAAAAACGTAGCTGTAGCCTCTTTTGTGTTAAGAGGAAATTTAGAAGCAAAAGATATTTCTACCTCTACAGGAACTTATTCCACCACAACCACAGAAACTACTAAGTGGTTTCCTGAACTGAAGGACGAGGATTGGAAAATTCTTATTGAAAAAATGTACTCAGATTTTGAGAAATCATTGACTAACGATTTTGGGATGAACCTAGTGCCATTATCTGACGTCACACAATCGGAAGCATATGAATTCATCAAACCTATTCAAGATAGTGCTAGACAAAGCTTTGTAGAAGTAGGTGCTGGTGGAACCGAAAGAATTCTTACCACTAGATGGCTAGAGGATATAGAAGACTTAGGGATTTCTTTTCCAGCAGACTTTGTCAGTGAAAGATTAGTTCAAGAACTGGGTGTAGATGCAGTGATAGCTGTTACTGTGGATTTAAATTTCAACTTTGAAACTGAAGGTTTGGACCCGGTAATAACCATCCAAGCATTTGCTCCGAACGTAAGTTATAAAACCGCAGCTTCATTTTTTAAAATGACTGCGAATACAGATGCAGTATCCTTGTCAGAAAGTAAGTCTTTTGAAGGAAGAGATGGGGAAGTCATTTATCAAATGATAAAAGCAAAAGAATTTAACTCAGGTTTTGAAAAGGCTTTGAAACAACTTATAGAAAAAGAAGAGATCACTCCAGTCTATTCAAAACTGTGGCAAAGATAACCCTGGAATATTTAGATAGTCGAGGGAACCGTTGTGGTCACTTCACTATCAATCCTAACGGTTCCTTTGAACTAATGTGAATTCATTAAGTCTATCCTCTTTGTGAATATGCTGTTAGTTCCTTTATGGATTTTGACTAACTTATACTGTATTTGAGTGTGTTTTAGCAACAGACCGGTTTCGTAATAATTTAATCTGTCAGCCCCCAGAAGCTAATGGAGATAAAATAAATTCCAAATACATAAACCTCTTTCGGCCCTAACTGAAAGAGGTTTTTCAGTTCCTAATGCAAACAGAATTTCTAAGTTTAGAAGTTTTGGATTGGCCCAAACCCCTTATGAAACATCACCCCATATATTATTTCCTTTTAAGAAGAGTTAGAGTGCCTGAATAAGACTGATTATGGTCATCAATGTGAAGCACGTAAAAATAAACACCTTCAGCCAATTCATTTCCGTTTTGATCCAATCCCTTAAACGGTGCTCTATTCGAGTAAGATGTATTTTCATAAACTAGATTGCCCCATCGATTATACATGTTTAGACTGGCGCTTTTTATGTAATCTAAATGTATCACATGAAATACTTCGTTCAGACCAGAGGATGTTACACCGCCTTGGGTTCCATCAAAGTCTGGTGAAAACACATTTGGAACTGAGATGCCATCTAAAATCACCAATGAACTGTTTTCTGTTTTTATACAATTATTTGGAGACACTACCAACTGACATATTTCATAGATACCCGGAGAACTATAACTAGCCATAAGGTCACACTCAGCACTTTCCAGTCCATTACCTAAGACATAATAGCATTCTTCTGAAGACGATGTAGAAAAAATTCCTACGGTGTTTGAAGGCCAGACTAAAGTATCTTGACTTAAATAAAAGCCGGGCTCTAAATCGTCTATAGTAACAGAGGTAACTGCAGTATCCTCACACCCATTTTCATTTACAGTGTAATACACATCATAAGTGCCAGGTAAAGGTGAATTCTGAACAGCTACAGAATCATTTATGACCGATTCATTAAACCCTGAAGGAAAATTCCAAACGAATGTACTTCCTTCTTCATAGTCTGAGCTGCCTGAAAAAGTAAATTGAGCTATTCCATTAACACACTCAAAAATTACATCATTTATAAGGGCTTCAAGCGAGGTTATATTTAACTCGAAGTATGCTGTATCAGCACAAAGAAGTCCTGGGTCAGAAATTAAGGTCACAGTGTAAGTGCCAAATTCACTATAGGTGTGCATGGGAGATAAAAGAGAAGAAGTATCTTGAGAATTATTTAAATCTCCAAAATCCCAAAAAAGCATGTCTGAACTAGATGAAGACCCATCAAATTCAACTTGTAATCCAGCACAGGGATCAGGAACAGAAATAGCTGCTGTATTACTGCTACAGGTGGTAACCGTATATTGAAAATCCCTGTAGTTGGTATTGATTAATTCCCCGTCTCTAAACTCTTTCACGCATATGCATGTGGCAAATCTTCCTATCAGTTCAGGAACTAAAGTAATCAAACCAGTTTCAGAATCAATTTGTAAATCAGCTGAACCTGTAATTTGATTTTCTGTAGAGAAACCATCAGCCCAAAGCACCTCTAGAAAAGGAGGCGGGCTTGGAGGTGAAGGAATTGGCATGTTATCAGTACCGCCCTGCAGCGGGGTGCACAATTCATATACTAAACTGTCACCGTCTAAATCTGATGCGGAATGATCAAACACAAAAGATTCATTTATGCAGATGGCTAATGGTGGCAAACTATTAAATGCAGCTGAATTATTAATTCCGCTAGCGGGAGTATTTAAACCCGGGATTCGCGAATGCAATGTAATTCCTTGAGAAACTATATCAGATAAATTCACTAAAGCTGGCGTTCTGCAGCACCTTTGGTATACTAAATCATAGCCTCCTATAATTGGGGGGAATTCTTCTGTAAGCAAATAAACTGCTCGTTGTACACATAAATTAGAAGGTATGTTCAAACACTCAGTATCTACTGTGAGAAAACTTAATTCAGCCTCATCTAATGAAAAATCTAATGTGGTTAATATGGTTGAGTTATTGTACACGCCTACCTGAGCCTGTTCATCAAAGCCAGTTCCTAGTGTGTTGGTAGAACCACAATCTCTGTATATAATTAGCTCTATCTCAAACACATTCCCTTCTAAATGAATGTAATTTAATTCTCCTCCAGAAATATGTGTCGCCCATGAGGTGAAACCACAAATAATTGACAAGCACATAGGTAAAGCTGTTTTCAGAATAAATCTCATATTTAGATTGTTTGGTCTTGTAACGACTATAGCCGTTAGTTTTCTTTAATAATAGGGAGAAATGTTTCGTCTCTCATTTTCAATTGATTGACAAGATATAAAATGAATTTCAATTGAGGGCATGTTAAAAAATTGTTAGTCACTTTATTTTAATGAACACCCTTGCCAACCTACGCACCACTACTTTAGCAACTATTAAGTTGTGTAATGTGAATCGTATGAAACCTAGAGAAATTAAAAAACTTTCTGCTCTCCTAAAAGCTATATCAGATCCTACACGTAGAGCTATTTTTGAACTTGTACTCAATAGTGAGAAGAAAGAATCGATCTCTACTGTTACTAAAGAATTCAAAATGACACGGCAAGGAATTACCAAGCATCTTAAAATGCTAGAGGCTGGAGATTTAGTCAGACTTAAGAGGATTGGAAGAGTTACTTATTGCTACGCAGAAAAAGAACCTCTAAATAGAGCCGTAAAATGGGTATCTCAATTCATAGAATTAGATCAGGTAGAGCCTATTAACATGACAAAAGAAGCCAGACAAGAAGTAGGTAAACCCGCAGCCAATACAGAAAAACTACTGGCAGACATAGAGGACAAGGAACAAAAATTAGTAGAAGCTAAAGAAGAGAAAATCAATGTGCTTCTGCAGATGAGCATAGATCCTAATGATCCAGGACAGCCTGTTAAAATCGAGCCAGCTAAAGATGAACCCGTTTTTAAAGAGCCTAGAGAAAAACCTATAGAGGTTACAGATAATCAGCTAGATATTTACGGCATCAGAAAAGAACCTAAAGTGAATGAAGATTCACAGTTGGAGATGTTTTAATCCTAACTCTGAAATTCATATTAATTAATGTGCCTTTTCAGTTCAAGATTCATTATAAAACCATATGTAAGTGTTAATATGATTAAAATCATGGGTTTATGCACAATTTAATTTATTTAACACACTAACACCATACAAACTACGTTTCTAATATGGAATGAGAGCAAAATTAAGTTCAGAGCATATAATGGAGATCAAACAGCAGTTCGATTTGAAGCGATCAAAACGAATAGTGCGCTATATCCTATCTGAAAATGGATTAGTGTCTATATCTCATTCCAACTCATTATCAGTTAGCAAGAATAGTTAGTTTTATTTACAAGAAAGTCGAAAAGGACTAAATACAACTAACGTAAACGTTCTATAAGGATATATTAAGTTTTAAGACTTTAGAGTCTCTCATTTTTTGAGAGATTTTTTTTATGCTATTTGGTTGGATTCTATATGTTTAGTTCGAGTGCTCTAGCATAGTGAAACTTATTTTATACTTCTACTCCTTTTGGCACATTATATTTATATCATGAATAAATGTTTACTTCTTTGCCTGTTCTTCATTTCCCACGCTTATCAGCTCACTGCTCAAGAACTTACTCTTTCTGGAGTAATTACCGATTCTTCAGACGGAAAGGTTGTTCCTTTCGCCCATGTGAGTGTAACGGGTGAAATGACAGGAACTATAGCTAATGATTCAGGAGAATTCGAAATAAAAGTTCCTGATGGAACTAATAGCATAGTGTTTACTGCTATAGGTTACAAAGAATACCACCTAAAGGTAACCACATCCGAATCGGAACTGGTAATTAGTTTAGATCTATGGTCTAACCAATTAGAAGAAGCTATAGTAATGCCTAGAAGCGCTAAAGAGTATATTATGGAAGCTATAAAACGCCACTCTAGCAATATTACTCATGAACCTTTTACTACTCAATCTTACTTCTCTAGTAGTAACATTATGGAAAATAAAGGATTGAAGAATGTGAAGACTAATGAGGCTGTCTTTTTAACTTTCTACCCTAACTATGCCGATACTTCTTTTCATAATCAAAATAGACTCTTGCTTCACCAATTCTCTGATAATGGTGTAGAAGTAGATGTGAGTATGATAGACAACAAAAAAGTGCAAAAGAAAAAGGATAAAATGGAGATGAAGCAAGCCAAACGTGATGCTAAAAATGCTGAAGGTGAGGATGAAACTTCTGAAGTTAATGATGAGCCTACAGAGGTAAACGCCTTTGCTGGAGGAAAAGGTCCAGATTTTGTGCTTTCTGCTTTCCAGAACATTTCTGGTCTCTTATTCTTAAATAAATCTTTCATAGAAGACATAGAATTTTCAATAGGTTCACCATCATATTATGGAGATAGAAAACTAATTACCATAGACTTTAAAAACGAAAAGCCTATTATGCTAATGTTTAGATTTGATGGAACTTTTTATTTAGATTCTGAAACGCTAGCCATAGTGGCCATAGATTATACAGAAAACGTAAAAATCCCTGCCATTTTCAGACCATTAATAAAAGCCAAAACAGGTGTTAACATCGTTGGTTTTGAAAACGAAATCTTGATCCAAAACCAACTTCATGACAGTCTTTGGTTCCCTCAGCAGATCGTCTACAACTCTAAAGTTAACCTGAAGCAAGGAAAAGCGTTTAGGAAAGATGAGCATCTATATCTTTCCAGCAAGCACATTTTAAGTGTAGAAAAAGTAGACACCGAAACAGCTGAGGAAATTATTGAAAATCAACAATTTGACGGATCTAAAAAATATGAAGAACAACTGTTTCCTTTAGAGAACCTAAACTGGGATGATGTAAACGTAGTTAATTGACAAACACCACCTCTGCTTTATTCCAAACCACTACTCCACCGCAGGCTTCACCCTCTCAAATCTAAAGTTTAAGTAGGCTATGCCTAAGAGTAGTCCTACAGACACTGCAAGTTGGAGTATGGTGTTCCAATGGCCAGAATTACTATTTGGTATAACGGGAATCGTCATTTCCCCATTTTTTTCTGTCTGTCTAAATTCCTTATTGATTTCAGCAGACAAAGGTGAAGAATTCAAATAGACAATATGCTGATCCGAACTCCATGAAGCCATACTGTAGAGGTTAGATAATTCTTTAGTTCGTCTTTCATAAAGATTTTTTAAGTATTCCTTTGCTTCATCACAGTCTAAAACTCCCCTAGCCGGGTTATTTAAGATATACCTTCCCTGGAAATTCTCTTTGTTAGGTGTTTCTACAAACAATAGGTCTTGAGGGAAATTCTCTCTATCATAACGCACATGAAGCCTAGTAAAGAAGGCACTTCCATAATCACCACCAGACCCATCCCATCTGGCTTGGTCTTGATTTAAATTTTTAAACCAGTCTACTCCGGCCTGAATAAAATCAGCATATAACGGAGGTGGCCCTACGCAGGGATCACACTTTACAGCCGTGTTAGAACTAACATCCCAAGCGTACTCAAGCATAACGGCATCTTTTCCTTCTAATTCAAAGGCGTTATCGAACGTGTTTTTATAGAATTCACCAAACTCATTTCTAACAAACGTTGGAATTTCCTCATCGGTAGGGATTTTAGCTGTTCTGTAATTGGCCGTTTCTACTCTTCCGTTTTTAGTCAAAAAGTAAATCATCATATCTTGGGGACCATTGGCATTAGCCATTCCTAACCGAATAGGCAGCATAAACTTAGGACTGTTAAACGTAATCTGCAGTGGTTTTAAAGAGTTGTCAGCTGTGAGCGCTCCTTGCCTATCTAGATTTACCTTAGCCACAAAGAACTTCATGTTATCCTTAATGTAAGGATTAAGCACTTCCTCTGCTCCTTCAGGAATCTTATAGTCGTTTTCTAGGAGCCAGTCTTTTAGTCCTTCAGATTCTTTAGTAGAAAGTATGAGGATGTCATACACTCCTACTTCATACTTAGCCTCAATCTTGACTTTAGGCTTTTTAAATTTTACTGTGCTTTCCGCCACACAACAAGCAATTAAATTAACCGATCTTTGAGGCATTATGTCACAATGCTCGATATATACCCCACAAGGATTATGGTCATAATACTCTACTAATCTGGGACCTGAATAAGCATCTAGCTTCTTAAACAGCGCATTATCCATTACCCTTATATCTTTCTTTTTAAGTACAGTAGGCACAGGCACCACCATGGCAAAATCTTTTACATCTCCCTGAAAGTCATTAGACATGGTTATGGTGCTGGTGTTTCCGTTTCTAACATATATGACTTCTGAGGTGGTATTGAAAATTTTAGTGTCTGCCTTAGCCACATAAAAGCCGCAGAAGCTAAATGCATTCGGAAGAACTATAAGCGTAGCAAAGAATAGTGCCGTTATTTTTTTCATGATTTAGATGTTTTGATGAGTGATGAAGAATGATTAG
>JBGCDA010000032.1:0-3649 GCA_045104985.1 Flavobacteriales bacterium | reverse complement strand
ATTTCTGTATAAAGGTGCAGTATCTTTTTTCTTTACCTTGAGTGGTTTCTTAATTACATACATAAGGCTAAGGGAGTATAATAAAACAGGAACTATAAATGTCAAGCGGTTTTTATCCAATAGGTTCGCTAGGTTAGCACCTCTGTATTACACAGTAATAGCTCTGGGTATCTTTTTCTATTGGTTCATAGTTCCATCGTTAGGTATGGAGTCATATACTGAGTATAATTTAGGCATTGCTACGCTGCTCTATATTCTTTTCTTACCTAACCTAATGAACAGCTTTTACCATGTAGGTGGTGCATTAAATGTGTCTTGGTCTATAGGTGTTCAGGAGCAGTTTTATTGGCTTCTTCTGCCTTTTATGAAGTATAAAATGAAACACCTACCTGTCTTTTTAATAGGAGTAATCATCCTTTCAGTAGCAGTGAGTATTTCTAATGCGTATCACCTTTTTGGCGTGTCATCAGAAATGGAAGCATTTATCCATACACTTAGATTTCACTACATGGCCATAGGGTCTCTTTTAGGCTATTATTTAGTTTATAACAGAGAGAAATTGTTAGGCATGTGGGTGTTTTCTAAAAAATGGATACAGGTTAGCCTATTTCTAATTCTAGTATGCTGGTATGGGTTTAAAACAGACAGTATTTTCATTAAAAACACCATCACTCTGCCACTTTCTCTGCTATATGGATGGATTATTATAAACATAGGTGCCAATCCCAGAAACGTTATAAAGCTTGACAATAAGGTGTTTGATTGGATAGGACAGCGCACTTTCGGAGTATATCTCATGCACATGTTTGTGGTTTATGCGGTTTCATTTCTATACGTAAAAACCCGCCTATTCGAGAATAACTTCACAGTATATATACTTAGTTTTTACCTACTAGTTTTCGGGGTTACCATTTTCTTAGCGCATTTATCATTCAAGTATTTAGAACAGCCATTAATGGCTAAGCATAGAAGAAGGCAATCAGAAAAAAGAGATAGAAGTGGTAAACTAGCACATACAAAGCCAGCAGTGGCACAGTAGCTTAAAAAGCTAGTTTAAGGTTTAGGTTAAAGCGGCTGTCCTTTTTAGTACAGTCGCTTTTTTATGGTGTAATAAGAATTAGAGATCATTCTTTATTTGATTTAAAATCCTGTAAAATAGGCTTTACCATGTACTGTTCATTAAATAAGAAAATTTCATTAGCTAATGAGCTAAAAGTCCTCAGAAAGCACCATAATCAGCCTTGAAAATCTATTCCATATTGTGGAAAATGATTCCTAATTACGGAATGACGCTATTATAATAAAATATTAAATAATTGTAAATGAGGGTTTTGAGATTTAATTTTGGAGTGGCACATGTATCGCATAAGCAGATTCAAATTACAGAATCATGCAAAACCAAATCAACAGCGGCACCAAATTGTTCATAGTGGATGATGATGAATTAACATCCAACTTATACGCTCAGCAATTAAAGCACCTCGGTTACCACGATATAAAATTATTCGATAATGGACAGGATTGTTTAAACGCACTTATAGAAGAACCGTCTATCATCCTATTAGATCATCAGATGGAAAATCTAACAGGTATGGAAGTACTTCAAAAGGTAAAACGATTCGATCCTAATATCTATGTCGTGTTTATTTCAGGCCAAGAAGATATTTCTACAGCAGTAGAAGCTTTAAAGCTGGGTGCATTCGATTACATCATAAAAGGTGATAATGACATTCAAGCCATAGAGAAAGTCCTTATAAAAATTAAGAATGTGAATGAAATGCTGAATAAAAGAGAGCCAGGCACATTCAGAAGATTGCTATCACTAATAGTTTAATGATGAACAATAACTGCTTATACATAATCATTTTCTTGGCATCACTTAGTATAACTTCATGCAGAAATCAGAAGTTATTCATGTCGAGCTCAGATGGTGACCTAGCAGACCTACAGACCACCGACAGTTTGTTTCAGCATACGATTAAGCCAGATGATAAATTAAGCTTGAGTATATGGAACCATGATGATGTCAGTTTAGGTTCTGTGTTCAGCATTTATAATTCTAATGAATCTTATGGAAAGTGGGTGCTGGTAGACCAGAATGGTCTAGCCCAACTGCCTAAACTAGGAAAAGTAAAATTAGGAGGCTTAAGCTGCACGCAGGCTTCAGATACACTTCAGGAGTTGTATTCAGCTACTATTAATTCACCCATAGTGGTGGTTAAAATCCTTAACCGAAAAGTAACCATTGTAGGTGAGGTTAGAAGCCCAGGCACATACATACTAGAAGAAGAAAGAGTAGATCTTATGGAAATCATAGGCGAGGCTCAGGGGTTCACAGACTATGCTGATATGAGTCAGGTAAGGTTAGTAAGAAATGACCAAAGTTATGCATTAGATATCCAAGAAATGAATGAGTTTCATTTACATGATCTAGTGCTGCAAGCAGATGATTTAATAATAGTTTCTGCTACCACAGGTAAAGCCATAGATCAAAAAGCACCACGGCTTATTCCTATAGCTAGTTCTATAACTGCTATAGCCGTGATAGCATCATTTATTCGATCAAAATGAGCGGATTCCAAGCCATAAAACAGCAGTTACTGCCTTTACTAAAAGGACTGCCTATAATAGCAGTGTTTTTTATAGCATCACTTTTCATAGCCAGGCAAGTAGTAAATTATACTCCTAATACTTATCAGAGTATAGCTCGTATTAAGTTAGATAATCAGAAGTATGGTTTTAGTAAAAATCAGCTTTACAGTGATTTTGATGTATTTAGCACTGAGCAGAAAATTCAAGCTGAAGCAGCAGTCTTAAATTCTCCACTGCTAATAGGAATAGCCTTAGACAGTTTAGATTATTCCGTAGCTCTATTTAGAAAAGGGAAGGTAAGAAACACCATGCTGTATGATGACAGCCCTATTTTGATTAGCTATGATTTTGTCAATTCTGAACTTTTCGATAAAGACTACTTTATTCGAATTTCAAAAGATCAGGAGTACGAACTAATAGACGAAAATGGAGAATCATTGGGTTACCAAAAAACAGTTCTAGGTGAAGGGCTACTTATAGATGGCGGAGTTCTAAAAATCGAGAGGAATGAGGAACTTTTAGAGAAGAGAAACCTTCAATTAGAAGGAGATTATATCGTCCGAATTTTTTCTAGAGACGGACTAATTGCAGATGTAAGCAGTAGATTAGACATAGTAGAAGTAGACAAAGAGATTCCGATAATTCGTGTGGTTTATAAAGACCAACACCCGAAAAAAGTGGCTGATCTAGCCAATAGACTTTGCCAAACATACATAGAAGATTATGTAAATGTAAAAAGTCAAGCAGCTGAAAAAACAGTAGAATTTATAGATAAAAAATTAGCAGAAGTTCAGCGTAAACTTCATAAGACAGAAATAGCATTAGAGCAGTACAAAGCTGTAAATGGAGTAGTAAATACCCGTCAGGAAACAGAAACTGGCCTTCGTCAGATCTCAAGTTTAGAAGTCCAACTCATTAATTTAGAAATGAATGAGAAGGCTGTGCTAGAGCTTGAAGCATACATCTCCGGAGGAGATTATTTTAATGAACGTTCTATAAATTTTGGCTTCGGAGATTTGTTAATGACTGAACTGGTTAAGAAGCTAAAATTATGGCA
>JBGCDA010000031.1:0-159011 GCA_045104985.1 Flavobacteriales bacterium | reverse complement strand
CTATAGACGGCTCCTGAGAGAAAGAAGTGAATGAGCAGAGAATTCCTAGAAAAAGTAAGAAGTGTTTCATTACAGTTAAAGTTCTATAGGTTAGTTGTTAATGATTTTAAAGTTAGGGAATTATTTCAAATAGGAGTGATTCAGAGTGGTGTTTTTAAAAGCCTATTGAAGGGGCGTTTTTGTCTCCGTTTGTGTGCCCTTCGGCTAACGCTCAGGGCACGACCTTCGGCTACCGTACCTCGAATTGGTTAGAACTCACTCTCGTCTCTGCCAGTCAATGCCATGTATGAACCTTCAGGGGTAGCCCATACTCTTTATTGTCTCTGTTTTAACTAGAGGAGTCTAAGGACTTTGTGCCAGCTACTTAGGCTGGAGAATACATGCGAGCTAGCTGGTTTACATGGTTAAGAAACACACTGCTTGTCTGCTTACTCTGAAATAGGCAGCTCTTTAAACTCTATGCCTTGTTCTAAAGAAATAAACGTCTCTGTTCTGGAAATTCCTTTAATGGGTTGGAGTTGGTGGCTCAGTATCTGCATTAAATGTTTGTTGTCCTTGGCTAATATTTTTGCGAAAATGCTATAGTTACCTGTGGTAAAGTGGGCCTCGGTTACCTCAGGAATTTCTTTCAGTTTCTTAAGTACGGATGGGTAGTCTTTGGCTTTGTCTAAGAATATCCCTAAGTATGCCATGGTTTTGTAGCCTAAAAATTCTCGGTCTAACATAGCCGTGTATCCTTTAATTACCCCTGCTTTTTCTAGCTTTTGAATCCGTTGCTGAGTAGCCACATTTGAAATTTTCAATTCCTTGCTAATATTCGTGGTGCTGGTTCTGGAATTGCGTTGCAACGCATTTAAAATTTTAATATCTATACTGTCCAAGATTAATTTATTTAAGTTTATGCTAATTTAATATTAACTTTTTATATTTTTGTACGTATCAAGAATTAAATAGTTAAGAATTATGTGTGGAATAGTAGGAGCATTTGAATTAAATAGACCAGCAGAGAAATTAAGAGAAACAGTATTATCCATGTCTAAGGCCATCAGGCATAGAGGTCCAGATTGGTCTGGAGTGTATGAGAGTGCGAAGGCCATCTTAGCCCATGAACGGTTAGCCATTGTGGATCCAGCATCAGGTGGTCAGCCGCTATATAGTGCGGATAAGTCACTGATTCTTGCCGCCAATGGTGAGATCTATAACCACAAAGAACTCAGTAAAGATTTAGATTATGACTTTCAAACTAAATCTGACTGTGAGGTAATTTTAGCGTTATATGCTAAACATGGCGCTGAATTCTTAGATCTATTAAATGGCATGTTCGCCTTTGCGCTTTACGATTCTAAGACTGAGAGTTATTTAGTGGCCAGAGATCACATGGGTATTATACCGCTTTATCATGGCTGGGATGAAACTGGGACTTATTATGTAGCCAGTGAGTTAAAAGCTCTGGAAGGCGTATGCACCAAAATAGAAGCGTTTCCTCCAGGTCATTATTATGATAGTAAATCGAAAGAACTGACTAAATGGAGAACTATAGACTGGGAAAGCTATGATGATGTAAAAGACAATGTTTCTGATAAAGCCAAGCTCAGAAAGGCTCTGGAAGATGCTGTGAAAAGGCAACTGATGTCTGATGTGCCTTATGGGGTGTTGCTTTCCGGAGGATTGGATTCAAGTATCACTGCAGCTGTAGCTAAAAAGTTTGCGGCTACTCGTGTAGAATCCGATGATAGTCAGCCAGCCTGGTACCCTCAGCTTCATTCTTTTGCTATAGGTTTAGACGGATCACCAGATTTAGCCGCTTCTAGAAAAGTAGCAGATCAAATAGGTACGGTTCACCATGAAGTTACTTTTACTGTACAAGAAGGACTGGACGCTCTCAAAGATGTAATTTACCATTTAGAAACCTATGATATTACTACTATTCGAGCGTCTACACCTATGTATTTATTATCTAGAGTAATAAAATCTATGGGAATTAAAATGGTGCTTTCAGGAGAAGGAGCCGATGAGATTTTCGGAGGGTACTTGTATTTCCATAAGGCACCAGATGCTCAGGCTTTTCATGAGGAAACGGTGAGAAAACTGAGTAAACTCCACCTTTACGATTGCTTAAGAGCTAATAAGTCTTTGGCAGCTTGGGGAGTAGAAGGTAGGGTTCCGTTTTTAGATAAAGAGTTTATGGATGTGGCCATGAACCTTAATCCTTCAGACAAGATGTGCGGAAACGGAAAAATAGAAAAGCACATCCTCAGAGAAGCCTTCGAAGACTATTTGCCAGCAGAAGTAGCATGGCGACAAAAAGAGCAATTCTCAGATGGGGTAGGGTACAGCTGGATAGATTCTTTGAAAGAACTAGTGGACACTAAGGTGACTGATGCTCAGATGGAACAAGCTGCATTTAAATTTCTGTTCCAAACACCTAAAACCAAGGAAGAATATTATTACCGCTCCTTATTTACAGAACATTTTCCCAGTCAGGCAGCTGCTGAAACTGTGCCTTCAGTTCCATCTATAGCTTGCAGTTCTCCCGTGGCACTAGAGTGGGATGAAAGCTTTAAAAACCAGAATGAACCAAGTGGAAGAGCTATAAATATTCATGATGATGCTTATTGAGTTTAAATTGATTCAATGGAGGATTTAAGGATAAAATTCACATAAGCTAAGTTTTCTATTGAACAGCTATTTAGACCAAACCACCACCCAGAATTCTTTTTAATTCTTGAGTGATGGTAACAGCTGTATAAGTTATCATTACATAAAGTTCTCGGTAGATTTTAGGTGGTTTTTCTAAAAATACCTTTAACACTCTAACATGCTCTTAGTCATATTCACTAGTTTACCGTCTATTAACTTAAACAACCCACCAGAAAAACCAAACCAATAATTTCCCTTACTATCTTCGAGCATGCTCTGAAGTCCATTAATGCTGAAGTTATTAGATAGGTCTACCTCTTCAGGTTCAGTATATAAAGTGAACTCCTGGCCATCATGCTTGTAAACTCCTACGCCCGTAGCTCCTATCCAGATGTTTCCTGATTTATCGGAATAAATGGTGTTTAAATCGGTTTTAAACAGGCCTTTTTCACTGTTAAAATGGTGAAAAGTGCTGCCGTCAAACATAGTGGCACCGCCATCGTTTTCTCCAGAGCCAATGTTCTCTCTGCATACAAACCAGATGTTTCCGTTTTTATCTTCAGCTATGCCCATAACACTATTGCCAGATAAACCGTCTTTTTTAGTGTAATGAGTAAAGGATTTGCCGTCATACTTATAGGCACCATCATGGTCTGTACCGAACCACATGTTTCCTTTGCTATCCGTCAAGTCAAAAGATACTCCTCCTGGAGTATTGCAGAACGAGCCTTGAGGTTCGGAGTGAACAGCTAATTGAAATTCTTTGAACTCGCCATTTACGTACTGGAAAATACCATGGTGAGAGTTTACCCAAATGTTTCCATTAGGATCTGTTTTAACACTTTTCCAGCCATGACCTAGGTGAGGCACATCTCCAGTTTTTTCGAAGTACGAGAATGACATTTCAGATTCTTTAGAGGAGCCATTAGGGTCATAAACACACATGTCTCTATAGGTGCCAAACCAAATATTCCCATCATTATCCTGAGCCATGTCTGCTACAGTATTTCCGCAGATTCCGTCAGTTTCAGAGATGTATTTGAGTGTTTTTCCATCGTATTTGGCCACACCTTTCTCATAAGTGCCGAACCAGATAATGCCATCAGAGTCTTCAAAAATCTCATAAATGTTTTTGGCTATCTGAGGACTTGCGCAAGCAGTTTTACACGTCTCAGCACATTTCTGTTTTGATTCTGTTTCGCGTTGCAACGCTGACTGACCATTAACCTCACAAGAAGAAAAAAAGATGATGAGAAACAGTAAGCCTAAGCATGTAAGGGTAAGAGTGAATTTATTCATGGATTTATGTTTTTAAAGTTTCTCCAAAATTATAGTAGCCATGTAGTTATCCGTGTTACACAGTGTAAAGTAAGGTAAATGTTATGTAATTATTCTAATTAACTCTGGCTTACAAGAAAATAGTTGGCACTTATTAATGTAAGCAAACCAAATTTAGAGTTAAGTATATAACCAATAGTTTCTCTGTATTTAAAATAGAAGGAGAGCTATTGCAAAGCCTTAGCTGCATTGAATAAGAGTAAAATAAGAAGTTAGAGGCTAATCTCCGCTTTTTCAGTTTCGTTTAAACGGGCTACATCAATCTGTATGGTTCCGTCATTGATTTGATTTATATAAACGAATTTTTCTCCCCATTTGAATTCTGAAGCTTTATAAGAACATCTCGAATATACTGTTTGAGAAAAAGATTCGTCAAAAGCTCTTAGGCTAATTATTATTTCTACATCATTTTCATAGAGCTGAGCTAATCCCATACCATGAATGGGACTTGACTCTTCAATAGGGTGAACAATAGTCCAAAGAGAGGGGAAAAAGACAACTTTATTCCGTTCTAAAGCTAATTGATGAAATTCCCTTCGGTCGGCATCTGGTTTTTGCAAAGACAGATTTACAGTTACTTCTACTTCTAGCAATTGATTGTTCCTAGCATTTACCATCCTAAACATTAAACCAGAAACACCTCTGTAGGGAGCTATAATAGCATTTCTACTGTAAATGATTTTAGTAGAAGGCTTAGAAAACCTACCATATAGAAGACCAGTTCCTAAAGCAAACAATAATAAACCTAACATAGATTCTACTGCAGCTATAGTGTTGGCCACTAAACCTAGTGGTGCTACTCTTCCATATCCTAAGGTGGTTATAGTTTGTGCACTAAAAAAGAATGCTTTCATAAATTGCCTAAACGGACTTTCAGGGGTAAAAGCTGTGAGGTGCTCTATACCCACTAACAGATATAGAGTGGCAAAAACAATATTTATGGTGAAATATGAGAGAAGGATTACACCTAAAAATTTCAACCAATGCATGGAAACTAATGAGTGGAAAAAATTTAACCTGGCCATAAATGGCAGGTTGGTCTTTTTTATATTAAAAGTACCATCTTTATTTAACGAACGGTACTCTTTAGAACTGGATTTAGTATCTAATCCTAGATCTTCTGTATGTTTATTTGAACTACTCATTAAAAAAAATAACTTAAAGATATTCGCTTTTCAATTCGCCTTAACTAGCAAAATAGTTTTGAAAAATTATTTTGTAAGTTCTTCCAGCCTAGCTTTTTCCTTCTTAGAAAGGCTGTGAATTCCTTTCTTATGGATCTTATCTAGCAGTTGGTCTATCTCTTTTCTGCGGTGTATTTGTTGAGTCAAGTAATTTTCTTCTACACTTGGTTTTTTCTGCTGCCTGCTTATTCCGCTGTTGAACATGAGTAAGTTTGGCTTAAAAATGATCATTACTATAAAAATCACCGAAGGAATTAGAATTAGAAAGATAGGTAACGGATTTTCAGAAATGGCCTGAGGAAAAAAGAACACCGCTATTAAAACGCCTACTACACCTCCACCTAGATGAGCCTCATGGCCTATATTATCTCGGTTAGACTTAATGCCATAAATAGAGTATAACACATAGGCTATTCCGAACAGCCAACTGGGAATTCCGATAGGAATAAAAATTGGATGAAGTTTCATGCCTGGAAAAAGGGCTATGGCGGCAAAGATTAGTCCGGTAACAGCGCCTGAAGCACCTACAGCAGTGTAATCTCCATGATTTTTATGCACAAATAAAGCCAATAGGTTTCCTCCTATTAAACTGCCGAAATAGATGGCCAGATATACTGTTATTCCGTAAGTAGATTCCAGACCATCACTAAAAAAGTAGAGCGTAGCCATATTAAATATAAGGTGTGTCCAGCTGCCATGTAAGAATCCTGAGCTGAGCATTCTTACATATTCTTTTCCGATAAGAATTTTATCCACATGAAAACAGTACTGGTCGAATAGAACACGGTCTTTAAATCCTCTATAGCTAAAAAGTATGTTAGAAGCTAAGAGCAGGATGGTTATGATTCCTATGCCTGATGATTGATGTAGTAAGTCTCCCATTTGGTTAACTATTAGGTTATTAATTTAAAGTGGTGTCAAGATTATAATATTCCTTTAGGCAGAACCTTCCTCGTCCAAGTTTTTAAACGCTTGTAATTCCCCACCTCAGAATCTGGGTTAAATTCTGTAGTTATTTCCCAAGCGTTTTCTGGCAGCATTTCTTCCTCTATTCCTGTTAATACACCAGAGGCTATATCTTTAGATTTAACCACTACTATACATTCAGTATTTAGATTAGCACTTCTAGGATCTAAATTAAACGTTCCTACAACAGTAATTTCATTGTCCACCACCAGAGACTTGGCATGTAGGCCAAAAATAGGTTGGTATTCTAAATCAGCTTGCAGTTCTCCCGTCATGATCTGTTTTCTAATTTCAGCATCAGGTTTGAATTCGAAAATGCGCACCCCTGTGCCTAAAAGCGTATCACGGTCGGATTGGTAACTGGCAAAAGCCTCTACATTATCTGTAGATGCCAGACTATTGGTCAGTATTTTCACTTCTACACCTCTCTCTACGGCTGCTCTAAATAGGTTTTGACTGAGCTCTGTAGTAATAAGGTAAGGCGTTTGAATTACTACAGAGGTCTTAGCGTTTTGTACTAACTCTATAAGCGCACTAGTAGTTACTCCTCCACCAGCTAGACCATTTTCACCATCGTTTTTTCCTGGTATATCCGAAATGAACTTTACGTTATCTAACCACTTTAGCTTCCCAGAATTTTTTATAGCGCTAAAAGTACTAGGCAGATTCTCTATTCGGGTTCTTACCTGTGGCCAGAAGTTTTCTGGATTACAAGCATATTCATGAAGCGTATGGTAGATCACCTCAGGGTCATGATCTTTATTAGATTGTATGACTAGATCTGCATCTAGGCTGAGCTCGCTGTTCCAGAATTCTTCAAATGAACTGGTTACCGCTGCAGTTTCTTTTCCTAGCATGAGAATATCTCGGTCTCTAAAGTTGTATTCGTGGTCATAATCAAAATATTCATCTGCTATGTTTCGGCCGCCAGTAATCACTACCTTCCCATCTACTATGAAGGTTTTATTATGCATGCGTTTATTGGCATCTCTAAATTCTGTAGTAAATTTTTTCACTTTCTGAAGCAGATTCTTACCAAGGTTTACTCCGGGGTTATAAATTTTAAGCTCTATATTCTCATGGCTGCTGAACTTTAAAATATCCTCAGCATCTGCATCTACCATTATGTCATCTACCAGTATGCGCACTTTTACGCCTCTCTGGGCAGCCCTTACCAGATAGTCGCAAGCTATTAAACCCACATTATCTGTAGAGAAAATGAAGTACTGAATGTCTATGGTTTTCTCCGCATACTCACTTAGCCATGCTCTGGCCACCATGGATCCGCTGCCATCTTCTAATACATAAACTCCAGTTTGCGCATTGAGTTTGGCTTCCATTTGTTTTAACTCAGCAGAGAGTGATACGCTATCGTTTCTATGAATGGCATCACAGAAAGTGGTGGTCACCTGTGCTGGCTGTTTTTCGGTGCATGAACTAAATAGGGTGAATAAGCCTAGTAGAAATAGAAAAGTAGAAGTTCTCATGTGGGTGGTTTTCGCGTTGCAACGCTAAACAAAAATAAGAGGGAATCAGTTACTCAAGATTTAGGATAGATTCTAAAACATACTTAGTGTAGAATGTACAATAAGTTCGTTTAAATCCACTAAATTTGTGTTTATGCGAGCTTTAACAACTGATTTGTGCCATAGATTTCTTTCAGTTTTTGTAATGTTTCTAATATTTATGCTGGCAATGTCACCTGCTATTAGTCAGAATTTTCTCACCGTAGGAGACGCCTTTGGCATTCCATTAATTCAAGGTGAAACATGTTTAGAGGCAGATACTTGCTTTACGCTCACTCCTAACATAGGAACTCAAGCTGGCGCTGTTTGGGACTTAGACACCATAGATCTATCTTTTTCTTTTGATGCTACTTTTTGCCTCTTTTTGGGTACTAATGATGCTAATGGGGCAGATGGGTTTGCCTTCGTAATGAGGGCTCCGCAGAGTATAGAAATAGGTCAAACTGGAGGAGGACTGGGTTTTGAAGGCATAGATAATTCAGTGGCCATAGAATTCGATACATGGGATAATGGATTTATAGCCAGCGATATTCTCGATGATCATACTGGTCTATTTTTTAATGGAGATCAAACTGTGGCCGTGGAGCCTGTGGTACCATTAATAGGTGTAGGCATAAATGCAGAAGATGGCGTCTATCACACCACTAGAATTGTTTGGGATGCAGGCACGCAAGATTTAACCATGTATTTTGATGATGTGCTGCTCATTTCACATACAGAAGACCTAGTGTCCAATGTGTTTGATGGTGATCCTAACATTTTATGGGGCTTTACAGCCAGCACAGGAGGCTCTGCAAATCTCCAGCAAATCTGCTTTCCTACCGCTACCATAATCCTAGAAGATTTAGCCATTTGTGAAGGGGAAACGGCTTCTTTTGGTTTTTTCACAGAGGGAATTACGTCTTACGAATGGACAGATGAAGCTGGAGACTTCTTAGTAGACTGGTCTATAGATGAAGGTGTGGAACTCACAGATACTTTAATTACCACTAGTGAGTCAGGGACCTATTATTTAGATATAGAATTTAATAATCAAACCATTTCAGACTCTCTATCGGTAACTGTAATTGCTAATCCGATTCCGCCCTTTGAGTTAGAAGAGATTACCCTGTGTCCGGAGTTAGAGTATCCCTTTTTCTTGGATGCTTTAAATGTGGGTAGCTTTTATGAATGGCAAGATGGCTCTAACACACGGCTTTTAGAATTAGGCGATGCCGGAGTATATTCAGTAATGATTACCGAACCTGTTATAGGCTGCTCAGCTTCAGACGCCATAGAGATAAATCACCTCTGCGAACCGTTAATAATAATGCCTAATGTATTCTCACCCAATGGAGATGAGTTCAATAGAGTTTTTGAGCCTGTAACTTATTCTTACATAGGTTCTTCATCCGTTCAGATGTTTAATCGGTGGGGTGTTTTGGTATTTGAGTCTAGTTCAAATAATTTAAGATGGGATGGACGCTCAGCGGCTGGGAACCAACTGCCAGATGGTGTTTATTACTACACCGTGCGTTACGTAGGTATTAATTCTACAGAGGAGTTTGAGCTTTCCGGAACGGTTACTATGCTAGGAGGTGAAGATTAAAATTTTCTTTGAATTGTTTAGTAGAAAATTGTGCGATTGTACCCATTCTTAGCAGAAAATGAGACAAAGGTGACTTTTAACTATCTAATTAGAGAAACGCTACCAATAATAGATTCAGCTTTAAAATCTGCTCGAGAATATTCTATGCGCACCGTGTAAACACCTATAGGTACATAGTAATCTCCGTTTTCCATATTCCCCAGCCATCTGAAGTCAGGATCTGTAGAAAAGAAAATCAATTCTCCCCAGCGGTTAAAAATTTCTACTTGAAACGAGTTAAATCCTCCAGTATATGCTATGCCAAAAACATCATTTATACCATCATTATCTGGAGTAAATGAATTAGGAACATAAATACTTGTAAGACAGTCTAAGTCTCTATTCGGATCTGTAGGAGAGAGGCACTCTCCACACTCGTCAAAGGTCCAATCTCCAAAAGGCACTCCTAAGCAGTCTTCACAGCTGTAATCACAGTCTGAAGAACAAGTAGCCTCTGGGTTATAGTTACAGGCATTATTATCTGTACATCCTAGAATAGTGGACTCGGTAATACAGGAGCATGTTTCTGTATCCCAGAATTCTATACCATTCGAACAATCTAGATCATCACAAAGGAGCGGTGTAATGAGTGTTCCCATGCACGGCACGCAGATCTCATCTGGAGAACAGGCATCTCTAATCTCTATATCATTTTCTGTACAAGCATTTCCATCATCACAAGACACAGTTATGGTTTGCGCACAAGGAAGTTCATCTTCACCAGCACATGGAATGCATATGAGATCGTTATCACAAGCGGAAACTGTAACTTGATCATTAATAGTACAGTCGTTTCCATCATCACAAGGCAAGGTTACTGTGTTTTCACAATTGGCTTCTATAGTTCCAGCACATGGGATACAGATAAAGTCAATGTCACACGCGGAAACAGTAATTTCATCATTTATGGTGCAGGAATCCTTATCATCACACGGAAGCACAATCGTGTTTTCGCACGAAGCCTCGAATATTCCAGCGCATGGTTCACAGGTAACTGTAGCATCACATGCGGAAACCAGCTGAATATCTCCAGAGGTACAAGAGTTTCCATCATCACATGGTAGAGCTATGGTTTCAGTACAATCTGCCTCAAAAGTTCCAGCACAGGGTATACATACTAAATCATTATCACAACTAGAAACAGTAATTTGGTCATTGATCGTGCAGGGGTCACCATCATCACACGGTAGTATTTCTGTGAAATCGCAATTAGCTTCTGGAGTTCCACTGCATGGAATACAGACTATGCTATTATCCAAGGCATCCACAGTTATTTCATCGTTAATAGTACAGTCGTCATTGTCATCACAGGGCAGAACTATGGTGTCTACACAGTCTGGATCATCGCACGAATAGCTGCTATTGCTATAAGTGTAACCACTTAGAAAATTAGGCAAACTCACATTAAATAACCCTTGGCCGAGTGTGATTTCTACTTCGTTAAAACTACAGGCCAAACCAGCATTATTAGGCTCCTGAACACATGCTAGATAATTATTACACCTGCTGATATAAATTTTACCGTTGGGAGCTAGTTGCATTCCGCTAGGGGCACAAGCTGCAGAAGTAAGCGAAAGTTTGGAAGCATTAATCTCTGCTTCAGTTCCACCTCCAGCAGTAAGGTCAAACTGATGAATACCTGTTAAGCTGGTTACATAAAGTTTAGTGCCATCAGGTGAAAATTCTAAACCATATTCATTAAAAGAAGAGTCTAAATCTTTGAAGTTAGATAGTATTCCAGTAGAATTATCAAAATCAAAGAGTTCTATGGCTGAAGGGTTTACATTAGAATAGACCATAGCCAGTTGAGTTCCATCGGAGCTGATTTTCATCTGACCTATACCAGCGAAGAAGCCATTCCCCTGATGAACACTGCCAATTTCAGTTATTACTGGTGCAGATAATCCGTTCTCAGTAAGCAGATAAGCGTGGTAATCATCGTCATTATAACGGTGAGCTACTATCCAGATGTCGATTCCATTAGCATGTTGTACAGCAGCTATTTTCTCTGAAGCTACGTCTATGAGTTGAATATTTTTTTCATCTGGTTTAACATCTCCCAGTCCATCATCCAAGCACATGTCTACCACAGAGTATCTGAACCCATCTTCCAAATTGCGTTCTAGGCCATCTGTCGTAAAAACGTAAAACAGGGAGTCAGATTCAGGTCTAGGTATAATAAGAGAAGACTGAGTAGATGAGTACATGCCCATTAAGTCTTCGCCATTGGGCATGATGTCATGATTTCTATTCCAAATGGTTTCACCATTTGTGTAGAATAGAAACTCTCCCAGATCATTAGAGATTACTGATGAGCCTTCGTTATTCAAGCCTTCATTAAAGTTTTGAGGAGCTGCAAATATTTGACCGTCTGTAAGCGGAGTAGGTTCTTCTGTGTTAAAGTCTAATCCGGCTCCTTCTCCGAAATACCAGATGTTTCCTTGGTTCTGACTATAGGAACACAGGCGTAGTGCCATAAGAGAAAGCCATAAAATTATCTTCATTATTCCGTTCTTAAAAGCAATCTAAAGTGAGCATAGCGAGAATAAAGATATTTAATAGTGAGATTAAACTATCACACTTTAAGAAACTAGTCTGTTTTATCGAATAAGAGCTACGCTTCCAATAACAGTTTCGGTAGTATTATCTGTGAGTGTGTATTGCAGTCTCACAGTGTAGACATCTGGAGGTAAAAAGTGGTTGCCTCCTGTAATATTTCCTAACCATTTAAATTCATGGTCTGTAGAGTAATAGACCAGTTCTCCCCAACGGTTAAAGATTTCTACCGAAAACATGGAAAACTCTCTGGCAGTGACCACACTGAAGTAATCATTTAACCCATCATTGTCTGGAGTGAACGCATTGGGCATATATGGAACGGCTAAGCAGCTGAGGTCTCTCTCAGGATCACTTGGCGATAAACAATCTCCGCATTGATCTAATAACCAGTCTCCAAACGGGACACCATTACAGTCTACACAACTGTAATCGCACTCAAAATCGCAGGTGGCAGTTTCATCGTAATTGCAAGAATTTTCATCTGTGCATCCTAGAATAGTAGGCTCAGTAATACATGAACAGGTTTCCTCATCCCATGATTCTATTCCATTGGTACAGTCAAAATCATCACATTGTTCTGGTAGTATGGGAGTTCCCATGCAAGGCACGCAAACTTCATTGTCAAAACAAGCTTCTCTGAGTTCTACATCATTTTCTGTACAAGGGTCACCATCATCACAAGCCACGGCTACGGTTTGGTTACAGGGCTGTTCTGCTTCGCCAGCACATGGAATGCAAACTATCGTATTATCGCATGCCGCTACTGTTTCCATATCATTCACTGTGCATGGGTCACCATCATCACAGGGCAGAATTTCTGTGTCATCACAGTCGGCCTCTATAACTCCGGCACAAGGAATACATACAAAGTCCATGTCACAGACAGAAACTGTTACTTCATCATTTATGGTGCAGTCGTCATAGTCATTGCAAGGCAACACTATAACATCATCACACGAAGGCTCCAACACTCCTGTGCAGGGAGCGCAAATAATAGAGTTATCGCAAGCCTCTACTAACTCTTCATCATTCACAGTACAGGGGTTTCCATCATCACACGGAAGGGCTATGGTAGCTGTACAAGGCATGGCTTCAGAACCTGCACATGGAATGCAAACAATACCATTATCACATGCAGAAACCACTTCTACATCATTCACTGTGCAGGGATCGCCATCATCACAGGCCAGTTCCACGGTATCTGAACAGTCTGCCTGAAAGCTGCCCGCACATGGGACACAAATGATACTTTCATCACATACCGCCACTATCACTTCATCATTAACGGTGCATGGGTCGTTATCATCACACGGCAGTGCTGTTACATTATTACAGTCCGCTTCTATGGTACCACCACATGGAATACATATTATGCTATTATCACACTCGTCTACAGTTATTTCATCATTAATGGTGCAGGGGTTATCATCATTGCAGGGAAAAGTAACCGTGTTCTCACATGCCTCAGGTACATTTTCTATAAATGTATAGGCTATACAGATGGAATACGTAAGGTCTACCATGTTATCTGAAATGACGGTGCCAGAGCTCGGGCAGCTACCTCCAGAACTTTCAGAGGCAGGAATAATGTCTACGCCTATGATATCAGTAATACTTGGAGTCACCCCACAGCCGTTTAAACCTAAGGAGTAGGTTCCCACATTAGGAGAGCCTATGCCGAAGTTACAGCCAAAGCTGAGCACATCCTGGACTATTGGACACACTGCGGTGGTGCTCAAATCACAGTTTAAAAGTACGTTTCCAAAATATACAATATTACTGCACCCAGGCGTAGTCGTTTGGTCAGTGATATCTATGGTAATGGCCACATCTATAAGTGTGGCATTCTCTAATCCACAAGGCGGCTCAACAGGAATGAAATTGTGCAAGTAACCTTCATTTACCACTGCTAAATTATTATGAGCCCAGTCATTTCTATCCGTAGCTATAAGCGCATCTCCTTGGTCTTGGCATACAGTTATGGTAGTTTGTGCAGTTAGTTCTGCGTTGCAATACAGAACGAATAAAATCATATACAAGCATTTAGAAAGGCTCGCGCATGTAGTTAGATATGTAGCTAGAAATTTTACGATAGTGTACTTTTTACACTTACGAAATTAGTCAATATCTTTGAATTAACCCATTTCAGAGTTATAGTATAAATTTTCGGATGTATTTTCTGCAAATATTAGAGTTGGATTACATAATGCCCCACCAGCGCATGGCGTTCAAATGAGAGTAACCACAGATGAAGTTCTTTACGTTCTTTATCTGAAAAATGAAAGATAGGTCCATCTATTCCTACTTTATGACTATCTAGCCAGTTCCCATTATCATCCAGTAAAACACCATAGTATGGGCTTTCTTCTGATTTGGTAGAAACGTGGGTAGTGTAATCTTCATAAAAGGTATGATTCCCTATACCCATAGAATTTTTCCAGCCGCTGTTAGCTTGAGAAGGAGAAAGTACAGGAACTTCCTCAAAGTTTAATCCACCAATTATGAGTTGCGTTACTTCCTGAGAGTCTTTATGACTAAAGCTGAGCGAAACTTCATGTTGTGGTTTTGTTTTCTCGTTGCAACGCACCTTTTTTACCTCCACAGAATTAAGAGCATAGAATCTGCCTAATTCAGTAGTTCTAGGGTCACTTCTATTATAAAACCCAGGTGGCGTGAATGTGGCGAACAGTGAGGAGTCTGTCTGTAAGTCACGCATGGTGTTGAAAGAAGTGGGATAAATGATTTCTTTGAATTTCTTTTTTCTGGCTTTTTCCAAAGGGTACATTTCATCGCTAAGGTCGGAGAATGTAGTTTCTATAGTGCTAGTTATAGTTCTAAACACATTTAGATTTAATTCTTCATTAGCGGGATCCTGCCAGTGCTCTAAGGGAGCTTGAAATTCAGAAAAGGGCATTCTATTCTTTAGCTCGAACAGCTGAGCATATAATTCATCAGGAAAATCAAACCATCCGTGAGCATATGGCACTGTAGCTCCGTTTTCTTCCACATAAATTATAACCTCCCAGAGGTAGGCATTCAAGCAGTTTCTGGCCACATCTACTCGTATGATTTTAGAATTAGTGCTGCTAAACTCTTTAGGGTTAAACTTGACTTGGTTTCGATTCCACTCTTGGTTTATACATGAGATGTAACTTAGGTATTCATCCTTCTTTACATTTTCAGGTATGGTAGGAATAAACTCCGAAAGGTCCAATTTGTTCAACCAAATAGAATCTGAATACAGGCTATAGAGCTTGAGATTAAAGGAGAATGCAGCACCGTCCAATTGTTCAAGTGTACCATTCTGAAAAAAGATGTTCTGATAGTCAGAGGCTCTGTATCCAATATCTGGATTATCTGGGTACTGCTCATCGGTTAAGTTAGTGATCTCAAACTCGAAGACCTTTCCTTTAGATTCAAAATCTAACGTGCAGAGACCAGCCCAACTCACTAGAATCAATACAAAACAGATGGTTAACGTGATGGTTTTATGGAGCATGCTTTAGTACGATTTAGAGCGGTAAATTTAAGTCTTTAAAGTGCTCTCAATCACGGATTACAATAATTACAATACATAGGTTCCTCCAAAGCTTTTTCATTAGGATGAAGCTTCTCCTGAACAAAGGAACATTTCTGACACGAGTAGATATGACTTAAAATTGAACTCGTTGGTGAACCGCACAAGCTGCACTTTAATCCACGTTTTACTTCAGTAACTCCGAATCCAGGCGTAGTGCATTCTGGACAGATAGAATTAATTTTTTCTACCAGCTTAACCGTGGCTTTGCGAATGACCTCCATTCTAGAAGGGTTGTTCATAGCGCGCATGTCGGTTTCAGCATAAGCGGTTCCATACTTTTCTTCTAGTTTAATATACGTATCTAAAAGTGACACTTTGTCTGAGATGTCTTTATAAATATCTTGGTTGGCCATTTTAGATGGCCTTAAAATGAGCTTATGAGAAGGGAACCTAGCTTCAGCCGCGAAGGTCCAAAGTTCTTTTTCGTTCTGAATTTTTTTTCCGCTAAAATTAGTCTCAGTGCTTAATTCACGCACTAGAATCTCTAAGCCATTCAGCTTGTCTATGAAGATGAGAAACTCATCATCGGCAGGCTTAAATACAAATGTAGGATGCGGCCCGAATGAACCCTCGCTAGCCACTCCTAGATCAGATTTGGCAGCTTTCATGGCTAGCAGACATTTTTTACGTGCCGTAGAAATGGGATCTAATTCACGTTCTACTTCACCACTAAAAGTACCGAGGGCATCTGTATCAAAATTTTCTGGAATAATACTAATCACTCCCAAATACGCTTCTAATATAGGAGCTATAACCTCCTCTTTCTGATGCTTGGTGGCTACGACTAATCTTCGGCCTTTGAATAAATCCATCCTGATTCGGTATAGGTTTATTTGGGTTTAGTGGCACGTTCGAGCCTGTCATTTATAGATTTCCCTAAACCGTAATCAGGAAATAACTCCGCTACTATTAGGTCTAAGTCTAATTTATCTAATTCGTGAAGAGCGCTATAAAGGTTAGAGGCAGCTTCTTTTAAATCTCCTGAAGGTGAAAGCACTTTGAAAGCTTTTATATGCTCACTGTGCACTTTTTCAGAGAAGGTGATAACTCCAATTTTTTGAGCGTCAATGGCTTCAATGAAATCAAGTGCGTTAGAAACTAAGTGTGTTCTAGTTTCAGGGGCGTAATGCCTTGCTAACATGCCAGGGGCATTTGGTGCTATTTCTTTTTTATTTCTAATTTTTACTTCACCCACTACTTCTGTCAAATGCTCTAACGATATACTTCCTAGTCTATACAAAACAGGCTCATGGTCTTCAAAGCCTACTATGGTAGATTCTATGCCTTTTTTACAATCGCCACCTTCTATAGCCATAGAGATGTCATTTTTAAAATAGCCTTCTACATGTGTAGCTTTAGTGGGACTGATACTTCCAAAAGGATTAGCACTAGGAGCTGCTAAAGGAAAAGGCAGTTCTTTTAATAGGCTAAGAGCCACTGGATGGTTGGGTATTCTAACCGCTACAGTTTCTTTTCCCGCAGTAATAAGATCAGGAACAGATTTTTTTTTCTTTAAGATTAATGTCAGTGGACCTGGCCAAAAAGCCTCTGCCAATAGTCTGGCCTTTTCTGGAAATTCAGACACTAATTCTTCTACCTTTTCTATAGAATAGGTGTGAACTATGAGAGGGTTAAAAAATGGACGCTTCTTTACCTCAAAAATCTTTTTAATGGCGTTTTCGCTGAAGATATTTCCTGCCAAACCATATACCGTTTCTGTAGGTATAGCTACCACTTCGTCTTTGGTTAATAGCTCTATTGCCTTAGAAATATCATCAGAAATTATGCTCATATGCTAGCTGTGCTAAAAAGGTGTGTTGAAATTAGCGTTGCAAAATTAGTTAACTAGAAGATATAACCCACCTTCAGCAAAAGGTTCTGCGGAGATTCAATGGAAATGCCTGTGAAGACTTTCTCTAGTTCCAAGAACGCTCCAGCGGTGGCACCGAATTTAATTGATTCAAATAGCTTCTTGAACTCTTTTGAGCTTTCTGAATTCAAACTTATGCCAGGTAACAAATTAATATAGAATCTATAAGTTTTTTCAGGTGAGGTGAGGTAGAGTCTAGCACCAAAAAAATAATTCAATGAATTTACACCTCCCTGGTTTCCAGAAAGAAAAGATGAGCTAACTCTGGTGTGGATAAAAGAAACTTGAGATTCTGTAGCAAAGTGTGAGGTCAAGTCATAAGTCAAATTTACAGCTGCTGAAAAACCTATGCCATTGTCTAGTAAAGGTGTCGTAATTCCTAGAGAGGCAGAGGGAGTTAATCTGCCTTCGTGGGCATAACTTGAACGGCTAAAAGATGCGAATATGATGCCCAGAAATAACAACTTTAAGATAAATGGCATGCGTTAAATTTAGTGAGAATAATTCCTAGATCAATTAGTTTGCCACTTGTAATATCATCAAATTAAGAGTGTTTTGAGGTAAATTAGTCAATTAGTTTGCTCACCGCAGTGCCCGAGATGAAATAAGCTAACATTATTAATGTACCATGAATAACATAGATATGTGTTCAATATTTTAGCAACTAAAAAAAACACATTACTACTTATGAAATGCCCCCAATGTAATAGCATAGTTGAAGATTCAAATATCAATATTCAAACAGATATAGGTAAATGTCAAAGCTGTCAGCATATATTTAAGATTTCTTTACAGTTTGATGAGTCTCAAAATTCAGCTTTCGATCTTTACGATCCACCAAAAGGAGCTTGGATAAGGACAGATGTTAGTCACATAATAGTAGGTGCTACGACTAGGTCCTTATGGGCGTTTTTCTTAGTTCCATTTATGGTAGTGTGGTCTGGAGGAGCATTGGGTGGTATTTATGGTACCCAAATCGTGAATGGAAAATTTAACCTTATGATGTTATTGATCGGAATTCCATTTATTCTTGGTTCAGTCTTATTTTGGAGTTTGGCATTGATGGCCATCTGGGGAAAAGTAGAAATTACCATAAATAAATCAGGCGGTAAGACATTTACTGGACTGGGCAAGTTTGGATTTTCTAAATCATTTTTATGGGAAGATGTTTCTAGAATTCGTGAAAACGATCAACAAAACAACTTCCGCTATCCAGGAAAGCAGGGGAAGGGAATATTAATAGAAGGAAAAAGGAGAATTACTGTTGGCACAGGTTTGTCAGAAGGTAGGCTATATTATTTATTTAGTGCTCTAAATAAAATTCATTCGAATGTAAAAGCCAATGAGTATTCTTAGAATGAACTGGGTAGGTTAATTACTGACAATAAGGTGATATTGAGTCTTACATTGTAATCAGGTAAAGAGGGGTAAAGTTTACCACCAAAAGAACAGAACAGTATTCGTATTTTACTCCATCTCCAAAAGAAAATAAGCGCTAGTTCTAGCATGGATAAAGGAGGCCTGTGGTTCTGTAGAATGGTATGAGAACAAATCACAAGTCAAACATCCAGCTGCTACATAGGATAGGCTATTGTCTAGTAATGGATTGTTAACTCTTAGTGAATTGGCTGGTTTAGGTTTTTTCTCAGCAGTCTTCCATGAATCTGCTGGTGTAAACGTTTTTTAAAAATTAAGTAAATGGCTTTTCGAAAACTGATAAAAAGCCAAAGTGTTGTATTTTTAACCATCTCTTAAAAACCAAGAGCTAAACATTTTCAACATGAAGCATTATTTACTGTTTATCTCAATGTTCCTAGTTTTAGCATCATATGCTCAAAACTCTGTTATTCTTGAATTTAACCACAAGATGGGAGCGGAAGATTTAGAATTAAATACAGAATATGTTATTCCTAATGGCCACCATGTAGTTTTAAGCAAATGCAAATACTATGTTTCTCAAATTAAAATAACGCATGACGGAGGTATCACTACATCTGTAGATGATAAATGGTTATTAGTAGATGGGTTTACACAAACGAACTGGGATCTAGGAGATTTTGATATTAGTGAAGTAGAATCACTTACTTTTTCGGTAGGAGTGGAAACACCTACAAATAATAATGATCCATCTTTATGGCCGAGTCATCATCCGTTAGCCCCTCAGAATCCATCTATGCATTGGGGATGGGCAGGAGGATACAGATTTGTAGCTATGGAGGGGTATGCTGGGATTAACAGTGCAGAATTTGTACTTGATCTGCATGCATTAGGTAATGAGAACTACCATGAGCAAACGATAGATATGACAGCTACTGCCGTGGAAGGTCAAATAAATCTGGCTGTTAAAGCAGACTATTCAGAAGCTTTTACAGGTGTTTCTGCTACTGCTGCGGGCGGGCTAATGCATGGCGTTGACGGAGATTGTGAAGTCATGTTAAATAATTTTAGAGATGCCGTATTCTCAGCAGGTACTGTATTAAGTGTGAGTGAAGCTTTAGAGGATGATGTTTCTGTAAGTATAGCTCCTAACCCTACTCCTAGCGGGCAGGATTCCAGATTACTTCTAGACTTAAATAATTCAAAAGATTACACAGTAGAGATTACCGATATTACGGGCAAAATGGTGTTTTCTGAATTAGTGTCTAGCCAAACCAATGTTTTGAATCTCCCTATTGTTCAATCGGGCATTTATTTAATCAATCTTAAAGTTTCTGATTCTGTTGTTCTCACGGAAAAGTGGGTGGTAAATAAGTAGATGTCCTATGTTACCAGCTACTAGTCATTCTATCAAGTTCGACTTGATCTATTTTGCATTAAGTTAATGTGCTCATGATTAAGTCGAAAGAGCTGTGATAACTGACACCAGAAATTCTATATCTTTACTTCTTTAATAAATTTTTCATGAAACACATTTTACTTTTTCTTTCTATTTTTTTAGCGTTCGGAGTGTATTCTCAAAACTCTGTTATTCTTGAGTTTAACCATAAAGTGGGCGCGGAAAACCTAGAGTTCAATAGCGAGTTTACTATTCCTTCTGGTGACAAAGTGGCCTTAGATAGATGTGAATATTATATTTCTCAGATTGTTCTAACTCATGATGGTGGCACCACTACTAGTATTGATGACAGATGGTTATTAGTAGATGCCTTTGATCAATTTCAAACTTCGTTTGATTTAGGAGAACACGATATTAACCAAGTAGAATCTATCACGTTTTGGGTAGGTGTAGAGACTCCAGTAAATAATGATGATCCATCATTATGGCCAAACCAGCACCCTCTTGCACCTCAGAACCCTTCTATGCATTGGGGTTGGGCTGCAGGATATAGGTTTTTAGCTATGGAAGGAATGTCAGGAACTAGTGGTGCTGATTTCGTGTTTGAAGTTCATGCTCTTGGTAATGTAAATTACCATGAACAGACTGTAGACTTGTCAGCTTCAACATCTGGAGGACAAATAAATCTGGCAGTTAAAGCAGACTACCTAGCAGCATTTTCAGAAGTGGTAACTTCTTCTGGAGGAATCACGCATGGAGAAGATGGAGATTCTGTAGACATGCTAAATAATTTTAGAGATGAGGTGTTCTCTGCAGGTGAAGTACTCAGTGTAAATGAAAACTCAGAACAGTTTGGGTCTGTAACTATTGCGCCAAACCCTACAGCTAACGGACAGGAATCTAGATTGTTATTAGAGCTAAATCAAGTTGAGGACTTTATAATGGAAATTACTGACATATCAGGAAAAGAGGTGTTTTCTGAATTAATGGTTGGTGAAGTAAAATCGGTAAATCTACCTATAGTGGAATCTGGTGTGTATTTGATTAACATTAAATCATCAGATAAAGTGATTTTTACTGAAAAGTGGGTAGTAAATAAATAATCCAGTTGATGAGGCTAGTTCTAGGTGTCCTCGCTGTAATAGGTGTCTTTGGACTTTTGCTAGGCTTTAGTTTTAGCCAATTTGAGCTACCTATGGATGTGCCTAAGGGTTTTCCAGAAATTTCTTATCCTGAAGGAAATGAGCCTTCACCTGAAAGAATAGCATTGGGGAAAGCACTGTTTTTTGACCCAGTGCTTAGCAAGGATTTTACCGTGAGTTGTGCCAGTTGTCATAAACCTCATTTGGGTTTTTCTGATAGTCAGAAATTTAGCATTGGGGCTGATCTAGCACTCGGAAAAAGTAATGCGCCTACACTGACTAATGTAGCCTACAGCCCATATCTGAATAGAGATGGAGGAGTGCCTACTTTAGAAATGCAAGTGCTAGTGCCTATTCAAGAACATGTAGAACTGGATATGAATATATTAGAAATAGCAGAACGGTTAAACCGAGATTCTATTTATGTGCAGATGAGCAGAGCTGCTTATGATAGAGTTCCAGATGCTTTTGTCATTACCCGAGCATTAGCCTGCTATGAGCGAACGCTCATTAGTGGGAATAGTAGATTTGATAAGTATTACTATCAAAATGATAAAAGCCAACTAACCAGAACAGAAAGAAAGGGCATGAAATTGTTTTTTAGCGAGAAAGCTCAGTGCAGCACTTGTCATTCTGGATTTACGTTTACCAATTATGCCTTTGAGAATAATGGGCTGTATGTGGAATATCCAGACTCTGGCAGAATAAGACTTACTAGGGAAGAGGCAGATAGGGCTTTGTTTAAAGTTCCTACACTCAGAAACTTGGAGTTAACAGCTCCTTACATGCATGATGGAAGTTTAGAAACTATAGAAGATGTCATAGAGCATTACAGCACTGGCGTTGCAACGCATAAACACCTCTCAAAAAACATCAAGAAGTTTGATTTTTCTTCTAAAGAAAAAGAACAGTTAGTGGCTTTCTTAAAAAGCTTGACTGATGAAGAATTCATAACAAAACACACTGTGAAATGAAGAAGGCTATTTTAGTAATGTCGATCATAGGGTTAGGTCTTTACTCGTGTAAAAAAGATGAACCAGATGAAACTTCTACAGCAGTGGTAAACTTAGATCAAACCGAATATGAGCTGGATTTAGGAGCATTTCCTCCGCCTATTACTCCACAGGGATTTCAGCTAACAGAAGCCAAAGTAGCGTTGGGAAGGATGCTGTTTTATGAGCCTAGGTTATCATCCTTAAATAACCAGTCATGCGCCAGTTGTCATAAACAGGAAGATGCCTTTACAGATCTCATGCAGTTTAGTGTTGGCTCGGAAGGTGACGTAGGAGATATTCAGGCCATGGCCATTATTAATTTAGCTTGGAATTCCAATGGTTTCTTCTGGGATGGACGTTCACCTAACCTCGCTCATCAAGCTTTAGAGCCCATACAGAATCCTGTGGAAATGGCAGAAACACATGCTAATGTTATTTCTAAACTAAACGAAGATCAGGACTACAAAGACCAATTCATAAGAGCTTTCGGTGATGGAGAAATAACTCCTGAGCGCATGGGTAAGGCCATGGAGCAATTCATGATGACCTTAGTGTCTAATAATTCCAAATATGATAAGTATCTGGCTGGCGAGGTTCAGTTAACCCCTAGTGAAGCTAGAGGAAGAGATTTATTTTTCACGGAGTACAATGAGTTTTTTCCTGAGTCTTCAGGAGCAGATTGCGCCCACTGTCATGGTAATTTTAATTTCGAGAATGACCTATATATGAATAATGGGTTAGATGAAGAGGCTGATTTCACACATTTAGGCAGATATAACGTAACAGGCTTAGAGCAGGATAAAGCCAGATTTAAGGTGACTACGCTCAGAAACATAGAGTTAACACCACCTTACATGCACGATGGGCGTTTTCAAACTTTAGAAGAGGTGGTAGACCATTATAACGATGGCATTCAAGTTTCACCTAGTTTAGATCAAGCACTACTGGCTACTACAAGCACTGGTCTTATGTTAACGGATCAAGATAAAGTAGATCTCGTTAATTTCTTAAAGACTCTTACCGATGAGGATTTTATTACAAATCCTGAGTTTGCTAATCCTTTTTAATAAATGTAGCTCTTAATTATTTAAGAGCTTGCTACAACTGTAGAGATAGGTTCCTCAGCTCAACTTAGCGCTTGGATTCAGAACTGAAATAAAAAAGCCTCACCACTAACGTGGAAAGGCTTTTTGTCATTAGTGATCCGTCCAGGATTCGAACCTGGGACCGCCTGCTTAGAAGGCAGGTGCTCTATCCAGCTGAGCTAACGGACCATTTAATTTTCAGTCTGATCTTAACACAATTGTTAAGCTGTAGGTCTAAAAATTGGGAGTGCAAAAGTGCTACTTTTTTTCGTTTCTAAAAAGCTTAACTACGAATTTTTTATTGTCAGTGTAAAATAGTTTAGTAGTCCCTGTGTTTTTCTAGATTTTATAAGGTATACGTCAGAATTATGACCGAACTGCTAAATAAATATTTCTCAGAAAGATTCTTGACCCAGTGGAGGTTCGTTAATATATTGCAACGCAAATCAAAAAGTTTACACAATGGGAAGAGCGTTTGAATACAGAAGAGCTGCTAAAGAGAAAAGATGGGGGATGATGTCTAGGGTATTTCCTAAGCTGGCCAAAGCCATAACCATGGCTGCTAAGGAAGGAGGAGATGATCCTGAAACTAACGCAAAACTGAGAACGGCTATCAAGAATGCCAAATCTCAGAACATGCCTAAAGACAATATTGAAAACGCCATAAAGCGGGCTACTGCTAAAGATGCAGAAGATTACACAGAGGTTAACTATGAAGGAAAAGGTCCGCATGGTGTGCTTGTATTTGTAGAATGTGCTACTGATAACACTACCAGAACAGTGGCCAACGTAAAGTCGTATTTTAATAAAGCTGGAGGAGGACTGGTGGCCAACGGTTCTTTAGAGTTTATGTTTGATAGAAAGGCTGTTTTCGAATTTGAGAAAACTGAAGATTTAGATTTAGAAGAGTTAGAGCTAGAACTAATAGATGCGGGGCTTCAGGAAATTGAAGAAAATGAAGATACTGTTTACCTCTATGCAGACTATACCAGTTTCGGTGATCTGAGTGCCGCACTAGAGGAGAAAAATATAGATGTCCAAAAATCTACTCTCAAACGAATTCCTACATCTCCAGTGGAGTTTACGGATGAACAATTAGAAGATATAGAAAAGATGCTGGATAAGATGGAGGAAGATGATGATGTGCAAGCGGCTTATACTAACATTAATTAATATCGATTATTAAGGCTAACCTCAGATGAATCGAATGAGGAAGCTTCAATCGAAATTGAACTGCTTTATTCATTCATTCTGAACCAGTATTTATTTTAACTCTATATCTATACCATTCACGTAAAGATCAATGGCTTGAAGTGGTTTTGCACTCTCCGAACCATTGAAGTTTTTGATATCCGAGTACGCTACCTTTTCATTGTACTGAACCAGTAATTGCTTAGCTATGGGCATGTAGCTCCAGTGCCATTTTTCTTCTTCGTATCCTGTTCTTCCTGAATCTTTAGAGGTATAGGTCTGGTAAAAACCGTAAGAATTAGCATGGGTAGTTAGCCAGTCATACACCTTAATGCCATCTGGGTTTTTCGTAAAATAGCTATCATTCAGATTGTTAATGTCAATGTCTGTGCCCCAGTGGTGTCTGCTGGTTCCAGGCATAGAGCTGTAGCGCATAATGGCTTTGGCTCTTTCTGCTCCCATATATTTAATGTATTTTCCATCTTTCCATTTGCGCTCCCAAATGCCTTTTTGATAATCAAAATTTCTAGCAGCACTAATAATGGTAAGAGTTACTCCACATTCCTTAGCGGTAAAGTACATTTTCTTGAACGCATCTAATGCTTCAGCTCTTAAATATACACCTGTTTTAGAAGTAAACTCGGAAGGAATTTTAGTAAAATCATCATGAGCAGCATAATCTATTTGGCCTAGAAGGTCGGGTTTAGAGTAGTTCATTACAGTGTCTTGTTCGCTTCCCAATACCAGAGAAGTAGAAATAAAAAGAAGTGAAAGAATTGATTTAATCATTACATAACAAAGATGTGGAATAGCTCAAAGTGTTTTACACTTCAGTAACGGATGTTTTACACGTTCCATTGTAGGTGGATTTTTAGCGTTGCAACGCCAGGATACCCTACTGTATTTAGGGTTTCGGAAGATGAATGTCTACTTGTTTCTAATAAACACGACTCTAAGAAAGTGATTTATTACTTTTTTTATTTATTTCATATTCTATAGGTTTAAAAAAATGTTCCTACATTAGTTTCTTACTAAAAACCAAACAGATATGACTTGGACTAATTATACATTTCTTTTTTTACTTACTTTATTTTCTGCCTCCGTGTATGGAGGAAATTTCTTATCTGAAGACCTGGTTCAGGTTAACGAAACTGATAGCACAGAGTTTCCAATACAGTATGGTAGTATTTCATCGGAAGAAACCAATCCTTCAGGTTTTTCGCTAGAGTTTGTTCCCGTTTATGTGCATCCAGATGAAGTTATTTCAGACCTCACAATTCCTGGAGGTGGACTCAATTTAAGTGGGTATACTACCTGGGTTCTTTATGCGAACCTACCAAACCCTGATGATTTTTTGACTCTAGTATTAGGCTTCGATGATTTTCCATTGTTCATTTCCACAGAGGGGGGAGATGGTTTTTTCCAGCATCCGCTAGGAGTAACTGCAGGACCTTTAAATGAACTGCTTTTGCCTTTTGCACCGGCATTAGAATATGATAGCTACGTAACTATAGGGCAGTTAACAACGAATGATTTCTCCACTGTATCGACCAGCACATTGCTTAGTGATCCTGAAAACCCATGGGTCGAGCCATTCGAAGCGGGTGGCGATATTATTCTTAATAGTTTTGTGGGAGGTGCGTGGTTTATTCTGCCACAAACAGTATCAGACGGAAACGGAAACCAAGTAGTCACTTCTTCCCAAGGTTCTGCTGGCGATGATTTGAGAGTGCCTATCGGTCAGTTTACAACTAACTCTGATATTTCGGCACAAGTTAATATTGTGATCTATCCAAATGGATTAAATATTTCAAATACTGATTTGCCGACTTACTATGGCCTAACGGCTACCACCGCCATTGATGATTGTGTTGATTGTACTGAACCAATCTTATCAGGAACACCAGAGCCAGAATTATCCATTAGTTGTGGGCAAGCTATCCCAGAAATAGCCGAGGTTACAGCCTCTACTAACTGTAATTCGGATATAGAAGTAACTTTTAATGAGGAGTTCATAGGTCTGGAGCCAAATCAAAGTGCCAGCTCTAATTGTGCAGGTGTACAACCATTAAATGCTTTTGACGACTGGGCTATGGTTCTTTTTGATATTCCTGGAACACCTTTTAATAAGGCAGAATATTTTGTGGAATCTAGCCAGGTCTCGTTTTTTGAATCAGAAGAGAACGGATCTGGAGCTTTACTGACAGGGGTGTTTTTTGAGAAAAATAATCCTGAAGCACAGTGGTCAGTAACTATTCCCTTATCTGCAGGAGCCGATTGGGATACTTGGTCAGCTATTCCTAATAATAGTTTTAAAGACGACTGGGATTCAGCGGGAGATAATTACTTAGACTGGACCTATTACCTCATCAGTTCTGAAGGAGCATTTATGGAAGGCATGGGAGATTTAGAGGGTTCCTTTTTCCAAATAAGTCATGCACCATCTACACAAACTATAGGCTGGCAACTTGGAGATGCAGCCAATAATGTAGGAACCAATTATGGTATCGGTGGCTGGTTTTATTATGATGGAGTTTACGTTAACTCTTCATTAGGCTTAGAAGAAAATATATCTGGAGCAGGAGATGTAGGTTTAGATCTAAACTGCTGCCCTTCATACACCATCTCTAGAACTTGGGTAGCTGCTAACTGTGATGGTGTAGAAACCAGCTTTACACAATTAATAGCAGTTACAGGAGAAGAGCTGACAGGAGCCAAGTATTGTTTAGGAGACTTTGACTTTAGTGGAGATGTGTCTTCTGGAGATTTATCTGTCTTCCTCGGAGATTTTAACTGCTATTCTGGCTACTGTCCGTGTGATTTAAATGATGACGGCAATACAAACTCCTCAGATTTAAGTGCCTTCTTAGGTCTAATAGGAGGCACTTGCGAATAGTTCGACTAGAACAGTTTCATCAATTAGAAGCAAACAAAAAAGGAGGTCCCAAGACCTCCTTTTAAGTGTTCTATAATTTTGTTTGGAATTAGTGAATCCCCTTAGCAGCTAAGTATCTTTCAGCATCTAGTGCAGCCATACAGCCAGTTCCCGCAGCGGTAACTGCTTGTCTATATACGTGATCTGCAGCATCTCCACCTACAAAAACACCTTCAATATTAGTCTTAGCAGTTCCAGGAATTACATTTATGTAGCCCTGTGGGTTCAAGTCCAAGTAATCTTTAAAAATCTGAGTATTTGGTGTGTGCCCTATAGCCACGAAGAATCCTGTACATGGAATAACAGATTCCTCTTTCGTTTGATTATTAATCACTTTAGCTCCTTCTACACCAGTTTCACCTAGTACTTCTAAAGTTTCAGTGTTATAGTGAATCTCTATGTTGTCCATCCCTTGAACTCTATGAACCATGGCTTTAGAGGCTCTAAATTCGTCTCTTCTTACGAGCATATGGACTTTCTTACACAACTTAGCTAAGTAACTGGCCTCTTCACAAGCGCTATCTCCAGCACCTACTATGCATACCTCCTGATCTCTATAAAAGAATCCATCACATACGGCACATGCAGAAACACCGCCACCCATGTCTCTTAATCTAATTTCAGATTCCAGTCCTAACCACTTTGCAGAAGCACCAGTAGAAATAATTACTGTATCAGCGGTAATGGTTTTCTTACCATTATCTAATTCTACCTCATGAGTAGGCCCGGAAAAATCTACCTTAGTCACCCAGCCACTTCTCACATCGGTGTCGAATCTTTCAGCTTGTTTCTGAAGATCTATCATCATTTGTGGTCCATTAATACCTTCAGGATATCCTGGGAAATTATCTACCTCAGTAGTCTCAGTTAACTGACCTCCAGGCTGCATTCCCTGATAAAGAACAGGTTTCATGTCTGCTCTAGCTGCATAAATAGCTGCAGTATATCCTGCAGGCCCTGATCCTATAATTAAGCACTTTACGTGTTCTTTTTCTTCACTCATGTTTACTCTGTTTTTCGCGTTGCAATATTACTCAATTCTACACATTTTACTGACTTTAAAATCGAATGAGAATCCAATTCTTACTGTTGCCAATCTTTGTGTGAAGTAGCATAAAAGAAGACCATAGAAAGGGAGAGAATTAATCAGCTTTAAAACCATTCAATGGAATCTGCTGTGCTTAAAAAGTATATCACCAAATAACCACGAATTGAATTACTACAGCCAAACCAGCCGAAAAAGCTACTGCCCAACAGCATTTATAAACGCACCCCAAAGCACATCTTCAGGAGGTGGAGCTATGATGGAAACAGGTTCCTTTTTTACTGGATGAATGAATTCTAATGATCTGGCATGAAGGCAAACGGAAGCATCTTTATTGGTGCGTTTGGCCATGTATTTTACATCACCTTTAATAGGGCAGCCTATGTTAGACAGCGTAGTTCTAATCTGATGGTGTCTACCCGTTTTAGGTCTTACTTCCAGAAAGTGGTAGCGATCTCCAGCGCCCAAATGTTTGTAAGAGAGTTCACTGCGCTTAGAACCCTTCACCTCGGTCTGATGCACATAACTTTTATTTCGGTCTTGATTCTTTTTAAGGTAATTTACCACAGTAGCTTCCTGCTGAGGTGGAGCATTTTCCACGATGGCCCAATAGGTTTTTTTCATTTCTCTATCCTTAAATAGCTGAACCATGCGTTTAGCAGCCTTGGTAGTTTTAGCATAAAGAATTACACCACTAACTGGTCTATCTATCCTGTGAATAATAGCTATGAAGGCTTTCCCAGGCTTATCATATTTCTTAGCTAGGTATTCTGCAGTTATTTCAGATAGAATTTTATCTTCAGTTTTATCTGACTGTATAATATCTGAAGGCCGTTTATTTATAGCTATAAGGTGATTATCTTCAAAAAGGACTCTCAGAGAGTCCACCGTAGTCATTTCTATGCGCTCAGGCTTTTTCTTCCAATCCTTTTTAGGTTTAGAGCTCTGCGAGTGATATCCCTTCTGTGATTTAGTAGGATTCTTCTTCATTAGGGAAATCTCCAGATTTTACATCCTTGATGTAATCTACCACTGCTTTATTCATGATTTCAGAAACATCAGCATAACGTCTTAAAAACCTTGGGCTAAACTCTTGAGTAATGCCAAACATGTCATGAGCCACTAACACTTGCCCATCCACATCTCCACCTGCACCGATGCCTATTATAGGAATGCTAACAGATTTAGCCACTTCTGCGGCCAGTTTAGCAGGAATCTTTTCTAAAACTATGCTAAAACAGCCTAGTTCTTCTAGTAATTTGGCGTCTCTTTTTAATTGTTCAGCCTCCTCATCTTCTTTAGCCCTAACCACATAAGTCCCGAATTTATAAATGCTCTGAGGTGTTAAGCCGAGGTGTCCCATAACAGGAATACCTGCAGAAAGAACTCTGGTAATAGACTCTGCTATTTCCTCACCACCTTCCATTTTTACTGCATGACCACCAGATTCTTTCATGATTCTAATTGCAGAGTCTAATGCCTGTCTAGAGTTTCCTTGGTAAGACCCGAATGGGATGTCCACAACTACCAAGCATCTTTCCACTGCTCTAATTACAGAGGCTGCATGGTAAATCATTTGATCTAAAGTAATTGGAAGCGTAGTTTCATGACCTGCCATTACGTTAGATGCAGAATCACCTACCAGAATTATATCTATTCCAGCCTGATCTACTATTTGAGCCATGCTATAGTCGTAACTCGTTAACATGCTTATGCGTTCTCCACGTTGCTTCATATCTAGAAGTACTTGTGTAGTTACTCTTTTGGCTTTTTTATGTACAGACATAGTAATGTTCTTATGAGCTACAAATAAAAGAAAATTAAATGGTCACTGGTTAACCTCTAACCTCAAACTTCTAATCTCACTCTCCTAAACGTAATATTAAGTCTGGGTTCAGAAACGCGTTTAGTTTTAGGAATACTATGCTGCCAAAGCTCTTGATAATCATTCATTATGAGTAAACTACCATGTGTAAGGATGAGTTCCTCTTTTACCGAGTGATCTGATTTTAGTCTGAATTTTAATTTTCTACTCGCTCCAAAACTCAGGCTGGCTATGCAGCTTTGGTCTATTTCTTTTTCATCATCCGAGTGCCAGCCCATAGAGTCCTGTCCATCTCTGTAGTAATTAAGTAGTGCTGCATTAAATGAAAAATTGCAGAGCTGTTCTGTTTCGCGTTGCAATGCTTTTAAGAATTCTGGCATGTCCTGGGCTTCCCATTGAATAGAGCTATATTTATATGGAGGCCCATACCAAGCTGTAAGTCGTGGCTCAGGGTATGTTTTACCGAAGATGGTAATGTCGTTTTGCCTCCAGTCTACAGGGCCGCATAATGTTTTTATATCATAATCAGAAAACACGTGCTCTTTGTAAATAAGAGATGCCATATCTACTAAAACGCCATTAATCCATCTGCATGGGCATCTAAAATAGAGGCGTACTCTTTAACCGGTTCAGAATCTGGATGGCCGTTCAGCATGTGCTGTATGCCAGCTAGCTTAGGTTTACTGAAATAGACATTTACCTTCAGATAGTTCAGAATACCAGAAAACTGATCTGTAGCTCTAAGTGCTCCTGCTCTGCCAGAGCTGAGTCCGATCAGTCCTGCCTTTTTATAATTCCATTCTGAAGGAGGCACAGCATCCATTAATGTTTTAAGTACTCCTGGAAAACTGCCGTTATATTCTGGAATGATGAAAACGAATTTTTCACAGTTGGTGATTTTTTCATCAATGATCTTCTGAAATTCGGCAGTTCTGTTTCCGTAGGTTTCAGAAAAGGCCATGGTTTCAGGTAGCTCTCTTAAATGAATATGATTCACTAGACAACCTTTAGATTTTAAGAGTTTAGCATAATCTAGGGCTACTATTTCTGAATTGCTTTCCAGTCTATTAGTACCAGTAATTACTGTAAGTATAGGGCTCATGTTATTCACTATGAATAAACAAATGTCGTGTGTAAAACTTTACCAGATATCACAGTATCCTAGCCAGATTCAGGGTGTATCTTTACAACCTAAATGTGACTCGGTATACAGCTGAAGATACATACATAAAATGACACTAAAATTCTACGGACATTCTTGTTTTTCGATCCAAACTGAAGGATGCTTGCTGCTAATAGATCCTTTCATTACTGGGAATCCGTTGGCTAGTAAAGTAGATATTGCAACGCTAAAACCTACTCACATTTTACTCTCTCACGGACACCAAGATCATATACTAGATGCCGAAGCCATAGCTAAAGCTTCTGGAGCCATGCTGATTTCGAATTATGAGATAGCCACGTGGTATGAGAATAAAGGAGTGACTAATACTATGGGAATGAATTTCGGTGGAAATTTTACCTTTAAGGATGGCACTATTAAAATGGTACCTGCGCTGCACAGCAGCCAGCTGCCAGATGGAAGTTATGGAGGAAACCCTGCTGGGTTCATCATTAAGGTAGACGGAGAAACCATTTATTATGCTGGAGATACAGGACTTTCTGCGGAGATGGATTACATAGGGAAATTTGAACGTCCTACACTAGCAGTGCTGCCTATAGGAGATGTGTTTACCATGGGAGTTAATGATGCCATATTGTGCTCAGATATTATTCAGTGTAATAAGGTAATAGGCATGCACTATAACACGTTTCCACCAATAGAAATAGATAAAAACGAAGCCAAACGAAAATTCGGTGCGGCTAATAAAGAATTGATTTTAATGGACATAGAGGAATCTCTGATGTTTTAAATTATAGAAAATGGGAAAAGTAATTACAATAGCAAACCAAAAAGGAGGAGTAGGAAAGACTACTACAGCCATGAATCTTTCGGCTGCATTAGGCGTGTTAGAATTTAAAACGTTACTAGTAGATGCAGACCCTCAGGCCAATGCTACTTCTGGAGTAGGTATAGACCCTAAATCGGTTACGGCTAGTATTTATGAGTGCATAGTAGGAGATGAATTGGCAGTGGATGCCATCATGTCTACTAAGAATCCTAACCTAGATATCATACCTGCACACATAGATTTAGTAGGTGCTGAGCTAGAACTTATAAATGTAGAAGAGAGAGAGTATATGATGAGAAAGGCGCTAGCGCCAATTTTAGATTCTTACGATTTTATTATAGTAGACGCATCACCTTCTTTAGGTCTAATTACAGTAAACGCCCTTACAGCTAGTGATGCAGTGATAGTTCCTGTGCAGTGCGAATATTTTGCATTAGAAGGTTTAGGAAAGCTTTTGAATACCATTAAAATTGTTCAGAGCCAACTCAATGAAAACTTAAGCATAGAAGGAATTCTGCTTACTATGTATGATACGAGACTCCGTTTAGCTAACCAAGTGGTGGAAGAGGTAAGAATGCACTTCTCTGAATTAGTATTCGATACGGTGATTCATAGAAACACTAAGTTAGGAGAAGCACCAAGCTTCGGTGAGACTATTATTACACATGATGCTTCATGCAAAGGAGCTGTTAACTACTTGAACTTAGCCAGAGAAATTCTACAGAAGAATGAAATGACTAAGATGAGAGATGAGGATAAGTACATTCATATAGATGGCTAAGAAAAGAGCATTAGGCAGGGGACTGAGCGCCCTTTTAGAGAATGCGGAAAATGTTTCTCGCCCCAGACCTGTAGAGAAAGGTGCTATAGGAAATGTGGCTGGCAGCATAGCCATGCTTAAGATTTCTCAGATAGAGGCCAATCCGTTTCAGCCTAGAAATAACTTTAAGAAAAATCCATTAGAAGAGCTTTCTAGAAGTATTAAGGAACACGGTATTATTCAACCTGTTACGGTTAGAAAAATAGCTGAAGCCCGCTACCAACTCATTTCTGGTGAGCGAAGATTTAGAGCTTCTCAGCTGGCTGGACTCACCGAAATTCCAGCATACATAAGAGTGGCAGATGATCAAACCATGCTAGAAATGGCGCTGGTAGAGAACATCCAAAGAGAAGATTTAGACGCTATAGAAGTAGCCATTAGTTACCAAAGACTTCTGGAAGAGTGTGATTTAACTCAAGAATCTTTAAGCGATAAGGTGGGTAAAAACAGATCTACGGTAACTAATTATCTAAGACTGTTAAAGCTGCCCGCAGAAATTCAGATAGGCATTATAGAGAAGGAAATTACCATGGGCCATGCCCGTGCGCTAGTTTCTATTGAAAACACAGCAGACCAACTGGCTTTGTTTTCAAAAACAGTAACAGAAGGGCTTTCTGTGCGTCAGGTAGAGAATCTTACTAAAGAGAAAAAAGGGCCGGCCAGTAAGACTAAAGCACCTGCACTTTCGTTGGAAATGGAACAGATTAACAAAGAGTTGAAAGATAGATTTGGTAAAAAGTCTAATCTGAAAGTTACCAAATCAGGAAGTGGAAAAATAGAAATCCCATTCACATCAGACCTAGAACTTCAGAAAATAGCAGAGTTATTAAAGCTTTAATCACAGGTTGGTTAGGGGTGGTTTTTTGCGTTGCAATGGTGCATTCTACCCATGCCCAACTGGCAGATCAGACTCCTGAAGATTCTATTAAAATAGCCAAGCCCCACTCAGCCAGAAAAGCCACGTTACTTTCTACAGCACTTCCAGGTGCCGGACAGATTTATAATAAGAAGTACTGGAAAGCGCCTATAGTTTGGGCTGGTCTTGGAACGTGTGTGTATTTCATCCAAGATAATAGAAAGTTCTTTAATCTTTATAAAGATGAGCTTCAGAGATTTCAGACCGTACCAGGTTATGAAATAGCACTGGCAGACAGCAGAGGTAATTTATATGACGATAGCACTTTAGAACAGTTAGTAGATAGAAGAAAGCGGTGGTTAGATCTCAGTTATTTTTCTCTCATAGCCGTTTACGGATTGAACATATTAGATGCTAACGTGGATGGCCACTTGTTTAATTATGACATTTCTCCAGATATTTCTATGGAGGTGAGACCCACCACAGTATTCATAGAAAGCCCTAAAGCTGGTCTTAGTATTACCCTTAAGTTTTAAATTTACCCCATGAAATTAGCACTCATAGGATATGGAAAAATGGGTAAAACCATTGAGAAATTGGCGTTAAGTAAAGGCCATGAAATAGTGCACACTTCAGATAGTTCCAGACCAGTATATGCAGAAGATTTAAAGGCAGCAGATGTGGCTATAGAGTTCACTCGGCCTGAGGCAGCAGTAAAGAACCTTATGACCTGCGCTGATGCTGGCATTCCTGTGGTTACCGGAACCACAGGGTGGTATAATAGACTTAATGAGGTAGAGAGTTATGTGAACTCGGCAGGAGGGAAGCTTCTTTATAGCAGTAACTTTAGCATAGGTGTTAACATTTTTTTCAAGCTGAATGAATACCTAGCCACAATAATGGATAGGTACGATAGTTATGACCCTGTGATCACCGAAACTCACCATAGTGAAAAGTTAGACAGCCCGAGCGGAACTGCTCTGACTCTGGCAGAAGACCTGATGTTTCAGCTGAAACGAAAAACAGAATGGGTAGATGAGCTGACCGAAAAAGAGTCTGAACTCTCTGTACTTTCTCACCGAGAACCAGACGTAAAGGGCACCCACGAAATCACCTATACTGGTCCTAACGACATTATTACCATTAATCACCATGCTGAGGATAGAAATGGTTTCGCATTAGGTTCTATATTAGCCGCCAAATGGCTGCACAGTCAGAAAGCAGGTGTGTACTCCATGAGAGATTTTCTTAAAATAAAATAACGACTTACAGATGTTAAGCATTCCTTATATTCTTCTTTATGTACTGATAATCATACTTTTTGTATGTCTTGGGCCACTCTTTGAGAGAGCGGGAAAAGAAAAGTGGAAAGGCTATGTGCCAGGCTTAAACTTCTTTGTGTGGCTAAAAATGTTAAAGCGCCCATGGTGGTGGCTCATTCTGCTAATTATACCAGGTGTAAATCTCATTATGCTCATCATTTTGAACATAGAAACAGGCATAGCCTTCGGTAAGAGAAGTACTAAGGAACAGTGGTTTTTCGGGGCACTACCTTGGGTAGCTATTCCTCAGTTAGCGTTCAAAGATAACTCAGAGTTTGTAGGCCCTAGAGACTGGACTAAGAAAAAGAAAAGCCAGCCTAGAGAATGGGGAGAGGCCATTGTGTTTGCCGTAATAGCAGCTACAGTAATTAGAACGTTTTTCTTTGAGGCATTCACCATTCCTACTGCTTCTATGGAGAGCAGCATGAATGTGGGAGATTATTTATTTGTAAGCAAGATGTCTTACGGAGCAAAGAGCCCTATGACACCTATTTCTGTGCCGCTAGTCCATAACAGATTACCCGGATCATTAAAGAATAGTTATGTAGAATGGTTTAAAATGCCATATTTCAGAATGCCAGGTTTTGGCGATGTAGAACGAATGGATGCCATGGTATTTAACTATCCTCATGGAGACACGGCCATAGTAGATGATTTTTTAATGGGACATGATTACCATTCTATAGTAAGGGCAAGTGCCTTTAAACTGGCAGGAAGAAATCAACAGGATTATCTAACCAAACCAGACTATTATCTAGATCAAGCCAGAAAAAGCATAGCCAATGGTGTGGTGCCTTATTCTAGTCCTTCTGGTAAGGATAATGTTAAGACAGGCGGAATAGTAACAAGGCCTCTTGACAAGAGAGAGCATTACATAAAGCGTTGTGTGGGCATGCCAGGAGATAAATTCGAAATCATAGACAAGGTGATTTATATAGATGGAAAGCCTTTAGAAAACGCTGAAAACACGCAATTTTCGTATATCGTAAAGTATAAAGGAGAAAGACAGCGTGTAAAAACAGCGGAAAAGTATGGTCTGCATTCTTGGTATCAATTCAGCATTCCTAATGCCCGAGAAACTAGAAACGGGACACAGCTGGCTTCGGTTTACAAGGTGACCGCTTCAGATGAAGTGATGGAAGTAATAAAAGCAGATCCTGATGTGAGTGAGATCATTCCTATAATGGGTGAAAAAGGCCAAGGTGAAGGGTTCTTGAGCGTATTCCCTAATTCAGCACAAGAACCTTATGCGACTTGGAATAGAGATAATTATGGCCCTATAAATATTCCTTTTGAAGGAGAAGTAGTTAACCTTACACTTCAAAACCTGCCTGAATACAAGCGGGTAATAGAAGCCTATGAAGGAAATACACTTTCTGTAAATGGGGGTAAGATTTTTATAAACGGAGAAGAAACTACTACTTATACCATAAAGCAGAATTATTACTGGCTCATGGGAGACAATAGGCATAATTCCGCAGACTCACGTTACTGGGGCTATGTGCCAGAAGACCACGTGGTAGGTAAAGCCGTGTTTACTTGGATGAGTAAAAAGAACGCAGGAGACCACTTTGAGTCTGGTCTGAGGTGGAACCGTATGTTCAAGACCGTGAAGTAAGTCGAGCTAAAATGTCTGAGTTAGTCGTTTTACCCATTTGTCCGTTTGGAAATGTAAAGTGGTGGACGCATTTTCTATCTACTGAGAGAGTGCAGCTCAATGGCTATGAATACTACCAGAAACAGACTTGGAGAAACCGTTACGATATTTTAGGAGCCAACGGAAAGCAGAGTCTTACCATTCCCATATCCAAGCCATCTGGAGAGAAAGTAAAGACTAAAGATCTTCAGTTATTCCACGAAACCCATTGGAAGAAAGTTCACTGGCGCAGTATTAAAAGTGCTTATGGTAGTAGTCCGTTTTGGATTTATTACTCTGATCAAATAGAGGAGCTTTTTAAAAAAGAGTTCACATCTCTTCAAGAGTTTTCACTGGCCAGTATAAAGCTCATCATAGAAGAACTTCAGCTAGATAAAGAGGTTCATATAGCGTTGCAAAAAGCAGAGGAATCATCTCTAGATTTTTCTAAAGACTTCAAACCTTCTAAGTGTGATTTTAAAAATAAAGCGTACCTGCAAGTATTTGACGATAGGTTTCCGTTTCATGAGAATTTGTCTGTGCTAGACGTGCTGTTTAATCTTGGGCCTGAGGCGGAGGGGTACTTGAGGAGTTTGAATTGATTCGGTTTACCAATTGCGAGACTGCAGAGGAAGTGGAATGGATTAGTCCTTGATGGTGTACTCTTCACTTAACGCTTATACTACAGTTGTCTTAAAGAGATTGAGTGTTAAATTTTAAATGAATCGAATGACATCCTCACGGAGTGGGAAAACCAGCACGTAAAAACATAGTTTAAAAAAACTATCAACTATGAACCAGAAACTTCAAAGTTCCAACCAACCAAGAACTTCAAACTAATAAGAACCTAGTTATTAAGCATCACAGGCATAACCAGCATCAGCATAGATTCATCTGTATCTTCTGGCTCTTCTGGTAGAATGATTCCTGCTCTATTAGGAGCGCTCATTTCTAACACTATGTTATCTGAAGCTATGTTTCCTAGCATGTCTATGATGAATCTAGAATTGAATCCTATTTCCATATCTTCACCTTCATAAGAACATGTTAATCTCTCGTTAGCCTCATTAGCAAAATCTAAATCTTCTGCCGATATATGAAGCTCACTACCAGAAATTTTTAGCCTCACTTGGTTAGTAGCCTTATTAGCGAAAATGGCCACACGCTTTATGGAGTTCAATAAATCTTGACGACCCACAGTCAGTTTGTTCGGATTCTCCTTAGGAATTACTGCCTCGTAGTTAGGGTATTTTCCTTCTATGAGTCTACATGTTAAAGAAATATTATCGAAAGTAAAATGAGCGTTAGACTCATTGTATTCGATTTTTATTGGACTCTCAGCAGAAGGTGCTATTCCCTTAAGTAGGTTAAGCGGTTTTTTAGGCACTATAAAACTTCCGTTTCCACCTGCGCCTACATCTGTTCTAGTGTAACGCACTAACCTGTGCGCATCTGTGGCCACAAAACGCACGTGATCTTCATACATTTCAAAGTAAATACCACTCATTACTGGACGCAAGTCATCGTTTCCAGCAGCTACTAGAGCTTTATTTATGGCTCTGAATAACGTAGATCCATCTATGTCGAATGTAGCTGTAGACTCTAACTCTGGAGCCTTAGGGAATTCATCTCCATTTAAACCAGCTACTTTATATTTTCCATAGTCACTAGCTATTTCTATGCTGAATGATTTAGGGTCTACTGTAAACGTTAGCGGCTGTTCTGAGAATGATTTTAACGCATCTAAAATCATTTTGGCAGGAATGGCCACAGTAATATCCTCTTTAGATTCTACCGCCATAGTAGTAATCATGGTGGTTTCTAAATCAGAAGCAGAAATCACTAGTTCACTGCTTTTAATCTCGAATAAGAAGTTATCTAAAATTGGAAGCGTATTACTGGAGTTGAGCACTCCGCTTAATAATTGAAGCTGTCTTAACAGTGCCTGGCTATTTACTAAAAATGTCATTTGTTTAGTGCATTAATTGGGCGACAAATATAGAAAGAGCCTAACGAATCTGGCTTTGAAATTTTCATTTGTTTTAAACAAAAACCGCTCGGGTTACAGATGGTTTAATAGCGTTGCAACGCAAAAATTTACCCATAATTTAGAGCCGCCAAATGTGACTAAAGAATCTCCCTAACTCTTCCTTGAATTCTGAAAAATGCCAAAGCAGAGCTCACTAGGAATAGTACTAGACTTATGCCTAAAATAGTAACCCAAGAGTGAGAAGTCATCATGCCAAAACCTGAAATCAGTGCGATGTACTGGCCTCTGAATATGAAGATAAATATGAGCGCTATTAGCAGTGCAACAGCACTGCATATGATGAAATACTGTGAATAAAATGAAGTAATGGAAGCAGCACTAATGCTCTGAAGACGAAGTTTATAAATGAGAGATTTGTTTTTCTCCACCAAAAGCATTGTGCTCAAAATAATCAGTACCAAAGAAAGTAAAAGAATAAGAGCTCCCTGCAGAAATTCAAAGCTCAAAATCACCTTAAATACTGATGCAGCTTTACTGGCTTCTAGAAGTTCTGTATTAGTGCTGTAATCGTTATCACTGATAAATTTAGCCAGCTCGGGATCAGTTGTATTACCACTTTTTATGATCACCCTAGAAGTTTCGCCTTTTTCTACTTGAGCTATATTTTGATTGGCCCAGGTGATGAATTCTTCAGGCACCAAGAGTGAGTTCACACGGTCTGTAAAATCATGGATTTTGGCCATAAAGGTGTGTTTTCCTCCAGGGCCTTCCATAACCATTTTTATAGAAACTGAGGCAGCGGTTCCTTCATTTATCTGAGGAAGATTTTGACTAGGAGCAAACCCGAAATTATATAAGTTAAGGTAAGTTCTGGGTACTATAACTGGCAGTTGTGGCATGCCTTCATTCCATTTGAATCCTGCCTCTATATCTAGAAATTTACTCGGCACAGCTTCTAGAAATAGATCAGTGTAGAAGCTGCGTTCATCTTGAACAGGAGCATACGCTTTGATCCTAAACTTGGCAGCTTCGAATTCAGCTACTTCTTCTATAAAAGACTGTGCTTTAAGTCGTGTGATTTCCTGCTGAGAAAATACAGGCTTATTGGCCCCGAACATGTTTAACATGCTCACCTTTTTATTTAGTATGAGATAGCTATCACCACTTAAAGACTCATCTGTGCTCTGTTTATCTTTTAGAAAGAAATCAGTGTAAAGCACTACGCATGACACTGCTAGGAAAAATCCCATGGCCAGTGTAAAACTCACACCAGTAAGCGTGAACCATGGAATATTTTTCTTGAGTGCTTTTTTATACATCATAAAGTGAGTGAGGTAGTAAATACTTTGCTTTTTAAAGTGCCTAAAGAAGTCAAAATAACACCTGCATTCTGCTCAAGACTCTCAGCGTAAATTAAGTCTATAGCCTTAGCAGAGTTAGCGTCATCTAAATGACTAAAAGGTTCATCTAGAAGCAGCCAGTTATAAGGCTGGCATAATGCTCTTATGATAGCTACACGCTGCTTCTGCCCGAAAGAAAGAGTGCCACAGTTCTGATGCTTTAAATGTTCTATTTCCAGTCTCTTCATCATTTCTGAAATCTGCGACTCAGATTTAAAAGCTGTAAGGTCATTCTTAAGATTAATGTTTTCTAACGCTGTAAGGTGGTCGAATAATTCTAACCCCTGGAATACCATGCTCAGTTTATCTCTTCTGGCAGCGTCCCATTCCACGGTAGAATTAGTATTCATGGCAGTTTCTCCTATGTTCCAGCTGCCGTCATAATCTGTCCTAACGCCATAAAGAATATTCAGAAAAGTGGATTTTCCTTTTCCAGACGGTGCGTGTACTAAATAATGCTTTCCACAGGTGAGCTCCAGTTCACCACTATCCCAAATTTGAGAAGAGCCCGATTTAAGACTCTCTTTGAGCGGATATGGAATGATGTTTTTGAATGAAATGTTCATTAACTATTGAAGTCTGGGGTGACAAGATAGCAAGGTTTTTCTGATAAAATTCGTATCTAAATGAGTGTAAATTTCTGTTGTGGTTATGCTTTCATGTCCAAGCATGGTCTGCACCGCTCTTAAATCTGCTCCACCTTCTATAAGGTGCGTTGCAAAACTGTGTCTGAACGTATGCGGACTTATACTTTTATGTATTCCAGCAGTTTTAGCCAAATCTTTAATTATCATAAATACCATTACTCTGCTGAGGTGAGCACCTCTTCTATTGAGGAATATAAAGTCTTCATGCCCAAGAGCTATGTTCTGATGATTTCTTATAGAATTGATGTAAATGGCATTGTACTTAATGGCTGTATCACCTATAGGAACCAGTCGTTCTTTACTGCCTTTTCCCTTAACTTTAATGTAATTATCTTCTGGGTAGTAGTCTGAAAGTTTAAGGGTAATGAGTTCAGAAACCCTTAGCCCACAGCTGTATAAAGTTTCTAGCATGGCTTTATTTCTAGAGCCGTGGTCGGTGCTGAGATCTAGGGCGCTAATTAATGAATCTATTTCTGCAGTAGAAAGAGTGTCTGGTAATTTTTTCCCGATTTTAGGAGACTCTAACAGTTCAGAAGGATCTGTTTTCAGTTCATCTTCTAAGATGAGGTATTTGAAAAAACTTTTTACAGCAGAAATCATTCTGGCTTGGCTTCTGGCAGAGAATCCCATCTCACTTATCCACCTGATAAAATGATTTAAATCTGATGTTTTAAGTTTTAGAGGAGAACTCACCTCTGAGAGTTCTGTGAAATAGCGTTTGAGTTTATCTATATCAGACCCATAAGAGCTAACAGAGTTCGGACTAAGCGATCTCTCCAGCTTGAGGTAGTTCGTGTATCCTTTTATGTATGAACTCCAATTCATTTGTTTTTATTTAAACCGAATAAGGCATACATATAGTGTGTTCATTGAATGGGTTAGATAAAGAAAAACCCTCTGTAAACAGAAGGTTTTTCGATTAATTTACCTAAACAAATTCAATAATAATTAACCAAAATTACCATGAACGCACTCCGTTGAGTGTAGCCTTTCTATTGATACCATTTCTGCTTAGAGATCATTAGTGCTTCCTGCACAGTAATTCTCTCACCAGAGTTATAAGCCGTTACGAATGGGCCGTTAAACTTTGGGTATGCAGAGGAAATACTATTTCTAGCATCTCTGGCATCTTTATATATATCATGAGAACCAGTCACAAATTTGGTCCAACCCTCATGGTTTTCTGTCTGTATATTTCCTTTAAAACCGTGAGTGGATTTAAACTTTTCTGCGGTAATGTATTTATGAGTAGCGCTTAACTGTACTTTGTAAGCTATTCCCACTTCAGGATCTGGCACATTAGAAGCCGATATAGTCTCTTCTACCTCTTCAGTAACAGCTATCGGTTCTTGAGTAACCGGAGGTGTTACTATTGTTTTTACTTCTTTGGGTGGAGTAACTTCAGCTACTTCTTCCTGAATAGTTTCTTGTTCATCAGTAGCAGCTATAACATCTTCTTTAGCTGCTTCAGATTCAGTAGAGTTTTCTGAAGGCTCATCAAAATCTCTAGAGCTCATAAGATTTGTGTTCAGAACTGCCGTTTCTTGTGGCTGGTTATTTTGAACGAAAGAAAGAGTACCATCAATTTCTGGTTTGATGTTGGCTTCTTTTGCTATTAATGAATAAGACACACTGTAACTATCGTCTGCAGGAGTTTCGAACCAAACGAACTTTATTCTATCATCTTCTACTGTTACTATAGATTCTCCAGTTTCTGAGGCGTTGATTTCAAATCCCTCAGAAACATCCTCTATAAGTTTAGTAAAACCATCTGTAGTTACACCTTCCGAATAAAGTTCCACGAAGTACTCCGTGTCTGATATTTTACTAACTGTTCTATTACAAATGGCCGTGTTATCTGTAGAAGCTGTAACAGCTGGAATGCTTTCTGGGGTGGTCTCTTCTACCGGGTCTGAAGTGGTGTTTTCTGCCATATCCCCGCCTATAGCTATAGTAATCGGTTGTGGAGCTAAATCATAGTCTATACGTTCATTTTCTTTAATATAAGAGAATTGACCTGGAATAAGTTTAGTTCCAGAAGCGTTAGAATTAGCAGTCAGTTCATACTCTACGGAAAACTCTTGTTCTTCAGGAAGAGACATCCAAATAAATTTTGCTTTTTGACCTGAGAATGTAAATGAAGCACCATTCTTCTTAACAGCCTTAGCGCTAAGACCAGTAGGTATTTCTAGCTGAAGTTTTGCAAAACCGCTTACATTTCCCTTATTAATTATTACAGAAACGACTGTGGTTCCACCAGGAGCAATATGACTAGGTAGATTATGATCTATTACCACACCGTCTGCAAGAGCAGCACTAAAGAATAACGTAATAGATGTAAAAAGAGTAATTAGGGTATATTTAATCATTGGTCAGTTGCCATAAACTTTAACTGTTTCAAAACTAGAAGAAGTAGCCGCTTTAATTCGACCGGTCAGTTTCTATTTCAAACAGAATTGTGTGGAAATGCTTATAAAGTTTAAAAACACAGGCTAATTGGGAGTTTCAGGAGATGAGACGAAAAAAACAGCAGATGAAATGTCTACTGTTAACCTGTTTTTTGACCTAATCTCAGTGAAGGTAATTACCGATAAAAAGGCTCTGTGAAGAGAAAAAATAGTCAACGTAAATACTTTACGTTCTGAAAGAGGAGGTTTGTGGTCTAACAAAAAAAACAAGTACAGAGATGAATCAATCTAACCAATCAATCAAACCAAACTTTTCCTATGAAGTAAATTCTGGTAAAGAAAACATTTCTCAAGAACAATTTCATCCTATTTCATGGCTGCAGTCTGTAGGTCAATTCCTTGGAGAAGAGCTTAATAATAATTATCTTGTAAGCACCGAGGGCATAGAAAGTGTTAAAGCGGCAGTGGTTTAAATGCTATGTTTAAGCGTTGCAACGCACAAAATCAACCTCAATGCATATTAATGAATAAGCTCACCGTAAGAGATATTGGAAATTACAAGCGTCCCAAGCCTAAGCTTAGAGGAGTGCGTGTAGATTTTAGATGGAGTACATCTACAGCTTATGAAGATAGAGAACTCATTATGGTGGAATTACTTAAAGTATTAAAAACAGAGGGTTTAACTATGTCAGGTTTTGGAAAAGACAGTTACAGCGGAATCATCAGCGCAGCCATTACAGTCCCAGTATTGAAGAGAAAAATAGAGCGAATAAAAGATTGGTTAGCAGTCAATCAGGAGCGCTTTAATTTATTCAGAACTGGAAAGATACACTGGGTAGATGACATCTACTTTGAATAGGATACAGCTATTCAAATCACCTTTCACCATGTTATATCCTCTTCAATCCTTCCAGAAGATAATCCCAAGATTTTTTTACCGAACTGATCTGGCACTTTTCATCTGGAGAATGCGCACCTCTAATGTTAGGGCCGAAGCTGATCATATCCATTCCAGGATAGTTAGTACTTAGGATACCACACTCTAGTCCTGCGTGACATGCCATTACATTAGGCTGTTCTTCAAACATCTCCACGTATAATTTCCTCATCATTTCTACCAAATCAGATTTGGGAGCTGGAGTCCAACCAGGATAGGATCCATCTAAGCTCAAGTCAAACCCAGCTGGTTCGAAGGCACCAGCCAAAGCATTGGCCAAGTCAAATTTTTCTGAGTCTAAGGATGAACGTGTCAGGCAAAGCACCTCACACATCTCATTATTAACAGTTACTTTAGCTACGTTATTACTGGTTTGAACTAAATCTGGAATATCTGGGCTCATTCTGTAAATTCCATTAAACGCAGCATAAATAGAAGCCAAAACACCATCCTGAAGTGAGACAGTAATTACAGAATCTGGAGATGAAATCTCTTCCAGGCTAATGTTTAGGTCGGCATCATTAGAAGCGTATTCAGCTTTTATAGTTTCTGCTCTAGACATAAATTCAGCCTTCCAGTCTTCTAAATTAACTTTTGGAATGGCTACTTCAGAGAAACTCTCTCTAGGAATAGCGTTTCTTAACCCTCCACCATTTATGCTATGAATTCTTAGGCCATGCGCTTCACGCATCTTCCAGAGCATTCTATTCATGAGCTTGTTAGCATTTCCTAGACCTTTTATGATGTCCATGCCTGAATGGCCACCATTTAAACCATTTAAAGTGAGTTTAAATGATGTCATTTCAGAAGGTGTAGCTTCCGTTTCAGAATTTCTGCTAGCAGTCACATCCACGCCACCTGCACAGCCAATAGTAATTTCATCATCATCTTCAGTATCTAGGTTAATCATAATTCTGCCATCTAGCAGCCCGCCTTTTAGTCCTAAGGCACCAGTCATTCCCGTTTCTTCATCTATAGTAAACAGAGCCTCTAAAGGAGGATGGTCTATGTCATTTGAAGAGAGAATAGCCATAATATAAGCTACACCCATACCATTATCAGCACCTAGTGTAGTGCCTTCCGCCTTTACCCAGTCTTCTTCCACTTTCATTTTTATACCTTGTGTAGCAAAATCGAAATCAACATCTGCATTTTTCTGGTGCACCATATCTAAATGTCCCTGCATTACTACAATAGGCTTATCCTCGAATCCTTTACTGCCAGGTTTTTTAATGAATACATTTCCTACTTCGTCTGTGAACGTTTCTAGACCTAAACTCTTTCCGAAGTTCACCATAAACGCTATAACCTCTTCTTCTTTTTTACTGGCTCTAGGCACAGCATTTAAGTCGGCAAAATGGTTCCAAACTGTTTTAGGTTCTAATTCTCTTACGCTCATTTATCTATGTTTTTCTTGGTGAAATTTTAAAGATCAAAAGTAATCCTTGGCAGGATATAGACCTAATTCAGAAAGAAACTATTCCTGAGCAGAAGCAGCACTAATTGCACAAAGAGTAGGTGTCAAAAGAGAGTTGTATCTGAAAATGATGGGAGTATATGTTCATTAAAATTTTGAGTTAATTTGTGCTCCTTGTTTTCTAGTACTCATGAGATAAAAAAATATTCTTGGGCTGCATTCATCTTATGTGCAGTGTTTCTCATTTGCACCAGAATTTCGGTAACGCATGAAAAAGAAATCTCTTGGGATATTCTCGGCTACTATATGTATTTGCCTGCCACCTTTGTTCATGATGATCCATTTTTAGAGGACATTTCATGGCTAAAAGAAACAGTAGCTGAGAAAGAACTTGCCACCACATTATATTTTATAAGTGGTAATAAAGAGGGAGATACCATGTATTTCTTTCTCATGGGAATGTCAGTGCTATATCTGCCTTGGTTTCTGCTGGCTCATGCATTAGCTCATATCTTAGATTACCCTCCAGACGGCTTTAGTGCACCATATGTTTGCTGTTTAGTGATCGGAGCTACTATTTATACTTTGGTAGGACTATGGTTTTTGAGGAAAATACTATTAAAGCTTTTTTCTGATAAACTCACCGCTGTGGTTCTCGTTACCATATATATAGGAACTAATACAGTGCACCACCTTACCGAGAAAAATTTAGAAACAGTAAACATGCTTTTCATGTTAGCAGCCATAGTGGTGTGGTACACTATAAAATGGCATGAATCAGAGAAATCTAAGCATCTATACATCATAGCAGCCTCTATAGCTCTAATGACATTAGTAAAACCTAGTGAGATTCTGATAGGTATTCTCCCTCTCCTTTATGGTGTTACAGGAAAGAGTAAGTTGATTTGGAAATTAGACTTATTAAAAAGAAATATTAAGCCGCTGATTATAGCCATACTTATAGGTTTAATAATTCTTAGCCCTCAGTTAGTGTACTGGAAAACTTTAACAGGTAATTACATTTATGATTCTTACAGTAATGAGGGAGTAGGGCTTGATTGGTGGAGCCCATATTTTACTTCTATACTTTTCAGCTTTAAAAAAGGGTGGCTTATCTATACACCTGTCATGATCTTAGCGGTATTAGGTTTTGTAGCGTTTTACAGAAAAAACCAAGCATTGTTTATTGGTGCATTTATCTATTTTATGTGTTCTTTTTACCTCATGAGTTCCTGGACAGAGTGGTGGTATGGCAGCAGTTTCTCTTGCCGCCCTGTCATTACACTTTATGTTATTCTTGCCATTTCCTTAGGTTACGCGTTGCAATGGGCAAGTCAAAAATCTAACTTGACAAAAGTTTCAGCATTCGCCTTTGTCTTGGTCTGTATTCTTCTGAACCAATTTCAATGGTGGCAGTTTAGAAACTGGATTTTACATGACTCCAGAATGACCAAAGAGTACGTCTTTGAAAATTATTTCAGTACATCTGTAAGTGAGGAAGATCGAAAGTTGTTAGAGTATAACTTCGGAAACTTCACTATGGATAAAACCATTAATCCTCCCATAAGTTCATCTAAAAAAATTCTGTACTTAGACTTTACTGAAGAGCAGTCCTTTGTCATCAAGAAAAACATCATAAAATTAGATTCTACAGAAGCCTTTTACCGATTGAATTCTTCAGATGCTTTTGCCTTAGTCAGAAAACAGTCTTTGAATGAATTCACTGAAGCTAAATTCTTCTATTACGATTGTGAAATAACCCTGAGGTTTAACGAAGAAATCCCAAGCTCAGAAAGGCCATTGTATTTTATAAACTGCATAGAGAGAGTTAGCGGTATATATGGTTACAATGCACAGCGCTTAGCGGCTCCAGCGGTAGGAGAGTGGCATACATTTAGGTTTAGGTACTCAGCACCTAGAATCCGCAGTTATAATGACAATTGGATGATGCAGATTTGGAATCAAGGAAAGCACAATGTTGATATTAAGAAACTTGTCATCACTTGTAATGATGTGAATTCTAACTAGAACTTAAAAAATATAACAGATAAGAGGGGCTTATTTTTTTAATCTAGCTGTTCCTTTATTCCCGTAGAATTTAAAAATTAGCAGCGGCAGCAGAAACAGATCTCCTAAAACAGCCATGAGCAGAGTAATACTAATTAGAAGGCCTATATAAAAAACACTCAGAAAGTCAGAGCCTATAAGCGTTAAAAATCCACCGCACAGAATTAGACTGGTCACTATTATAGCTTTTCCTGTGCCTATAAACGTACGTTTAACAGCATAGACAAGGCTTTTTCCTTTAGCCAATTCTAGTCTTAGCTTGGTTAGGAAGTGAATGGTGTCATCTACCGCTATCCCAAAGGCTATAGTGAAAATTATAGATGTACTCACTTTAAGTCCTATTCCAGAAAGCCCCATTACACCTGCTATAATTAGAAGAGGAAACATATTCGGAATTAAGCTGATTATAACCATCTTAAACGACTTAAACATGTAGCCTACTATAAGAGCTATTACCGCAAAGGCTATGGCTAATCCTCCCACCATGTTAGTAGCCAGTGTTCTGTTATTTAAGTCTATGAGTCTAGCAGTTCCTGTGATGCGCGCATCGAAGTATGGGTTCTGAAGTTCTTTAGTTAAAAACGAATTCAGCGAATCTTCTTTTTGGAAAAAAATCACACTTCCTAAATCAGGCACTTTTCCATTTATTCTTCCCCATCTCTTTTTAGGGCCACTAAACATGAGTGAGTCTACACCAGAGCTATCCTTATAAGTCTCTTTTAATACCGCCAGTTCATCAAAATAAAAGAGACTTAGAAGTTTATCAGACCCAAACTTGCCAAAGTTTTTAGTTACGGATTCTAACTCCTTTTCATTTTCAGGAATCTTGTAGTATTCATCTTTTCCGCCTCTAGCAGCGCGGTAGGCATTTTTTACTATCACTGCAGGAGACATCAAGTTACCTACTCCATAGGTGTTTTCTAAATATACGTCCAGTTTATCCTGAGTCTTGAGCGCCTCTAAATCCCATGGAGATACTCCTTCTTTAAAGTCCAAGGCCATTTCGAAAGGACGTGCGCCAGCAAAGGCGTCTTCGAAATAATCAAACTCCATTTTGAACGGATCATCTTCTGCTAAGTCCTCCAAGAGATAATTGTTAACAGTGATCAGACTCATGCCATACACGCTTACTATGCCCACCACTAAACTAATTACCACAACTGTTCTTTTATTTCTAAGCAACATCCCGAAAGCTCCGTGAAGCTGAGAGGTCCAGAAGGTGTTAGTTTGAGCATTGTCTCCCGCTCTAGGTGCAGGTGTGAGCACGAGTACAGCAGGTAAAAGCGTGTAAGCCAGAATAAAAGCCAATAATACCCCGCCAGCCGAGTACAGCCCAAAGTCATTTATTGGTTGTATACTAGAAGTGAGGAGGGTAAGAAACCCAATAGAAGTAGTGACGGATGTGAGTAAAGTAGCCAGTCCTATTTCTTTAAATGCGATTTTTAGCGCAGGAATTTTCTCTTTTCCGTTCCGTAACTCATCAAAGTATTTACTCAGAATATGCACCACATCACTCATGCCTACCACAAATAATATAGTAGGCAGGATCATCACCATTAGATCTATTTCCTTCCCCGTAACCTGCATCAGTCCTAACACCCAGACAATGGCTAGAAGAACCACTGTAATAGGAACCCAAATTCCCCACCATGATCTAAAGGCTATAAATAAAAACAGAATAATAAGAACGATGCTTAACGTGACAAAAACAATAGTCTCCGTCTGCATAAGTCTTATGTAATAAACTTGACCTATGGCCCTTCCTACAGCGTGATGTTGGTCGAAAGTGTGCGTTTCTAGTAGATCATAAATGTCATAACTGAGGCTATCGCAAAGGTGTTTAGTCAGAAACTTGGTATGCATGACCTGAATCATAATGGCGTCTGCGTCCTTTGAAAAGAAGGTCCCTATCAGTTCGGGCCTGTCATAAACTTTAGTAGAATCGAAAGCATACACATCCGGATTATCTATTCTGAGCAGCGGTGCTTGCACATAACCGAAAGCCGTTTTAATTGGTTCTTTGATTTGAGTGGGAGAAATTACTTGAGTTACGTTAGGTAATTCTTTAAGCTCATTAGTAAGCCTGTCCGCTTCCTTTAGAAAATCTTCCTGAAAAACACCTTCTTGGTTTTCTAAGGCTATGATTACAAAATCATTGTCCGTTTCGAACTTGTCTCTAAAATCCTGATAGAACTCTGTTTCTGGATCACCCTGAGGAAAAAAAGACTCGAAATCATAATCGAACTCAATGAAAGCTAAGCTAATAATACATAACACAGATATGGCTCCGAGTGCCAGAATAACTCTTTTACTTAACTTCTTTAAATCTCTCAATACGGTGTTTTTTCTCTTCGGCCTTTACTATGCTAGAGCAAAAATAGGCTGGTGCTGTCTCATAAAAGTCACCGTGATAATTCTACCAATGTTTTAGTTCCTCATACACTTTATGCACTGGCAGCCCCATCACATTAAAGTAAGATCCAGAAAGTTTTTCTATGCCAATGTATCCCATAAATTCCTGAGCTCCATAAGAACCAGCCTTATCGAAAGGCGCATGTTTTTCTATGTAAAAGTCTATTTCTTCTTCATCTAAAGGCTTAAAAGTAACTTTGGTTTCATCATGAAAAGTCACGCATTTTTCTAAATCTGTAATGGTAACCGCGCTGATTACTGTGTGGGTTTCTCCAGAAAGTTTCTGTAGCATTAGCTTGGCCTCGACTTTATCTTTAGGCTTGTTTAATATTTCATGGCCTAGGCATACTGTGGTGTCGCTTGTAATCAAAAGATCATCAGGTTTTAATTCATTTTCGAATGCGTTAGCTTTTAACTCAGATAAAAAGCGGGCTACTTCTTCGCGTTGCAATGAGGGGTCGTAACTCTCATCCACATCTTTTGATTTTACTGTGAACTGAATAGGCAGTCCATTTAAAAGTTCTTTCCTCCTAGGAGAACCGCTTCCAAGGATGATATTTCTATGCGTTAAATTGGCTAAAATCATGGGATAAAATTAGGTGCATAAATTGTCAAAAGTGTGTGAAAAACTAAATTTATTTAGAGAGAAAATCGGCATGAGCCTACTACCTTTGCACCATGGAAGAAATGATTCTAATCTTGGACTTTGGGAGCCAATACACTCAGCTTATAGCCAGAAGAATAAGAGAGTTAAATGTGTATTCTGAGATTCACCCATGGAATAAGATTCCTGAAATCACTTCTAACATTAAAGGTGTCATCCTTTCTGGAAGTCCTTTTTCTGTGAGGGATGAAGATGCACCAGTGCCAGATTTAGCAGAGATCAAAGGAAAACTTCCACTTCTAGGTGTGTGCTACGGAGCACAATTTTTAGCTCAAAATTTTGGAGGGAGTGTAGAAGCTAGTAATACCAGAGAATACGGAAGAGCCATGTTAAAAGATGTGCTTAATTCTAACCCACTATTAAGCGGTGTGTCTCAGCCCACTCAGGTATGGATGAGTCATGGAGATACCATTAAGACCATTCCTCAGAATGCAGAACTTATCTGTAGCACAGATTCTGTTAAAAATGCAGGTTACGCCATTTCTGGAGAGGAAACTTATGGCATACAGTTTCACCCAGAAGTTTACCACACTTCTGAGGGTAAACAGATAATTGAGAATTTTGTGGTAGGAATTTGTAAGTGTGAGCAGTCCTGGACACCTGCCTCATTTGTAGAAGATACCGTAGCCCAACTGAAAGAAAAAATTGGCTCAGATAAAGTAGTGCTTGGACTAAGCGGAGGAGTAGACAGTTCTGTGGCAGCAGTATTATTGCAACGCGCTATAGGAAATAACCTGCACTGTGTATTCGTAAATAATGGACTACTCAGAAAGAATGAATTTACTGAAGTGTTAGAGAGCTATAAGCACATAGGGCTAAATGTAAAAGGAGTAGACGCTTCAGAAGCTTTCTATAAAGAATTAAAGGATTTATCTGATCCTGAGGCTAAAAGAAAAGCCATAGGTAAGGTATTCATAGATGTTTTCGACCAAGAGGCACATGCCATAGAAAATGTAAAATGGTTAGCTCAGGGAACCATATATCCAGATGTGATAGAGTCTGTTAGTGGCACAGGTGGGCCTTCTGCCACTATTAAAAGCCATCATAATGTAGGCGGACTTCCAGATTTTATGAAATTAGAAGTGGTAGAGCCGTTAAGGTTACTATTTAAAGACGAGGTAAGACGCGTAGGAAAGGCCTTAGACATCAGTCAGAATATTCTTGGAAGACACCCATTTCCTGGACCTGGCTTAGCCATTAGAATTTTAGGAGATATTACTCCAGAAAAGGTGAACTTACTTCAAGAGGCAGATGCCATCTGGATCAATAAGTTAAAAGAGCACAACCTTTATGATGAGGTTTGGCAAGCAGGTACTATACTTCTGCCAGTGCAGAGTGTAGGAGTTATGGGAGATGAAAGAACTTATGAGCAGGCCGTGGCACTTAGAGCTGTAACTTCTACAGATGGCATGACGGCAGACTGGTGCCACCTGCCATTCGAGTTTTTAGCAGAAGTAAGTAATGCCATAATTAATAAGGTAAAAGGAATTAATAGAGTGGTTTATGACATTAGCTCTAAACCTCCTGCTACTATAGAATGGGAATAGTCTCATATATGATTTGGCACGATATTGCATTATTAAGAGTTAATTAAAACAAGACATGATTAAGAATTTATTTCTTTCACTAGTATTTCTCTCCATTCAAGTATTAGCATTCGGTCAAGACTACACTTTAGTAGAACGAGATGGTGAGCAGTACTATTCTCATAAAGTAGAGTCAGGACATACGCTTTATGCCATAGCTGTGCTATATGATTCTGATGAAGAAATCATTAGGGAATATAATTCTGAACTTCTAGCAGAAGGCTTAAAGGTGGGGCAGATCATATATGTTCCTGTCAGTCCATCATTTAAGCCAGGACAGGTTACTAACCCAATTAGAATAGAGGATGGTTTTTTAGTACATAGAGTTCTGAAGAAAGAAACCTTGTTTTCTATTTGTCAGCGTTATACTGTAGATGTAAATGATGTCTTAGAGCTTAACCCAAAGGCTAACTCTGGTCTACAAAAAGGAATGGAATTAAAGATTCCTGTAAATGATGTGAACTCAGCAGTGAACGTAGCTCCACCCGTGAACTTTACAGTGTCGAAGTATAAAACGCATATAGTTAAACCTGGTGAAACACTGTATGGAGTGTCTAGAACATACGATGTCAAGATCAAAGATATTCTAGATGTGAATGATGGATTACCTAAAGGGTTAAAAGCTGGCAATATTATCAATCTACCCTTAGAGTTTGAAGAGGGAGAAGCAGTAAAGGACTCTATTACGGTAGCGCAAGTGGTTAATGCATGGGAAAGAAAAAGAAAGAATCCTTTCAAAGAGACTTATGAAGTAGCTATGGCACTGCCTTTATACACTAATGAGCTGGACTCAGGAAAACTATCAACCAAAGAACGAAGAATTCAGAGAGTGGCCCTTAATTTTTATAGAGGGGCTTACTTGGCTGCACAAAAGTTAGAAGAAGAGGGACTCTCCATGAATCTGAATGTACTTAATGTCACTGACGATAAAATGAGAGCTAAGCTACTTCCTAGTGATCCTAGAATGCAAGAAATGGATTTGTTCATAGGACCATTTCAGAAAGAACCGCTTACAAAAATTATAGAAGTGGCAGATATAACAGGAGCACATGTGGTTTGTCCTACGCCACAGTCGGGTAAAATTCTCCTTAGTCATGCTAATGTTAGTAAGGTAAGGCCTTCTGGAAGTACACTTATGGGCAGCGCAGCCAGGCATATAGCAGCTAGTCCAGATAATCCGAATGTGATTCTGATTAAAACGAAATGGGTAAAGGATAAAAGAAATATCTCAGTATTTGAACAGGAGTACTATGCTGCATTAGAAGACAGCGCTGCCATGGAATTGAGAGCTTTAAAGTCCATTAATGTAGAAGATCTTAGTGCTTCTTCATTAAAATCTAGACTTTCATTAACTCGTCCGAATGTAATAGTGCTACCCACCGAAGAAAAGATCTCTTTAGGAAAGCTAGTAAATGTACTTCCATTCCTTAGAGGAAATGAGGATATTACTATCTATCTTACCGATAAGTGGTTAGACAATAATTATATAGATGCTAATACTAGAAATAAGTTTAATGTGCACTTTCCTTCTACTTTCTCTAGAGCTTACGGGTCTGAGCATGTAGAAGAGTTTTCAGATTTGTATAATGATACATTTGATGATGTGGTAGATGAGTACTCCGTGCTAGGCTATGACATTATGCTTTATTATGGCCGAGGGTTAAAAACCTATGGAGTGGACCTATGCCACTACTTTAATGAGATAAGTACTGATGGTATTCTAGATCATAAATTCGATATGAGGCCTGTAGGGCCAGATTCAGGTTATGAGAACCATGGAACTCATATCATGTATTTCGAAAATTTCGAGTTTAAGAAAGAAGAGTACTAATGTAACCAAGATTATGATCTATGAGTATGCGTTATAATCAATTAATGTATATCTAACACGGATTATAATGTTTAAACTAAGTTCTGGTAAGGTCTTTTTAATTATTTTCATTGGGCTTATTTGCCTGACTACATATTTCATAGGGTTCAACTATTACAATGCTATTGAAAAAGCAAAGACTCAAAATTTTGAAAGATTAGCAGCAATAGCCACGACTGTAGAACTGTCTATAGATGGCGGTGAAATGGAAACTATGATGTCTCGATTTACTGAAAAAGATGACATCACTTCTAATTCACAAAATGAGTTTTATTCAAATACTCACTACATTTTACAGAAATGTCAAGAAAGCAATGGTATAATTAGTCCAATATATACCATTCATAAAAACGACTATACAGGATTGTTTCAATTAGGCTTTACTAGTAGTGAACAACCTTATTTCAGACACGAGTATAATGATGCACCAGTAGAACTAAATCGATTGTATTATGAAGGGGGGGAGTTAGGGCGCTATAAAACTTCGAGCGGAGAGTGGTTATCTGTAATACACCCCATCAAAAATAAGGCGCAACTAGTGGTAGGCGCTCTAGCCTTAGATGTACCTTTTAACGAGTTTATAACAGAAGCAAGGGTAAGATTGCTAATAAATTCACTTTGGAGTTTAGCCTTATACCTAATAGTCGGTCTATTAATGTTCCAGCTTGTGGCCCGAGCAATGTTAGCAGAAGAGCAGCAAAAAGTTCTTGAAGAGGAAAAAAAGATTGAAAAAGACTCTAAACAAAATGAATTGAAGAGCAGCATCTCTTATGCTCGTAAAATCCAACAAGCTTTATGGCCTAAGAACGAAGTAATTCAAAAAGAATTTTCAGAGTTCTTTTCTATTAACCTGCCGAAGGATACTGTAAGTGGAGACTTTTATTGGCATCATAAGATAAAGGGAACAGATTCTTTTATAGTCATTCACGCAGACTGCACAGGGCATGGAGTTCCAGGCGCTATGATGTCTGTATTGGGTAATACCATTTTTAATGAAATAGTTGTCAACTACGGAATTACAGAACCAGATCAGATCTTAAACTTGGCTAATAAAAAGCTCATCTCGCTTCTACAGCAGAAGCATGAAGAAAATCTAGATGATGGAATGGCTGTTTCTATAGCCTTAGTGAATAAAAAGGCTGAGACATTAAAGTACGCTGGAGCTAATCAAAACAGTGTGATTATCAGAAACGGCCAACTGATCACTTTAGAAGGAAATAAATATCCTGTAGGTGGAGCACATTATAATCCCGATAGAACCTATGATGCTAGAACTGTCTTGTTAGAAGAACATGACTGTTTATATCTTTTTAGTGATGGGTTTAGAGACCAATTCGGAGGGCCAAATAACAAGAAATTCTTAAGCTCTAATTTTTACAAGATGCTTCTAGAAAATAGCCGCAGCTCTATGGTTATTCAGAAACAAAGTATCATGGATATTTTTAAAAATTGGATAGGCGATTTTGAGCAAGTAGATGATGTAAGCCTAGTAGGAATAAGATTTTAGCTAACTTAACATAAATGCTGAAAAACGAAAAAAGGCACGGAGCTTAATTAGTCCGTGCCTTTTTTTATGTCTATGTACTTAACTTAGAATCGTTGGTCATCCATATCTACTCCTGGATGATCTGCTTTGTTAAATTTAAAATCAGTTTCAGAAACAGAAGGGTTGGCAGAAAACTTGGTTATGGTATATATCATTTCCTGACCATCTCTACTTTTCATATTAGCCTTTTTAATCTGCTTGGCTCCTTCATCTATAAATAATTCCACAGTGTGGAACCCATTCTCAGCATCAGTAGGATAGAGGTTAATTTGAGTCAAACCATCTTTTTTTCCTTTATACTCTTTCTTGTAGCCTGTTTCCCAAATGGTAAATAAGTCAGAAGGGCTCATGCCTTTTTCTTCTTCTAGATCAGCATAGTCGTTTATGGTACATGAATTATCTTCTACTACGTATGCCCAAACTGATTTTCCATCAGAATAAATATGAAAGTCTGGAGTAAATATCTTGAACATATTTTCTTTCATCCAAGCCTTTCCGCTTTCATTGGCTATCGGACCACCTGCTTTTTCATCATTTAGCTGCATGTTATATTCTACATACATGGCGTTGTACGACTTTACTGTTTTACTTAGTTCGTCTAAGATTACGTTGGCATCTTGTGCTATAGCCGCTCCACTTATAAGTATGCTAAGCCCTAATAGTATATGTTTAAACATGTTCATCTTTTTTTGTGTGTTAGTCGTTACCCAATAACTGTTCCAAACTGTACTCATCTGGTACTAAAACCTTTCTGGCTTTACTTCCTTCGAATGGCCCTACTATTCCAGCCGCCTCTAGTTGGTCTATGATCCTTCCTGCTCTATTATAGCCCAGTTTTAATTTACGCTGAATAAGAGAAGTAGAACCTTGCTGATGCATTACTATGACTCTGGCAGCTTCTCCAAACATGGCATCTCTATCTTCTGCGGCTATGTTTCCTACTTCAGATGCATTCTCATCTATAAACTCTGGTAGCATAAACGCAGATGGATACCCTTGCTGACTCCCTATGAAATCACAAATTTCGTCTACCTCTGGGGTATCTACAAAACCACACTGCAGCCTGATCAGTTCGCTCCCTGTAGAGTAAAGCATGTCTCCTCTACCTATTAGCTGGTCTGCTCCACCAGCATCTAAAATGGTTCTAGAATCTATTTTAGAAGTAACTCTAAATGCTATTCTCGCTGGGAAGTTAGCCTTAATAGTACCAGTTATAATATTTACAGAAGGTCTTTGCGTAGCTATAATTAAATGAATTCCGATGGCTCTAGCCAGCTGAGCTAAACGTGCTATGGGCGTTTCCACTTCTTTCCCTGCGGTCATTATTAAATCGGCAAACTCATCCACCACTAGCACTATGTATGGCATATACTTGTGACCGTTTTCTGGGTTTAGCTTACGCTGAATGAACTTGGCGTTATACTCCTTTATATTACGCACCATAGCGTTTTTAAGTAGCTCATAACGTGCATCCATTTCCACACAGAGAGAGTTTAGCGTTTTAACCACCTTGGTCACATCTGTAATTATGGCTTCTTCTTCATCCGGGAGCATGGCTAGGTAATGACGTTCTATCTTATTGAACAAGGTCAGCTCTACTTTTTTAGGGTCTACCAGTACAAACTTTATCTGAGCAGGGTGCTTCTTGTATAAAAGAGAAACTAGAATTGCGTTAAGCCCTACCGATTTTCCTTGACCAGTGGCACCAGCCATAAGTAGGTGAGGCATTTTAGCTAAATCAGCTATAAGCGTTTCATTAGAAATAGTTTTACCTAGTGCCACAGGCAGTTCCATTTTAGTGTTCTGAAACTTATCTGAAGCTATGAGTTTTTTCATGGATACTATCTGAGGATCAGAGTTAGGCACCTCTATTCCTATAGTCCCTTTACCAGGGATAGGTGCTATAATTCTAATTCCTAGAGCGGCTAAACTCAAGGCTATATCATCTTCTAAATTCTTGATCTTACTTATACGCACACCTGGTGCTGGAATAATTTCATAGAGAGTAACTGTAGGCCCTACGGTGGCTTTTATTTTAGAGATCTCAATTTTGTAGTTGTTAAGCGTTTCTACAATTTTATTTTTATTGATTTCCAGTTCCTCCTTATTGATTTGGACTTGGCCTGAGCCATGCTCCACCAGTAAATCTATATTAGGCAGCTCGAATCTAGACAGGTCTAGTTTAGGATCATATTCTCCAAACTCTTGCACCTTAGAGTCTATTTGGTCTTCAGAAAGCACCGCTTCTTCTTTTTCCACAGCTATCTCTACATCCATTTCCTCACCATCATCTGCAGGCTTTTCGGAAGAAGCTGTAACCTCTTTAGTAAGCTCTGTGCTAAGCTCGGATTCTTCAGGCTCATCTGTTATTACCTCTGGCTGTGGTGTGGTGTCTAAATCTGAACTAATATCACTTATTAAATCATCTAGTTCAGTGTTCTCAGAAGGCAAAGATTCAGAATCTGATAAGTCATCATCGGCCAGTATGTCATTCAGAACATCATCAGTAGTGTCTACTGGTTCAGTTTCCAAAGTTCCTATGATTTGCTCATTACGCTTCCTTATTGGATTGTGCTCGCTGTCGTCAGAATCTGCTTCTTCATCGGAGCTGTTTTTGCGTTGCAACGCAGGAAATGCTGCTACTAACCTATCCAGTAGGCCATCATATGAAACGATGAAGAAAACCGCCAGAGTTACCAGTAAAATCAGGGCAATACCCAATTTACCCATGGCGTTTTTAAGCATAAGGCTCAGGCTAAAACCTATGCCACCACCGAGGAGGTTGGCATCTTCTAGAACGACCTCACCGTTAGGCTGCAGAATTTCTGTAAGGAATGGAAAAGAAAGTGCTATACTGATCCAAAATGTAAGGAAAACACCTTTAGCCCAAAGTGATTTTAATAAAGCAGGAAAAGAAGGTTTTAAAATTTTAACAGCGCTTAATGCCATTAGCCCTAAGGGAATAAATACTGCCAGACCGAAACCTGAGCGTACAAAAAAGCTTCCAGCATTAGCACCTAATTTACCCAGATAATTCTGAAATTGAACCTTAGAATTAGCATCTGTAATACTGGTTCCAGATTCCAATAAAACGGCATCATGAGCGTAGGTGAACAAATGACTGAAACAGGCTACTATTAAAAAAAGAGCCGTAGCTAAAAGACCCACTCCTAGTACTTTAGGGGTTCTAGAGTCTGCCATTAGCTTACTTGCGGCAGAAGGGCCTTTGGCAACTTTGGCCTTTTTAGTTTTGGCCTTAGGAGTAGCCGTAGTTGGCTTAGAATCTGCAGTCTTACTTCTGTTCTTAATCACCGATTTTTTTCTAGCCATTAGCTTAAGTGGGTCTGTGAAACGATTAATCTATCAAATTTAACTGTCTATGCTGGTCGCATGCCTTTTTATAGAAGGATTTCTAAACAAAATGAAGTGAAAAATCAGCGCCATAATTTTGACGGATAAAGGTTTGGTAATATTGCATAGAAAGTATTATCTTTGCGCTCCCGAAAAAGCGAATTATGGCAAAAAAAGGAAATAGAGTTCAGGTGATATTGGAATGTACAGAGCACAAAGAATCTGGTAAGCCAGGTACTTCTCGTTACATTACTACTAAAAACAGAAAGAACACACCTGAGAGAATGGAGATTAAAAAGTACAACCCAATCCTTAGAAAACACACTGTTCACAAGGAAATAAAATAAGAAGTTATGGCTAAGAAAACGGTAGCATCCTTACAGAAAGGTGGTGGTAAACAACACACCAAGGTAATTAAAATGGTAAAGAACGAAACTGGAGCTTATGGTTTCAAAACTGCCATTGTAAGAAACGAAGAAGTTAAAGACTGGATCGCTAACTCTTAATTTCTTTAAAAAGATATTTAAGAAAGGGCTTTTGCTATATTCGCAAAAGCCCTTTTTATTTACTCAAATTATGCATGAGGATGGTCTTAATGGCCTTTATGCTTATGAAGGTTCACATGATACTTTGGGCGGCTAATACAATCATCTCACTCTAAAATAACCTACCCATGTTCGGATTCTTTAAGAAAAAAGAGAACAAAGAAAATCTAGATAAAGGCTTAGAAAAAACCAAACAAAGTGTGTTTTCTAAGCTTACCAGAGCAGTAGCAGGAAAAAGCACTGTAGATGTAGAAGTACTAGATAACCTAGAAGAAGTGCTAGTAACTAGCGATGTAGGCGTAGAAACTACCCTTAAAATTATAGAGCGAATAGAGGAACGTGTTAAGAAAGATAAGTACACCAGCACCTCTGAATTAGACCGAATATTAAAAGAAGAAATAGCTCTTTTACTAGAAGAGTCTAACGCGTTAGACCAGGAAGATTTTATTATTCCTGAATCTAAAGATGGAACCCCTTATGTGGTAATGATAGTTGGAGTTAATGGGGTAGGTAAAACTACTACCATAGGTAAACTCGCTCATCAGTTTAAGTCTAGAGGGAAGAAAGTAGTGTTAGGAGCTGCAGACACGTTTAGAGCTGCTGCTGTAGACCAACTGAAAATCTGGGCCGAGCGCACAGGAGTAGACATAGTAGAGCAGGGAATGAATGCTGATCCTGCCAGTGTGGCGTTTGACACATTGCAAAGCGCAAAAGCCCAAGGTGCAGATGTAGTCCTTATTGATACTGCTGGTAGACTTCATAATAAAGTAAACTTAATGAATGAGTTAACTAAGATTAAGCGGGTAATGCAAAAGGTAATTCCTGATGCACCACATGATGTCATGTTAGTATTAGACGGTTCTACTGGACAGAATGCCATGGAGCAGGCCAAGCAGTTTACACTAGCTACCGAAGTTTCTTCATTAGCGCTAACTAAAATAGATGGCACTGCTAAAGGTGGTGTGGTGATAGGTATTTCGGATACCTTTAAAATTCCAGTACGCTACATAGGAGTAGGAGAGGGAATGAACGATCTGCAGGTATTTAACAGAACAGAATTTGTAGATTCTCTATTTGGAAAATAAGTCTTATGAAAGCCAGAACATTAAAAAAGAATAAAGTCAATGTAGTTACGCTAGGGTGTGCTAAGAATATTTACGATTCGGAAGTTCTAATGGCTCAGTTGAAGGCGAATGAATTTGAGGTGAAGCATGAAGAAGAAAATTCTGATGCTGAAATAGTGATTATAAATACATGTGGTTTTATAGAGAGTGCCAAGCAAGAATCCATAGACATGATTCTGCAGTATGCAGATGCCAAGGAAGATGGAAAGGTGGACAAACTGTACGTTACTGGATGTCTTTCTCAGCGCTATGGAGGTGATTTAGAAAAAGAAATTCCACAGGTAGACTCATTTTTTGGAACTAGAGACCTTCCGCGACTATTAAAAACCTTAAAGGCAGACTACAAGGCAGAATTACTAGGAGAACGACTGCTTACTACGCCTAGCCATTTTGCTTACCTGAAAATTGCAGAAGGATGCGATAGGCCTTGTTCTTTTTGTGCCATTCCGCTCATGAGAGGGAAACACAAAAGCACACCTATGGAGCAGCTGGTAAAGCAGGCGCAGGAGTTAGCTGCTAAAGGTGTGAAAGAATTACTGCTTATAGCACAAGACTTAACTTATTACGGACTAGATATTTATAAAAAAAGAAGCTTGAATGAGCTAATAAATAAACTGGCAGATGTAGAAGGTATAGAATGGGTAAGGCTGCACTACGCGTACCCTTCTGGTTTTCCTATGGAAGTAATTCAGACAATTAAAGACCATCCTAATGTAGCTAATTACTTAGATATTCCGCTTCAGCATGGGTCTACTAAAATGCTAAAGACCATGCGCAGAGGCATTACCAGAGAAAAAACCACAGCACTGATTAAAGAGATAAGAGAAATATCTCGGGAAATAGCCATTCGTACTACGCTCATAGCTGGTCACCCAGGTGAGACTCAAGAAGACTTCGAGGAAATGCGTGACTGGGTAAAGGAAATGAAATTTGATAGGCTAGGCATATTTACTTATTCACATGAGGAGAATACTCATGCATTTTCCATGGAAGATAATGTTCCAGAAGATGTAAAACATGCCAGAGCAGAAGAAATTATGGCGTTGCAAAGTCAAATCAGCTATGATAAAAATCAGAAGTTAGTGGGTAAAACCATGAAGGTACTCATAGACAAAGTAGAAGGAGGAGAGTTTATAGGCAGAACAGAATATGATTCTCCAGAGGTAGACAATGAGGTGCGTATTTCTACTGAAAACGAATACGTGCGCATTGGAGATTTTGTAAATGTAAAGATTACTTCTGCAGATTTCTATGATCTGTTTGGGGTGGTGGTAGATTAAATAACTGCTTTTTCTCCCAGTTGACATGATCATTTGCTGATTTCAGAAAGAGTAGACAATTAGCCTAGACTTTAAGCCTCTTGTTTAAAAGTTGTAATATCAATTCTAAAGCGACTTATATTTACCGTACTAAACCTTAAAGTAATCTTTGCAGAAATAGCTGTAACATCACTTCCTCATGAGAACTAGCATAGTAATTACTATTATATCCATAAGTTTTATTCTTAGCTCCTGCGCAGAAAGTTATTTCTCAGAGCCTCAGCCTTTAGATGTTAAAAACATCACCAAGCTGCCTAAGAAGTATACAGGTGTTTGGCTCTTGGGAGATTCTTCTTCTAGATCTCTGCTAACTAAGGATAGTTTAATAGTCAGCGAGAGATTCTATAAAATGTTTAATAAATTTCAATTCAAGGAGTCTATTCAGAAAATCGAGTCAGACTCTAATTCATTCCTCATAGAAGATAAGTTATATGTCATTGAGGATGGAAACTTGAAAGGAGGATTCGACTATGAGATTAAGAGTGATTCGATTATAGCTGATGTCGAGGAAGTAACGCTTGTAGAGTTTGGAGAAACTACATTTTTGAGAAAGATAGACCAAGGATATATTTTAAATTTAGAAGTAGAAGCCTCTCCAGGCTGGTGGAAACTGAAGTTTATAGATACCAGAAGAAAGGACGGCATAGTGATTAGGGAACTAGGAAAAGAGGAACAAAGTAAACCTCACTCTAAACCTTTAAGTGAGGAACTTAACAATTATTTCGTTTCAGGATGGTCTAAAGCAGCCATGGAAAAGTATATAGATAGTGGAGGTTTCGCTGATACATTGATATATTTAAAATTCAATGAACGAATAAAGCTAAAGTAAGGCATACTTAAAATTCACTTTATTTGCACACTGGCTATCATGATGTTATTCTTTAGAATCTTTTTTATATGCTTCCTGTTTCTTTTCTCTTTAGTAGGAGTCTCCCAAGGTCAAGTAGGCTCTAAGAAAAATCCGCATTCTAAAAGGCAAACAAATATCAGAGCACAACAGCAAATTATAAACTTGAATAAAGGAGCCTTACTAGTGAGGCTAGAGACAAAATCCGCTTCTATAGAAGCCCTGAGAAGTAAAGGTGAAGCAGCAAAGGCAGATCTAAAGGAAAGCAAACAAAGACAGAAAAATCAGAACATAGTATCAGCGTTTAAAGCACATTTTACCTTTTGTCCGACTTATTTCTTTTTTGATAACTATAGCCAGAATGTCATGAAAAAGGATTTTAAAAGTGTGCAGTTTTTAGATGAGAATTTAGAACATGATGCTTCTATTAAGTTTAATGGAGCTAACTTTTTCACTGCTGAGTTTGGGACGCTGGAACAAGATACTGCCCAATATTTTAGTGGATATTACACTGTTCCCACCAAAAATGGTCCAGAACGTAGAGCCAGATATTATGGTGAGCCTCACATGAGGTTCGGAGCGCTAATCATTAAAAGTGATCAGTTTGTTCAACTGAAAAGACCATTTAAGTATTACAGTAGAACGTTAGACTCAGTGCCGTTAGCCAAACTTGAAAGCACAGTGGTGGCCAAAATGGATAAGAAACTTCACCGGTTTTACAAGAGAATGATGCGCAGGAACTACTAGTTGATCGGATATTCTGCTAATCGTTCTGGGTGAAATCTTCTAATTAAAGAACCCTGTTATATTACTTATGAAAATCGAATTCAAACACGCTTCAGAATCCACAGTCAGTATAACCGAACTTATGTCCCTCACATTCTAACTTGAGTGGTAAGATTCATGGAGGTCATATTTTAAGTTTAATGGATCAAATCACCTTTGCCTGTGCTTCTAGACACTCTGGTAACTATCGTGTCACCGCCTCTCTAAACAAAGTAGATTTTCTGAACCCAATATAAGTGGGAGAATTGGTTACTCTAAAAGCCTCAGTGAACTACACAGGGAATATCTCTATGGTGGTGGGTCTGAGGGTAGAATCAGAAAACATCATCTCAGGGATTAAAACACATTGTAATTCCTCCTACTTTAGTATGGTGGCTAAAGATGAGAAAGGAAACAGTACCAGTGTTCCAGGACTTATACAATATGAAACCCTCTGAAAAATATCGGAGCGTTACATTTTTTAATCATTCCATCTTATTTAAAGAAATGGAAATAAGATCTTTCCAGATTCAAGTGAGCCGGCTCAGGAAACTCAGCATGAATGATCAAGGTATTTTCATGCCTTTGTTCTAAATCAGCTATTACTTTTTATTCAGTAATAAAACAGCAGACTGTCCACGATAATCTAATTTTTCTAGAATCGTTTTACCATCAAACTTGCATATCCAGTGAGTTTTAGACATGTTTTCTTCATAGAACATCTCTAAAGTAGACACCTGATAATAGGAGAGGTTCTCCTATGCCTTCTAAACCTAATACTAGTCTTAAAAGTCCACTCTCTAGTGTGTTCCTTCTTTACTAATACCTAAGTCACCTAAATACACTTTACCCAAAACAGCTTTAGTGAGTGTAACTTTTATTTCTCCCTGGTATAATTGAACTTTGCTCATGTTTGTTGCTTTTTAATCTAATCTACTCATAATAAGTACTAAAAATTATGATTTTAATCAGTTCAAAAACAGATCTTCATTAGGAAAATAGATTGCTACTCTGTGGGTATTGATAATCACTGCCACGCTGAAGTATATAAACAATCAAAAAAACTATTTAGAAGTGGAGTACGTTATGAGTTCATAATCCCTTCCTGATTATTAATGCTCTCATCATGCACAGCACGCAGGTAATTAGTAATGAATTCGGGGCTTAAGCCATAAGAATCGGCTTTGGTTAGTGCCTGCTCAAAAATGTTTTTCCAGCGTTCATCCTGTAGAATGGTTATTCCCTCATCTTTTTTAAACTCGCCAATTTCTTTAACCGCCTTCATGCGCTCAGCAAGCAAATGAAACAGACGTTGGTCTATTTCATCTATTTCAGCTCGCCAGGAGCTTATGGCCTCTATGTATTTAGGATCAGTATTGTCTCTTTTTCTGAGTACTAAAGCATCTACGAGATTGGAGAAGGCTTCAGGGGTTACTTGCTGTGCAGCATCGCTCCACGCATCATCAGGAGTAATGTGCGACTCTATCATTAACCCATCAAAGTTCAGGTCCATGGCCTTTTGGCTCACTCTGGCCAGTAAATCTCTTCGGCCACAAATGTGAGAAGGGTCATTAATGAGTGGAATATCTGGCCGTACTCTTCTGAGTTCTATGGGCAGCTGCCATAGCGGTTTATTTCTGTAAATACTCTCGCTATAATCCGAAAATCCACGGTGAATTCCTGCCAGCTTAGTTATGCCTGCTTTCTCGAAACGCTCTATGCCACCCATCCATAAAGCTATGTCAGGATTAATAGGGTTTTTAACCATTACAGGAATATCCACACCTGTTACCGCATCAGCTATATCTTGCACAGAAAAAGGGTTTACAGTAGTTCTGGCACCCACCCAGAGCACATCTACACCATGTTTCATGGCCAGTTCAGCATGTTTAGAATTGGCCACTTCTACACAGGTTTTGAACCCAGTTTGAGCCTTAGCTTCAGCAAGCCATGGAAGACCTTTTTCGCCCACTCCTTCGAAAGAGTCAGGTCGTGTTCTAGGTTTCCAAATACCAGCTCTCAATAAATGAACTTTGTCAGTAGCCTTAAGCCTCAGAGCAGTTTCTACCACTTGATGCTCAGTTTCTGCGCTACATGGTCCCGCTATGATAAATGGTTTATTAGAGTGACCACTCCATGAGGTTAATTGTTCTATAGCCATTGCGGGTTTCGTCTTTTTTTCTGCTTTGCAATGCCAAAAGTAACCAACTCAATCAACTCTTTGTTCAAGCGAGTGTCATTTTAAAAAGAAAGTTTTTAGCTTATTAAAAATACCATTGCAACGCTAGAAAAACCAAGGCTAAATATGAGCCAATTATCTAAAGAGAGAAGAATGAACCTATTCCAGATTAAGCAGATTTAGCGTACAGTTTTCCATATTCCCAATTATGAGTGCGAAATTCTGAGGGGCTGCAGAGCCATCAGCATATTGGGCAGGAGACCAGCGGGGCATTTTTTCTATGGAAGAAACCATGAGCTCAAGAATTTTCTCATCCTGCATGTAAGGATCTACTACTTCTATGGCAGCCACTTCACCTTTTTTAGTCACTGTAAATGTCAATGCGGAAAGCGCATAGCCTGTGTATGAACCTTCTGGGATGTAATTTATCACGTGTTTTTTTACATGGTCAAGCAGTGCATTATTTCCTCCAGGATAAGTAGCATTTTTAAAGGGCTTTCTGTAGAGCTTAAAGTTGGTCTCCTTTGGGTCATTTTGAGAAAGACTATTTTCAGGCATATAGGAGATTTTAGCGTTTATAGGGGAATCTGTATCCGAAGATTTTATAAGTGCTTTTTGTTCTGAATTGAGTTCATGACTGGTGCCTTTAGCTGTAGCTAGTACTCCTTTAACCAATGCAGAAATTTCTACCGAAATGTAAGATTCTACCCAAGAATCTTTGTAAGTAGAATCTAGGTCTGAAAGGGTATTAGCGTTAAATAAATCGGCATCACTTAACATGAGCTGGGGGTAACTTATACTTACCTCATAATGAGGAGGGTTTTTTATATTTTCCTCAATTTGCTGAACAGCTATGGCGTTTTCTGGATTTAAATCTGCAGAAGAAGCGTTATTAGATGCGCAGGCTCCTATAAATATTAAGCTTAAAAAATGAAGAAGGGAAGTGTATGCCAAAAGTTTCATGAGTATGATTTTCTATAAAGATACTATCAGCACATTAGAAGAGTTAATATAGCTATGTAAATTAATGTAAAACAAGTATTAATTTTTATTATATTAGGTTTATCTGTCTGATAAAAAGGATTTTATTGTTAGTTCAAGATATCCCGAAACCCTCAGCTTTATCAAACATGGCTTTAGCAAAAGGGCATTACGGCATAATCTTAAATCCTTCTTCTATGGCTTTTTCTACAATTTTAATGAGCAGCTTTTTCCCAATACCTTTACCTTTTAATGAAGGGTCTATAATGATAAGTTCGGGAGAAGCTATGGAGTAAGTCATTTCTGCTTTGCGCTTGTCTTCTACTCTTAAAATAGCTGCTCCTTTAGAATCGTTAGAGATGAGTTTGAAATCTATGATTATGAGGTTATCACTGCCACTATCGCTAAGTGACCAAGGTTTTAGACTTGCCAGTTGTTAGGATGGTTTGAGATTGTTTTCTTTTAGACAAAAGCATAAGTAATACGATAAGCCCAAAAAGTCCGCTTCCTATTAGAAACACAGAGTTGGCTATAGATTCGAATAGTAATCCACCTAAAATAAGTCCAGTCATGCTGGCTATGCTGCCCATAGAACTTCCGTAACCTTGAATAGCGCCTTGTTTAGTAGGAGAACCTGTGCTGCTCAGTACAGATAAAAAGCTGGCCCACATTAATCCATTCCCTAAAGCCATTAAAGTAGCTGCCATATAAAGAATAAAAGGATCCTGACGATACAGTAGCACGAAACCTATTCCCAGCAATGCTGCCCCTAAAATGACCAAATTAAAACTAGAAGTTTTAGTGGTAAACCAGCTCAGCACAGGCCCTTGGACTATAACCATAATAAAACTGAAATAAGCTAAAAACAAACCTAAATCTGCGGAGCTCCAGCCTAGAATAGTGCTCACATAGATAGGCAGGCCAGCATAGAATAAGCTAAAAGCCATAAAGTTTAAAAAGTATACGGTATACAGCAGCGGAATACCTTCTATTTTTAACACAGACCGCCAGCCTAATGTACTTTCTTCTTCTACAGACTCAGAACCTTCTGTGTAACAGTCTTTATGTTCTACTTGAAAAAATCTCCTGAAATTTTTAAACGAAATACCCCCAGTCTCCACTACACAGGGATTGCTCTCTTTCAGCCTGAAATTAATCACGAAAATGGCTATTAGAGAAATAACAGCGGCTATGATTAAGGGTAGGGTTTCTCCCAAAGCGGTAGAAGCCAATATGCCTGCAAAAGCAGGTCCTATCACAAATCCTAGGCTGGTGCTAGAGCCCATTTTACCAAAATTTTTACTTCTATTTTCGTCTGTGCTAATGTCTGACATATAGGCATTTGCCACTGATATGTTACCGCCCGTAAACCCATCAAACATTCGGGCTATAAAAATGCAGATCAGAGGAAGCGTCATCATGTAACTGCCAGTGATTTCTGTGTCCTGCTGCCATATTATGGTATTAGGAAGAATAAAGGCGATTAGGAATAAGCACCAAGCCAAGAAGGTGCCTAACTGAGAAATAATCAGCACTTTTTTCCGACCGATTCTATCCGACATTTTACCCAGAATAGGTGCGCCTATAAACTGGAAAAAAGGATAAGCTGCACCTAATAGTCCGTAGATAAATCCATTTCCACCAAAATCTGTAACGATAAAGATGAGGATAGGAATAACCACGCTGTAGCCCAGAATTCCTATAAAATTAACTAAAAGAATCGGGAAAATATTGGATTTGAAAAATGAGAGTATAGACATTAGGCTTTTGCTTCTGCTTGTAAGGAGTTTGTTTGTTGTTTTGTCTGGCGATGTAACGCTAAATACCTATGAATTTCACTCACCACTACAGAACCTTCGCCTACGGCAGAGGCCACACGTTTGACTGATCCTTTTCTAACGTCTCCTACGGCAAAGAATCCGCAAGAGCTGGTTTCATAGTTAAAAGGTTCTCTTTCTTTAAAGGCAGGAGAAGCTTGAATGCGCTCAGGCGAAATTCCTGCTCCCGTAGATATAAAGCCTTTCTGATCTGTTTCTACACCCTCATTTAGCCAGTTAGAACAAGGTTTAGCACCTATGAAAGTGAACAGGTTAGAAATGGGAACTTCTCTGTGGTCATCCTTGGTTTGGAGTATGCAGGTTTCTAAGTGGGTATTGCCTTTGAGTTCAGTCACATTAGTGTGGAGCAGCACTTCTATATTTTTGCAGGCTTCTATACGTTGAACCAGATAGTCGCTCATTTTAGCACTCAGGTCATTGCCACGCAGAATGACATAGACCATCCGGGCATGATCGGCTAAAAACAAGGCCGCTTGACCAGCTGAATTTCCACCTCCCACTACGCCTATATCAGAATCTTTGCACTGGGCAGCATGCATTCCTGTGGCGCTGTAATAAACTCCTATGCCTTCATACTTAGCCAAGTTTTTAGCAGGAAGCTGCTGGTAATTGGCTCCAGTGGCGGCCACTACAGTTCTAGACTTGATGACCTTGTCGTTAGAAGCCGTTACCAAATAATGTGTACCTGTATACTCCATCTTTTCAGCCTTATGTGGAATAGAAATATTACACCCAAATTTTTGGGCTTGGATATAGGCTTTATTGGCCAAATCACTTCCAGAAATTCCAATGGGAAAGCCCAGATAATTCTCTATTTTAGAACTCTTACCAGCCTGACCACCAGGAGCAGAGCTGTCTATCGTTACCACATCTAGTCCTTCAGAAGCGGCATAAACACTGGCTGCTAAACCAGCTGGCCCAGCACCTATCACCAGCACATCAAAAACTTTGTCCTCAAAGTCCATGAGTACTCCTGTGTATCTCGCTACTTTATCTAAGCTGGGATTTACAGCTACTCTGCCATCACTATCTATTAAAATGGGCAAATCCTCAATGGAACACAGGTCGAAATGGGCGAGCATTTCTTCGGCCTCTTCCGACTTATCTAGATCTATAAATGTGTACCAAATGTGGTTTTTTTCCATAAAGTCGCGCACCTTATAAGTAGAAGTAGAGTCCTCTCTGCCCACCACTTTTATTCCACCTTCAAATTCATTAAGCACCGTGTCATCTCTGAGTAGAAAGGCATTCAGGAGCATATCACTAATATCGCTATGGGCAGCTATGGCCTCTTTTAGTCGGTCTGGTTTAATTCGAAGCAGCGTGGTGTCAGCTCCAGTAGTGGCATGAAAAAGAGCCCTTCTGGTAGAGAGCATTCCGCTGTCACCAGAAAATTGGTTAACTGTGTGTTCCACTACTTCTTTTCCTTCTCTACCTGCATCTGTAATGCTGATGCAGCCTTTTAGAATAACAAAAAAGTCATAGTTGGTATCTCCTAAGCTAAACACTCGGGTAGGAGTGGGGAAGTGCTCTTCCGTTCCGAAAGCCTTGAGGCTATTGATTTGTTTTAGGGTGAGTTCTGGAAATCTTGGGTCTATCATTAGTAGTGAATTCTCAAAAGTGAAAGTATCGATTAATGGCTTTTAAAAAGTTTATCGGTGTAACACCAAAGCCAATTTTCATCGGGCTCCGCAGAGCTGACGACAAGGTGGTTCTCAGTTTTAAAGTGTGCAGTGGCGTGTTTGTTCGGGGAGCTATCGCAGCAGAGCGTAACTCCACAGCTCTGGCAGGTTTTAAGGTGAATCCAACTGACTGCAGTTTTCACACATTCAGCACATGCATAGCATGAAACGGATTTAAACTTTGTGATTTCATCTAAATGAGTGCAGGATTTCACTTTCATGGGAGTATGCTCTGGTCAGCAGTTAAATCTTTGAAGATAGCACAAAACTTCACTATTTAAATTTTCACGTAGAAGCCTTAAATTACACTTTCAAATACGAAATCAGATGAGTGAAGAAATAACCAATGAAGAGAAAAGTTTCTTAGAGAAAAAATTTAATGAGTTCAGAGTTTCGGGATTAAAGTCTTATATAGCTTACTTAGAAACAGAGCTGAAAAACAGTGCCGATAAACCCTTAAAGGCGGCTTACCATAGATACATAGAGAAACAGTTAGGTGAAAGTAAAAGAAAGATCGAAGAGCTGATATAGAAGTTAATAGTGTTAAAGAAGAAGCCACTGTTTCTGAATCTTTTTCATTCTTCGCCTATTCTTACCTAAATCTCCATAGCCTTTTCTGGAAGCTGAGCGGAAGTGAATCACACTTTTTTCCTCGTCCAATAAGAATTCTACATCGTCTATGAATTTCCCCAGCTTGGTGGTGAATTCATAAGTTAAAAAGCCTTTTTCTCCCTCTATGAGTTTGGCTTGTGGGTTTTGCGCTATGAGTTTTTTTACGCGTTGCAATGCCAAATTAGCTTCACCTTCAAACACCAATGGTTTCATTTTCTGAGATTTTTTCTCTGCCTGAGTAGAAACACAGTTTGGGGAGTTAGGACAGGGTTTGAACATCTTTCTTTCTTGTGTATTTGCAGTTTTGTTGCAGGCTAATAAAGCTATAAGTAATATGGTAAATCTCATTTTAGAGTTTTGCTTAGAACTGTTTTACATTGGGTTAAAGTTAATTGTTAACTGCTTTTTTTACGATCTCAAGAAATAAATTTAGGTATTACATCGATTTGATTAGGCTTCTGATGTGTAATAGGAACAGCGTGTTTTCAATCAGTGTAGTAAGTAAATGTCTGTAATACAATAAATAAAAAACTATTCATGAGGAAAGTCTTTAATTTTTATTGATTCCGCGTAAAGTTATTTATATCCACACGGACAGTCATGTTAGCTGATTACGAACGATTTCATTATGAATTGATCCTTTTAGATTATGAGGTGTACCTAACATCACATAATCTAAAAATCTTTACATCATGAAATCAAAATTTAAAGTAGTAATCGTGATAATTCTGGTGGCTATAGCCAGCGGATATGTCATAAAAAATAGCAGTGCTAATGTGCCAGCAGCTGATGAAGGCTGTGTCTTCAAAACCGTATTTGAAGGAGAAGGAATAGAGGATGAATTTTATCTTCCTATGAGTGATGAAGTGCAGAAAATTTGCAACGCAGGACTAGAATGGCTGGTGAAAGCTCAGCATGAATCTGGTGGTTTCGGAGCTGGTTCTCATAGTAATCAAGGTAATAGAAATCCTCATTTGGTAGAGGCAGATCCTGCTACTACCTCTATGGTAGCTATGGCTTTACTGAGAGATGGGTCTAATTTAGAGGAAGGGAGTTTTCATAAAGAATTGGCTGAAGCCACAGAGTATTTACTCCAGTGTGTAGAGCAGTGTTCTGCTAATTCTCCTAACATTACCGCTCTTCAGAATACTCAGATTCAATCTAAGCTTGGGAAAAACATAGATGTGATTTTAACTAGCCAGTACCTCACGAATTTATTAGACGAAGTGATTAACGAGGAACTTAGCGATAGAGTTAAGAAGGCTATTCTAGTTTGCGTTAAGAAGATAGAGAAGAATCATGAAGGCACTGGTGCAGTGGCGGGTTCAGGATGGGCTGGAGTGTTACAGTCTTCTTTTGCCGCTAACTCCTTAGAGGCTGCGGAGGCTAAAGGTATAGAAGTAGATAAGAAGATTTTGAAGAAGGCTAAAGATTATCAAACAGACAATTACGATGTGGAGTCTGGAACTATAGCCACTGAGCAGGCTGCTGGAGTAATGCTCTATGCCGTCTCTGGAAGTTCTAGAGCTAGTGCTAAAGATGCTAGAAAAGCAGAGGATGCCATTAATAATGCGGCAGAGGAAGGAAAAGTAGAAAGTGCTGCTCCAGTGACTATAGAAAACTTAGTAAAGGCAGGAATGGAGCTGAATGAAGCCGAGGAATCTATGACTTCTTATCAGGTGTATAATGCCAGTAAAGTCAGAGCTCAAGATGCTGATGTAATAGCTGGTTTTGGTAACAATGGAGGAGAGGAGTTCATGAGTTTTTTACAAACAGGAGAAGGACTCATCGTGAACAAAGACATGGAATGGCAGAAGTGGTATAACGGCACGAGCCAGAGATTAATGGACATCCAGAATGAAGATGGGTCATGGCATGGACACCATTGTATTACTAGTCCTGTGTTTTGCACCGCTACATCTTTACTCATACTATCAGTAAATAATGATATAGATGAGCTAGTGGCTCAGGGGGCTAATGAGTGAGAAGAATATTAAAAACCCCGAGAAAGAGACTCGGGGTTTTAAAACATTAGTCCAAAGCTAGCGGCAGTGCCTAAAAAAGAAGCTAATCTGTGTGTAGCTCGAAGAACTTTTCTACCGCTTTGTTCCAAGCTTCTAAAGTTCTTTCACGCTCAGCATTTGATTTTTCTATGCTAGAGTTATAGGCCTCTACCGCGGAGTTATATTCTTCTGAGGCGCTATTATACTTGTCTACATCATCTTGAGTGAGTTTTTTCTTGTTTTTAGAGTTTACCACCTCTGCTGCTTTATCGAATCGCTCTTTAGCCATAAAAAATTGGCTAATGTCTGGAAAAGACTCTTCTGCTTCTTTAAGATAGAACTTCATCATTTTATCTGTGGCTACTTTTAAACCTGAGTTCCCTTCATAAGAACCTAATTCTTTTAGTTTGGCCATTCCTTCCATTGCAGAACTTTCTAAAGAAGAAATATTTTGGTCTAGAGCATTAACATCTATTGCATTTATGGCATCTAGTGCGTAAGCCTCCTGTTTAAATGGTTTGAAATAAATAAGGTATATTTCATTGTAATAGGAAAGTGCGTTCGATGCTTTTTCTATTTTTTTAGTGATTTCATCTCCCTCTTCTTCGAGTAAGGTAATTCCGTTAGCAGCAGCAAATGATACCTGAACAGTTAATACTTCATCTGAGGCTTGATTTAATTTTTCGCTTGCTTGCTCTTTAGCCATCATGTAAGCCTCCATAGCGTCATAAGACTGTTCTGCTATATCTTCCATATCCAGTATTTTACTAAAATCTTCATCCAGAACTGTTATTGATAAATCCAGATAGTCCATCATAGCAACTTGTAATTCAGAGCTTTTGATTTTGGACACACGGCTCTTTTCTTCTTTGTATTGATTTACTAGAGATATTCTTTTCTTTTCTACAGTTCGGGCTTTTTTTCCTTGAGTTATGGCTTTCATATAACCCCATAGGTCTGTTTTTAAATTTTCGAAAGTTTCGGTAAGCTCATTCATATGATCTAGTTGTTCTTGCTGTGAATGAGCTGTTAAGCTCAGCGTTGCAATGAACATAGTGAACATAAATCTTTTCATTTTGGTAATTGTTTTAGTTTATTTCTAAAAAGTCTGTCAAGATAAGAAAGCTCTCTATTATAGATAGGTCTGAAGAAATATTTTGCATTATCACAGTATCTTCTTCCTCATTTACTTGAAAAATGTCCTTAAAATGCTCCGGCTTTTTTGTTTCAAATATAGGCTTACTCGAGCTTTTATTTTTATTTACCGTTTTATCATCCATAATATAAAAAGACTTAAGCTGATTATATCCAATAGGGATTTTGTATGAGTTCTCTTCAGCTCTTAGTGTTTTTTGTGTTTTTAAAATGAGGTTAAATGCTAAACTTTCCTTCTGTCTGTTTTCGCTTTTTATTTTTAATTTACTTATTGGAAGCTTTGCTTGTGGATAATAATATGTTTTCTTTTCTATAGAAGAATTAGAAAGTGCTGTTGAATAGTTTTTTTCTTTAATGCTAACTAAATCATATTCTGAAGGAATACTAATGTCTACTTGAACTCCGCTGTTTTGGTGGCTGCTCCCATCTACCCGATAGAATTTCCCAAAAGAAATTTTTAAAAACTCTTCGGGTTGGATTACTCCTTCTGGATCTTCCAGAGGTATGATTCGCTGCATTGATGCCTTACCAAAGGTTGAGCTACCTGCTATTATTGCTCGATTTTGATCTTGCAGAGCTGCCGCAAATAATTCAGATGCTGATGCGCTGTAGCCATTTACTAAAATTAGCATTAGGCCGCTGTAGGAAGTTCCTCTGTTAGGGTCTTTAATAGTTACGGGGTCTTCTCCTTTTCTATGAACTATAGACAAAGCTCCATGATCTACAAAGCTTCCTGCCAGCCGAATGGCTTCTAACATGTATCCACCAGTATTATCTCTAAGATCGAAAATTAAGCCATTTACACCTTCTTTCTTGAGCCTTATGAGTTCTGTAGTTACGTCATTAGCGCATCCCTTCATTGAAATACCAGAATCAGATACTTCTCCATAGAAAGATGGTAAATAGAGATAACCCAATTTCTGGTTTTCCGTTTCTAGGATGTAGCTTTTTATAATATTCGACTCTATTTGTGAAGGTTGCTTCTGTAACACAATAGTAAGTTCTTCATTGTTTTTCTTTCTTATTTGAAATTCAGCTTCAGTAAGTTTAGAGTTTAACATGAATTCAACAAAGTATTGCCATGAAATACATTTTAGTTCAAGGAATTGTCCATTTCCTTTTACAGAAATTAGTAGATCTCCTTCATTGATTTGGTTAGAGTTCCAGGCTGCACCTCCAGGAGTCAAATCAGATACTTCTACATAGCCAAATTCTGAAGGGATAAGGCTAAAACCAAAATTCATAGCATCGCTGGATAACGAAGTAGTCAAAAGTTCTTTTCCATGCTCTGAAAAATAGGAGGAGTGAGGATCGTATGCCGAGCATATAGCGTTTAAGTATCTTTGAGTTACAAGTTCATTTATGCTTTTCTCTCTAAATCTGTTAGTAAGCTCACAGAGGTTATAATCAATGATTTGATCTAAATAAGATTTAAATATCTCCTCCACATTAAGATCTACGACAGCTTTTTCTTCTTCAAAAATAATTCTGTCTAAAACCTCTAATTGAATAAGCTGTTTATGTTGGAGATTTAGAATTTCTAAAGTCTCATAATGCCCTTTAGTCACTAATTCCAACGAATCTAGAGAGTTTAAATCGTAATGAAGAGATCTGAAAGATTCGAAGAGAGATTCTTGTCGTTCAATACCAAGAGAAAAAAAATGCTCTAGCTCATTGATAAACAATGTGGAGTTTTCATTAATTTGATCATCTATTCCATGCTTATATTCAGATAATAACTCAATATCTTCCTTACAAAATATCAAGTGTTCAGGATCCAATAATGAAAGAGTTTCATAAAATACATACTCTGAAAACTGATCATCTAAAGAAACTGGTTCGTAATGGTATTTATTGAGAGTGTAAATTACATTTTGGATAGTGCTATTCGATTGAACTTGAGAATCTAATGAATTGTACAGTAGTAATAGGCTCAGGCAAAAAAGACAAGATTTCATAGCGTAAAAGTAGGAACTATAAGATAAAAATTTAGACTAATTATCAGCATGTGATGTATTTAGCTGAATTATCTAAAACTCTTTTCAATAAAATTTTACCTGATAAATGTTTAGCTAATTCTAGCAGTATTTACTTCATAAAAAAAGCCTAGTCGTTAAACTAGGCTTTCTGTTAGTCGGGGCGGCAGGATTCGAACCTGCGACCTCCTCGTCCCAAACGAGGCGCGATAACCGGGCTACGCTACGCCCCGATCTGGTTATCTTCTCAAAATTTTGAGAGCGCAAAGATAGTGTGTACTATTCAATAAAAAAATTGTTTTGGTAAAAATCATCTTATAATCTGAATCTTCACTTTGTTTGACCTTTTTAACCAAGGGAATTCGAGTGAATAAGTCTAATTCAGCGCTCAAATAAGATTGACATTGAAATTCTATTCTGTAATTACAGGAGCTTTGTTTTTACCAAATCTATAACCAATAGAGATCTTTCCGGTGAGTAAAAGACCTACATCTATAACTCCAAGATCCTCTATTATATCATCTTCAGATCCACCATTATAATCTATATCTCGATAAAGACTCTGACCAATTCCCAAGTTAGCATCGAATATTATATTGACATCAGTCTCTAGCTTAACACCTAGTAGCATTCCAATTCCAAATTTGGTTCTGGTGAAGTCTCTTTCCTCCTCTGTGAATAAAGTTGTAGTGGCTTTGCGTTGAGCAAAACGAGCAAATATGGAACCGTATACCTTTGAATCTTCGGTTTGATCGAAATAGTATTTGGGAATTAAGTTAATTTCTAAACGAGTAGACTCCCTAATTACTAGGTCAGATTCATAAGGAACTCTATAACCTATTGTGGTCTCTATAGACCATTTATCTGAGAAGTTGTAGTCTATGCCTAGATTAGGTTTTAAAATTATACAACCTATGGGATCTACGTTTAGTTCGAGCGAGTTTTCTGCCAAGGTTTTCTGACCTTGCATGATGCTATGACAGAAAAGTAAAATAAAAAGAAAAACTGATGATTTCATTTGTTGAATTTACAATGTAAACAATTACAAGAAACTAAAAAGACCAGTTGATTTTACATCAAATGGTCTTAAAAGTGGCGGTGAGAGGGGGATTCGAACCCCCGGAACCGTTTCCAGTTCACATGTTTAGCAAACATGCGGTTTAAGCCACTCACCCACCTCACCAAAATTAGGACGACAAAAGTAAAATTAAATTATAAATCAGCGTTGAATAAGGTCATTTATTTTTGTTTCATTATAGAATTGCAGACGATTATTTGAATTCGGAAGTCACCATTTAGGGCTAGATTAGAAATCAAGTCTTAATTTTTTAATCCTATAAATAGACGATTAAGGCCTCTTTGATAATTGCTGAATATTCAATTGGTTAATTTGTCTTAGTTTCTAAAAGATTTAACTAATATTGCAAACTAAATTTAATTTTAATTAAACAATGAAAACAATCAAAAATTCCTTACTTGTATTGGGTTCTGCTGCTATGTTCGCTTCATGTACCGTTGCGCATACTGTGGTACTGACAAATAATCCAGTGGGTAGCAAGTCCAAAACGTTCGTGGTCAAGCCAAGCAATGATTTCGATATCTCTTACAAAACTTTAATGGAGAAAGCAGACATTTCTAAGTTAAGTGTGGCTGAAACAAAAGTTAAAGTGTTTTTTGTACCTAAGTATCATATTACCCTTTTGGGTGAGTAAACCACTAAAGATTAGAAAATGAAAAATATACAAACAATATTAGTAGTAGGTCTGATTGCCCTACTTTCATCATGTTCAGTTACTATGCCGTTTGCAGTAACAAATAATGCATTGGGAAATAAAGTCGGAAATTCTGAAACAACTATAATAGCTGGTGCAGCCGGAGTAGGTAATCCAGGAATGGGGCTTTTTGTTACTAACAAAAATTATGGTGTCGTAGAGGCCATCAAAAACGGAAATATTAGTAAAGTATCTACTGTAGATCTTAAAATCACTAACTTTTACCTGTTTACGAAAGCAGAATTTATAGTAACTGGAGAATAATTTAAATAAGAAGAAAAATGAAAAATATATTAATAATTTTATCTATTGCGATTGCAACGATCTTCAGTTCTTGTACATACGTATCGACATACCCATTATTAGTAACAGATAATGCAAGCTCTAAAACTGGAGAGGTTTCTGTTGAAGTAGGTTTGTTAGGGAAAAAAGATATTGATCTTTCCATATCAAAAGCTGCTAAAAATGGTGGTATTACAAAAATAGCTACTGTTGATTACAGAGTAAAAACACAGTTGTTCAAGACAACTTATACGACTATTGTAACTGGTCAATAAGATCTCTCAAACTTAATTTTAAAGCTCTAATGGTTTCTCATTAGAGCTTTTTTAATTGCCATGAAAACTGTCTTAGCCTTTCTAGCTTTATTTCTTTCAAATCATCTGTGCGCTCAGGACGATATAGAGATTGCACATTTTCAAAGAAATGGAAAGTTATCAAAACTTCTAATCCCAGGAGATCAATTTAATCCTAGCCTAACTTTGATAACTCTTCCAGATTCTACGTATTCTAAAGGAACCGTAAAAATAAGAAAGGTTAAATGTGATAAGATCATTCTTAAAGACTTCGGGTATAGCTTTTCAAATGATACCATAAGAAAAACGATATATCAGGTGCGAGGAGATAAAAGTCTTTCAAAGCTTAGAGAATATTGGAATAATCGATTGATTGATTCCTCTTCCCTTAATTTTTCGTCTGATTTTGACCAGAAAGTCAAGATCACTGGAAAAGAACAGGAAATTAGAATTCGATTAATCAAAGTTAGGAAAAGGTATTTCCTCTCTCTAAACCTAGAGTAAATGAAGAGAATTTGTATAATATGGCTATTCATTTTGCTTTCTTCATGCTCGAATGAAGTAGAACGGGTTGAAAAAGGTTATGTTCATTCAAATGAAGTTATTGGTTGGACAATAGTAGTGCCTTCTGATTGGACATTGACTAAAATGGAACAAGAGGAATCATCGAATGACTCTACCAACGTCTCTAAGCAGAGTAATTCTGAAAATCTAGATAACTATCTGTTCAGTTTTGAAAAAGACGAGTTCAATATGTTCCAATCTAGTGTAGAACCATTTAAGGAAGACTATAATGGCGAATGGATCCAAAACGTAAAGGGAGTAAAGCAGCTATTGTGTGATGTGTATTCTAAGGAAGGAATCAAAATGGATACGACAGCTACCATTTCTACTCAACTAGTAGGAAAAGAATTTCTTTCTTATGAAACTCGGTTATATGCCAACGATGGCACATTAAAACTTAGTCAAATTTTTTATTCGACATTGCAGAACAATCATGATTTTACTATTTGTTTGAATTATAATTCTCCTGATTATCGTGAAGAACTTATTGATATTTTAAGTCGTTCAAGGTTCTACTAGAATACAATTTGTAAGTCAGTTGACTAGATGTTTTTGGTCGAATTTAACTAAGATGATTTTTTTAGATAGTGCGTAAATTGCTATTGCAATATGCTTTGTATCCTTCAGCTTCCGCTTTTCATATATTTGATCGACTAAAATTTAATCCATGAAGTTAAATATTTTTCTTGTAATTCTTTTACTGTTTATTTTCTCTGGAGTTCGTTCTCAGACATTCCAAGAAACTTTAAACCAAATTTGTATTGATCATTCTCAGGTTGGAGCAAGTGTAGTTACGCGTTGCAACGCTGAAACTAATTCTTACCATTACGGAGTACAAAACATCAACTCTGGTGTAGAAATTAATGACAATACCATTTATAGAATAGCTTCTATTTCTAAAGCTTTAACTACTATAGGGGCCATGAAGCTGTATGAAACAGGGCTTTTAGATTTAGATGAGGACATTAGTACTTATTTAGGCTATGAGGTGAGAAATCCAAGTTTTCCAGAGGTGGCTATTACTGCTAAAATGTTACTAAGCCATAAGTCTTCTATAGTAGATGGTTCAGGGTATGGTGATTTTTTATCGGCTTCATATTCTAGCTTTCCGCCTATTAGTGTAGAGGAAGTGCTATTAAATACGGGAGATTATTATACTGCAGATATGTTCAACTCGATAGAGCCAGGGACTTATTTTAATTATTCTAACATTAATTTTGGGCTATTAGGCACAGTAATAGAGGCTGTAGCTAACCAGAGATTTGATCTGTATATGGATCAAATCCTCTTTGAACCACTAGAGTTAAATGGTGGATTTAATTTATATGATATAGAGTTAGAACACCTAGCTACTCTATACAGAGATTCTGCTGCACAGTCTGATGACTTCGGTGGTGGCCCACTAGAATCTCCTGATTATAGTTTGTACACTCCAGGAACTAACGCTGTTATTTTTTCACCGCATGGCGGGTGCCGTTTGAGCGCGGTAGATTTGGCGCAAGTTATGGCAGTATTGCTGGATTTAGGGACTGTAGAAGTGAATGGCTCAGATGTAGAGATATTGAGTAGCGAGACCGTTGAACTAATGCTAACTCCTCAGTATACTTATGATGGAAGTAACGGGAATAATTACTTTGGGCTATTCAGTTCATGGGGGCTAGGGATACATTTAACCACTAACACGCAAGGTGCAGATGTGGTTTTTGGAGATTTAGAAATGGCTGGCCACCCAGGTGAGGCATACGGGCTTATAAGTGATATGTATGTGAATACTACAGAAAACATCGGTATAGTATTTATGACCAATGGCTATTATAGCGGAGGTAACTATGATTTAGGTTTAAATAGTTCTTTCTACACCTTGGAAGAAGAGATATTCTCTGCAGCTTATGAACTAGAGCTTTCGGAATGTGATGCCAATAATGTGCTTGAGGTAAAAAAAGATAAAGAAAGGGGAGAGGTAATAAGTATAAAAAATGTTTTAGGCCAAGAGTGTAATCCAGATAGTAATGAGCTGTTATTCTTGCTCTATGAGAATGGAACTGTAGAGAAAAAGTGGTTTGCAGAATAAATTCTACAAATAAAAAATGTGGAGAATACCGGATTCGAACCGGTGGCCTCTTGACTGCCAGTCAAACGCTCTAGCCAACTGAGCTAATCCCCCATTTATCTTAATTGATGTATCACACACTCTAGCGAACCCAATGGTTAACTAGAGAGCTAATCCCTGAGTAATATTTTTTAAATTTCACTAACACAATAAATGGTGTGCGCTTAGTGACTATTAAAATCTATTTTTCCAAGGAGCGCAAATATAGATTAATCACACAGATTTCCAAATGCGGCTAAAAATCCAGAAAGGTCTCCTATGGTAATGGCTCCATCACCATTGAGATCACCAGCGCAGAAGGATCCACCACATGTAGCTTCTTGGGCACAACTGCCATCATCTATAACCGCATCAGGATTATAATTAGAAGCACACTCTAAAGTACAACCTCGTAAATAAAGACCACCTGCCGCTAGACTGATGGATGTGGTGGTAGCCTCGCAGCCATCTTCTGTGAACCCTCTAACTGAATAGCTGCCATTCGAACTCGGTGTGTACATACTGCCTGAAGCGTTAGGAATGTTAGTACCATCTAGAAGCCATTCATATCCAGCAGCGCCTGATGCTACTAATTCATTTTCATTTACTACTAGACTTACATTCAGTTCTGAACATGGATCTGTAATTCTGTAAATAGAACCTCCAGCATTTACCACATATAGTTCATTATTCATATCCTCACCAAAGGCTACGAAACCAAACTGGCCTGCAAGTAAAAGAAGCTCCTCATCGTAACCACCATTTCCATTTGGATAAAGTGAGTAGAACTTAGCATCACAGTAGTCTGTGAAAATATAGTTCCCCTGCATATTTGGAAATTGACTTCCTCTATAAACGATACCTCCTGTTATGCTGCATGGTCCATCTGGAAAAGAATGTTCATATTCAGCCACAGGATCAACAAGAGCTAAACCATCACATTGCGAAGTATTAGCGTAAGGTTGGGTTCCTTCAAAACACTTCCATCCATAATTAATTCCACCAGTGCTGGTAGCTGGTTCAAAGTTGATTTCCTCGATTTCGCTTTGTCCTACATCTCCGATCCATAAATCTCCAGTAGAATTATCAAAACTAAATTTCCAAGGATTTCTTAAGCCAATAGACCATATTTCATCTAAGACATTAGCATTTCCCAGATATGGATTATCTGCAGGTATAGAATAAGTGCCATCTCCAGTCACATTAATTCTGAGCATTTTGCCCAGTAAGGAGGCACCATTTTGAGCCCTATTATTAGGGTCACCAGCGCTACCGCCATCACCCATACCTATATAAAGAAACCCATCCGCACCAAAAGCGATGTGCCCACCATTATGATTTGAAAAATCTTGGGTAATGGAAATAATTTCCTCTCCGCTAGTGGCATCTGCCACATTCGGGTCCGAGCTCACGGTGTATTCTTCTACCACAGTATTTCCAGCCACATCAGTGTAGTTCACATAAAACTTCCCGTTAGAGGAATAATCTGGATGAAATGCCAGTCCTAATAAACCACGCTCTCCACCAGTAGAAAGTAATCCTGTCAAGTCTAGAAACTTTCCTATATAATTTCCCTGAAGGTCTACTATTTCTATGTCTCCTTGGGACTGTTCTAGTATAAATAGTCGCTCATCCCCAGCATTATAGATTCCTACTGGGCTGTTATATCCTGTTACGAATGTTTCCAGTTCTATTTGAGAAAGTGAGTTTTGTGCGTTGCAATAGATGCCCATTGCAACGCAAAGAATGGATAATAATATGGTTTTCATTTTTCCGCTTTTTCCAAAGTTAACGAATATTCGAAGCGAGTAGGGAAGAGGCTAAGGCTTTCATACTTTTGCGCACCCAATAATAAAACATGAGCTTAGCCCAAGAGATAGAAAAAAGAAAAACATTTGGCATTATAAGTCACCCAGATGCAGGTAAAACTACACTCACTGAAAAATTACTTCTTTTTGGTGGAGCTATTCAAACTGCAGGTGCGGTAAAAAATAATAAGATCAAAAAAGGCGCGGCATCAGATTTTATGGACATAGAGCGCCAAAGAGGAATTTCTGTAGCTACCTCAGTTATGGCTTTTAACTACAAAGACAAGCTTATAAACCTCCTAGATACACCTGGTCACAAGGATTTTGCAGAAGACACCTACAGAACTTTAACCGCGGTGGATAGCGTAATTCTAGTAATAGACTGTGTTAAAGGTGTGGAGGCTCAGACAGAGCGGCTAATGGAAGTGTGCCGAATGAGAGATACGCCTGTAATAGTTTTTGTAAATAAGATGGATTTAGAAGGTAGAGATGCTTTCGATTTATTAGATGAATTAGAGAATAAGCTAGATATAAAGGTGAGGCCAATGTCCTGGCCTATAGGTATAGGAAGTACTTTTCAAGGAGTGTATAAGATTTATGATCAAAGCCTAAATCTCTTTGATGGCCAGAAAACTAAGATAGCTAATACTATAGTTTCCATAGACGGTGTGGATGATCCTAATTTAGCCAAACACATAGGAGATGACGCTGCAGATGAGTTAAAAGGTGAGGTAGAACTTGTTCAGGGTGTCTATGATGAGTTAGATGTGGAGGATTACAGAGCTGGCAGAGTAGCTCCTGTGTTTTTTGGGAGCGCGGTGAATAATTTTGGTGTACAGGAAATGCTGGATAAATTTATAGAGATAGCTCCTTCTCCTAAACCCAGAGATACTAATATTAGAACGGTACTTCCAACTGAGAAAAAGTTTACAGGATTTATTTTTAAAATCCATGCCAATATAGATCCTAGACATAGGGATAGAATAGCCTTCCTAAGAGTGTGCTCAGGCACCTTCGAACGAAATACATTTTATAACCATGTGCGGCTAGAGAAAAAACTGAAGTTCCCTAACCCTGCTACTTTTATGGCACAGTCTAAAAGTGTAGTAGATGAGGCGTTTCCAGGAGATGTTATAGGGCTTTATGATACAGGTAATTTTAAAATAGGAGACACTATGACCGAAGGAGAGAAGATGGTGTTTCAGGGAATACCGAGCTTTTCTCCAGAGATGTTTAAGGAAGTAATTAATAAAGACCCTATGAAGTCAAAGCAGCTGGAAAAAGGAGTGAGGCAGCTGACAGATGAAGGTGTGGCTCAGTTATTTATTATGCCAGTAGGAAGCAGAAAAATTATAGGTACAGTAGGAGAGCTCCAGTTTGAAGTAATTAAATATAGGCTGGAGAATGAGTATGGTGCACAGTGTGATTTTCAAGCTAAGAATTATTTTAAAGCCTGCTGGATAACATCAGATAATGATGATAAGCTGGCCGAATTTATTCGAATAAAGAATCAAGAAATATTGAAGGATAAAGATGGAAATGACGTGTACTTAGCACCTTCAGAGTTTATCCTAAATATGGAGCGTCAGAACTATCCGGAAATAGAGTTTCACTTTACCTCTGAGTTTAAAACTCAAACAGCTTAACAGTTATTAACTGTGAATTAGAAATTGATGATATGCTGAGTCGTCTTATAGAGGTATAGATCAAATATTTCGATTAAATTTGTAGTTATGAGGCACAGCGTTATTAGCACTTTAGTATTTAGTATTATCATTTTCAGTGTGCATTCTGTTAACGCCCAGTCTGAAGTTGGACCAAATGATTCTATCATTACTCCTGAAGTGATACAACTAAGTGGTGTTTTAGTTACTGGAGACAGTTTAATGCCAGTTCCTTACTCAAATATTTTCAGGACGAGAGATAATACAGGTGTAATTTCTAATGCCTTGGGCTTTTTCACGCTACCTGCTTTTAAAGGAGATACCATTATGTTCTCCAACATAGGTTATAGAAATGTGACTTACACAATACCACTTGATGCGGAAGGAGATTTGATGAACATAGTTCAGCTCATAGCGCCAGATACAGTCCAGCTAGAAGTAACTCAAGTTTATCCTTGGCCTTCAAAAGCAAGTTTTGCAAGGGAATTTTTAGCCTTAGAGTTGCCTGATGATAATTTAGCCAGACAACAGAGAAACTTGGATCCAGTGGAGATGCAAAAAAGAATGGAATTTTTAGGTCCAGAGTCCGCAGCATCTGCGAAGTATGCTATGAATGCAGAAGCACTAAGGCTGCAGAGCATGGGGACTGCACAAAACCTTAGCCTGCTTAATCCCTTTGCCTGGGCTCAATTTCTTTCAGCTTTAAGGAATGGTGATTTTAGAAGACAATAGGTCATCTCCAGTATATTCCATATTATTCTTAGCATAATCAAACAACCATAACTGGGCCTCTTTTTCTTGATTAAAGATCCTAAAAGGGACAGAGTTTTTATAGAAGAACAAGCTGAAATTAGTGAGTATTTTTTGGAGTGGAGAGTCAATTATGACTGCGCAAGCTAGTAAGTTCTGCACCCCTTCTTGAGTTCCAAAATATTTAAAAGCATCATTATCTAAAAGCAGGTAATCTTTAATAGAAATCATAAACGGAAATTTATGACCTTTCGTGATTTTGATTCTCTCATTAACTAGACTCACTGAAGCTTTAAGATCTATGATTAGATCCGGTTTAAGCTCACATATGAGTATACCGTTTTCAAGGCGATAATGCGCCCTTCGGGTATTTATATTAAATTGAGTCATTCAGTCTTGGGTATTCTAAATATAGAGAGAAAAATCGAATAACAAAACTTTTAAATGTGTACTTGGTACACTTAGGGGGTAAGTAACAGTTAGAGAGTCACTTTATTTTTAAGGGCTGTGTTGTTTAAATGTTAATTACAAAAGTACGTTTCGTCATCATAAGCTAAATCTTTAGTACAGAAATTTAAACCAAATGTATGCTGACCAGTGCATAGTTCTCTAAGGCTATTATTTTCAATTTTAACATTGTCAGACATTTGAATTAACCGAGAACTAAAAAGTCCTTGACCGTTATTTACATTAGTCCATTGTGGCTTTTCTTGAGCCAGGCTGGTTACTGGCTCACTAAACTCTATATAGGAATTGAGGTCTTCATCTCCCACGGCTAAAACAAAATTAAAGACAGAGTAGTAGTTTATAGCTACCTCTTCATTTAACACTCCTACTTCTCTTGTCACTAATGGGTTAACCTCTAACTGGGATGCTACAAATGTGTAAAATTGTTCTCCGTTGATCACTTTGTCTAAATTATCTCCTCCTGCATTTTCAGGTACTATTACACTGCCTAGGTTCCAGCTAAGCACTTTTTCTTCAGAAGAGACCAAATTAGTGTGACTTTCAGTAGTCCAAAGGTGCTCTATGTAAGTAAACTCTAAACTCAGTTCATATCGCTTTGCTCCATCTTCTGGAAACCATCTAAAAGTGAAATTAGGGTAAGATCCATTTATAGAACTCTGACTAGTAGCGAAGGAAATCTGAGGTGCTGGATTGTTTTGGGAAGGATTAGTGATTCCTACAGGGTTATTAGTAATGAGTACAGTAGATGCAGTTACAGATTCTTTGTTTTCAAAATCTATGACCAATCGGTATTCATTGTCAGGACTAAAGCCAGAAGGTGTTTCGAAATAGAAAACGGTTCTTTCAGGATCTGTAAATCCAGGATTATAAAAAATAGTGGGATTTACAGCTGTAACTAAAGTATCTTTTAGTTCGAACTCTCTAATCAATGAGTTTCCACTCCATTCTTCAATTCTTTTGCTTAAAATCTGACCTTCATCATATTCTATGCTGTCTCTCACTTGAGCCATATCGGCCAGTGCAGCATCCCCAAGAAATGCTTTGTTAATCTTAACAAATTGAATATCTTGAGTTTGATCCATTAATCCATATACAACAGTAATGTCCTCATAAGGTGCGGTTAAGTCTACATCTGTAGAGCATTGAGTAAATGTAGCTGCTATCAATAAAAAAACTAGAAGGTGTTTCATCTTAGGTATGGGGTGATGTTTGTTCGTCTAATTGGCGAAGATAAGCACTGCGTAACAAGAAGTAATCAAATCTGCTGACGTAATGTTGTATAAATTCAGTTAAAATCTCAATTCTTATGGCAATGCTAAAAGAAATTCTAGAACATCCACACCATCTGCATAATCTGAAAGCCCTGGTTTCTGTGCTTGACCGAACGGTATATCATTAGAAGAAACCACACACTGTATTTCATCTTTCTGAGTATTTAGTTCATCTCTAAGTGTTTTTTCATCTTGGTAATAATCATAAAAAAGCGAGCCTACAGGAGAGACTAAAGAAGAATCTTGTTTAAGTAGAATAAAACCATTTTCTACCAGATCTACATTATTCATAAGCCAAATGGCCCTGTGGTAATCATAATTATTAGCATACTTATTATGGTTAGCTATGTCTTTAAAAGCATACAAAGCCCTAAACACCTTATCTAAATCATAGGCCTGAGGAAGGTACAGCTTGGTTACGTTTCTGCACCCTAAACCGTAATAGGTAAAAATATCCTCCGCTAGTCCATGCAGCTCGCTTTCAGATTCAGAACCAGTAAGAATAGCTACAGACGTTCTGTTTTTCCGAATAATAGATGGTTTGTTTTTAAAGTAGTAGTCAAAATATCTAGCCGAGTTGTTACTTCCAGTGGCTATTACTGCATCAAATTCACTGAGTTTTCCATGATTTACAGTTATAGAATTTCCTAAGTGCTCATCTAGAAGTTTAAGGTAGTTCACAGCCATGAGCATAAGCACCGTGTCTTTGCTAGACACTTTGAGTAAAGCCTTATTTCCAGAGACTAAGACTGAAATTAAATCATGAAGACCTACTAGCGGAATATTTCCTGCAGCTATGATAGCTACTGTGCTAGACGAATTATTATTAGTGGAATACCTGCTTAACCAATTGTTTAACTTAGTCTCTGTCAATTCTTCTGACCAAGCCTTTAAAGCTTTTCTTACACTTTCTGCGGTAAACCATCCATTATGGTGCACAGCAGCTGTTATGGCTTCTAAGCCACTGCTGTATTCCGTTTCATTCACACCGCACTCATAGCCAGGCCATGGATTAGAATTAGAAAGATGCCCAAACAGTGATCCCAGTTTAGCCAGTGTATTTACCTTATTTTCTATGGAAGCCATTAACAATTATTTGATAGCAATGTGATGATTAGCATGAATAAACACTCACACGATGAGCGTATATTTGCATGCAAAAGTAAAGAATAGAAGATCATGGCTATAATGATAACTGATGAATGCATTAACTGCGGAGCTTGCGAGCCTGAGTGCCCGAATAATGCCATATATGAAGGTGCCTTAGAGTGGAAGTTGAGTGATGGAACGAACTTAGAAGGAACACTTACCACACCTATGGGAAACACTTATGATGCTGCTGCTGAAAATGAACCAGGTAGCATGGATGTCTACTACATAGTTACAGACAAGTGCACGGAATGTGTAGGGTTCCATGATGAACCTCAGTGTGCCGCTGTTTGTCCTGTAGACTGCTGTGTAGATGACCCAGACCATGAAGAAACAGAGGATCAGCTTTTGGCTAAGAAAGAGTTTATGCACTTGTAAAACAGAGTAAAAAGAATTAACTAAGGCCGAATCATTGAGATTTGGCCTTTTTTTTGCCTAAACAATTTCTCTTAAAATCATAAGTTAAGTACTAGATGAAATACATTTTGATTTCGGTTTTAGTTATTGGTATGTCTTTGCGTTGCAACGCGAATATGACACCTGAACTGCTAGAAGACAGTATAGTTACACTGCTTAATGGCATAGGCCAGTCTGAGTCTGATGCAGATAAGCTCAAGTTTTCCGAAGATCTGAACACATTATTACGAAGTGAGCTTATTCATTCTCATGTATATGATTACCCGTTTTCAAAGGTCAAAAAAATGGCCATCTTGCGTCCAGAGGATAATGCTTTTGTACTGTTCAATTGGAATGTGCCATTGAGCAATGGCGTAAATAAATTTTACTGTTATGTATTGCAGTCTGATAAAAATTCTGATTCAAATAAACTTACAGAATTCAAAAAAGCCAGTAGGGAAGAACGTAAAATGGACAACCGTTATTTAGATGTAGATCAGTGGTATGGCTGTTTATACTACGATATTATAACAGTCAAAAAGAATAAAACACCACACTACACACTGCTCGGTTACAGCCCATTTAGTAAGGCTTCTACTAAAAAATACATGGATGTGGTTACGTTCACTAATGATGAGGTGCGGCTGGGAGCTCCTATTTTTAAGACAGAGAAAGGAGTAAAAAAGAGAGTGATATTTGAGTTCAGTGCAGAAGTGAGCATGACTGTGCGGTGGCAGGAAAAATCTAATCGTGTTATTTTAGACCACCTTACACCTAGATCTCCAGAAATGGAAGGGAACTATATGTTTTATGGTCCAGACGGTACGTTTGACGCCTATCTTCTGAAAAAGGGAACCTGGGAATTTCAGGGTGGTGTAGATTTTCAGTCTACCAAAGATTCTAATAAACCATATAAAGACCCTAGGAAGAGCAAAGGCAAGCGTAAGTAGTTCTATTTAAACTTCTGGTTTTAATTCATCTGGCTTATGGTGCCACATGCCTAGATATAAACCAGTAGCCATTTTTTCAGCTCTGAGTTTCATGTTTTCTGCTACAGCTCCAGTATAATTGGCATCTATAATTTCTTTCCAGTGAGTGAGCCAAATGGCAAAGTGCTTCTGGTCAATGCTGTAATTATTTGCCTTGTCTAACTCCACGTGTTTTGTAGCTGGGTTACCTTTAAATGTCATAGTGCCGAACACAGCAGAATCCCAGAAGTCTGTTATCTTTTCCATGTGGGCTTCCCAAGTTTCCTCGGGAATGGCCTTATTAAAAATGGGCCCTAATACTTCATTTTTTCTAATGGTGCCGTAGAATATACCCACTAGCTTTCTGATGTCTTTTCTGTCTTTAATCTCTTCCATAGTTCACAAAGAAACTTATTCTTTCTGAGCTCTGCACCTTGAGCGCAGAGTTAAACTTATAGAACTGATGAAAATCATATTTTGAGTTTTAATAGTTCTTAACTTCGCTTTATAGATTAGAAAAGATGAGTCAAGATTTAAAGTCAACAAATTCTGAAATGGGCTGCCCATTTTTAGCTGCCAACGGAACAGATTCTAATGAGCCAGTGTCTTACTGGGAGTATATTAATGTAGAAAGTTTACTGGCACTCCAGCGCCCTAAAACCGATGTGCCAGACGAGCAAATATTCATTATGTACCATCAGATAAATGAACTGCTCTTTAAAATGATCTTGAGAGAAATGACTCAGATTTCTGAAAAGAATCAAATTTCTGCAGAGGAGTTTACCATGCGTTTAGACCGCATATCTAGGTACTTTAATGTATTATCTGCCTCATTCGAAATTATGGGAGATGGCATGGAAAAGCAGCAGTACCTAGATTTCAGAACCTCACTTTCTCCTGCTAGTGGCTTTCAGAGCGGTCAGTACAGAATGATAGAAATAGCCTCTACTGAACTTATAAATCTTATAGATTATGGGTTTAGGGCTAACATAGATAGAAACACGCCTTATGAACACGCCTTCGAGCACATGTACTGGCAGGCTGCAGGAAAGAATTATGAAACAGGAGAAAAGTCTTTAATGCTCAGTGAGTTTGAAAAGAAGTACAAATCAGAACTCATAGCGTTTATGAAGGAAAGAAATACCACTAACCTTTATGCTAAGTTTAAGAGTCTTCCAGAAGAGGTACGTTCAGATGAAAAATTGGTAAAAGCCATGCGCCATTATGATCATACTGTAAATGTAGAATGGGTAATGGCACACTTAAATGCAGCGGCTAAATATCTAGACTCCGATGAAGAAACCATAGAAGCCACAGGTGGAAGCGACTGGAAAAAGTACATGCACCCTAGCAGCCAAAGAAGAATTTTCTTTCCTGAGTTATGGAGTAAAAAGGAGCTTGAGGAATGGGGTAGTAGAATTTAATTCAGTTAGTTCAATGGCTTGAGCTAAAATCATCTTTGAGTAGAAACCAACTTGATATTTCATCCTCTATCTCTTGACGCTCTTCTATATCTGCAGGCTTTCCGACACCTTTGATCAGTGAAACCATAAGAAAATTTCTATCTGAATTTATTTTAAACCATGCAGTACCTTCTATACTTTTAGATGAATTAAAATTGTCAATTCTCATGATTAGAATATCTTCCTTTGAACGTATTTCAAAGGCTAAAATGGATTCTGAATTATAGATTCCTGTGTACTTTTCAGTTAGATCATTATTTGTGGAGTCTTCATATAGTTGGTTTAAAGTCTCTATGATTAATTGGTTATAAACTAAATCTGAAGCCAATGGCTTAGAATTTCCTTTGAATTTTTTCCCGGTAACTTCCTTATACAAATGATCGTAACCATTCATTTTTCTTTCAAGAGTGATAGACATTGAAAAAGTAGAATCAATGTGCTTAAACTTATAGAACCCTTTTTTTATAGCAAAATTTGAATGGCTAATGTCTTTCCAGATACAGGTGTCTATTAGTACTGATTTTTTGCAGATGGTGTCATTTATTAAGTCTCTAGCTCCCAGATCTTTTTCAACCCATTTCTCTGGTGCTAAAGAAAGTTCTACTTCAATACTGCAGTCAATATTTTCTTGAGTAAAGCCTTTTTGGATAATATAAAAGAAGGCTAATAGAGTGAAAAGGCTTCTCATTCTACCCCAGTTATAAACTCAATCACCCCATTCATAAACCGTTCTTGATCGTCCCACATAGACAGGTGGCTGCCCTGGCAGTGAAGGTATTGGCCATTCTGAACCAGATGACTCATTTCTTCCATTTCTTTAGGGTTCATAGAATCATATTTGGCACCTACCATAAGAGTAGGAACAGATAACGTATGCAGATCATCCCACACAGACCAGTGCTTTAGAATTCCACCAGGCACGAATTCGCTTGGGCCTTGCATGTATTCGTATACATAACCGTTCACATTATTAAAGCTTCGGTTTACGGGTTCTGGCCATTCATCAGTAGGAAATCTCAATATGTGTTTGGTGTAAAATTCTTCAGTTATTAGGTTTAGATATTCCTCATTATGATAGTCTTTGGCATCTTCAAAAGCTTGCAAGGAGTCTACTAAGGAAGGGCGCATTTGCCCACGCAATTTTTTATTGTACGCCTCATACTTATCGAAGTCTGCTGTCATATTGCACACCACCATTCCTTTCATGTGCTGCTGGTACTTTAGGGCATACTCCATAGCTAAAATCCCACCCCATGAATTACCTAGAAGGAAAAAATTAGTAGAATCCAGATCTAAGGCCTGCCTCACTTGTTCTACCTCTTCCACGAAACGGCTTATGGTCCACAGGCTATCATTAGTGGGCTGGTCTGAGTAGGCAGAACCCAACTGGTCATAATGGTAAAACTCTATGTTAGCCTTAGGAAAAAAGCTCTCAAAACACAGCATGTATTCGTGCGTGAGTGCAGGGCCACCGTGCAGGAGAAGTACTTTCATGTCTGGATTATTACCTATACGCTTGGTCCACACTTTATAGCCTTCTTTAAGCTCTATCATGCACTCACCTGCTTGTTGAAAAGGGGTGGGAGTGGTAAAATCATGGTAGGAATTCACCACAGATTGAGGTGTAGTTTCATTGGTTTTAGTAGGAGTTGAATCAGCGTTGCAACGCGAAAACAAACCAACTATAACCATAACGAGTATGAAGTGTTTCATGAACTGCAAATTATAAAGGTTTAAAGCCAAGCCTTAAATGTAAGAGTTTCTAGGCCATAAAAAAAGCACCCTCCTCAGGGTGCTTAACTAACCAAATCTAATTTTACCTTAGTGGTAATTATCAACTATATTATATTATGCGGATTTTCTATTTTCTTTGACAGTGTTTCTAGAAGGTTTGTTGAATTTTTCGTCTAGAACCTTAGTTCTGTAGTCAAAAATTTCTCCCAGTTGCTTTTTAATAAATAGCTTATTAGCTATAGCACCTAAAAACCCGAATGGTGGCTCGTAGGTGATGAGATCAGTCATAATTACACCATCTTCAGTTTCTATGAGCTTGTGCTCATGATGCCACATCTTGTAAGGACCTTTTCTTTGTTCATCCACAAAGAAATCATGCTCTTCTACATGAGTTATTTCAGTTACCCAAGTCATTTTTAGACCTAAAACAGGACTCACTTTATAACTGATAATCATACCAGGATACATGATGTCACTGAGGTGATCTGTAGTGATTTCAAACCCCATGTAATCTGGAGTAATCTCTTTTAAATTTCTTGGAGAAGATATAAATCTCCAAATCTCCTCTACGGTAGTATTTAATTTCTGCTCTTTATAAAATTGGTATACAGCCATCCTTCCTAATTATTAATAGTACAAAGAACGAGAGATAACTTCCGTTAGTTATATCGAAAGGTTCACCTTGGAGCTATTTGGGCTCACGAAAGAATCACTTTCGTGCTTTTCCTAAGGCTTTTCAACTAGCAATCTGGAATAAAGAAAAGGCCTTCAAGAAGAAGGCCTTTTTTGAGAATTTACTTTACGAAAGTTGTTTATATATTTTCGTCTATCGCCATGTCAGAACTATTAAAGCCATCACCTACATTTTTAGGATTTGGCCCGTATTCATTCTGGCCGGGCTGACTATCTAAACACATAAAGACTAATATTACAATTCCTGCTAACGGAATAAAAGCTAGAAGTAACCACCATCCAGATTTCCCGGTATCATGCAGTCTTCTCACTGCCACGGCTAGACCAGGAATAAAAAGGGCGAGCGCATAGGCTAAGTAAATAAACCCATAGCCTATTCCCTCGAACGATAGACCCAAGACATTGTCTAGAATTGCAGCCGCAAAAGCGAAAATCACATTAAACAGGAAAAACATCCAGTATTCTTTTCTGCGTGCTCTACCTTCAAAATTTGCATAGTTGTCTCTAACTACTTTTAAGAACCATTCCATTTTATTCGTTTGTTTTGATTAGTTGAGTATGCAATCTAAGTCATTAAGAGTTACTTAATTTCTAAAACGACCTATTTTTTTTCTTAGACTTGTTTAAAAACTCCTCAGTAAAATGCTGTTTCTTTTTTTCTTGAGAAAATTTCTCTGCATTGTAAGCTTGAGAATTTCCTTTGGCTATGGATAAGCTCTGCCATTCTGCACCTTTAATCATTCTACCTATGTACACTATTTCTCCTACATGGTAGGAGTAATGTGCTAATTGCCTTAGAATAGCTTCTGTAATGGTGTGGCCTTGGTTTCGGATGTAGATAAGTTGATTAAAGTTAGATTCATTCACAGTGCTTAGCGCTTTGAAGAGACATGCCCAGCCTGAGTTCCATTTGCCTAGGAGTTCTTTCCTTGTAGTTATAATATCTTCAAACTCCTGATCTCTATTCCTCCATTCTTTTTCTCCATCTGTGGTTAGAAAATCCGTCCACCTAGAAAGCATGTTTCCATGTAGATGATTTACTATTACTGCTATGCTGTTACTCTCAGTGTTATACTGCCAGAATAATTCCTCATCACTGAGCTGATCAAATGTTTTTTCTCCTAGGCTCTTGTAATAGTTGAATTGAAGAATAGACGCCTCTGTAAAATTATTTTGTGCCATGAGTTACGCTTTTTTTAATTCGTGCAGGGTAATTTCTGGTGGCATGCCTACGCGGCCTGGAAATATAAGAAAGCCCATTCCGCGGTTAATGTATAGCTGCTGATCTCCTTCGGTATAAAGCCCAGCATAACGTTTGTATAAGAACTTTGCAACGCTAAACTCAAATAATCCAGGAATAGTAATTCCCATCTGGCCACCATGTGTATGCCCAGATAAAGTAAGATCTACAGCCTCCTTACCTTTAATATGGTGTTCCCAGTGGGTAGGGTCATGGCTCAGTAAAATCTTAAACGGCACTTCTTCCATTCCCGCTACAGACTTTTTATAATCTCCATAGGTAGGAAACCAGCCCTGTGGCGAATACCCCCAATTTTCCACCCCTACTAAACCTATTTTTTCTCCGTTTTTCTCTAGCACTCTATGCTCATTAAGAAGCGGTGTGAGTTCCATTTGTTCTAGAATATCTCTCACGGCTAGTCTATTGACAGCTTCTTTATCTGGGTCTGATTTACCCCACCGGTAATCATGGTTTCCTAAAATAGCATACTTACCACTCTTAGCCTTGAGTTTGGTGAACACATTTATCCATGGAGCAGCTTCCTGAGGGTCTTCGTTAACTAGGTCTCCAGTAAAAACGATGTAATCAGGGCTGAGTTCATTTATCATTTGTACTGCTTCTTCTAAGGGAGCAAAGTTTTCTCTAAAACTGCCCAAATGAAGGTCTGAAATCTGAACTATTCTGGCGCCATCAAATGATTGAGGTAGATTTTTAAAGGAGAGTTGATTTCGTAGGATTCTCCATCCGTAAACACCTTTAGTAGTGCCATAAAGAAATGAACCCAACATAACTCCACCTGCACCTAGAGCCACCTTAGAAAGAAAAGTCCATCTAGAAATAGGCTCACCAGGGTTAGACGAACTCGACAAACTATTGGTGGCCATGCGCACACCTAGTATGAGGTCAGCTATGAGTTGGACCACAGAGATGCTTAAAATAGTAACGGATAAAGTAATGGCACCTATAATAGTGTAACTCCTAATGGCTTCATTTCCCTCATAGTCTTCTCTATTAACGGCTAAATAAGTAGTAGATATGTACACCAAAATAGTTAACAAGAGATAGGTAATCCTTACGGTCCATTTCAGCCTTGGTGTCATATTTTCAGTCACTATATGAACAGCTCTGTAACTATATATGATGAGCACTGGTGTAAGAAATAGTATGGTGTAGTAGATGTTCATTTACTAAGAAGTTTGACTGGCAGCATTATAAAATCCGTTATCTAAAAAAGAGAAGTAAACTGTGAGCGTAAAAGTAACTGCTAAATAAGCTAAGAAAACTACCGTTAATTCATTCGGAAATATATCTAAACCTAAAATTTGAGGAGAAGCCAGCACTAAAACTACACCTAGGCCAGCTCGGAGAATTTCGAATATGCCAGCCCATTTTCGTTTATCCATTAAACTAGTGTAGCCAAATATGCTTAGTGCCACAGCAGCACCTATGCTTAATAATTGAGCACTACTTAAATCACCATAGTAGGCAAACATGAGTAATAATAAACCTAATGTACAGAGCATCTGAATTACTGCATAAGCCGAAAATGTGCTGCTATGGTTAGTTCTGTATTTGACCTGCTGCTTTGGATCTGAAATAATTTCAAGAGGGTATTTTTCTGCCACATCTGCTGGCCTCCAGCCAGTGGGCATAAACCAGATTCTTAACTTGTCTAGTACACTGCGGGTTCTCCATGCATCCTTTACAAGTAGCCAAACATGCTGAAAGTTAATAATGAACGGATTCCATGTGTGTGCAGGTTTAAGCACGCCATAAACCGCAGGCACATCATCTAACTCTTCCTGAAAGGTGCCGAACATTCTATCCCAAATACTGAATATGGGAGCCAAGTTCTTATCTAAGTACTCTTTATTAATGGCATGGTGTACTCTGTGCTGAGAAGGAGTTACGAGCACATATTCTAGCCAGCCTAACTTTCCTATGTGTTTAGTATGATACCAGAATTGCAAAAATAAATGCACAGGTGCCAGCACTGCTATGGTAGCCTCTGGAATGCCTAAAATAGCAGCAGGAATTAGAAATAAGGCAAAATATCCCAATAGATTAGAAACAGGCTGCCTTAGTGCGCAGGCCAGATTGTACTCCTCACTGCTGTGGTGAATGACATGAAAATTCCAAAACAGGTTTACCTTATGAGATAGTCTATGATTCCAGTAGCCTGCCAGGTCTAAAGCTATAAAAGCCAGTGCACCTAGGGCTATAGAATTAGTCAGATTAAACACTGCCAAATGCTCTACCAAAAAAGGGTAGGAGATAAGTACTAGTATTAATCCCAGTGAGTCTTTTACCAAATTAGTAAGGCCAGAGCTAATGCTAGAAACGGTGTCTAAAGCAGTGTAGGTTTGTTTTCCTTTCACTGCACCCACTATAATTTCCACTGCCATAAGCACCACGAAGAATGGAATGGCTACTAACAATGCTTTGGCGTATGCTTCCATGGTTACTTATTAACTTTCAAATACTTCTGCTATAAAATTTTTCACTTCTAAAGCCGCAGCATAATGTTCTACGCAGATATCTACTAATTTCGGGTTTAGAATGAGATCGCTACCATGATCTGCCATGTAGTAAAACTGCTTATTTAAAATATCTGGGCAGTCATCTACCAGAGGCTTAAACTGCTTAGGGGCTATTTTATTTCGCTCGCCTTGAACCCCAGTTTTAAAGTACTTTTTAAAGGGTTTAGCATTAGAAATGGCTTCCCACTGTTTCATGTTTTGAGCTATTTTTTCTCTGGTAAATAACAGATTTTCCTTTTGTAAAAAGTAAGCTCCACCACCTATATGGCAGCCCTCAGGAGAAAGCCTCACATAACCTCCTGGGTATTCCTTATCCTTTCTGCCATGCTTACTAATTATGGCTGAGCGGTCCATTTTATAAGGTGTTTTATCCTTACTAAATCTAATATCTCTATTTATCCTAAAAATACAGTTCTTAGGTTCAGCTACTATGGTAGGGTCTATTTTTTGCGTAGCAATGATTAAATCTCCCACAAAATTTTCAAAGGGTTCTTTAATACTTGAGTGGTAGCGTTTTCTGTTATCGTCAAACCAATCTTTGTGATTGTTTCCTGCCAGTTCTATAAAAAAGTCAATGAAATCTTGGGTAAAGTGCATGAAGCAAATTTAACTTCAATTCCAGCCTTAAGCCTCACCTAAGTTTATAATAATGACTCTTAATTGGGAAGTTTTATAACTATTGCAACGCTAAAAGCAAGGTAACGTAATGATAAACAGGGATGTTTTGTTTTTATTCGTGAACCTCCTGCTGTGAATTTTAACTTTTAATGGCCTAGCGCGTAGGAGGAGTTTGAATTAATTTTGCACTATGGCAGGAGTGTGTTTAAGAATAATAAGCGTGTTGCTTTTAAACGTAACAGTTTTGAGCATTCTAGCCCAAGATTATACGCCTAAAATCCTTAACGCTAAGCGTATAGAGCAGTCACCAGACATAGATGGAGATCTTTCAGATGACGAGTGGCAGTCTGCACCTATAGCCACAGACTTTGTAGAATTTACACCAGTGCCAGATACCCCTTCTAGTCAAAAAACTGAAGTGAGAATACTTTATGATGATGAGGCACTTTATGTAGGAGCCTACCTTTATGATACGGCTCCAGACAGCATTCTGAAGCAACTAACTACTAGAGATGGGTTAGACAACGCAGATTTTTTTTCTATAGCAGTTTCTTGTTATCAGGATGGTCAAAATGGATTTGAGTTCGGTGTGACTCCAGCAGGTGTGCAGAGAGACACTAGACTAGGAATTTATGAGGAAGATGCCAGCTGGAATGCAGTATGGCAGTGTAATGTGAAAATTACAGACGAGGGTTGGATTGCAGAATATAAAATACCTTTCTCAGCCTTAAGGTTTCCTGATGAGCCTGTGCAAACTTGGGATATTAATTTCTACAGAAGTATCAGAAGAACGAGAGAGCAGAGCCTTTGGACTCCTAAAAACCCAGCTATAGACGGTTTCGTAAATCAGATGGGTGTGCTGGAAGGAATAGAAGGCATAAAGCCCCCAGTAAGGCTGGCTTTTTTCCCTTACCTCACAGGATACTATGACAGATTTCCCACTAGAGATGGTTCTATAACTGGTGGGTTTAATTACGCTGGAGGGTTAGACATCAAATACGGAATTTCAGATGCATTTACCTTAGACGCCACAGTAATCCCTGACTTTGGACAGGTAGTCTTTGATCCTGAGGTGCTAAACCTGAGCCCGTTTGAGGTATTCTTCGATGAGAATCGACAGTTTTTTACGGAAGGAACTGAACTTTTTCAAAAAGGAGATTTATTTTACAGCAGAAGGATAGGAGGCAGACCTGTGAATCTAGATAGGCTGAATACTATAGCAGAAACAGATTCCGTGCTTAGCTATAATTCTACAGTTCAGCTTTTAAATGCATCTAAAGTAAGTGGCAGAACTAAGAGTGGTTTAGGTATAGGAGTGCTTAATTCGGTAACGGCTTCGGAAGTGGCCACGGTATCTAGGTTAGGAGAAGAAAATTACGAATTAGAAATAGCTCCTTTGAGTAATTTTAATGTGCTGGTTCTAGACCAAAATCTGAAGAACAATAGCTCTGTAGCACTTATAAACACTAGTGTAATTAGGAACGGTAGTACATATGATGCCAATGTAACTGCTATAGACATAAGTCTTTTAAACAAGGATAATTCTGCCGGATTATTTGGAGGTGCTGCAGTGAGTCAGTTCTTTGGTGAAGATATTTCAGAAAAGCCAGGAGCCAGATACAGCTTGTTCTATGATAAATCTGGAGGGAAGTTCAATTATGGAGCTGGTTTCGAAACTATGGATAACCGATTCGATAACAATGATCTCGGGTTCAATGCCAATAACAATACCTTCACTGCTGAAGGGTATGTTAGATGGAATGAATATGAACCATTTTGGAAGCTAAATAACGCCAGAGCTGCATTGAGCTATGAGTATAAGAGAATAAATAATCCAAGTGATTTTACAGAGTTTCTTGTAGACTTTGAGTTTTTAGGGAATACTAAAAGCTTCCACACCTTCGGAGGAGGAACCACATACAGCCATTTTGGTTTTAAGGATTACTTCGAGCCTAGGCAGGAAGGCAGGTACTTTAACTGGCCTAGAAAACAAGACGCCACCTTATGGATAAGCTCTGACTACCGAAGAAAAATAGCCCTAGATGCCAGATGGTGGTCTACGTTTACTGATATACCTGGTTTCTATTCGTTCAATTACCGTATAGCACCTAGAATTAGAGTGTCTGATAAAATAATGCTCCGTTATGTTTACAGCAGACAGAATTTCTATAACCAACCAGGATATGCCGGAGGAAACCGATTAGAAGAATACCCAGAAGAGATAGATGATCAAATACTATTTGGAAGAAGAGATAGAGTCACTCACACTAACGTGCTGTTTGTAGACTACATTATGACTAACAGAATGGGATTCTCCGCTAACTTAAGGCACTACTGGAGTAACGTGAAGTATAAAGAGTTTTATCAGCTTACTGAAGATGGAGGTCTGGCACCTACAGTCTACGATAGCTTCAGAGAGGATGGTACCACTTTAAATGACAATAGCTTTAACGCGCTTACGCTAGATGCTATTTTTAGATGGGTGTTTTCTCCTGGCTCTGAGTTAAGTGCTGTCTATAAAATAGCCCTCATAGATAGTGAAGACATAGTGCCTAACACGTTCACAGATAATTTAGACCGCACCCTGAACTTGCCTCAATCTACCAGTTTCAGCATCAGAGTATCTTATTTCTTAGACTGGCTGGATATAAAAAATAAAGGGCAGAGGATTAAGAATTAGTATCTATACTCTAAGTGTGCATAACTCACCGTAGGTGAGTTTTTAAAGGTGTTTTTTTGTGCTGCCATAAGGCCCTAATATCAGTCAAAACCTTTTAGCCACACCATCGTATACCAATAGCATAAATAGTTGAAAACGGTAACGATGAATTATTCAATAGCTGGTGCATTAAGCATTGCCGCCATGTTTGTTTGCTTGGCGCTAAGTGGCTCAGAAGCAGATAAAACAGTAGACTTTACACTTTACATAAATACATCTCAAAGTACGGACTCCAAAGTCACCCTAATCTCTGAAGATGAGGTAGATTTTATAACGCGTACACTTACTAATGAAATGACTGAGACCTCGCTTCAGGTAAGGCCTAAAGTCAAATATTCACTCATGGTTAGAACAGAAGGTTTCGTTCCTAGAATGGAAGAGTTCATCATTACTAGCGAGACTTCTGTCCAGAATTTTGTGCATCTGGACATTCACCATTTAAAAGACGATTCAGGAAAAGTGGTAGGAGAACAAATCGTAATTATTTTTCCTAACGAGGGCGTTTATTCTGAGCATGAACTAGGTAGCTACACTACGGACATAATCAAACGTTTAGCTCAAGTTAAAAGCGTTTCATCGCTTACTTCTTATTCAGAGACTAAATTCTACATGACAGCTTCAGACTACAGAATGAAGCTTCAGGAAGAAGGAAAAGTATTAGCCCAGTTCGATGAGAATTCCGTAGTGAAATACCTCATTGATGATTCCAAAGAAACAATGGCGAACGATTCTTATGATGAACTCATCCCTACTGATTTATCTAGGTTAATGGCCATAGGGAGTGATTTAAAAGTAGCCCCTAAAGTCATAGAGACCAACACTCTTAAGCAAGAGTCAAACACCACGAGCATAGTGACTGAACAAAAGCGCACATCGGATATTTCTGAAGAAAAGCTGTTTTTTACAGTTCAATTAGGCTCATTTTCTAAGCAAGTAAAATCACCAAAGAAAGCCTTTAATACGAGTTCGGTATTTACGCAAGCTAATGAAGCTGGCGGATTTAAATACTACAGTGGAGTATTCTATACCTACTCAGAAGCAGATGCTCATAAAGAAAGCTTAATGGTTCAAGGTGCCGAAGGCTTATTTGTAGCAGCATTTAACAAAGGCGAGCGAATTACACTAAAGGATGCGATATCTGCTGCCAAAGAGGCTGCTGAGACAGAATAAAATTTAATAGAATTACTTCTCTACCAAAAAAAAGGCTCTGAAAAGAGCCTTTTTTTTAATCAACAAATCAAAATCTTAGACATGTTTCAAACTGAAGCTATTTCGTTAAGCTTGTAAGTTCGGTATAACTCTCTAGCTTTCCTTTTTTAGAGTAATACTCACTTCTTACCATACCCACACCTTCACTATACCAATCTTTAGAAGACGTTTCAGTGTCTATGATAGACATTTTAGTAGAGATGTTCTGAGAAACTACTATACAGTCGAAAGTTCCAGCCGTGGTAGTCCTAGACTCTTTGGCCATAAGTTCACGGTCTTTATATTCCATTTTCATAGACATAGTTCCCATGCCATTAGTTTTCATATCCATTGTGATGGTGTAATCGTCTAGTTTAGTGCCTACTGGGTCACTGAACCTAGCTAGCTCAAAGGTGGTCATATCCATTTCTACCTCTATATTCATTTCTTCGTAAGCTTCTGTATTCATGTTGTTTAAGAAATACTCAAAGTCAAATTCGAAGACCCCATTCTTACAGAACGCATCAAACGTACTGGATCCCTGCTCTCTTCCTTTTTCATCACAGTAAGATGTTTTTACCGTGAACGTAATGTCGGTTCCACTGGTAACTTTATTTATGAGTTCGAATTTACTTATGCTTTGTGCTTTCCCTTTAGCATTAAAATTGGTGATTTCCCATTTGGTTCCTAGGTCTGCCGGTAGATAAAGATTACAGTCTTGGGCTAACAAAGAATTACTAAAGAGACCAATGAGAAAAATGAGAGTGATGTATACAGTTTTCATAATATTTTCTTTTATGGTGTAAAAGTAAACCGCGTTGTTACACTCATCCAACACACTCTTTAATACTACATGAAAACTACATAAAGGTAGGTGAAACAGATTCTGCTATGAGCTGCCATACTTTTTCCTTAGTTAAGGCGGCACCTGCGGCTTTTTCTTTAAGCGTAGCAAAGGGTAATTTGAAATCACAGCCCTTTTTATATCTAGAACACCCGAAGGCGGTTTTACCCTTTAGCACTTCTCCTTTACTGCATTTAGGGCAGTGTTTGTCAGCAGATTCGGCACTGGAGTTTTCTGAAGGAGAAAGCGTTAAGCTGAAATCTGGCGCGAATGAAATCGTGCCATCTACCTTTCCATTTTCCGATTTAAAGCCTTTTAGCTTCACTGTAGATCCCTTACTGACCAGACGTTTTAACTGGGTCTCACTCACTTTTTTACCCATAAATGTAAATGGCATTATAAAAGTGCAGCCTTCTTTATAGGCGCTGCAGCCATAAGCAGACTTGCCTTTGAGTAAATGGCCTGCCTTACATTTAGGACATTTTGATTCTGCCAATTTGGAAGAACTAGTTTTAGCAGGCTTTTTTGGCTCTGGAGTGGCAGCAGAAATCTTAGGAATGTTTTTTTCTATGCGCACCTCATATACTAGCTGGTCTACCATGAGTTTCATATTCTTAATGAATGTGCCGGCATTATAAGTTCCATTTTCTATATCTCTGAGTTGCTTTTCCCATGTACCTGTAAGTTCTGCAGAGGTTAGAAGTTTATTCTTAATGGTGTCTATAAGTTGAATTCCAGTAGGAGTAGGGTGTATCTGTTTTTTCTTTCGTACTAAATACTTTCTTCTAAATAACGTTTCTATGATATTAGCTCGGGTAGATGGCCTACCTATACCATTCTCTTTCATTAGCTCTCTCATTTCCTCATCATCCACTTGTTTTCCAGCGGTTTCCATGGCTCTCAGCAGAGTGGCTTCAGAATAGACCTTAGGAGGTTTGGTTTCTTTCTGCAGGAATGAGGGCTCATGCGGCCCTTTTTCTGCTTTTGTAAATGTGGGTAAAATGCCATCTTCTTTTTTAGGCGAATCTCCTTTTTCAAACACCACACGCCAGCCTTTCTTTATGATTTCTTTTCCAGTAGTTTTAAATTTCACCTTGGCCGCTGCTCCTATAACTGCAGTATTCCCTACCTCACAGTCGTCATAGAAAACAGCTATGAATCTTCGGGTAATAATGTCATACACTTTCTGCTGCTGAGCATCCATATAACCCTGTGAACCTGTAGGAATAATGGCGTGGTGATCTGTTACTTTTTTATCGTCAAAAACTCGCTTGGTTTTTTTTATTTTCTTAGTAAGTAATGGAGCTGTAAGTTCAGAGTAATCTGTAAGCTGAGAGAGTGTTCCTTTTACTTTAGGATAAATGTCTTCACTTAAAAAAGTAGTATCTACTCTAGGGTAAGTAATGACTTTCATTTCATATAGCTTTTGAGCAGTTTTTAAGGTTTGCTCGGCACTCATGGCAAACTTGTTATTACAGTATACCTGTAGCCCAGTGAGGTCGAACAGCTTAGGCGCGTATTCTTTTCCCTTCTTTTTGGTTACCGAAGTGATTTCAAAATCGCTTTCTTTTACTTTATCTGCCAGTTCCTGGCCTTCATTTTCTGAGGTAAAACGTCCCTCTTCGCAGTTAAACTGTGTTTCTCTGTAGGTAGTTTGGAGTTCCCAATAAGGAGTAGGTTTAAAGTTTTGGATTTCCTTATGGCGGTTCACTACCATGGCCAGAGTAGGGGTTTGTACTCTGCCTACAGAAAGCATTTGTTTGTAGCCTCCATGTTTTAAGGTGTAGAGTCTAGTGCCATTAATGCCTAAAATCCAGTCGCCTATGGCTCTGGAGAACCCTGCGAAAAATAGGTTTTCATAGTCTTCCGCAGGCTTTAATTTGGTAAAGCCCTCTTTTATAGCTTCTGTGGTAAGCGATGAAATCCACAGTCGTTTTATCGGACCTGCATAACCTGTTTGATTAATAACCCACCGCTGAATGAGTTCTCCTTCCTGACCAGCATCACCGCAGTTTATAACTTCATCTGCTGAGTTCAAGAGGGTCTTTATCACACTGAACTGTTTTTGGATGCCTTCATTTTCTACCACCTTGGTTTCAAACTTTTGCGGCAGCATAGGTAGATCATTCAGGTCCCAACTTTTCCAATAGGATTTATAGTCTTTAGGTTCCTTAAGTGTACACAAGTGCCCGAAAGTGTAGGTGACCTGATAGCCGTTTCCTTCAAAATAGCCGTTATGCTTAGTGCTAGCTCCTAAAACAGAAGCTATTTCTCTGGCCACACTGGGCTTTTCGGCTATGCATACTTTCATTAGAATGGTTAGATAAAACTCAGTGCAAATTAGATAAAAGTGATTCTGAGCCGAAAGAGAGTTTCCCACTAAATATCCACGAGGTGTGTGCATGTTTTAGAATTATTTGAAATCGAAAAGTGAACCTGTTTCTAGGTTATGCCCTAGTTTTGCCATGCATGAAAAAAGGAGAAGACAAATTAGTTTGGGCGGGATATGTCATCCTAATCGTTTATAATGTGATAGCACTCACAGGAGTCTTCGAAAACCCGCTTTCTGAGGGGTTTCATAAGTTTTATCAGGATAATTTTGGCACACTTACGCTTTTAGAATTAGTTATGGTGGCTGGCCTTTTCGTAAACATGATTATAAATTATGATTCGTTTCAGGATCAATCCAGAAAATTTCACTTGATCATTACTGCTCTAGTCACTGTTTGTTTTATGCTTAAACTGGTGTTTTTCTTCATGGGTGTGTTCAAGCAAGTGTAACGCCTATAGTGTTCAGTTAAAGTATTGACAGTATCAATATGTCCCTTAGATTTATTTCATAAAATCTATTGTGAAAATCTTTTATTTTTACAAGCGTTGCAACGCAAAAAAAATGCGTCAATGCACGTGATCCAATAACCCTAAAAGATATTTTACAATGAACGATCATAATCACAATGGTAACGGAGACATTAAAAACTGTCCGTTTATGGGTGGTACACTCCACGGAAGCGCTGGTGGTGGAACTACCAATAAGGACTGGTGGCCGAACCAGTTAAACGTAGATGTATTAAGACAGCACACATCAGAATCTGATCCTATGGGAGAAGGATTTGATTACAAAAAAGAATTTCTGAGCTTAGATTACAAGGCATTAAAGCAAGATTTAAACGATTTAATGACCGACTCTCAGGAGTGGTGGCCAGCAGATTATGGACATTATGGTCCTTTCTTTATACGTATGGCGTGGCACAGTGCTGGAACATACAGAATTCAAGATGGGAGAGGAGGCTCAGGTTCAGGTTCTCAGCGTTTCGCACCATTAAATAGCTGGCCAGATAATGGGAATTTGGATAAGGCTAGATTACTGCTATGGCCTATAAAGCAGAAGTATGGCAGAAAAGTTTCTTGGGCAGATTTGATGATTCTAGCAGGAAACGTGGCATTAGAGTCTATGGGGTTCAAGACCTATGGATTCGGTGGTGGAAGAGAAGATATTTGGCAGCCAGAAAAAGACATTTACTGGGGAAATGAAAAAGAATGGTTAGATAATGATGCACGTTATGCAGAAGATCAAACATTAGAAGGAACCGTAGGGGCGGCACACATGGGGCTCATCTATGTAAATCCTGAAGGGCCTAATGGCCAGCCAGACCCTATGGGTTCTGCACATGACATTAGAGAGACCTTTGGCAGAATGGCCATGAACGATGAAGAAACAGTAGCTTTAGTAGCTGGTGGACACACATTTGGTAAAGCACACGGAGCTGGAGACCCTAAGCATGTGGGAGTGGAGCCTGCAGGAGCTGCCATAGAAAACCAAGGCCTAGGATGGAATAACTCCTTTGAAACAGGAGTAGGAGACCACACTATTACTAGTGGATTAGAGGGTGCATGGACACCAAATCCTACCAAGTGGGATCATGATTACTTTAGAGTACTTCTGGATTACGACTGGGAACTGACTAAGAGCCCTGCAGGAGCTCACCAGTGGACGCCTACAGAAAGCTCTAGTGCAGACCAAGCACCTAAAGCTGGTGATGCCAGTTTAAGCCAAGCGCTCATGATGAGCACAGCAGATATAGCTCTCAAAACAGATCCTAACTATTTAGAAATTTCTAAGCGTTTTAAAGAAAATCCTTCGGAGTTTGAAGAGGCCTTTGCTAAAGCATGGTTCAAGCTATGCCACAGAGATATGGGGCCTAAGGAATTATATTTAGGAGAAGAAGTGCCACAAGAAGAACTGATCTGGATGGATCCTATTCCAGCAGCAGATTATGATATGATTTCTGATGCAGACGCAGAAGAATTAAAGAAAAGATTGCTGGCTTCAGGATTAAGTGTAGGAGAATTGGTTTCTACTGCTTGGTCTGCCGCTTCTACATTCAGAATTTCTGACAAAAGAGGTGGAGCCAATGGAGGAAGAATAAGACTAGCCCCGCAAAGAGACTGGGAGGCTAATAATCCTAAGCAGTTAGCTAAAGTATTAGATGTATTAGAAGGCATTCAAAAAGAGTTCAATGCTAGTGCTGGAAGCAAGCAAGTATCCATAGCAGATTTAGTGGTTCTAGCAGGATCTGCAGGAATAGAAGAGGCAGCTAGAAATGCTGGGCATTCAGTAAAGGTGCCATTCCACGTAGGTAGAACAGATGCTACTTTAGAAAATACAGATGTAGAATCGTTTATGGCTTTAGAGCCGCTGGCAGATGGATTTAGAAATTACATCAACGGTGAGCACAAAGTTTCAGGAGAGGAGCTGCTAGTAGATAAGGCCCATTTACTTACCCTTACTCCGCCAGAGATGACTGTGCTGATTGGTGGGTTAAGAGTACTAAATACCAACTGGGATAATTCTACACATGGCGTGTTCACTGAAACTCCAGGTGCATTAACTAACGACTTCTTTGTGAACCTACTTGACTTTGGCGTAACCTGGAGTGCCACTTCAGATGACGAAAAGGTATTTGCAGGAAGAGACAGAAAAACAGGAAATGTAAAATGGACTGGAACTAGAGCAGATCTAATTTTTGGTTCTAACTCAGAGCTGAGAGCCCTAGCTGAGGTTTATGCCTGCGATGATGCTAAAGAAAAGTTCGTAAACGATTTCGTTTCAGCTTGGACTAAGGTGATGAACTTGGATCGGTTTGATTTGGGGTAAGCTTAAAGCAATAAATAAGTTTAAAAGCAGTCTATTTTATGGGCTGCTTTTTTTGTGTTTACTGATCTATTTATCAGTCTTCTAAGTGGGTTTGATATTTAAATTAATCTTTTCTCATCTCTCTAACTTACTTTTGATTTAGATCTGTTACCAAGTGTAAGAAAGTAGGTGGTCTATGAAAAAATGCATTAAGAGTGAGCGAATCTATGATTGAGTATTTTAAAAAGGATGTTTTGAGTGGTTTGTCGGCCAATCCCAAAACCCTTTCATCCAAATACTTCTATGATGCTAAAGGTGATGAGCTTTTTCAGCAAATAATGGCCATGCCTGAGTATTACTTGACTAATAAAGAGTTTGAAATTTTCAGTCAGCAGTCTCATAAATTGATTGAGGCTTTTGACTTGAAAAAGAATGAATACTTTGAGCTGATAGAGCTGGGAGCTGGTGATGGCACTAAAACTGTGGAGTTGTTAAAGGCGTTGCAACGCGAAAAATACACCTACGATTATTTTCCTGTAGACATATCTCAAAACGCCCTAGATGGACTAGAGGAAATGTGCTCAGAAAAAGTACCTAACTTAAATGTGGTAAAAAAACAAGGAGATTACTTCGGGGTACTGTCCTCATTTAAAAAGAGCAAGAAGAAAAAAGTAGTGTTGTTCATGGGGTCTAACATAGGTAACATGAATGATGAACGTGCTAGAGATTTCATTTATAAGTTAGGCGAGAGCTTGAACCCAGGAGACAAGCTTATGATAGGTATAGATTTGATTAAATCTAAGGCAATAGTAGGGCCTGCTTATAACGATGCGGCAGGAATAACAAGTGCGTTTAACCTAAATCTACTCGCTAGAATAAATAGAGAGTTAGGAGGTGATTTTAATTTAGAGAATTGGTCTCATGCACCTGAATACTCTGAGGAGACAGGCTATGCTAAAAGCTATATAAGGAGTGAAGTAGATCAGTTAGTCACTATATCTGCCATTGGTGAGAGCTTTCAGTTTAAAGCTGGAGAAAAAATTCACACTGAGATTTCTAGAAAGTACAATGATGAAATAATGCAGAACATTATCAGAGGAACAGATTTTAAACTCCATGATAAGCTTACCGATTCTGATGGTTGGTTCGCTGACTATGTGTTAGAAAGAGCATAAAAAAAGCCACCCAAAAAAGAGCGGCCTTTATAAAACTAATAAGATACTAGTAAATTTTACCTTTGAATAACTACTTCCTCTGTTCTAAAGGTGCCTTTAGATTCAAGTTTTAAGAGGTATTTACCACTATAGATAGACTGAACATCTAAATAGCCGACTGTACTTCCTTTTGAAATAGTGAAAGTTGTAATTAGCTTTCCTGTCAGGTCTAATAGCTCAGCCTTGATTTCTTCATTATTTAGCCCATGAATTTGGACTGCTAATAAATCGCTCACTGGATTAGGATAAATACCGATGCTCATATTATTTAGGTCTGTCGTCTCTATTGAGTTTACACCTGAATAAACGGTAGTATTTTCGTCAATGGAGTTAACGCTTGCATTGGTATAAACACCATAAAAACTTGGGCCAACTGCATATGGATAAACTGAATTGTAATTTTCATCTACGGCACAGAAATATGCATATATGCCATCTGGATATTCTGGAGTAGTACAGAATCTGCCATTATGCTCATCAAGGTATTCTTCTGAAGAGTTCGTTATAAACTCATAGTCTTCCCTAAAGTAACCGAGAAAGTAAGTGTTGTCAACATCTGGCCCCTGGTCCACAGCTGAACCATCTGCATGTGTGACTCTTTCGGTAATATTTCTAAGACTATATCCTGATTTTATTCTGGTAATTCCTCCTGATCCATCTGCATTAGCATAACCATAAGCACCATAAATGGGGTATCCATCATAGGCGTAACCTATTAAAGGTGAATGCTCATTAGGATTAATCACATAAAGTCCGTCAGCTGCATGAATATCACATACATCTGAAAGTTCTACTAGGTCTAAATCGAATGCAGATGGATTTTGGTGATGGTGATAATCTCCCATAGCTGGGTGTCCTTTTGAACAGTCAAAACCAGCATTCTCAGCGGGAATAGCATCTCTATTCCAATCCTGTGCAGTCCCCATACCTCCTGGGCAAGGCGGATTTCCTGGGCCTCCGCATAATGCTTCTGTATTTGGATTCCAAGCCACTCCATCTCTATAATCATAAAGCGAAACTCCATTTATAAATATGCCGATGGTTCCTGCAGTTGTAGTTTGGTTCTCGCCAGTTTCTGGCTCTGGGTTCAAGGTAAGCTTGAAAATAGTGCTTTGATCTTCAGCTTGACTAGGGTTTCCATCTTGGAAAGGACCAGTAGGATAGGCCGGCACTCCTGTACAAGTTACATAAACGTAGACTGTTGAATATTCCACTTGTTGGCAGTTTACAAGAATGCCATTGTCAATGGCGTCTCCGTTTCCAGCTATGTAGTAAGATCCTGTTTCGGAAGTGTTCTGAAGCCAGGCTGTGATAGCAGGACCTTGAGCGTAACTTATTAGTCCAAATAAGCTGATGGATAATGTGATAAGAGTGTTTTTCATTTCTTTAGGTTTAATCTTTTAAAAGAGTGTTTCTAGGGAATTTATTTGATGGATCCGATATAAAATCAGGATCGTTAAGGGTTAGTAAAAATGCTGTTAACTCGGTGAGTTCATCATCATTTAGTTCTAAAGGTTCTTTCAGATTAGTAGGACTGGTAACCGAAGTTTGAATTCCTTGGCTGTAATGATTTAAGATTTCTCTTAATGTGCTAAATCTACCATCATGCATATAAGGATATGTATAGCTTAGATTTCTGAGCGAAGGCACCTTAAATTTAAGGCTGTCGCCAGAGCTCCCTGTAACTTCTAAGCGTCCATAATCATGCAGGCTTTGGTCTATAGTAAGGCCATTGTTTTGGAAACTATAGTTCGTAAATAAAGGAGCTGTATGACAAGTGTTACAATATTTTAAGAACAGCTGTTCTCCACGTATTTCGATCTCTGTGAAGTCTACTTCACCTTTAATTTTTTGATCATATTTTGAATTTTGAGAGATCAACGTGAGCTGGAAAGCCGCCAAAGCTTTCAAGGAATTCTCACCGGTTATTAGACTGTCTTCAAAAGCATTAAAATATAGATTTGGATAAAGACTACTTTCGTTTAACTTGCTTATGAGTTCAGCAAAGATCATGTTCATTTCTTTATGATCTTCTATCGGAGCTAAAGCTTGCATATCTAGATGATTTACAGCTCCATCCCAATTAAAAGAAGTTGCCCACGCTAAATTGAACAAAGCAGGAGCATTTCTTCTTCCTATAGAATCGTTTATACCGTGGCTAAGAGAATGGTCTGTATGAGCAAACCCGTTATATGGAGAATGGCATGAAGCGCAGGATATACTATTGTCGGCTGAAAGGATAGGGTCATAGAATAATGCTCTTCCCAATTCAATTTTTTCAGGGCTGAGTGGATTATTCGAGAAATCATAAATAGGACTCGGAAAGTGGCTAGGTAAAGATGAAGAAAAATCGAAATGAGATATTCCTCCGATTACAGCTATAAACAATATGGAAACCACAGTTTTCAATTGACCAAGTAAAATGATTTCGCTACTATCTTTGAAAGCCTAACTGCATCTAGGCTGGGGCTCATTAAATTCCTTGTATTTCTATAATCAAATTGGCCTACCAGTTTATCTATACTCATGCTAATTGTGTATGAATGACTCTCAGTTTCTGATTCCAGATTTACCGACTGCAAGGAGTCGAACGCCCCATTATAACCACCTAAATGATAAGTAAATTTTTTTTTATCACCATTAGCCAAGTAGCTTCCTTCTAGCTTAAAATTGATGTATCCACTTTGCCAACTCCAATACATACCGTGCATAGGGTCTAAATCGCCTCCCTTAGCTCCACTAGAATTTGTAATACTATCTACTCCTAGATTAAACGAAAGTTCATTTAGGTTTTTTGCTGATGAGATTTGATGTGTTAAGCTTGTGGGTATAGATGCGTCTATTAAAAAATATGACTGATCTTTTTGAGAAGAAAGGTCAAACGAAATATAGAATTTTAATTTATCGATTGATATGGTGTCACCTAAGTAAGTTGAAAAGGTAGATTCATTGAGATTTAAGGGTTTTTCGTTAATTGTAAAGACAAACTTAACTTGATTTACTTCAATACCTTGGGCACTTACAATTGGGCTGACCGAAAGAGATATGAGTATAACTAAAACTATATGTAAGACTTTTTCCATACTATAGGAATTTACCTGTTGCTCTCTGAAGTTCAAGCTTTCAGATTAAGCTATTTTGGTTTTTGAATTAGACGATGCTTTTAATTCATTACTTCGCGAACTGCGAAGTTTTTAACAGACACTTGATTTGATCAGGAAAAGGTTCTCAATAACAGATTGGTCTACGATTTAGCCTTATTGCTGATTAAGAAGTTGAGAGATTTGATCTCTGAGGCTGGTTTCTATTCTCTGATTAATTCCGAGATTCACCAGGTTGAATGAGGTAGGAGAGGACTTAACATCTATCTGAACTTCTTCTGAAAGGTGAGGTCTTATATTCACTTCTATAACACTTCCTAGGTTGAACGGACTTCTGGCTACAGAAGCTCTTATCACTCCATCTACTTCATTGAAAAATTCTACGTCATATTCCATAAACTGGATAGCTTTAAGAGCAGAGAGTGTTGCCTTTCTGAGCGCTACAGATTTTTTTCTGAGAGAAGTCATTCAGTTGGATGTTAGATCCTTTTTTTCAAAAATAAGCACTCTTGTGGTTGGGATTAACAATCCAATGTTAAGGATTTATCGTTTGGTTTTATCATGCTGGTTAAAAGTATTTTAAATTATATAAAAAAGTTTTATGCTCCCGGATTAATAGTTGAGTTACCAATTTTAAGTACTCGGGGTAGGATTAATTAGCCATTTATTTTAGTTCTAATATTAAGCTTTGTTTAGGAGCTAATTCTAGATTGTCTGAAAAGTTAACAGATTTTCCAGATATGACATCAGATCCGGTTTCTAGTTGTTCCAAATTACTTCTAAAACGATTAAAATCTATCGATTTTACTTCCGAATTATTATTGAGTATTACCATTATAGATTGATCTTCATTTTTCCTAAAATAAACATAAACATCCTCTTCTGGCACGTAATGAACTAGGTCTGCATTTTGAAAAAAAGTGCCTTTAGACTTTCTCCAGTTCAGCAATAGCTTAGAAAATGAAAGCAGATCCGTTTCTTTTTCAGAAAGACCGGTTCCAGTGAATACACTCCTTTCGTGATCTGGCCATCCGCCATACATTTCAGGTCTTACTTCTCCATGAGACCAGCCTTCTAGCCCAAGTTCAAAACCATAATAAACCTGAGGTATTCCTCTAGATGTCAGGAGAAGGGTAAGTCCAAGTTTCATCTTATCTAAATCACCACCCACAGCGCTCATAAACCGAGGTACATCATGATTATCCAGAAAAATGAGAAGCTCATTAGGATCTGAGTAGAGCCTATCTTGAGATAAAGCATAGTATAATCTAGAAAGTCCGGTGTCCCATCCACCTCCCTCATTTATGGCTTTGGTTACTGCTTCTTTCCAAACGAAATCTGTAATGCTCTTTATACCACTATTGTAAGAGCTTTTTCCATCATTAAGCCAGTAAGTTTGGGTAGCAGCAGTGTTTTCCCATACTTCACCCACAATATTAAAAGATGGATACTCTGTATAAATAGCCGTAACCCAATCCGCTAAAAAATCCTTATCTGGATAAGAATATGTATCCATCCTAATGCCATCTATGCCAGCATATTCTATCCACCAAATGGAATTTTGGATAAGGTATTTGGCCAAAAGCGGATTGGCCTGATTCATATCTGGCATGGTATGATCAAACCATCCTTTTTTCATCTTAGTGAAATCTTCTTCTGATGCATAAGGATCTACATTAGTAACGCCTCTGTAATTACTTCTAGTAAAAGAGTCGTACTGGTAAATCCAGTCTTCACTTGGCAGGTCTTTTATAAACCAATGTTCTGACCCGCAGTGGTTAGCCACTAAATCCATGACTACCTTTAAATCTAAATCGTGTGCTTGTTTTACCAATTGTTTGTACTGCTCGTTATCTCCCAGTCGGGCATCTACATTATAAAAATCTGTAATGGCATAGCCATGATAAGACTCCACAGGTTGGTCATTTTCCTGAACCGGGTTTAGCCAGAGGGCTGTAGCTCCTAGATCTGCTATGTAACTTAGATGATCCGTAATACCCTTTAAATCACCACCATGTCTGCCAAGGTTGTTTGTTCTGTCGGTGGCCTCTTTCATGCTTAAATTATCATTCTCAGAATCTCCATTCGAAAATCGGTCTGGCATTAGCAGGTACATAACATCTGAAGCGCTAAATCCTTGATAACAGTTTTCACATTCAGTTCTTTCTTTAAATTCATAAAACGCAACATTTTTTTTTCTTCCTTTTCCTAGAGTAATTTTTGCCGTTCCTGCGTTGCAATTTTCTGCTACCTCTAAGTTCAGAAACAAATAATTTGGATTAATAGTTTTCTCTACTGAAAGTAATTCTATACCAGGCAACTCTGATATTGAGGCGTCTTTGGCTGATATGTCATCTCCATAAACCAATAGCTGGACTTTATTATTCTCCATTTTTGTCCACCAAAAAGGAGGTTCTACTTTTAATTTTGAGGTTTGACATAGCGTTGCAACGCTTAATAACAAACTCACGGCTAAGATTAATCTACCTTTCATAAGCGATTTCTTTTCTGATTTTACTTAAAAATTCCTTCGTGATGCCTAAATATGAAGCTACTAGATACTGAGGCACTCGTTGTTCTATCTGAGGGTACTGTTTCTGAAATAATAAATAATGTTCTTTAGCAGTGAGACTAAAATTGTTCACTATACGCTTTTGAGCATGAACGTAAGCACTCTGGATCAGCTTTCTAAAAAACCGCTCGAATCCTTCCGTTTGTTCAAAAAGTGTATCGAAGATAGGTTCAGTAAGATGCAGCACCTGAGTGTCTTCTAGACACTGAACAGAGTAATCTGCAGGTGAATTGGTTATAAAACTGGCTAAATCTCCAGCCCACCAATCTTCTACTGCGAAGGATACCACATGTGTATTTCCATCTGAGTCTGTGTGAAAGGTCTTAGTACATCCAGAAACCACATAAGATGAATACTTAGACACCTCATCCTGTTCGGATATAAAGTCTCCTTTTTTTAATTTCTCGGGAATTACCAGTGAATTTATGAGCTCAATATCAGCTTTGCTTAGACTTGCTTTTTTTTGAATGTGAGTTATAAATGTAGAATACGGCATACTTAGAATTGTAAAGGTAAATCTACAAAGCTCAGCCAGCTTAACAAAACAAAGATTCTAACACTTCATCTATTCTTTATGGTAGCGTTTTTATGACTATTTATTCTGAGGTGTGTAGTTTTCCCAGCAGGCTAGAGAAGTTAGATGCCATTAACGGGGGAGAATTGTCTTCTTCTGCTTCAGCTAATTCATCTGTGTCCAAGTAATACTTTCCCTTGTCAAAGAGCATAGCATTACCCGTGGAGGTTCTTTCCAAATCTAATGCTGTAAAATCTGCAGATTCCTCTATGTATACCACCTCCGGTGTAACTGTGGTAGTGGGCATTACAGCCACGTTGTTAGAGCCGTCAGTAAAGGTGAGGCTTTCTGCGGCTGTTTCATTGGTTAAGTCTTCTGCTAATTCTGGTATCTCTGAGTCATTCAGATTCATGGATACTTCTTCTTCTAACTCTAAACTTTTTTCTGTGTCTTTAAATAGGTCTTCATTCTGGGCAATGTATTCTTTGTCAGCAAAGTCATCTAATGATTCATCTTCAGTAACTATGCTAGTCTCATTGTCTAATTGTTCTTCAGGTATTTTGAGTTCTTTATTAGAGTCTCCTGTTTCTTGGACTCTAGGAGCAGCCGTTGATTTTTCTTTCTTTACAGATTTCTGTATTTCTTTTGACTCTTTAATAGACTCTTTTTTAGGTGTTTCCTTAAGCTGAGCTACCTGATTATCTACATTAAATGTAGTAATGAAGGTTATTGAAGTTACCAGTAGAGCTAAGCTAGCCAGTTGAAAAGCTGGCCGTTGGAAGATGGATTTATTCGTATCCCAAAACCACACCCACCATGCTGTCAGCTTGGAAGGTTCTTTATCTTCTGGAAGGGCTTTAGGAGCATGTGCCGCCTCGAATGCTTGCATTAAGTTATGCTTGGTCTCTGGCTTAGGAGCTATAGCTAAATCAAGCTCTGAGAGCAATTCTAAATTAAGCAGAGTTTCTCTAATAGAGTCGTACTCTGCATCATTTTCCACATGCTGAAGCACAAAGGCTTTCTCTTCTGGTAGCAGCTCAGAAAAAGTTTTAGACTGCAACAGCAGCTCTAGATCTTCTGGGTCATATCTATTTTGGTCACTCATTTTCTTAAACTAATAATTGTATCAATAGCAGTCCTGCTATGTTTTTAAAGTCGGCTAGTTTATCATTCAGCTGTTTAACAGTGTAAAATATTCTAGATTTCACGGTGCCTTCACTACACTCCATTACTTCACTGATTTCTCTTATGCTAAAACCTTGCTTAAACCTCATAATGAATACAGAGCGTTTTACCTGATCCATTTCTCCTAGTGCAGTGTTTAATTCGCTCATAAAAGCCTTCTTGTCTCCAGCTTGTTCTCCATCATTAGCAGAGGTTTTATTGTGCGACTGAAATATTTCTGGAGCTGCTTTCACTCGCACTTCTGCTTTTCTATATTCGTTTTTGCACATATTATTTGCAACGCTAAAAAGCCAAGTTTTAAAAGGCCTAGAAGTATCATACTGCTCTGGCTTGTGCACTATTTTCATGAATAGATCCTGCATAAAGTCCTCTGCCTTTTCGCGGTCTTTCCAGAGCATTTTATAGAAAAAGTTCACGGCCATTCCACTGTATCTATCATACAAGCTACTGAAAGCCTGTTTGTTTCCAGCCTGAATTTCAGTCATTAATTCCTCATCCGTCATAGACGTATATGTAGAACTCACGCTCATTACTTTAGGCTAGGGTGTTTTTTTATCAATGCTTTTTTAGCATCAGTAACCTGTTTTAATGTTCCTTTTTCTAGAGCATTAGTTTTTAGCTGCTGTTCTAGCATGGTAAGCATTATGATGTAATTTTTATTCAATGGCTCGCTAGAATTTATGGAGAGTTTAGAGAACTTTTTCCATGCATTTAGATTGAGCGTCTTCTGCTCTAAACCAGATAGCATTCCCTTTTTGAAAACTATTCCCACAGGAGTCAGCTCGTTTTGAAGCTTTATGAGTTCGGAGTTTGGTAAGGAAGGAGCATAGTAAATGGGAAGGGAGCTTCCAGAAGTCATTTGATTTATCCACTGATAAGGGCTGGAGAAAGGTACTATGGGTTTTCCTAAAATAGCAGAGAGTGTGCTTCTATAGCCAGCGTCATATAGCCACTCTACATTCACCACAGTGATAGTTCTCTTTTTCTCTTCTTTTAATAGGGCTAGTAAAGGGTAAGTATCTTCCCAGCCATTAGTAATGAGCAGTGCATTAGACTCTGTAAAACTGCGAAGTACATTTTTATTGTATTCTAGCACACTGTTTTTTAAGAATCCAGAATTCCTTAGCTTAAGAGCATAAGTGTCTAGCAAGTCATTTTTTTTAAGGATATGTGAAATGGCTAAAAAATCACTGATTAGCTCAGTAGAGTTAGTGGTTTTAGTCTCTGCGTTTTTTAAGTGATTTAGGCCAGCCTCTGTAAATCCATCTTGTTTAAACTGAAGATATTCGCTGGCATAAGAGTTAGGGTTTAGAGTAATTACCTCATTAGTAATAGACTCCATTTCATTTAAGGACTCTGTAGTAATTACTTTCAGCCCATTATTAAAATTTGAGGTGCGCTCTAACTCATAGTCCAGAACCAGAGATTCTAATTGTTGATTTAGTGCTAACTCCGAAGGTGTGACCACAGATTCAGAAGCGGAATTTTTTTTGTCTTCGGATCCTTCTAAATTAGACTGACAAAAGGCTAAGCCGTGTACGAAACCTAAAAGTGTAATTATTAAATACTTCATGTATGAATTCGAAATTATTACCCCTATGTACACGTAAAGATATAAATGGTTCAGGTGACAAAAGCTTTTTTTAAATAAAACAATTTCACACCTACTTTATTAAATGTTCAAACAGCGAACTGACATTAGTAAAGCGTCTCTCGCACTTAAGATGAAATCTTAAAACTCAGACCAGCACTAGCCCATCTTCCAGGCATTATTACCAAATTGGTTTCTTGATATTTTATATCTAAAATATTACTTACATCTATAAAAGCAGAGATTTTTTTTGATTTAGAAAACGAAATCCTTGAATCTACGACACCATAAGCATCTAAATTTAAACGGTCGGCATATCTATAGTTCACAGAATGAGTAAAGAACTTTCCATACCTCAGTGTAGCTCCTGCAGAAACCTGATGCCTAAGATTTTCTAAATTAAATCTGCTGGTCACACCTTCTTCCACATTTATTCTAGAATCCAAGTAAGTGTAGCCAAAGTTCACTGAAGAAATTAGCTTGGTTTCTTTAGCCTGATACTTTACATTGACAGAAATCCCTTGGTGAGTTAAATCAGAAATGTTCTGGGGAGTCCATCGGTCATCTTCAGTTTCTTTAATTCTGTCTATCAGATTATCAGACCGTCTTCTAAAAATGGCCACGTCTCCAGAAAATCTCTTGGTGAGCCTTGCAGAATATCCAATCTCTTGAGAAGTAGCTGTTTCAGGTACTAAATTAGGATTACTAAAGTTAGACGGGTCAGAGTAGTAGAGGTCTGTATATGTAGGCACTCTAAAGGTTTGACCAGAATTAAAATAAATCTTAGAACCTTGTTTAATGAAATATGCCGCATCTATGCCAGGCAGAAACTTTGTGCCGAAATCACTAAAATTATTCAGCTGCACGCCAGGAGTAATAGATAATTTACTGTCTAGTAACATAAACTTATGTTCTACGAATGCAGAAATGACAGTCCGATTTCTAGTTCCTAGATTATTGCTCTCTATATCTACTAGCTGCACATCTGCACCTAATCCTAAAATTCCAGTTTCTGTTTTAAACGTGGAATTAGCTTCTAAGCCATACTGATGGTTTGTGTGAATATTATTAAAAAAGGCTGGATTATCTCTCAGAAAAACATAGTCATCATGGTTTCTTCTCCAGTAAGTGCGCAAACTAAATGTATGATCAGTAGATCTTAATCTTGGTGTGTAAGAAAGAGCAGCTAATGAGGTAGTCACTTCTTCATACTGATCTCTAAAATCAGGACTCGCATAAAAACCATTGGCACCAAAATTTCTTTGAGTAAACCCAAACATTGGTTTAAAGGCATGGCCATTTATATTTAATTCAGATTGGTAGTAGCCATTAAAAATTCGGTAGTCCGTGTTGTATTTATAGCCACCACTTTCATTATAGTCAGCAGAAACGTAATGTTTCATATTTCGCGTTGCAATATTAGCAGACAACCCAACAGATCTCAAATCAAAATCGCCACCTCCAGCACTCACTTTAATAAAATCTTCATCAGAAACCGATGTGATAATATTAATAGCACCTGCAAAGGCGTTTTGGCCAAAAACACGAGCTGCACTGCCAAAGTGTACTTCTATTCGTTCTATGCTTTCTATATCTATAGGGAGATTAAGTACATGGTGTCCAGTTTGGGCATCGTTAAGTTTAATACCATTTATAAGAACCAACACTTGATCAAAGGTGCTTCCTCTAAGACCTATGTCGGTTTGCACTCCGTGAGGACCTCTAGATCTTAGGTCTAATCCATTTACATGGTGAAGTTTATCAGCTACAGTGAGTCCTGGTAGCTCAGCTAGTTCTTTCTTAGTTATGACAGCTACCGAAGCAGCTTTCTGAGCCAGAGGGGTTTGTATTCTGTTTTCACATACAGTAACTTTTTCCAGAGGAACTATAGTGTCTAAGATTTGACTCCAACAAGAGTAAACAAAAGTGAAAAAAAGTAGGATGGTTAAGTAAATTCTCTTCATGATTATTTTTAGAAAATAGTCCGCGAAAATAGTATTATGAACTTTAGTTTGACTTTTTTCTTTCCTCATTTGAAATCAAGTGTTCAATAGTTTTTGATAGAAGCTTTTCTACATACTTACTAGTTCTTTTTGTGAGAACTCTTAAATGATTCTTAATTAGGAAACATGGTTACATGCTGCCACATGTATTGTCCAAAGGGATGAAAGACTAAAGTTTTCAGTTTGGGATTTCAACAAATTAAATTAGAATTATTCATAAATCAGTTTAAGGTGTGATAATTGGATTTTCATAAACAATTACCTTTGTGCCGTTGTAACTAATAGGAATAAATGAAAACAGTAAGATTCGACCGTAAAAAAGATAAAGAGTTTTTTCAAACTTTAAAATCCAGAGTAGAAGGATATTTTGAAGAAAACAAAATAAGTAAGAAAGCAAATAGCGCTATGGTAGTTAAAACTGCAGCGCTAACTATTTTTTACCTTATACCTATTGTACTTTTATGGTCTGGAATAATCACCGGAGCTTGGTCAGTCATAGGACTTTATTTAATGCTTGGAGTTGGTCAGGCAGGTATAGGGCTGAGTATAATGCATGATGCTAACCATGGAGCATATTCTGAGAAACCGAAAGTTAACAATTTAGTATCTAGATATATAGATGCTGTAGGAGGGAGCAGCATAACGTGGAAAATTCAGCATAACGTGCTGCACCACAGTTATACAAACATAGACGGTTTTGACGAAGACATAGATACCCCGCCATTTCTGCGTTTTTCACCGCACTCTGAAAAAAGACCAATACATAAAGTACAACATATTTATGCCTGGTTCTTCTATTCATTGATGACGGTATTTTGGATTACAGCTAAAGATTATATTCAATTAGCTAGGTATGAAAAAATGGGTCTGGTTAAGGGACAAAACACTACTTATAAGAAAGAATTAATAACGATGACTGTCTTTAAAGTGGTTTATTGGGTGGTTTTATTTGTAATTCCGTTGATCATTCTCACGCCAGCCGTATCTTGGTGGGTAGTTTTATTAGGGTTTATTTTAGGACATATGCTTTCAGGATTAATTCTAGCTATGATATTTCAGCCTGCGCATGTTATGGAAGATTTAAAGTTTGATTTACCAGGAGAAGATGGTAAAATGGATGTTCACCCAGCAGTGCACCAACTGGAGACTACAGCTAATTTTGCCAATGATAGTACGTTCTTAAGTTGGTACTGTGGAGGTCTTAATTTTCAGATTGAGCACCACCTCTTTCCTAACATTTGTCATGTGCATTATAAGAAAATAGCCCCTATAGTAAAGAAGACTGCAAAAGAATATGGTATTCCATACCATGAACATAAAACTTTTGTACGAGCTTTGTGGTATCATACGAAGATGCTCAAAGCATTAGGCAGAGCATAGAAATAAAAGTAAATTACATTTGAGTTCATTTAAAGAACTGGGTTTATCCGAGCCAATTTTAAAAGCTCTAGAAGGGCTAAAGTTCGAGAAACCCACAGACATCCAAGCGGGTGCTATTCCTATCCTGCTTGAAAACGAAAAAGATTTTATAGGTTTAGCCCACACTGGTACTGGTAAAACGGCAGCGTTCGCACTGCCTTTGCTGGATCTGGTAGATACCTCAGAGTATGTGACACAGGCACTTGTACTTAGTCCTACCAGAGAGTTATGTCAGCAAATAGCAGATCAGATAGATCTATTCAATAAGCATAATAGAAAGTTAAAGACTTCTGTGGTGTATGGAGGAACGGCTATTTCTACTCAGCTGAGAGATCTTAAGAGGCCACCACACATTCTTATTGCAACGCCAGGAAGACTGCTAGATTTAATAGAACGTAAATCAGCCAAGCTTGGAAATTTAAAATACCTAGTTTTAGATGAGGCAGATGAGATGCTGAATATGGGCTTTAAAGAAGACATAGACAGAATTCTTAAGTCTGCACCTAAGGAAAGGGCTACATGGTTGTTTTCTGCCACTATGCCTTCTGGCATTAGAAGAATAGTGGAGAAATACATGCGCCCAGGAGCTGAAGAAGTTAAGGTAAGTGCAGGTAACGAAACTAATAAGAACATTAGCCACGAGTATGTGGTCGTGAATAATAGCTACAAGCAGAGCACGTTAACTCGTTTTGTAGACCTCGACCCTAAAATGAGAGCTATAGTCTTCTGTAGGACTAAAGCAGGAACACAGTCTTTAGCGGAGGATTTAAACAGAAAAGGCTATAATGTGGGCGCGCTTCATGGAGATTTAAGTCAGGCTCAGCGTACTAAGGTTATGAATCAGTTTAAAGCCAATAGGCTAACTCTTTGTATATGTACTGATGTAGCTGCCAGAGGTATAGATGTGAATGATCTTACACATGTGTTTCATTATCAACTGCCAGATGATACCTCTTACTACACTCACAGAAGTGGAAGAACGGCTAGAGCTGGTAAATCAGGAACTTCGCTATCTATCGTAAATAAGAGCGAGATACGTAAGATTAGAAATCTAGAACGTCAGCTAAACACCCAGTTTAAAGAAGTAACTCCTCCGGATGCATCTGAAATTTTAGAGCTTAATCTGAGCAAGTGGAAAGACAGATTAATGGCCGCTGAGGTGCCTAAAGGCGCTAATATAAATGTGATTAGCAAGATAGCTACTCAGTTATCTGAAATGGAACCAGAAGCTTTTTTAGAAAAAGTATTGGCCCTGGAGGTGCAGAAACTACACAGAACTGAGGAGCCTTCTGAAAGAGGTACTAGAGGAGGAAGAGATAGAAATGAAAGAAGAGACCGAAACGATAGAGGAAGAGACAGAGATAGAGGAGACCGAGGAGATAGAAGAAGAGACCGAAACGATAGAGACCCTAGAGGAAAAAGAGACGACTATGACCGTGGAGAAAAACGGAGCGAATCTAGAAGTTCATCATCTAATAAGGATAAAACCAAGTTTTACATAAACGTAGGCCAGAGAGATGAAATAAGTAGATCAGACTTATTAAACTTCCTGATAGAACAAACGGGCTTTAGCAAAAGAGATTTTGGGAATGTAGACATGGAGAGAGGTCATAGTTTCTTTGAGGTAGATAAAGCCAAGAGCAAGCAAGTGATGGGTAAGTTTAGAGGCTTTTCTATAGATGGTAGAGAACTGAGAGTTAATCCTGATGGAGACGAATTTGGCGGAGGTGATGAGAAACCGAAGAAAAAGCGCGACTCTAAAAAAGGAAAAAAAGAATCTAAGGAGAAAGGCAGAAGGAGAAGATAGATGAAGAAGAAATTGAAAATAGCAGGTGTAGCGCTGTTTTTAATTGTGCTGGCTGTAGGATTCTTTTTTTACGGAAAAATTCAAAGTGTAACAGCTGCTAACGTGCTAGTCAACTCAGATTCTCCTAAGGCACTATTCATACCTTCAGGGTCACAAACCAAAGATGTCATAGACCTTTTACAAAAGGGAGATTACGTATCCTCGATAGAAAATTTAGAATGGCTCTTTGACCAAAAAAATTATGATGGAGGTAACGTAGTGCCAGGTAAATACACCCTAGAGCCTGGCTGGACTAATAATCAGTTGGTAAATCACCTAAGAGCGGGTAGAGGAAAACAAGAAGTAAAAGTGCAGTTTAACCAGATCCGTACTAAAGAAGATCTGGCAGGCAGGTTAACTAGAAACATTGAGGCGGATTCTTCATCTGTGGCGGCATGGCTGAATAATTCAGATTCCATAGCTAAGTTCGGATTCAATAAGTACACCATCATTTCCATGTTCATACCTAACACCTATAACATGGATTGGAATACTTCTACGCATCAGCTCATGAAGCGTATGGGAAAGGAATTTAAAAGATTTTGGACTTCAGAGCGTGTGGCTAAGGCCAAGGCTATGAATATGACACAGAGCGAAGTGGTGACTCTGGCATCTATAGTCTACTGGGAAACTAAGCTGCCTAAAGACATGCCTAAAGTAGCTGGTGTTTATGTGAATAGATTAAAAAGAGGTATCCCTCTGCAGGCAGATCCCACATTAATTTTTGCTGCAGGAGACTTTACCATAAAGCGGGTTTTAAATAAGCATAAAGAGATAGATTCTCCCTATAACACTTATAAATATGCTGGACTTCCGCCAGGGCCTGTGTTAATTCCGCCTAGTACATATGTAGATGCTGTACTTAATCATTCTAAGCATGATTATATTTATTTTGTGGCTAAGGAAGACTTTAGCGGTGAGAGCTATTTTGCCAAGACTCTTTCTCAGCATAACATATATGCTAATAGATTCAGAAAAGCATTAAATGAAAGAGGCATTTATAAGTAAGTTCTTCTTTTGCGTAGCAATGGCTTTTTTTATGGTCTCATGCAATCAGACACCTAAACCAACTGCATCTTCTGACTCTACAAATAGGGATTCTATTAAGGTCAATTCAAGTGAAAAAACGAAAGAATCTCGAACTAAAATTGACTCAAGGCTTCAAGTTGCTGAGTTTAAGTTCCCGCTTCCCTCAGTTAAACCACTGAGTTTTCATACTCAAACCATCCAACTTAAAGACACCACCTTTGACCTTACACTTCCTGAGAAATGGAATATAAAAGTGGTTCAGGAAGGTTTTGGTAGGCCTCGGTTTTTATCTAAAAGTCTTGATGGCCGGCTGTTCCTAACTGATATGAAGAACAGGTCTGATAATTCTAAAGGAAAAGTATTTATCCTTGACGGGTTTGATAAGAACACTGCTCAGTTTGATACCTGTATTACTTATTTAGATAAGCTCAGGAATCCAAACAACTTGGCATTTCATACAGACACCTTAGGGAATACTTGGCTGTATTTAGCACTCACACAAAAATTGGTGAGGTATAACTATCAATTAGGAGAAACGACCCCAACTTCAGAAGAAGAGGTAATAGCTGAATTTCCAGATTACGGTTTGAGCTATAAGTATGGTGGCTGGCACTTAACTAGAACGGTAGCTATTCACAATGAAAAAGTTTATGTGAGTGTAGGATCCAGTTGCAACGCATGTGAGGAAAAAGAGCCAGAACGCGCTAGCATTTTAGAAATGGATTTAGATGGTGCTAACATTAGTCATTATGCCGATGGAGTTAGGAATGCTGTGGATATAAACTGGATTCATGGATCACTTTTCAGCACTAATATGGGAGCAGACCATTTAGGAGATGATGCTCCAGATGAGGCGTTATATAAACTAGAAAGGGGTGCGCATTATGGCTGGCCTTATTTCTACCAGTTTAACGGAGAAATATGGGCAGATACTAGTGAGGTCTGGGAGCATAATTCGTTATTGGCCTCTGAGGTACCTCTGGCATATTCTGAACTAGGTGGTCACACAGCTCCATTAGGATTCGAATATTTTGAAGGAGAAAACTGGCCACATTCCATTCGTAACTATTTTTTAATAGCTCTTCATGGCTCAGGTCATATAAGGATAGGGAATGGATATAATTTAGTTCGAGTAGCTCAGGGAATGGAACCAGAGCCAGTTATTTCAGGTTGGTTACGGAACGGTCATCGTTTCGGCAGACCTACTGATGTCTTCATTTATGACCAGAACTCTTTTTTTATAACTGATGACCATAAAGGGGTTTTATACTTTGTGGAAATTTCAGAATAAGTCCTTACTAAATTAAGGTAAGATTTAGGGTTCCTTTACGAACTTGCAGTTCAAATATTCTTCATGAAGTTATCAGTCTCAATTTTTTGTTTATCGTTAATATGTGTCATCTACTCCTGCCAGTCTAATGAGCCACTTAAAGGTGAGTTAGGTTATGCTGTTATTCCTGTAGAAATTCCTGATAGTGCTCACTTTAGAGGGTTGCAGACTATTTCAGATGAGGTGGTTTGGCTGAGTGGTACTGAAGGCACAGTTATGCTTACTACGAATGGAGGTAAATCATGGAATGATGTCACCGTGCCCGAATGTGAATCCCTCGACTTTAGAGACATTCATGCGCTGGATAAAAAACGTGCTTGGGTAATGAGTTCAGGAAATGGGGCTAGAATCTACTACACTGAAAATGCTGGAAAAGACTGGACACTGCAGTTTGAAGATAAAAACCAGAAAGTGTTTTTAGATGGAATGGACTTTAAAGATGCTCTCAATGGAGTAGCTTTTGGAGATCCCTTAGGTGATTACATGTCTCCCACAGCTATGGATGTGCTTACTACTTCAGATGGTGGCTTGAACTGGAACAGAATACCAGTAGAATCTCTACCTACAGCCTGGGAGGATGAGGCTGGATTCGCAGCCAGCGGAACAGGAGTAGTCTATAAAGAAAACACCATTTGGATAGCTACTGGTGGTGGAGAAATCAGTAGAATATTAAAATCTGAAGATAAAGGTGCTACATGGAATGCCTATAAAACGCCTATTAAGGGTGGTTCAGGGCAGGGTGTATTTTCCATGGCTATGAAAGATAAAATGAATGGAGTAGTGGTAGGTGGTGATTACGTAGATTCTACTAGAGTAAAGTATAACTGTGCAGTAACTGCAGATGGCGGTATTACTTGGGAACTCATAGAAGAAAATGGTCCGCTGGGTTACAGGTCTTGCGTAGCAATAACCAATTCAGGAACAGCCATAGCTTGCGGAAGAACAGGGATAGACAAGTCTTCAGATTTTAAAACATGGAGTTCCATTTCTACAGAAGGCTATTTTACCTGTGATGCTGCAGAGACTTATGTTTGGCTAGCAGGAAGAAGAGGAAAAGTTGCTAAAATGAGGGTTGAGTAAGTGAAAAGTACTTAGAATGGATAAGCATCGGTTAGCTATAAGAAAGAGTGGGGAGAATTTACTTTTAAACTTCATACAGAGTCTTTTAGCATTAACTGTTTTCTTAACCATTTTTGTAGGGTTTTACCAGTTGGCTATAAATCTATACAAGCTTTTTACCGCTAAACGTAGATTTATTAGACTACTTCTGATAGTTTACTGGATACTATTAGTTCTTCTAGCAGTTCTTTGGTCTTACCGAGATATGTTTTTAGGGGATCTTATTGTAGGTTTTGAGTTCATTATAGTTGGAGTGGTTCTCTCGTTTTATTCTTGTTTCATTCGATGGGTGGAGTACAGAATGACTAAGCTTGAGCACCAGTCTAAGGTTACACCCTATACTTTCAAAGAACAAGCTCACAATGACTCTATAGATAACCGTCAAATTTTCTATGCACATATCATGGTTGTAATATTGGGCATGACTGTTTATCTTTCAGTAGCAACGTTTATTTACCTGCTTATAATGGATGTTTTGCTTTATAGAAAAACTAAGAACATAGCTACTCGAAGCCGTCTCTTATTATTGGCGTTTTGTGCAGCGGTATTTTCTTTAATAAGTTTTTATTTATCTACGCTATCTTTAAATGGGAGAGATATAAGCATTGCTATGGCCATTTTTATAACTCTCCTTGGAATTTATTCTACATGGATTAGATTCCGTGAATATCGTCACTCAAAGAACAGATTTAATTCTCTTTTTTAAAATACCTTTGTGTTATGATTAAAATTATTGGAAGTTTAGTGGTGGTACTATTATGCAGTATGTATTGCAACGCGCAGATACCTGCAGGATATTATGATGATGCTGAAGGTTTAGTAGGAGAGGAACTGAGAAATGCTTTAGAAGAGATAATAGATAACCACGATTTTCAGAGTTATGGAAGCCTCTGGACACATGTCCAAACTACTGATGTAAAGCCTAATGGAAAGGTGTGGGACATGTATTCTACTCCTGAGGAAGGCGAGCAGCCTGCTTATGAATTTACTTTTGTAGAAGACCAGTGTGGTAATTATTCTGGAGAGGGAAGTTGCTATAACAGAGAACATTCGGTGCCTGCTAGCTGGTATAACGATGCTAATCCTACATACACAGATCTGTTTCATTTGTACCCTACAGACGGCTGGACTAACGGTATTAGAAGTGCATATCCCTTTGGTGAGGTGGATAATCCTTCGGTAACTACTACTAATGGTAGTAAGAGAGGAGCCAATACTTATCCCGGGTATACAGGAATCGTTTTTGAGCCTATAGATGAGTACAAAGGAGATTTTGCTAGGACTTATTTTTATGTGGCTACACGTTATATGGATAACATAGATGGATGGAATTCAGCAGCTTTTACTGGAGATAATCTATCTGAATGGCATGCTAATATGCTGCTGGAATGGCACTGGAATGATCCTGTGAGTGATAAAGAGACTGACAGAAATAATGCAGTATATGGCATTCAGGAAAATAGAAATCCATTTATAGATCATCCAGAATGGGTAGATTTAATTTGGACTAGTACCAGTTCATTAAACGAATTCGAGATTCGAGATTTGACAATTGAGATTATAGATGCTAAACTTGAAGTTTCTGGAGATTGGGAGACTGTGGAGCTGTATTCTGCAGATGGTAGGTTGTTGGATGCTACTACTCGTTTGGAGAATGAAGTGCAAGACGTTCCTACTAATCAGACTGTTTTGATTATGGTTAGAAATAATGACGCTGTGCAAACTAAGCGGTATTTCTTGGTAGATTAAAAATTAGTAATAATAATGCAAGCTGCCATAACCGCATTTATAACCATTTTAATTCTAGGTGTTCTAGTCAAAAAATCTAATAAGTCAGTACCACCATCTATTGATGACACTTTCGTATTAAAAGTAATCAAGCTTTATCTGTATTTAGGGATTTTCTTAATTCTAGCTGGATTAGCTATGCTTGCGTTGACCATTTCACTTTATTTCGAAGATGAGCCTTTTAGTTTGATCATGATAAGTCTATTAATGGGTGGTGTCTGGTGTTACGGTGGTTTCTACTGCTTTTTATTAGAGAGAAATTATATGGTACTATATGATAGTGAAAAAATTGAGGTAACTAACTTCAAGAATAAAAAACAGACTCTCAAGTGGGCTGAGATTTCTACAGGAAAGTTCAGCGCCTTTACATCAAGTCTTAAAGTCAGTTCTCGTTCCAGCGAATATGAGAGTAAGACACTACTCATTCATCAACATACGAAAGGCATTGGACAGTTCATGAAAATATTTATAGAGAAAACTGGAATTACTTTAAAAGAAACCAGGATGCCAATTAAGTTAGACTAGAGTATGTTCTTTAGTTTTATTAGATCCTCCTCATCATTATAAAAATGACAGCTGAATCGTGCAGTATCAGCTCTTTTGGTCACTATGATGTTGTTTTTTCTTAGCCTTTTGACTAAGCCTTTGGGTTCTTTAATCACTATGATTCCAGCGTATTCATCATCTTCGAAATCTGATATTAATTCCATGCCTTTTTCTTGTAAAATGACTTTCAGTTTGAGTATAAGTTCTCTGTTATGGGCTAAGGTGTGCTCAGGTGTGCGTTGCAACGCATCTTCTAGGGCAAACTGAAGTCTGTAAAAGGCTTCATGATCTTTATGGCCTGCTCCTAAGTTCAATAAACTTTGCTTAGTTTGCCATTCGCTGCCAAACTTTTGAGCGGCCTCGTACCAGCCTAGTTTGAATCTTATTTTTTGCTGAAGACTCTGGTTTACATAGAGAAACCCAGCACCATGTCCTGCACACATCCATTTATAAGTGCTGGCCGCCAATACATCTATGTGAAGTTCTCTCAGGTTTATGGGTACACAACCAAAGCTTTGAGTAGCATCTACCATAAAAATTATATCATTTCTATGGCAGTAGTCTCCGAGAGTCTTCAAATCTGCCATATAACCCGTAGTGTACTGCACGTGACTCAGAGCTATGATTTCTGGCTGGAATTTTTCTGCTTCAGAAATAACATGCTCTGCCGTAAATCGATTTCTTTCATCAGAAGGGATGGTTTTGATGGTAAATTCTCTTAACCCTAAAGGCATCCATAAGCTAGGGTAATCATTATCTAGAAGCAGCACTTTTTTAAATGGCTCTAAAGAAGGCAGCAGAAAATTAAACCCTACAGAAAAGGAATTTACCAGGCAAATTTCAGATGCACATGCGGTTAAATAGTGCGCTACTAACTGCTGAGTTTTAGGCAGTCCTATAGCCCCAAATTCTTCTCTGACCTTAGTAATATTAATATGTGCTTCCCTCCGAATTTGATGTAATTTCTCAGCATTAGATTTGCTAAATAAACCGTCATGAGCGGTGTCTAAATAAGTGATGTGCTCAGTTCTGTAATTCTCCCTAAGATTCATTTCCGAAAAGTAACAAATGAACGCTTAGTAGAAAATTAATAAGTGTAACTGAAACAGACCTAGAGTATGAACTCCTGAAGTACTAGTTGTTATAAGGCCTTACCTGCTTTATATATAGCTCTCTGGTGTCTTTATCCAGTTTAAATTCTAGGTCTAGCCCATATTCATTAAAGGTTTTAGTGGTAAAATCTCGGTAGTAGAAATACTTCTTGATTTCATTTAAAACATTAGCCAGATTGTGAATTTCATCTTTGGTCATTACCAGTCTATTATCATTTAAACTAGAGGTTGTAATAATTTCTATAGTTTCGTTTTGCGAATAAAAGCCTGCATCCTTAGTAGGGTAACATATGAATTGGTCGCAAGTTATATTTGGATCTGGCTGCACTACAGATACCTCTCCGAGCTGAGCATTTACCACAAAGCCTAAGTTGTTTTCTCTATAAAGATTTTGAGTAATGGCCACTCCATTTACTTCTTCAGCTGGAAAAGAGCGGTGTACTAATACTCCCATCATAGCATCTTCATGTTTAAAGTTATAGTATTCTCTTTCCAAATATGCGGCATCATTCCAAAGGCTTGCCCATACATTTTGCAATGCTGATTCTACAGGTTTTTCACCTCTACTGTCTATAATTCCAGTTTTAGAGGTGTAGAGGCCAGCACCGCTAAACCCTTTCATGTCCTCTGCGTTAGTACTACTTCTGAATCGGAGTCTACGGTAGGTAGAGATTTCTTTTGCTCTGTTTTCTATAGCTTCTAAATGAGCAGGGTTTACAGGTGTAGATTTTATTTTATCCCTAATTTCGGCTAGAATGGATTTAGGATCAGCCGCTGTTTCTAATGAATAAATTAAGGAAGTTACACCTGCTTTTTTTCTGTGCTCATTATAATAATAAAACGGAATTCCAAACCCTGCTTCAGGCACAGAGAAATTCATGCTTTGACTAAGCTCATATAGTACGCCTAGATTTTCTGCTTTATATCCAAATGCTTTGGCCGATTTTCTATCTAAATCCCTTATTCTCAATAATTCTGTTTCTGAGAGGTCACTTTTTAAACTTTTTCTTCGCTGAGTTTTGCTGTTTTCTTCTGGCGGCTCTGCAGGACTGAGCGTATACCCATCTGCTTCTACTTTGAGTTCTACATAGTATCCTAGTAATTCATCTATTCTAGGATTAGTCCAAGCGTTCTTCAGGGCCATTACGGGTACTTTTCTATTTTGGCCTAGAATGGACAAATGACTTAAAGGTGTCTGTAAATCAGTGGTGATTACACCAGCCACTGCTGCCATCTGAAGAGGTGTTCCGTCTATAATTACTATATCGGTGGCAGAAAGTGTGGTAGTGTCTAAGGCGCTTAGATTTACTTTTCTGAGTTTACCTATGGCAGAGAATTTACTCACTGGCTGAAACTGTTGATCGTGGTAAATCTGTTTAGATGTAATAGTAGGAATAGCCAGTTCATCGCTAAGTTCTATGAGCCTTAAATTATTTAAAAGGAACTCTAAATCTTTGGTTAAAAAGGAGGAGTTTACCACCGTTTTGTGCAGAAAATTAATGTGCTCTATGCTCATGTGATCACTTGGAGAGAGCTCTAGAACATACTTTTTATCTGACGGGAAGTAATTAATGTTGGCCAGCAAAAATTGGCGTTTTGAGGGATCAGTACCATAATTATCTCTATTAAAAATGCCTAAAGGTCCGTCATAACCCAGCACTTCTTGGCAGAATTTATTATGATATTGGAAACTATTAGAGATGTAATAAACCTCTTTTTTATAGAGATCATAAACTAATTTAACTGCCTGGGCTTGGGCGTATTTTGCAGATAAGGGTTCGCGTTGCAACGCCTGAAAACTATCTTCAGTTCTAAGCTCGTTCATATAATCCTGAGCTAAAGGTTCACAAGAAAATAAGGCGAACAAAAAGACAAAATATAAACCCATAAGTGATTTCATGAACTAGTAGTTTAAAAAGCTCAATTTACAAACGATAGGCCAAAAGGCATTAGTTCAATAGAAAGATTAATGGCCTCAGCCTTTGGCTTATTTGAATGCATTATAACATTTTTTTGATCGAAAGTCTCAAATTAAATTGTAATATTGTGATATCAAATTAATATCATAATGAAAATGGAAAAAGAACTTAAATGTGGTAATGGCTATTTAATAATAGCCGTAGAATTAGTAATAATAGCAGGCGTAGTAGTAGGAATAGCCTTGACTAAGAACCCAGTGTTTCTGCTTGGAGTGCTGCTCTTTATACTCATAGTTCCGGGCTTTTTTATAGTCAATCCTAACGGTTCTAAGGTGATTACTCTATTCGGAGAATATAAAGGAACAGTTAAAGCAAATGGCTTTTTCTGGGCAAATCCATTTTTCAAAAAGCAGAAGATTTCTCTCAGAGCCAGAAATTTTGATAGTGAGAGGCTAAAGGTTAATGATAAACTAGGGAATCCAGTGTTAATATCAGTAATTCTAGTGTGGAGAGTAAAAGACACTTACAGAGCAGCTTTTGATGTAGATAAGTATGAAGAGTTTGTTAGAGTTCAGACCGATGCTGCGGTTCGTAAACTTTCTGGACGTTATGCCTACGATAGTTTTGATGAACTAAATGAAAGTGAAGTTACCCTAAGATCAGGCTTGGCAGAGGTGAATGATGCTCTAGAAGAAGAAATATCAGAACGTATGGCTATGGCAGGAATAGAGGTGTTAGAAGCTAGAATAGGTTATTTAGCCTACGCACCTGAGATAGCTAGTTCTATGCTAAAAAGACAACAAGCTGTTGCTATAGTAGCTGCTAGAAAAAAGATAGTAGAAGGTGCAGTAGGTATGGTTCAGGATGCTCTAGAGAAAATAGCAGAAGATGACATAGTAGAATTTGATGATGATAAAAAAGCTTCTATGGTTTCTAATTTAATGGTAGTATTGTGCGGAGAAAAAGATGTGACTCCTGTAATAAATACAGGCACACTTAATGGCTAGTGTATGAGTAAGAAAAAAACATTTGTACTCAGAATAGATCCTGAAACATTTAAGCTCATAGAGCAGTGGGCAGACGATGAATTTAGGTCTGTAAATGGTCAACTAGAATGGATGATCCATAAGGGTCTAAAGGATGCCAAGCGCCTAAAAAAGAAAAACACTAATCAGTCTGATGAATGATCAGAATGCGGTTTCAATTGTGATTCCGCCTCTGTTTTGGAATCACTTATGTCTTGAATTTCTATATAGCCAGGGTTTCCTCTCCTGGTGTCTTTTTTAGTTTTACAACTAGCTAAAAGCACTATCAGAACCATTAACCAAGCTGGTGTATGTTTTCTGAATTTTAATAGCTTGGAATTTGAGCTAATATCCTCACCATGATCGGGAAGTATCCCGCAGACTTTTTTAGTAGGATCATGAGAAAGGGTATCAATTATTTCCTGTTCTGTTGAAGTTCTGAAATCATGAACGCAATGAATGCATGTAGAGCAGTATTTTAGATTTGCTTGTGCAGTGGTATCTAACTCGTTCCAAGAAATATGACAAGGTTGTTTAATTGTTAATTTCATTTAAGATGTTTGGCTAATAACGTATGGTCTATTAAAAAGAGACATAATGCTAGGTGAAGCTCTGCTTAATCTAGACAAAAACCTTTTATCAATTCATCTACTTCTGGACCATAATGCTCAGTGTACTTAAACTCCTTTGCCATGTAAAATTGCTCGCAGGCCTTATCGAATTTTTTTCGTTCCACATAAATTAGACCTTTGATTTTCATAGCCCAAGAATTAGTAGCGTAGAGCTCTAAAGACTTATCTACATCACTCATGGCCCCTTTTAAATCGTCTGTTTTTAGCCTACTAAAAGACCTATTACTGTATGCTAAAGGCTCATCAGGAGATAGCTTTACTGCTTGATCAAAGTACACGAGTGCCTCATCATGTTTTTCGTCTTGCTGAAGTGTGAATCCCAGATTTACTATAGCTGGCATATATTCAGGCTCTATTTCCAGAATTTGCTCTAGAATATCAATAGATTTATCAAAGTCACCAACTTCTTGAAAAATTGCCGAAAGATTATTGAGGGTATTTATGTTTTTTGGATCTATGCTTAAGGCCAATTCTAAGTCTACCTTTGCTTTAGTTAGGTCTCTATTCATGGAATGAACGCCCCCTCTGAACGTTAAAATATCCACACTATCAAGAGATGTGGTACTTTTTTCTAGAGCTTTACCGAAATAAGGAATGGCTTTATCTAATGCCTTGAATTCTACATATAAGTTAGCGGTAGTAACGTATAGGAAAAGGGTGTCTGGAAATATTGAAATGGCATTATCTAATACTTCAAAACTTTGAATCCATTCGCCATTCATGCCAAGTGATTCAGCTTTCCTTATGTGTAAAAAAGCATAATCTGGAAACTTCAGGAGCATTTGATCTACAAGCTCATCTGCTTTTTCGTATTTCTTATTACCTAGAAGTCTTTCATATTCTGCTATCATCTCCTCACAAGATTGAGCTACAGAAAATGACGGTAGTAATGAGAAAATTAGAAGTATAACTAAAATAATATAGCGCATGATGTAAATTTTAACGTGTGGCTTTTTTAGTGAAGTATGCTAACTCCTTCAGTTAATAAGGAATTCCCTTGTGGGCCATGTGTGGATATCATACCCCCTTGGAAAACAGGTCTCTGTTTATCCGTGGTAGCTTTCCAGCACACTACAAAGTTAGCTCTAATACCTCTTTTGTTATCGTTTTCTTCTAACACATTTTCGTTTTGTTTAGACTGATAAGAAGGAGGTGGCTCACAGCTAACTAATGCCTAACTGCACATAATAAGTAACAATAGCCCTTTTTGTATGCAGACTAAAATAGCATAAACTGCTCAAAATGAATACTAATATTCTGCCGAAAGCAGATGAATACTAAATTTAATATGCCTTAAAAGTCAATTGGTTAAGCTGCACTGGGATGAGTTTGTTAGTATTTATCCAACTGAAAGGTGAAAAACTGATGACAAAAAATTAAAATCCTAGATATGATGGAATTAAAGAAATTTATAACTTACACCACGTTAAGTTTAAATAGTAAATAAGAGAGAAACAATTAAAAAATTTAAAAAATGAGCGATCAAGCAGAAAAATTAGCAAAGTGCATAGAAACGGCTACTTCTCAAATAAAAGAAGCTGGACATTCTAGTGTAGATTCTTCTTTAGTATCTGATATAGCAGGTAGATTTAAGATGATGTTAGGAAACAGAGACGCTATGCTAGTTTCAGGTGGTGACCCAGCTGAATTAGAAACGGTAAGAAAAAATTTCGTAGTAAAGAAATTAGGTGTAGAAGATAAAGATAAAGGTGCTGCAGCTGTTGAGAAAGTAGCTGGCCAAATGTCTGGTATCAAAATGAAAAACAGAGTAGCGTTTTACTACATGGTACAGAAAGAATTAGGGAAGTAGATAGAAACTTCTAAAACAAAAAAAAGCCGCTCTCAGAGCGGCTTTTTTGTTTTAAACTACCTTGAGGATTAGAAGTTAATTAAACTTCTTCAAAAAGTTCTTCAGTAGATTTTCTTACCTTAGGCATGTGCTGTGTCTGATCTTCTTCAGATCTATATCCCACAGGGCATAACAAAGCTGCCTTCAGTCCACGTTCAGTTAATCCTAATAAATCACTTACCTCTTTAGGCTGGAAGCCTTCCATAGGGCAGGTGTCTATGTTAAGCTCGGCTGACATATTCATTAAATTAGTCAGTGCTATATAGGTTTGACCTTTATTCCAAATAGACTGTTCCTCACTTGTGGTTTTGCTTATAGCTCCTTTCATAAAATCTGCATAAGGCTTTAAGTCTTCCGCAGGAATATTCTGAACAGTAGACTTTAAATTGATGTACTCATCTATATGCTTCTCCTCGGCAGTAGTATAATTACAAAACACAAAAACATGGCTAGCATCTGTAATCTGAGACTGTCCCCAACATAGAGGTTTAAGCTGTTCTAATACTTCTGGGTTATTAATAACTAATACTTTATAGAGCTGGAGTCCATAAGAAGATGCTGAAAGCCTAACAGCCTCCTTTAATAAGGCAAGTTGCTCAGGTGCGATGACTTTTTCTGAATCGAATTTTTTAGTGGCATATCGCCAATTAAGATTGTCTATTAAACTCATTTTTATTTTTTTATTTTATGATTATTATATGGTTAGGGGGATTTCCATGAGAAGTACTCTGCTTCCTTTACTCATATCTAAACTAATTTTTTCTACTTCCCAAATTCCTGTGCCATCTCTTCGTGATACCTGCTCATTTCCTACATTCCCTGAACCTTCTAAAATGAAGGCATATACTCCATTATTAGAATCTTTAAGTGTATAGTCTAAAGCAGTTTCTTTAGAAAAATCTCCCAGATGAAACCATGCGTTTTGATGGATCCAAACTCCCTGATCTTCGGCATGAGGCGAGAGTATCTGGTAAAAACTATTCTCGGTTCTTACATCTTCCATAGAAATTTGATCATACCTTGGAGGGGTGTTTTGAGAATTAGGAATGACCCATATCTGAAGGAATTTCACTTCCTGAGTTTCATTTTTATTGTATTCACTGTGCTGTACACCAGTTCCTGCGCTCATTACCTGCACATCTCCAGATTTAATGACAGTGGTGTTTCCCATACTATCCTTGTGCTCTAAATCTCCAGTTAAAGGAATAGAAATGATTTCCATATTAGCATGTGGGTGAGTACCAAATCCTTGGCCCCCAGCCACAGTGTCGTCATTTAGCACTCTTAAAACTCCGAAATTCATTCGGTGAGGATTATGATATCCTGCAAAACTAAAAGTGTGAAAACTCTGCAGCCAGCCGTGGTTCGCCCGTCCTCTAGTTTCTGCTTTGTGTAAGATCTGCTTCATTGTGTTTTGTTTTTATGCGTTGCAAAATTAGATATGGTCTATTCCCACTTTGGTTAAACTAGGTTACAAAGCGAGGCTATATTTTAAGCAGTTAAACATGGATTTGTCTTAAGCATTGCAACGCAAAATCTAAAGAGTGTTACTTTAGCTCTATGAATTTATATGCGGTTAACAACGGTAATTTTATGCTAGATGGAGGAGCCATGTTCGGAGTAGTGCCTAAATCTATTTGGCAGCGCACTAATCCTGCAGATGCTAATAACATGTGTCCGTGGAGCATGCGTTCTCTTCTTATAGAAGATGGGAATAGGTTAATACTTATAGACTGTGGAATGGGAGAGAAGCAGAGCGAAAAATTCTTTGGGTATTATTACATACACGGTGATGATAATTTAGATAAAAGTTTAAGCGCTCATGGGTTTCACAGAGATGATATTACTGATGTTTTTCTCACACACTTACATTTTGATCACTGTGGCGGTGCCATTAAAAAGGAAGGTGAACTGTTAGTGCCTGCATTTAAAAACGCCAAATTCTGGAGCAATGAACTTCACTGGAAATGGGCCACTGAGCCTAATAGAAGAGAGAAAGCTTCATTTTTAAGTGAAAATATTATGCCTATAAAAGAAAGTGGGCAGCTGAATATGGTAAAGAAAACTGGAAGGTTTTCAGCTTCACCTTTTGAGGGAATTGAACTTTTCTTTGCGGATGGACATACTGAAGCTCAGATGATTCCTATTATAACATATAAGGATAAAAAGTTGGCCTTCATGGCAGACTTACTGCCAAGCACAGGCCACATTCCATTACCATATGTTATGGGTTATGATACCAGGCCATTGCTCACTTTAGACGAAAAAGAGCTGTTTTTAAACAAAGCTGCAGATGAACAAATTCACCTGATCCTAGAGCATGACTCCGTAAATGAATGCTGCACAGTAAAGCATACCGAAAAAGGAGTGAGGCTAGATAGAGCCATGAAATTACAGGAGATTCTTTAAATGGAATACTAGGCTTTTCAAAAAGAAGGGCATCCCATAATGTAAGGTTGATTCTTTTTTCTTTTCTTCATTGCCTTTCTCTGTTTTCTAATGAACTTTTTAACTTGCTTATCTGGATTCTGCTTGTTAGGCTTTTCTTTTGAGGTACTTTCAGTTTTTGTGGAGTCGTCATGGCTATGCTGTGCCATAAGACCATTATTCACTAAACTAAACGCACAGAACAATGTAATTAGTGAATATCTTAAAGTATTAATTGAAAATGAATTAGCTTCTATTACCTCTTCTGTACTGGCTATAATACACATTCCAGGTTTAACTCGTGCCTCTACCTCATCTGAGGAAAGACCCCTAAAATCATATACTTTTTGAACGCAACTTTTACAGTGAAAACAACTTCCTGATTTTTCTAAATCATCTATTCCTAAGTCACATGGAGTTTTAAACTTCATCAGTCAAAAACATTAGTACTTTATCTCACTACTGAAATCTGCCCTACTACCTCTTCTGATTCTGTATTACAATTACTACTGTATCTGATTTCGTAGGTATAAACTCCATTAGGAACATAATAAGCACCATTCTCTGACCCCTGCTGGTATTCTCCCTGCCAGAAATCTTCGGTATCTTCAGTATAAAAGATTTCTTGTCCCCATCGGTTGTAAATGGTAAACTCAAATTCATCTAAATTTCCATTTACTGGCTGGAATATATCATTTAATCCATCATTATTAGGAGTAAACGCATTAGGTATGAATACGGTAGGCTCATTCCCTTGTAGCTCTACTGCTAGAATTCCGTCTTGAATACATCCATTTTCATCTGTAAAGCTGAAAGCGTAATTTCCACTTTCAGGCGCTATAGTATACCTAGAATTATCGCCTGTGCTCCAGGAGTAATTTGTACCTCCTAAATATGGTATTTCTATTAGGTTCACACCGTCACAAACATTAACTCCATTATCTAAATCCAACTTAGGAGCTACTATTACTTCTATGGCGTCTCCAAAAGTGCATCCATTAACCGCTACCTGAACACTGTACATTCCTGGTTCTGATACAGCTATTGTCTCACTTTCTTCATTAGTAGACCAGGAATACAAGGCTCCTTGATTTTCAAAACCTGCACTTAAGTTCACTGCAGAACTATAATAACAAAGCGTAGCGTTAGGCCCTAGATCAAAATCTTCATAATCATCAATGTTTACTGGAAGAGTGGCAGTTTCAGTAACACCGCATAAATCTTCAGATACGGTAAGAGTAATAGTGTAATTTCCTGTGTTAGAATAAGTGTGTTCAGTATCTTGAGCTACGCTTTGGTTTCCATCACCAAACTCCCAAAGGTAATTATCTATTGGGCCTTCACTTAAGTCTGTAAGGTTTATGTTAAGATCTAAACACTCTCCTGACTGTACCATGTCGAAATCGGGCTCAAGTACTGGCGGTTCTATTACTGTAATTTCAGCCGTAGTATCGTCTATTCCAGTGCACCCAGTGTTTCCTTCTACAGATAATGTTACCGTGTAAGTTCCTGGTGTAGCAAAGGTATGTGTGGTGTTTTCAGTATTCACAGTTGGAGAGTCGTCTCCGAAATCCCATACTACCATATCTGCTCCTACACTGGTGCTATTAAAATTAGTTTCAAATGGAGCACATCCTTCTAAATCTGGAGTTGAAAGTTGAGCTTGTACTTCATTAGTAATTTCTATGGGAAGAGTAGAATCATCTGTAATATCACACAATTCATCAGTCACTGTAAGTGTTACATTATAATTTCCAATGGCATCATAATCATGAGCTACGTTTTCTGAATCTAGAATGATAGTTCCATCACCCATATTCCAGTCAAATTTTAAGAATTCACCGATACTTTGGTTCAGCGTTTCCACAGTGTATGCTTCACAATCAGTTTGTTGTAATTCAAAAATAGATTCTATGACTTGGTTAGCGCTGACCGTGACCAGCAGTGTATCAGTATCTGTAATGTTACAGGAGGTAGGGTTGGTGGCTGTTAGTACTACTTCGAACTGATTAGGCCCAATAAATATGTGAGAGGGATTAGCTTCATCAGAAAACGTGTTGTCTCCGAAAGCCCAAGATATCTCAGTGGAATTACTGCTCAAATCCTCAAAGTTAATTTCAATCTCTTCACATGCCTCGAATCCATCACTCTGTATTTCGGCTTCTACAGAAGGCAGTAGTGTGACATCTACCGACACTTCTTCATCGTCATCACAGCCATAATCTGTAGCCAATAAACTTACTGTATAGTCCCCAGGTTCTTCATATTCATGTACGGCATTTTCAGCCTCTATAATAGTACCATCTCCCATATCCCAGCTGTAAGTTAAGAAGTCAAGATTAGTAGTATTATTAGTTTCAATGACTTGATCTATGCAGTCAAAAGAAAAATCAAAACTGGGGACAAAATCCTGAGGAGTACTAATAATAATGTCAAAACTTACCGTGTCGGCCAAGTTACAGCTCAGTGAATCTGAGGCTATCATAGATACTTCATAAACTCCAGGATCTTCGTATGTTACTGTGGGCTCATACTCATCAGAAGAGGTGCCGTCTCCAAAATCCCATTCAAACTGATCTCCTACGGAGAAATTTTGGAATGAAATTTCAAACGGTGCACAACCTGCTATGTTGTTTCCAGCTACAGCGGCATTCACACCGGAGGCATCAAAATTTATTTTAAATATTCCTATGTCCCAGCCTGTGGCTTGATCTGTAGCCCAAGCATTTGCAGTGGTATTAAACCCACCACCAGAACAAACCGCTTGGTACACCATTCCGTTTTTGTCGAACCTACTTGTTCCTCCATCTACATGGTTACCTGTGTAATGGGTTCCGAATATCATATCTCCAAGGTTTTCCTCAAATACGGCTAAATAAAAGCCGCCATCCTCAAATAAGGCATCGTCAGTAATATCCAAAGCCCCAAAAGAATTATAGGCTGAGATATAAATATTATCGCAGTTGTCTACTAGAAAAGCATCAGGCACAAAATCTGTCCCAGCAGATCCTGAACCTATAGTAGTTCCTACCAGTAATTCAGAAAGGTCATTAGAGAATTTGGTGATGAATTGACCAGAATTTTCATTGATATAAACATCTTCAGTTACTTCTATATCTCCTCCACCTTGACCATATGCCCAGATATTTTCATCAAAATCTAAGTCTAAGAAAAAGACTTGGTCTTTGCTTTCTGTAGCATGATAAGTACTGGCTAATAGACTAGAGCCTGAAGAATTGAACTTGGCTAAGAAACCGTCTAGAAGTATATCACCACCCCAGCCTCCACCGTCTGTTTCTCCTATATATTCAGACTGATAAGCATTACCGGTCATAGGTAAATTGTCTCCTGCACTTCCACCAATTACGATGTCTCCGTTAATAAAGGTTCTTAGCCCGTAGCCCATATCACTGCCATCTCCTCCAAAATATGTAGAAACTAGGAGGGTGCTTAAATTAGGAGTAAGTTTTACCAGCACAGCATCTTGTCCTCCAGCGTTGGTTCCTTGGTAAGCATTAGGCATTACGGGAAAGTCAGTAGACTGACTGCCAGAAGTAATAATTGGATTGTTGTCGTAATCTACTATTATTTCTCCTCTATAATTGTCTCCATAGTTGGCAGAGTTGGCATTTTGACCATCTGTCATGGCACCTCCTAAATAAGTAGAGCCTATTAAATCTGTGCCATCTGCATTCAAGTGAGAAACTATAATATCTACCCCACCTCCAGAGTTTGGCTGAACTGCATTACTCGTAGTAGGATAGTCTGAACTGGCAGTACTACCATACACATATAGCTCTTGGTCATTATTAGCTATTAAGCTATGGGGATAGTCTGAGCTAGATCCACCTATGTATGTGGCCCAAATTAAGTCTGAACCATCTGGCGTAAGCTTACTCACCCCGATATCCCAGCCACCGCCTCCATATGTTTGCTGAAATGCACCCGTAGTTACAGGATATTGTGTTCCTCCAGCTACACAGCCAGTGTAAATATTTCCTTCTATATCAAATGCCGCTGAATGGCCATAATTACTAGACCCACCATTAGTGCCCGAAAGTGTAGAGGCTATGAGTTCTGGATCTATGACCAATTTTATAGCGGTGTTATAACCGCTAGGAAACTCATAACTTACCACTCCGTCTGTAAGTATATAATTACATTCTACTTCAGTTAAATGTCCATTGATTAATTGATAAGCAAAAGGTTCACTTTCTCTGAATTCCCCTAAAGAGGTCATCAGCACTAATTTCCCATCCTGAATATAGTAGTGGTCTAAACCTGAATAATCAAATTGAATAAGAGAAGGGTCGGAGTTAGGGTGAACGATAAAATCGTGCTTGAAGTTTTGGTCTTTAGCATAGACTTTTAAATCTATTCCATCATAAAATGAGGTGTAATTCACCATTTCATATACTCCCACTCTGTTTGACCAGTTCTCTTGATTCGGACTAGTGAAATAGTTATGATAGTAAGATTTTTTCTTTTCACCATTCACTACGCTCTCTGTTGTATTTAAAAAATTCATGCGCCATGCATGCCCAGGAACAGAAAAAGCGGCTTGCTCTTCTGGCGTAGCAAATTGTAGGTCATGGAGCTTAGCGAACTCCACTGCATCTAAAAATGAAAATTTGAACCCTGTTTCCTCTAAATACACAGAGGCGCCATTTGGAAGGCCTGCTCTAAATAGCACATTTTCATTCCACTGTGCTTTATTTTCTACAAATTCAAGTGCTTCTCTTTTGTCGTGTGCTATAAGTGCCAATCCCATGCATAGGAAATGGACAGAAAGTATAAGTTGCTTCATGGTGAAGATATTAATTGTGGTCATTGAGTAAGACTGCATTAAGACTGTTTTAGTTGTCTCTAAGTTCATTGAACTTTATGGCAGCGTTATATTTATGTGAGAAATAAGAATTGTTCCTTGAGAAGCTACATTAACTTTTGCTCTATAAGTGCTAAAATATTGCCACTAGGGTCTTTAAACCAGGCCATGTCGGAGCCATTGGGATTCCTGAAAATACCGAGTTTATCTGTTTTTAGATCGTGCTCATCTATTAAAAATTCCAAACCTTTTGCTTTCAATTTATAAAGTGCAAGCTCTACATCTTCCACAGGAAAATTCAGTAGTGTAAATGCAGCTGGCTCATGCGTTTTTTTTTCATATACCACCACTTCAGTATCTCCAGCTAAAAGAAGAATAAGTACGTTCTCATGATTTTGTTCTGTTCTCAACCCTAATGTTTTAGTATAAAACCTACTGGCTTTTTCTATATCCATCACTGAGAAACTTAAGAAGGCTTTAGAATAACGCGGAAGATTGTTATGTTGAGGCTTTAGCATTGCAACGCGTATATTCTAATAGATTTTATAATTAATGAATTAGAGCTTTGTTTATAGATTTAATTAATGCAGGACCTTCATAAACAAATCCTGAATATACCTGAACTAAATCTGCTCCAGCTTCTATCTTCTCTATAGCATCTTCTGCAGAACAGATCCCACCTACACCTATCACAGGAAAGGCATTGTTAGAAGTGTCTTTTAAGTACTTAATAACTTCTGTAGAGCGTTTAGAGAGTGGTTTCCCGCTCAAACCTCCATTTCCGATTTTCTCTAATTCTGAAGGTCCAGTCGCAAGCCCATCCCGACTTATAGTGGTATTGGTGGAAATGACTCCAGCCAGATGAGTGGCTTTAACTATATCTATAATGTCATCTAACTGACTATTAGTAAGGTCTGGAGCTATTTTTAGAAGAATAGGTTTAGGAGTAGTTTTCTCATTATTTAAGCGTTGCAATTCTGAAAGCAAAGCCATAAGAGGTTCTTTCTCCTGAAGCTCTCTGAGGCCTGGAGTATTAGGGCTGCTCACGTTCACCACAAAATAATGTACATATTCAAAAAGGGCATTAAAACAGATTTTGTAATCTTCTACTGCGCTTGCGTTTGGTGTGAGTTTATTCTTACCTATATTTCCTCCAATAATTACATGCTTAGGCAATTTTTTAAGACGTTCTACCATGCTTTCTACACCATGGTTATTAAAGCCCATTCTATTAATTAATGCTGTGTCAGGCTTTAGTCTGAATAATCTAGGCTGCGGATTTCCATCTTGGCCCTTAGGAGTAACTGTACCTACTTCTATGAAGCCAAATCCTAAAGCACTCATTTCTGCGGCCACCTCGGCATTTTTATCTAAACCTGCCGCTAAGCCCACAGGGTTAGGAAAGTCTATTCCGAATAAGGTCTTTTTCAAAGAAGGGTGGTTCACCGTGTAAAGGCTTCTAAAAAGAGATTTTACGCCTGGTATTTTAAACCCAGTTTTCAGCAGCCCAAGAGTAGTATTGTGGGCTTTTTCTGCCTGAAGTCTGAATAGAAGAGGTCTAAGTAGAAGCTTATACATGCCTAGAAGTTTTGGCAAAAGTACCATGACTCGGTGGCCTAACCTCAGTATGATTCTAACGAGTTATTAACTCCATTAGCTTTTTATTAGCACTCTGCCATGAGTAGTTTTTTAAGATGAACTGGCGCGCGGCTCTACCCACACTTTGTCTTTCATGGTCATTAGCCAACAGTTCTATGACTGTATCTACCAATTCCTCATTGGTTTCATAAACATAAAGATGTTCATCTGCCGTGGCATTTAGCGCATTATTGGCTAAAGCTGTAGTCACACAGGGAAGCTCTAAGCTCATGGCTTCTAGCAGCTTGTTCTGTAAGCCAGTTCCCTGACGCATAGGAGCTATGAAGATCTTAGCTTTGTGAAATTCAGTTCTAATATCATCTACCCAGCCAGTTACAGCTATGCGTTTTGAAGCCAATGCACTCAGGTCACTAGAAGGATTAGCGCCAGCTATAGTAAGCTTCACTTCTGGGTTTCTCTTCCAAATTAGAGGCATAACGGTTCTAATCAGAAATAGTGCTGCGTCTTCATTGGGTAGGTATCCCATGTTTCCGGTAAAGATGAGGTCTGTAGTTTTAGACTCTGGTTCATAAGAAGCAGGAGAAAAGTAAGTATAGTCAACTCCATTAGGCACTACAGCTATTTGGTCTCGTTTAGAGTGGTAGATCAGCTCTTTATCCTGCTGAGAAATTATAGTGTGTTTTTCAAAATAATCAAAGATCAAATGCTCATAGGCCACTAACCGCTTAGCCTCTTCTTTTACTAGAAGCTTGGTGATACCAGTAGACCCTGGCACACGTCTAGAGTAATTTTTATTGAAGGCATCCATATAGTCTAAGGTCTTAGGCATTTCATGGAAGTTTTTTACATATTCTGTGCACCTCACTAGCTGGGCATAGACATGATCAGGCTGTACCGAATCTATAATTTCTTTGACTTTTCTGGCTATAGATGACTGGTAGAAGTAATGCACTTGAAAAGGCTTAGAAGAGAATGCGGCATATAGGAGTCTGAACAGCTGTTTTACTTTGCTCAACTTAAACACATGCAGTTCTGTGCAGATTTTCTTTACTTCTTCTTCCTCAGATGAGTTAGGTAGCTTATCTGTGAGACAGCAGAGATGTATTTCATGCTCCTTACTTAAATCTACCAACTGATGGTATGCTCTTAATTTATCTCCTTTCTCTAGTGGGTAAGGAAATCTGCTTAGCATTACTAATAATTTCATGCGCTTACCTGAACTATGGAGTTATAAAATGAAAGAAGTTTTGAGGTGAGTTCAGCATTATCGAAATGCTGTTTCACGTAGTTTCTAGAAACATTCATTTGCTCTTCTAGAGCCTTAGGGTTTTCCATCCACTTGGAAATTACCTTTAAAAATTCCTTTTTAGAATTAGCCAAGTAAATATGCTTGTCTTTTTCAAAATCTATTCCTTCGGCACCTACAGTGGTGCTTAAAATGGTTTTACCTAGAGCTAAGCCTTCTATTATTTTTACACGCATTCCACCGGCAGAAAGAATAGGAACCAGCATTATGGCTTTAGAGCTTATAAACTCTTTGGCATCAGGCACTTCGCCTACTACTTCTACATTCCGATAAGCGTCATCAGAAAACTCTACGGGAATATGCCTTCCGGCCAAGTAAAATTTTAAATCTGGAAACTGCTGTTGAATGGTGGGCCATATCTTATGTAAGAACCAGGTTACACCTTCTAAATTAGGTTTCCACTCCAAGCTGCCCAAGTGAAAAAGTGCCAGCTCCCCACTATGTTTTGGCAGCTCATAACTGTCTACATCTATACCAAAAGGAATGTTAATTAATTTGGATTTTTCTGCCTGTAGCTCAGAATATTTGGCATAATCATCATTAGAAATGGTTACTATAGCATCTACGCGTTTAATAATATCAAGCTCATAGAGTTCTAGTTTTTTAGCCAAGTGCTTCAAGTAGAATTTTTTAGCCTTATTTCTAGTGCCATCTGCTATGCGTTTCCAAATAATGTATTCAAGATTATGACTTCTCAGCACACACTTTGCTTTACTATACCTTTTAGCAGTGCTTAGATAAGGAGTCATAAATAAACTCTCGAACTGAATAATATCGAATTTTTCGCGTTGCAATATGTGCTTCAAATGCATGTCAAAATCTGGCGAGAAGAACCGACTGATGTTATAAGAATCTTGAGTGAGAAGATTCGAGAAAGCATCTACTAAATTTACAGTAGTATCTATAAAAAGGCTTTCCCATCGCGTTTTTTTAAGGTATGCAGGATCTAGTTTTTCTTCTACAAAAGGATGCTTTAATGTGTGCACACTGAGAATCTTTACCTCGTGGCCATGGTTTATAAAACCTTGGCTAAGGGCATTCATGGCCAGGCAGCCACCATCCACTGTAGGAAGAGGAGGTTTATTACAAAGTTGGAGTATCTTCATTTGCAGCCTGTACTTTTTTTCGCTTGAATAGTTCTGTAATCCTTAACCAAATCTTTTTGTAAAACTCACCATCTGTAATGCTAGAATCTCTGGCAGCTTTATAGGTCAAAAATAAGGCTAACGGAATGAGTACAAAAGAGCTTAGCCAAACTCCCTGCCAAGGCTCTAAAGTTCCCGCTTTCACCATTTTCACGCCTACAGTGCTCAGTATAAAGTACAGGACAAAAAGACACAGGGCTATGATGGTTGGGAAACCATAGCCACCTTTTCTGGTAATGGCTCCTAATGGTGCTCCCACAAAGAAAAGAACGATACAAGATACCCCTAAGAATATCTTTCTGTGCCACTCTAAATTGTGAATGTTAATCCTATGGATTTTTGATTCTAGCTGTTTAACCGTGCGTTCATTATACTCTCTATTTTTTCTAGACAGGTTAATGGCTTTGTCTAAGGCTCTTTTCTTCTTGTTTACAGCTAATGAATTAAAGAAGTAAATACTATCATAACGTATAGAGTCTATCTGAGCTAAGGAAGTATCTGCGGTGTATCTTATAGAGTTTTGGCTTTGTGCTAATCGCTCTATCTGCATTTTCTTAATACTTCTGCCCAGAGAATCAATACCATTTTCTAACTGCTGAATGGTCATCATTTCCTCTCTATGACTGAACATGTCTTCATCCTGCTGCTCGAAGGCTAGAGATGAAATGTCTATTCTAATAATGTTTTTCTCAAACTTAGAACTGATAGAAGGGTGTTTCTTTTTGCTTTCTGTTTTCCCACGTTCTACTGGTTCATCATAACTCACACCATTAAAAAGAGTAATTACCATGTACTTAGACACATCATCTAAATTCATTTTACCCGACTCTGCGCGTATGACACGTCTATTACCTTGATTTTCTGAATGGTCATAGATGAGTACGTCCTTCATTTCTCCTGTTTCCGTGTCATTTTCCTTAGCTCTTATTACATAGCCATCTATATCGCTGTAAAACACATTCTCTCTAATTTCGAGAGTAGGAGCCTTTTTAGTCACACTAAAAAGAAGTGTTTTAAACTTGAGTGTGGCCACGGGCATCACATTATTGGCAAATAGAAATGCACTTATACTCACCACTAAAATGAAAGCTATTAATGGCCTCATTATCTTAAATAGGCTCATGCCAGCAGACTTCATGGCAGTGAGCTCAAAGTGCTCACTTAGGTTTCCCATAGTCATAATGCTAGAAAGCAGAATGGCCACAGGAAGCGCCATGGTAACAAGAGGAGCAGATGCATAAACCAGGAGTTCTCCTACCACAGATAGTGGAAGTCCTTTACCTATAAGATCATCTATGTATTTCCATAAAAACTGCAGCTCAAAAATGAATAACCAAATGACAAATGAAATGACAAAAGGACCCAGATATGACCGTAACAGGAGGACGGAGATTTTCTTCATTATTGTACAAATTTAGGGAATAGGTCTATGGCATTTAAGATGGTTTTTTCAGACTAATTCACACGGGTAATGAACGTCCATATTTTAAATAAATTTGCTACGCATGAAAGTATTCCTCATAGGGTATATGGCTAGCGGAAAAACTACCATAGGAGAGAAATTAGCTGCACAGCTAAAAGTAGATTTTATAGACTTAGATCAGTTCATAGAAAGCCAAGAAAAAAAATCAATTTCGGCTATTTTTAATGATGGGGGAGAAGCATTATTTCGTGGCGTAGAGATGAAATGTCTGAAAGAAACTATTCAGCTGCCAGGAGATTATGTGATTAGCACAGGAGGAGGCACTCCTTGCTTTTATGATAACATGAAAGATATGAATGAAGGTGGCCTGACTATTTATTTAGAAATGGATGCCAAATCCATCACATATAGGCTTGTTAATTTTAGAGGAGATAGGCCTCTGGTGAACGACATTAGTGAAGAAGAACTTCTGGAATTCGTAGAGCAGCAGATGGAAGAGCGCAAGTATTACTACGCAGAAGCCAAGATGAAAGTCAGTGCTTTTGGGTTTACCGATGCTAGCATTCAGAAACTAGCCAATAGAGTGCATACTTATGCCAAGCTGAATTAAGCCAAATAAACAGCCTCAGGTTTAGTAAAATCTACAGAAACATGTTCTTTCATATTTGTACTTAGCGTCATTCCCACTATGTCTGCTTTAATCGGAAATTTCCGATGAAATCTATCTACTAATACCACAGTTTTCATGGTTTTAACAGGGTAGTCTAGTAAATACTTTACCACATGAATTAGTGTTCGGCCAGAGTTTAGAACGTCATCTATTACTAAAACAGCCTTATTCTTTAGGTCTTCCGTTTCGCCAGAAAATATAATGGGGTTAGAAGTAGGCTTGTCTTTATGTAGTTCTAGACTATATAAAGTCACGCTTATATCTGAAATTTTTTCTATCAGCTTCTTAAGTCTATTGGCTAGAATGAGACCAGAATCTTTAATGCCTACTATGACTATTTCCTTTTCTTTATAGTGGTTTTCATAAATCTCATGTGCTATTCTTTGTATCTTTTGTTTGATTTGTTTCTCGTTTAGCACCAGTACTTTATCCTCTGTAGTCATCTTAATTTTTTCTGAATTTAACGTGTAGTTCTTTCCCCATTCTAGGCTTTATAGAAAAGGTACACCGCTCCATAGTTTTTACCTCAAATTTACCACTAAATAAAGTGTTGTACTCAGCCACGCTTCCACCAAAGGGAGGACCCGAATCTAATGGGAAATCAAACATAACTCCCGTGAGTATTCCTGAGTCTGCTAAGAGCTCATGCATTCTAGAAACGTAGTTCTGTCTCAGGTTTGGGTTTAGGGCGCAGAAAAAAGTTTGTTCTAAAATAAGATCATACTCTCCTTCATGCTTGAAAAAGTCTTGATGGTGAAGCCTCACAGAATGTCCATCAGGCAAGCGTTTCTTAAGAGATTTTAATGGCTCATCAGAAAAATCTAGAACATGTATGTTAGAGAATCCACGTTGCAGCGCATATTCTGCCTCATATCCATTTCCAGCTCCTGGGATTAATATTCTAAGCGCTTTATCTCCTATAGAATCCAAGATGTGAGCTAGCGGGCCTGCATAGCCTATGTCCCAGCCTGTGTTTTGGTTTAGGTATCTTTCTGTCCAGTAGGATGGGTTGAGTTCTTTCATTTTTCGAAAAGTGCTATGGATTCTACATGGCCAGTGTGTGGAAACTGGTCTACCATACTCAGCTTTTTGAGCTCATAACCAGACTGTAAAAGAGTTTCAGTGTCTCTGGCTTGAGTAGCAGGGTTACAGCTCACATATACTATTCTAGAAGCACCTAAAGCTATGACTTTGAGCAGAGTTTTAGGCGCTATGCCAGCTCTGGGAGGATCTAGCACTATAGTGTTTATTTTACCCGAGTATTCAGGATGCTGGAATAGAAATTTTCCGACATCCGCAGCGTGAAACTTCACATTAGAAATGTTGTTTCTTTTGGCATTGGCCTGAGCATCTGCTATGGCACTTTCTACTATGTCTACACCTACTATGGTGTTTTGAGTTCCTTTGGCCAATAACTGAGAAATAGTTCCAGTTCCGCAGAACATGTCCATGATAATGCTTTCATCTGATGTGTCTCCAGCATAAGAGATTACTTTGTCATAGAGTTTCTCTGCACATTTAGGATTGGTCTGGAAGAAGCTTTGTACACTGATTTCAAAATCTAAATCGTTAATGGTTTCAACTAATTTAGGCTGGCCATAAAGCACAGTTGTGTTCCCAGCATAAGCCTCCACACGATCTCCTATTTGATCATTAATAGTATGAATTAATCCGCCTAAACGTTCTTCTAGCTTACCTTTCATTAACTCTACAAAACCTGAAATGTCAAACTTATCTAAGTCATTACTAGTGGTGACTAGGTTAATAAGCAGCTGGTCTGTTTTAAAACTTTTACGCACCTGCAGATATCTGAAAAAACCTTCCTGTTTAGGTGGGTGCCAAGCTGGTAGCCCAGTAGATATGAGCCATTCTCGCACTGGTTTCATACTGTCTTCGAACTGCTTATCGAATATGCCGCTATCCTTATCTAGATTTTCTACGATCCACCAAGTGCCTCTTTTCTTAAATCCTAAACCAAATTCGTCCAGCTCTTCTTTAGTCTCTAAATCATATCTAATGGCTGAGAAACTGTACTCCATTTTATTTCTGTAGTGCCAGGCACTCGGAGAGGAAATGAACTCGTCAAAGAGATCTTCTACATGAGGTACCTTTCCTATTTTTCTAAAAAGGTCAAAAGTGGTAGCTTTCTTAAAAGCGATTTGATCTTCTACGGGCAGGGTTACATATGGCGCTCCTGGAATAGGCTGGTAAGAGACAGGACGCTCTTTTTCAGATGGTCTGACTACTTCTACAAGCTTACACTCAGCATGGTTTTTCTTGCTCTTAGCTACTCTAGCCTTTACCAATTGACCGGGAATAGTGTTCATTACAAATACCACGAAAGGGCCTTTTTCAGTTTCTACTCGGCCCAGTCCTTTTCCACCAAATGCCATATCGGTTATTTCTAACTCTATGATTTGTCCTCGCTTAAATAGTCTTTTGTTTCTAGCCACTTTAGGTGTTGATTTTTTGCGTTGCAAAGCTAACTTTTTTCAACCCTATTGTTACACCGAACAAATGAAAAAGTCCCCATCCTGAAGAGAATATAAAACTTGTTTTAACTTGTGGATTGTCTTTAAACGAAACAGATCAATGGCTTGTCAGGACAAATTGAGGTGGCTTTAATCCTTATGGTAATCAAAGTCATCTTCCTGAATAAGTCTACTGTAAGTGTTGAATCTGGCTTTTACGTAGACTATAAAATCATACTGAGAAGTGTTCTGTAATAAATAGTCGGAAATGTTTATGTAATCTATGAAGTTATCAAACTCTTCTTCCGATAAATCTATGATTTCATAGGCCACATATTTCTTGAACAATTCCTTTAGAAGTGCTCTTCTTCTATCAGCATTTTCCATTTCATATACTTTCCTTTTGCTACGCTCTTCTCGGCTAAACTGCTGGTAAAGGAATGTAATGGGTGAGGAGAGTGGGTCTATTCCGGAAAGCATGTAGTCAGTCTTGTCATAGCCTAGTTCTTCTATATCTTCTTGAATTTCCATAAGGTCACGTTCTGCTATAACATTGGCTTGGCCTACGTAGTAAGTCATTAAAGGAAGGGTAACAGTTACATTAAAAGTGTCTTTTCCCAAACTATCGGCAAAGCAATAGAACGAAGGAGATTTTCCGAAAGAGCCTATTCTTATAGTATCATTTCTTAATGCTTCATAACTAAATGTGCCATCTAAATCTACAAACACTCCCATGAATGTGCGTTCATTAACTACTATAGCATCACTCACATAGCTTCCATGTTCGTCTAAGACTTTTCCCTGAATAACTATGGTATTTGAATCCAGTTGGCTTAGAGCAGCTAAACTCATTAAGAAACCAAAAAGCACTAAACTTAATTTCATGAAACTCATAAAGCCAAATTTAGTGCCTAAATTATTCGGTGTTTAAAGATTATACTTTTTTAAAGTATCGATTTCCAGTTGGTTTTGATTAGAAGGATCATAATCTGTTTTATATCCATCTTCATATTTGTACGCTTCTCCTTTTCTCACTCCTCTTAAGTCTAGTCTAGACATGTTTTTATCTAAACTCACTACCTTACCTTCTGGCACGTATACCGTAACTCGCACTCTCTGAGCCCTGAAACCATCTTCACGGTATGTCTTAAAATAAGGCATTAGAAATAAGGTGTCGTTTTCCACGAAGGAATTATACTCTATGTTTTCTGCGAAGTTTATGGCTTCTAGAGCCTTTTTCCCTTGGCTGCGTTTGTCTATTTTTACTCTGAACACAGAGCCATCTGTACTTTCAGTTTTTAACACTATTTCTTGTCCATTAATGAGATGCGAATCAGTAAGATCAAAGAACTCCCAACCACCATGATAATGGTCATCTATATTTATGTTAGAATGAAACACATCATCATTAATCACCTTCACATGTAGCTTCTTAATCTCTGGGCTAGAAATCGTTAGAATCTGTTCTGAATTCCCGTCTGTTTTATAGTCCATTACAGTTCGAATAATTCCTGCAGAAGACATAACTAAACCTATTATAAACAAAGCCAAAAGAGATGTTCCTAAGCCTTTAGCCCTATAACCTGTTCCAGAAACTAGTCTTAATGCCCCATAAATTAATCCTATAATAGGAGTTAAGGTTAAAAGTGTAATACCTATAATGCTGAGGTAAAAGTTAACACCACCATGAAAAATCATTTCTCGAATTTCAGAAAGGCTAAAGGCATTTTCGTTAATGTTTACCGCAGAATCTGGACTCACCAGTGCCGCCACTAAACCTATGAGAAGTCCTATGGCTAGAAAAGCGAAAAACACTCCTATAATTTTAACCAGTATTTTTCCAGCCCCATTCAGTACTGACCCAAGTCCTTCTATAGATCTATCTAAAAATGAGCTGAGCTTTTCTCCAGTGGCATTTGCGTTAGCACTAGAGCTAGCTTTGAAATCGTCTACTTTTTTTTTAATGCTCTCTACGTTAATACTTTCTCCCTGCATTCGGAGTTTCTCGGATGTGGTCTGAGCTTTAGGGATGAGCGCCCAAAGAATTATGTAGATAAACGCCCCAGATAAGCCTGCTACAGCCAGAATAATAAATGCCACTCTAATCACTAAGGCCTCTGTATTAAAGTAATAAGCTAGCCCTGAACATACACCTCCTAAAATTTTATCGTCAGGATCTCTATAAATTTTTCTGCTTCTGCTTCTACCAGATGTATTAGTTTGATTAGCATATGAGTGCGAAGATTCAGCACTTCCTTCTTCTATATAGTCTTCTGGCTTACCCATAACAGTAATTACCTCTTCTACATCAGACATGGTCACTACCTCTTTTTGGTTTCCTAGTTTTTCGTGAAAAAGTTCGGCTATCCTAGATTCCACATCTGATATGATTTCATCTGCGCCTTCTTCAGATTGGAAAATGCTTTTTATTCGGTTAAGGTAAGTAGAGAGCACAGTGTAGGCTTCTTCTTCTATGTAAAACACAAAACCGCTTATGTTAACTGTAACTGTCTTATTCATTTCTTAAGTTTTTTAGTGAGTGCTGTAACGGCTTTGTTTAATTCCTGCCAAGAATTTGCTAATTCGTTCAAAAAGTTTTGACCCACCTCGGTGAGCTTGTAATATTTTCTGGGCGGACCCGAAGTACTTTCTTCCCATCTGTAGGTGAGGAGTCCTGCATTTTTTAACCTGGTGAGTAAAGGATAGAGTGTGCCTTCTACTACGAGTAATTTATTGGATTTTAATTCTTCTAAAATGTCGGAAGGATAGGCCTCCCGCTCTCCTAGAATACTTAAAATACAATACTCAAGAATACCTTTACGCATTTGGGCTTTTGTATTTTCTATATTCATATTCAGTGTGTTTAAACTACCAATGGGAATCCATATAGTAATAGTTAATGCAAATATATGTCTTTTAAAAGGTACTATGCAACACATAGTACTATAATTTGATAAAATTAACATTTAGGATTATAAGACTAATTATGAAATTTGTCCGTTATTCATCACTTTTAGCTCGGTTAACCTTTAAAAAGGTGTGATATAAGCACAATAATTCATATCTTGCGAGCGTAAGATTATTTTGAAACCAATAATGAGTTTGATTCGTAGAACTAAGCACATTAACCAAATTTACCTTCCATTATGGAGCAAACTCGAGAAGTTGACCACGCGTCAATCCAGAAAATTATAATTATAGGTCTGGGTCTTTTAGCCATGAATATTTTCTTTACTTCCTGTCAAGGGGGGCATGAAAAATGCTCGGCTTACGATAATAATAATATAGAATTAGTTCAAGATCTTCCTGAATAGACAAAGTAATGCGCAAGTATTACTTAAGGGGGGCTAATTTATTAGCCCCTTTTTTTATGCTCTTGATTTTAGGATAATAGACTAAGGCTAGTGCAGCAGTTTAGATTTTGTCTATAAATTCAATGTGAAATTGGTTAAAAACATTTTTACATCATAGGTCTTAGTATTCACCTTTTTACTTGATTTTAAATGTTCTTTCCATTATAGGCAGAAAGCGGCCTTTAATTGAGCTTGGTAATTTGCCTATGGTTTTAAATCCAAATTTAGAATAGAAGGATTCTACATTGGGATCAGAGTAGATTAAAGCCTTCCTACTGTTATGAAGTTTGATATTATTTATAAAATGGTCCATCATAGATTTGCCATATCCGCGGCCGATATTATCGGGGTTTAAAAACATATTATCAAGTAAAGCAGTATTTTGCTCTAGTTTATAGGAGTAATAACCTATAATCTGATTACCTAGTTCCAACTTAAACACTTCATGGTCTTCAATATATTCCTCAGTTAGTGTTAAATCATCGTGCCAGCCTTCTAATTGCTTTTGAGAGTAACCCCAAAAAGACTTAGACTTTACTGTTAATTCACTCAGAAGCTCAGCGTCTTCTTTGTCTGCTAATAGAATTGAGGATTTAATCATCTTTCAGAACTCTTTTGTTTTTCTTCCAACCGATTCATATGCTTTACTTTCTTATGATAATTATGTTGAGCTAATGTAAACACCAGCTTTTCTGCTCACTTTTTTATGCTTAATTTAGTATTAAGGTCACTGTAAAAAATAAATTAGATCTTTCTGACGTAGCGATTTTGCACTATCTGATTTAAGTAAACCTGAGATGATTCTAACTCAAAGTCAAGCTTTTTATCTAATTCGGAAAATAACCTTGAACCACCACCTATAAGTACAGGAATAGTGGTGAGTATAAACTCATCTATTAAATCTTCCTTTAAAAAATTCTGAATAGTGCTTCCACCATCAATGTAAAGTCTGCTCAGTCCCCGGTCATAAATTTGAGCCAAAATTCCTTTTAATGCTCCGTTCATTAAAAGGACTTTTTCAGAAAGATGGGGAGGAACTGTACTCAAAGAATTACTCAGTACAAAAACAGGCTTTTCATAAGGCCAATCGATACCGAACCCTAGCACGGTTTCGAAAGTCTTTCTGCCCATAACTAAAGCATCTATTCTATTCATAAACTCTTTGTACCCCATATCGTCTTGATTTGGATTGGGAACTGAATGAAGCCAATCAATACCACCTTTTTTGTCGGAGATATACCCATCTAAACTAGAGGCTATAAAGACACTGTTCATTTTTTTCATCTCCGTCTATTTTTAAGTTTTTTCTATAGAAATTATTCTCTAAACAGTTCAAATATAGTGGAACTCCAAGTTTTACAGCCCAGAATTAAAATGATGCAGCCTGCTAATCACTTAAGGTTCTTCTATGCCTAACTTCATTTTAAATTTGATGATTTCTAGGCTACTCCAGAATAGCATGTAATCTGATCAGGTCACCATTTAGTGTTTCTGGAAGAGCTCCAGTTTTTAGATTTACCCTAAAATAATACTTGCTAGGTATTTCAGGTACCTCAAGAGAAATAGTCAATTGAAGACTGTCTGTAAGAGTTTTCCCTCTAAGCATGTCGGTGTAGCTGGAAGAATAGGAGCGTTGATTATGTTGGATAGCTACCATCATGAGGCTTCTGTCGCTATCATGTTCTCCAAACTTAATTGGCTTGTCTGTAGTATTTATTAAAGTTACAGGGATCTCAATTTCACTACCTACTAAGCCTGTTCTAGGAGACTTATCTGCAAGTACTTTCACATTATTCATGGAGTGGAAGTGTTCTAGAAATTCATACCTAAGTACTCCTTTGCTCGTATTCATAGTGTCAAACCTTGGCGAATCCCAGTTGGCCACGAATAACACTTTTTCACCCTGCAGAGAATCTACTAAAGGCCATAAATCGAATTGGTTTCTTCTATACTGAGCGTTGTTGTGAGAATGAGATGGCTTTTTCGAATAGAAATAATGTTTGGAAGCGTTTTGATAAGAATTGCTAAAAACCACAGGAGCTCCATCTGCTAATCCCTCTATATCTTCAGCCCAGGATTGATTTTGATGAAACTCATCCTTTATTTTAATAAAGCTAGGTACTAAATCTATCATGAGATGCAGCCGCACCAGTGAGAATATGACTAGCGTTGCAACGCTTAATTTAAAAACCCAAGTTCTAGCAGATGAATTATGAGCTGCATACCAAAATAGTATTATAGCAAGCGGAATAAGAATAGGAATATTCCAGTTGGCCTCTGCTCTAGTGTTTAATGTAGAAAAAAGAAAAAAGACCGTGAATCCAGTAATTACAAAAGTGAGCGCACGCTTAAACTTTGCGTTCAAGCCAGGTATAGCTGAAGCTGGCGTGTTTTTAAATGTTAAGAAAGACTTTACTACAAAAGGAAACAATAACGGACTGACGATGAGGATTAAACCTATGATGTAATTTAGAGTATCCATAGGTTTGTAAGGCATTTGGTTTCTGTTTTGAACATGATACTGGTAGGAGGGATAATCGTTATTCACCTGCCATAAAATGTGCGGTAAATAGACCAGTACAGATACTGTTATAATGGCGTAGAATGACCTTTTAGTAAATAGCTTGAGGTTAGAAAGAATAACAAATAAGAGTATTAGGATGCCATGGTACTTACTGTATAATAGAGCAGCTATGGTAAAGCTGAGTAAGAGCACATTTTTAATAGAATCGGCAGATAAATACTTTTTGTAAGCTAAGAAAAACAAAGCAGTAAAAAAGATAAGAGGCGTATCTGGTGTGGCTATGAATCCGTAAATATGAAAACAAGTAAATGCCACATATATGCTGAAAATCAGCTTAAAGTTTTTTCTTTCAGTGAGCTCATCTAAAATGAGGAGAGTGGCAGAACTAAACAGAATAGCCATGAGTCTAACTCCCAGTTCGTTCTGAAAGAGCAGATAACCAGCCTTTATCATAAAAGCTATCATGGGTGGGTGATCGAAATATCCTATGTCTAAATATTCTGAATACACCCAGTAATACGCCTCATCATGGGCCAGCTCCGTGAAGTAAGCTTGAACTATGTTTGCTAACGTCCAAAGGGAGATTAATAGGAGTTTAGTTTGAGTTCTGTTTAAGTTCAGCACTGGCCGAAAGTATAAAAAAATTATTTCTAAGCCACTTTCTCTCCGTTTTTAGCATCTAAGTCTGGAATCAATAGAGATACTCCATCTTCTCCTAAAGAGCCTAAAACAAGGCATTCACTCATAAAGTCGGCTATTTGTTTTTTAGGAAAGTTGACCACTGCTACTACTTTTTTGCGTTGCAACGCTTTACAGGTATAACGCTCAGTAATCTGCGCACTAGTCTTTAAAGTGCCAAGCTCAACTCCAAAGTCTATCCAGAGTTTGTAGGCAGGTTTTCTGGCTTTTTCGAAAACTTCTGCTTTAATGATGGTGCCTATGCGAATGTCTAGTGAAGTGAAATCTATGAAATTAGTTAAAGGTTTTTCCATGCTGGAAAATTACAGAAAGAACAAGTCTGATGGAAGCTTTAAAAACTACTTCAGGTTTTGACATAACAGTTAGACCATTATATTTGAAGCTAATGTCTTTTTCTGAATAGTAATTAGCAGGTTTATTCTGAACTTGATAAAATCATTCACATCAAATTCTGTACATTCCGAAATTACAATTGTTGCCTATCAAAAAATAATTGTGATGAGCAGAAAGTAGTTCGCATGAGTAAATACAATCCAGATTTCCACAATCGTAAGAGCATAAGACTAGAGGGATACGATTATAGTTCGCAAGGAGCGTATTTCATAACATTATGCTGTAGAAACAGAGAGCATTTATTTGGAGAGATTATAAATGGATCTATGGAACTGAATCAGCTAGGGAAAATCATAGAAGAAGAGTGGATGAAGACTATCGAAATTCGTTCACATATTTCACTAGGCGAGTGGATTGTGATGCCAAATCATTTTCATGGAATTATTCATATAGAAAAAGACTTAGGGCAAAATCCAGAGCATATCGGAAAATTTAGATCGCCATCTCAAACAATAGGCGCCATCATTAGAGGATTTAAAGGCGCTACCACTAAAAGAATTAAAAAATTGATTTTCGATCGCCCCGATCGCCCCGATCGCCC
>JBGCDA010000030.1:0-58682 GCA_045104985.1 Flavobacteriales bacterium | reverse complement strand
TTGAAAATTTTAGTGTCTGCCTTAGCCACATAAAAGCCGCAGAAGCTAAATGCATTCGGAAGAACTATAAGCGTAGCAAAGAATAGTGCCGTTATTTTTTTCATGATTTAGATGTTTTGATGAGTGATGAAGAATGATTAGAAGAAAGTGAAATGCCCCATGAGAACCCCTGAGCTTTCCATACTTTATCGAACAAAGGAGTAAATGGTGCCATGATAATTAGTGCCCAAATAGGCGCTGAATACAACTGCAGCCAGCGAGTTAATACAAATGCTAAAAGGCCAATACACACTGACCAAATGACTCTGGCTCGTGGGTGATTAGGTGTGGTTACAGGATCGGTGATCATAAAAAAGGCGAACAATAGTAAAGTGCCATTGCTCAGGTAATGCACAAAATGATCTGGCTCCCACTCTAGGTAAACCACTGATCGGAAAAATTCTAATCCTGCAAACGTGATGAGGAAACCGAGACTAGTATCTATTCTTCCAACCTTAAGTAACACTAATAATGCTGCCGCTAGAAAGAAATAGACTTGCACAGTATTGGTTCCCCACTGCCCTATAGAAACCCAAGCATCATTAGTCAAAGCCACACAGACTATAATGGCCAAATTGGCTGGATTAAAAATGTGCTTTCCTTCAAAACGAACTAGAAACTTGCTAGCTACGGCTATAAACCCTGAAAGTCCAGCTATCCATAATGTATTCGTTTTTAAGAGCAGACATAGACCTAATGCTGAAATCAAGGCACTTTTTACAGAACTGAGCGGCTTATTATGATATAGGCTAAAGGCTATCTGCGTTGCAACGCATGCCCCTACTATAGTAATGTACCTGCTGCTCTCAGCATCCCAGTTTAGAAAGTGGATGCCGTAAATTAGAAACAGCGAGAGGTAAAATATCTGAAAATGGCGAGCATCTTTAAGAAGGAAATTTCCAAAAGCTTTAAACTCTTTTATGCTCTTTTTTGGTGCCATATAAACCGCTGTACACTTTAGATGCATAGAGGTTCAGTTTTCCATAAAGTAACTAGCTTTTATCTGCTTAGAGATTTAGTTAAAAAAATATAGGTCAAATAGATAATCTTACAAACCATCGAAATGTAGATCTAAAAAAGAAAGCCTATCTCCTATCCAATTGAGTGTGTAAGCTTCCTCTTCAACCAGATTCAAAGTACTTCCCCAAATTCTATTTTCTTCTGCTGTAGTACCAGATATTTTTAAGGTTTCAAAGTTTGCTGAATACGCATTATTCAAAGCAGAAACAGACAACTCAGAAGTGCGAAGGCTATTCCATCTGAGTTTTAAATTTGCTATTATATCATTAGGGTTTAGTTCAAAAAGCCGTGTATAAATATTATTAGTGAGAATACTGATATGATTTATAGAACTACCATCCCAGTAAAGGCCGAAAGAACCATCTAAATCCCAAGGAATAATTTTCAGTTTTTCAGAGCCACTCTCTTTGACTAAAAAGGTATTCTTTCCTGTATTATCTAATGCCGAAGTGAGGTTTAAAAAGATGTAATAATCCATAAACTGGTCTATGTCTATATGATTTGTAATCTGATCTAAAAACTCTTCATCAGAACCATTAACTGCTAAATTTCTCAACTGCCGAAGAGGGCTCCAGTTCAACTTGATGTCTGGATCAGGGTATTTATGCTCCCACCCGTCCCAGTAATTACTCAAAGGTGGACTGGAATTAGAGTAACGGTTAAATTCAGTGGCACCGTTTTCCCAAGACACTGCTTTGTATAGCACTCCTTCTGAACTGGTAATATTCAATAGCTCAGCATTCATCTGTTCATTTAAGCAGTATATGCCTTGGAATTCATTATTTAAATAAAGTTCTACAAACTCAGATTCAATACCATAGTCGTTATCAGAATTCATGCTATTCCAGATTTCAAAAGAGGTCTTATTTCTTAATCTAGATCTGTCTATCCACATGGCGTCTAAAATCCAGTCGTTATTTTTCTTCTTGTCAAAGAACGAACCAGATATATCGTCCCCTAAATTTAAGGAACCTTTGAGCTCAATTCCATAGGATTTTTTGTCAAAACTCTGTGAGTAGCCTCCTCTGTATTCTATTCCTATGTAATACTCCTCTGAGGTCTCAGATGCCTCTGGGTAATTCACGGAAATTTTAGCTAAAGTTTTAGGTTCGTCTACTATCTTATTGGGCGTAACTATTCTAACAGTAGGCAAATTAGTGAAGGTGAGCGTGAAAAATTTTGTTTGGTTTCTGGTTTTAATCGTTAGCTCATAAGCTCTGTTTAATTCTATATCTCCAAAATGAGTGACAGAATTGTTAAGTAACATCTCATCCTCAAATGTTATTTCTGAGTAGTCTTGAAACTCTACTAAAGCCGAGAAATCGTTCAAGTCTTCTTGACTGAGAGCATAACGCAAGCTTTGACTAGTGTAGTCTTGGAAACACTCTTTATCATTTAGCCGAAGTAAAAGTGGTAAATCCAACTTTGCATTTGCTGAGCTATTAAACACTACCTCCTCTTTATAACATGATGTCAGAATTATCATGAAAGCTAGCGCTATATGAATAACAGGCGTTCTCAAAACTTTATAGTATACCCTGTTTTAATGAAGAAAAATGACTGTGGAAAAGTGGTGTTTATTTCCTGCTCGTAACCAAACGCTATATCAAAATCGCCAATTTTAGTGTTTATTACATCTCCCAAATAAAATCTAAGTTGATTAAAGTAAGGTTCCCTGAACGTTTCCATCCGTCTAAATAATTCTGCAGAAGTGTGTAGTTTATGAGTATCGTTTAGCTTAAATCTTATTCTAAGTTTATTTCGAACAGCTGAACGTATGCCTGAAGCTTCTTTTTCTCTTGAAAATAAGTCAGTGAATTGCTGCTGATATCTCAAACGATAGTTGAGTTGAATTTTTTTAGTCAGTTTTGCTTTGTAGTGCAGATCCAAGTTGTATCTGTTATTATTCTCAGGCGTTTTATTTCTACGGGCGTTATAGGTATACCTTAGGTTAAGTCCTAATTTAAAATTAGAGTTCAACCTGTATTTTCCACCTAGGTCTATAATGTAATCGTCTAATTCTGAAACATCTGAATAGAACCTCACTTGTTGTTCTAGGTTAATGTTTAGGTTCGGAGATAACTTCTTCTCTAGATCTATTCCAGTCCATATCCCAAAATCTCTAAGCACTTCAATCTGCTGACCATATAGGCTAGAGGAACAGATAATGCTAAAAATAATAATTAATGCCTTTTTCATAGAGATACTTCTAATGCAGTGAAATAGTATCTAATTTAAGCACATAAGTGTAATCTTAATGGCGTAAATAAAGATAGTCTAACTGAAAAACGTAAAAGTAAACAGAAATAGAGCACACTGGTTTAAACCTGAGTATTCTGTTCATGTTTAAGAGTTGTAACAGTAGGTTAGATCTACTTTTACCAGAAAGTTAAACCAAGACATTATCCATAATATCCTGAACTACTTTCGGATTAAGCAGCGTACTAATATCTCCTAAATTACTTGTGTCTTTGCAGGCTATTTTTCGTAGAATCCTTCTCATAATTTTTCCACTTCTGGTTTTAGGCAAACCTTCTGTAAATTGAATTTTATTTAGCTTGGCTATGGGACCTATCTGTTCAGAAATTATTTGATTTATTTCTAGTCTAACGTTTTCAGAGCTTCTAGATTCTCCGGTTTCTTTTAAGGTCACATAACCATAAAGAGCGTTTCCTTTCACATCATGCGGAAAACCTACTATGGCACTTTCTGCCACTGCGGGATGCTCATTTATAGCATCTTCTATAGGCGCAGTTCCCAGATTATGTCCTGAAACTATAATCACATCATCTACCCTGCCTGTTATTCTGTAGTAACCCACTTCATCTCTAAGTGCACCATCTCCAGTAAAATACATGTCTATATACGCTGAAAAATAGGTGTCCTTGTATCGTTGGTGATTTCCCCAAATGGTTCTGGCCATGCTCGGCCATGGGTACTTTATACATAACCTTCCGTCTACTTGGTTACCGTGAATTTCCTTACCGTTTTCATCCATTAGTGCGGGTTGTATTCCTATAAAGGGTAGTGTGGCATAAGTAGGTTTTGTAGGCGTTGCAAAGGCGATGGGAGTTATCATAATACCACCAGTTTCTGTTTGCCACCAGGTATCTACAATAGGCGCTTTACGTTTTCCTATGTTATCATCATACCAGTGCCATGCCTCTTCATTGATAGGTTCTCCCACCGTACCTAGCACTTTTAAAGAGCTTAAATCATGCTTTTCTACATGCCCTACTCCTTCTTTAGCTAATGCTCTTATGGCAGTAGGAGCTGTATAAAACTGGGTTACTTTGTGTTTTTCTACGATTTCCCAAAATCTGCCACAATCTGGATAGCTCGGAGTCCCTTCGAACATGATGGTAGTAGCACCATTGCAAAGCGGACCGTATACTATATAACTGTGGCCAGTGATCCACCCTATGTCTGCAGTACACCAGTACACGTCATGTTCAGTGTATTGAAATACGTTTTTAAAGGTATAGGCGCTGTAAACCATATATCCTGCAGTGCTATGTACCATGCCTTTAGGAGTTCCAGTAGAACCTGAAGTGTATAGGATAAACAGCGGATCTTCTGCCTTCATTACTTCGGCTTTTCCTTCAGAAGAGGCTTCATCTAGAAGAGGCTGTAGCCAATAGTCTCTGCCTTCTTCCATGTGAATATCAGAGTGAATGCGTTTGGCTACCAACACATTTTCTACACAAGCGCAGTCTTTTAAAGCTTCATCTACTATTCCTTTTAAATCTATGGTTTTGGCACCTCTAAATGAACCATCACTGGTAATGACCATTTTACATTCAGAATCATTTATTCTAGTAGATAGAGCTGTAGAAGAAAACCCAGCAAAAACCACTGAATGAATGGCCCCTATTCTAGCGCAGGCCAATACAGAAATAGCTAGCTCAGGAATCATAGGCAGATAAATACATACCCTATCTCCTTTTTTAATGCCTTTAGATTTTAACACATTAGCCATTTTATTTACGCGCCCATACAGTTGCTTATACGTAATATGTTCCGCAGCTTCACTAGGGTCATTCGGCTCAAATAGAATGGCCGTTTTATCTCCTCTAGTGGCTAAATGTCTATCTATACAATTTTCTGTAATGTTTAGCTCTGCTCCTTCAAACCACTTCACCTCAGGTTTCTGAAAATCCCAACTGAGTACCTTATTCCATTTTTTTCTCCAGAGAAAATGTTCTTCGGCTATTTCTTCCCAGAACAGCTCTGGGTTACGCACGGACTTTCTATACACCTGAAAGTACTCTTCTAAATGTTTTATGTGGTAATTACTCATTTGTAAATCTTATAGTTACTCTTCAGCTAGTTCTCTAATACTGTTCTAATTTTAGTAGAGGTTAGATCATCTTCTACACTACCGACTCTCGGGTATGCTACTGGAAACCAGTCTGCAACACCTATTCTTTCTCAAGCACGTGTTGGAGACTCCCCATATCATTTCCTAATTCCTGAATCCAAATCATTTTAGAAGCAGAAAAAGAGCTTATGGTGAATGATTCAGTTCCGGAGTATTCTCCATTATGGATAATCTTTAGCTCGTTAGTTTCCTTGTTAAAACTCCATGAACCTCTTTCATCTTCTAAATCTTCTAAACTGGAAGTTAGAATGAACTCCTTACTGTCTAGAAAAGTGTATGTATAGGACAATGCTATTTCTTTCCCGTGTGATATAACATTAAGGGCTACTTTAGGCATATCTGCGGAAAAATCTACTACATGCCACTTTCCTATAAGTGCATCTTTAGAAGGTTCTAACGAACAGCTAGCTAAACTGAGAACGAACATTAAACTCCAAACAACTTTAATCATACTAATTTATATTATTAATTGAGTCGATGCTTGAGGTTCTTGTGTCTAAGACAGCACCGAATCAATGGTTAAAAATTCACTTCTTTTATTCTGCTTTAGCTTTTTCTCTGCATCTTTTTTGGTTTGAATGAATCAAATTCATCTGTAGATGTTTTTTCTTCTTTAAATGTGGTTTTTCTGTGCCTTCAGTTAAATGCCCAACGATGTAACTATCTACCTCACTGCTCTTAACTACTTCTACAAACTGAGTGAAATTTTCGCTAAAACACACTTTCAGAATTGATTCATCTGGTTTTAAAATCACGAGATAAATATGAACAAGGAACAAATGTGTAAGTAATGGATGTAAATATAGTCATCATATAATTGATTTAATCAGTAGTGCTAATGCTTGTATTCACCTAGCCGATTAATCCGTCTACTAGGTATGATTTAACACAAATGAGTTTGACTAAATATTAAGTCAATCTCACCCAAATGTATGGGTTTTTAAATGTGCTGTAAATGTAATTTTGGTCAAAAACTATTATAATGTTCATCTCTCAAAAAAACAGATTCGTTAAGAAAAGCCCTCTTGGCCATCTCATTACTAACTCGTTTAAAGTAAGTAGAAACAGAAGCTCCCTATACTGCCATGAATATGGCGATCATCAAAACAGAAGTTTGGTTCTATTAAATTTCGCTAAATCAGAACAAGTGAAGGTGAAAGCCAAAATTCGAGAAGCTTTAGAGTTTAATACTCATGTGCTTTACCTTGAATGCTGGTCTGATCAAGACCATGAAAATGCTGTTTCACTTTGTAGAAGAGTAAAAACTGATGTTGTGTTGAAAGTAATCGTAATAGGATTAAACACAGAAAAAGTACTAGAGATGAAAGACATTTTAGGACCTAATTATGAGCTAGTGCATTCAGAAAGATATGAAAGCATACCTCTGTGCTCAAATAAATTGGAAACTGTTCTAGAAATATCCTAGTCCTAAATTTATTAAACAGTTTAACTTGTGCTTTTCGTCTCTTAAAAAATTGATTTAAGGACTAACTAAATTAATACTCAGGTTAAAGAACAACGGATTAGTCAATTCATTTTCCATAACATAGCTTTGATCGCCAAAGAAACCTCTGAAAAAATCCTCACCTTCAGGTGCTCTATCTACATTAAAACTATAGTTATATCTGTAACCAGCTTTAGCTGAAATCCAAATGAAACCTGTAAGTTGGCGTTCGTACTTCAGCCTAAATCTAAGTTCACCTCTTCTAATTTCTAAGTCATTAAACGGCTCATCTAGTTCACCACTATTTCCTATCCTATAACTGGTGCCTTCTAAGTCAAACCCAAAAAAGAGCATGCTCCGAGGGTTAAAATTATAACGGACATCTCCTCTAGCTGGAAACAGAGTCTCTATGCCCCACTTTCTATTAGCACTGGTCCAATTATATAAAACTACAGGCAAGTAATTCAACTCTCCAGCTTTGTAAGTTCTAGAAACCCCTATAGCCCACTGTTTAGAATCAGTAGGCTTTTTCCCCCATAAAACCGCTACAGAATAACGGTTGTAATTCAGAGGCTGGAAGTCCTCTAAAGCATAATCGCCACTCATTCCAGCAGACATTCTAGCCAAAAGAAAACTCTTATCATTTAATGGTTTATAAGCTGTAGTAGACAGCTCTATAGTGTTTAAGCCATTGATGTTTAAGGTGTTATGTAGAGGGTGTTCTAATTCAGAACCACTTTGCTCATAGTCAAAGTGAGAGTTCCAGTAATCAAACCCCACCTGCAAAATGATACTATTTTTAGAAATGACTGGAATATTAGCACCTATCCTTAAACCATGTGTTGCGTTAATCTGCCTGGAAGAAGCTGCTATATCCCCGAAACCAGATGCTTCTAGATCAGAGGATCCTTGGAAATCATAACCTACTGTGATTAATTTATCAGGACTTTTTCCGTTAACCTTGACAGAAGCGAACCTCTTAGCGCTTTCATCTACAAATTCTAGATCATCATAGATGCTATAATCTTCTTCTTCATCTGTTAGTGTGCTATCTATTTGAGCTACTAAGCCTGTAAAAGGCATGACCACACAAAGTGTGAAAAGGCTAAGAAATCTAAAGTTGAGCATTTATTTCTTTTTAGGAGGCATCTTTAGTCTCTTCCATACATCAGTTCTACCTAGTGCAGAAATTCCAATGTATCCTCTAATATCAAGGGTGTTTTTATCTGTCATACTAATAGTGCAACTGTAAGTACTACCATTTTCAGGGTCATAAATGGTGCCTTCTGTCCACTCGTTATCTCCTGTGTAAGTAAAGTCTTTTAATATTCTGTAACCCCTTAGTGGAGTACTTCTTAGTTTTTCGTCAGGATTATTCTTATCTACCTTAGCAGCGCCTGTCTCAGGATCTTTAGGAGCTTTTAACCATACTATTTTCCCATAGTACTTCTCACCTATTTTGTCAATCTTTACTTTAACTTTTCCATTAGAAGGCTCCCACACGCCTACCAAACGGTCTGCTTCTTTAGCATCTTGTGCATAAGAAAGCGAACAGAATAAAAAACTAATCAGTGTGCTTAGAATAATATGTTTCATAATTTAAATTAATTGTGTTTAACGCTTAGCTGCATATCAATTGTAGTACCAAAATCATCTTCGTAGAGGTCTTCCTTAAAATCTAAATCAAGTACTAAACTGAATTTCTCATCTTTAAAATAGGCTGCTAGATCTACCTCTTGGCTCACATCTAGAGAAATCTCGTTTGTGCTTGAACTTATTGGGTTTTTTATAGCTATGGTTTGCATAGCGCTGTTTCCGCTCACTAATTGGAGAGTCGCATTCGAAAACGCCCCAAAGTTCATTTCAGCATCTTCTTCTATTACCAATGAAATGGTTTTTACTTTGACCTCTGCTATCTGCTCAGCCGATACTTCTGCTAATCCTTCTAAATCTTTTAGATTAACTGTATACTCAGCTATAAGACTATTTGGGCCACTAAAAAAAGGACCTGAACCTACAGCATTAAATTCTAATACTGCTGTTGTTTCTGCCTTGGGCGCACATCCAGTTATTAGAATACTTACTGCTAAAATCAGCGAGAAATTGAAGAAGAAAACTTTAAGATTAAACATGAGTTAAAAGTAAGTAGTAGCTTATTTACTTTAAAAAAAGTATTATCTCTTTTTTTTAACGAATTGATTTACATTATGAAACAGTAACTTAAAACCCCGTTAACCTACTCTCCCTTAGCCCTCTCCCAGTAAACATCCATCTCTTCGAGGCTCATCTCACCTATTGACTTTCCATCTTTGGAGCTTTCTGTTTCTAGAAACTGAAAACGTTTGATAAATTTTCTATTTGTGCGTTCCAGAGCCTCATCTGGGTTAATGTTTTTAAATCTGGCAAAGTTTACTAGCGAAAACAACACATCACCAAACTCATCTACCATCTTATCACTTCCGGCATCTGCTTCTACCTTAAACTCTTCCATTTCTTCTTGTACCTTTTCCCAGACTTGGTAATCGTGTTCCCAATCGAACCCTACTCCTCTTACTTTATCCTGAATTCTAGTAGCTTTAACCAGAGAAGGCAGTCCCTTAGGCACACCGCTCAACACACTTTTATTTCCCTCTTTGAGTTTTAACTTTTCCCAGTTGGCTTTTACTTCTTCTTCATCTGCCACTTCTACATCTCCATAAATATGCGGATGCCTATGTATGAGTTTATCGCAGATATGATTAAGAGAATCTGCTATATCAAAACTCCCTTTTTCTGATCCTATCTTAGAATAAAACACCATATGCAGCATGATGTCTCCTATTTCTTTTTTGATCTCCTCTAAATCATCATCTAAAATGGCATCTGTAAGCTCGTACATTTCCTCTATGGTGAGATGCCTTAAAGATTGTAAAGTCTGCTTTTTATCCCAAGGGCATTTTTCCCTTAGTTCGTCCATTATGTCTAACAATCTGCTAAATGCCTCTAACTTCTGCTCTCTACTATTCATAGGTTTTTTATCTAATGCTAAAATAGAGCTTAGTCCCGCTCATATATATCCTTAGCTTTGTACTTATGCAAGATTATTTAACTCAGACTTTCTCATTTTAATACTGCTATGAAAGCTGAAATAATTGACATAAAGCTTATCATACTTGCATTGTTTTTATGCGTTGCAACGCCTAACCTTACACATTCCCAAGAAGATTATAAGCTAGCTGAAGAATCTCTCTCAAATCATATAGTCAGTGGCAGCATAAATAGAGGTTTTTTAATTCCACACCATAATCTGATGCACTATTATCTGGAGGATAAAACCACCAGCTTTACGCTGAGTATTGAAAAAGAGCTTAAAGGAGGATGGACTTCAGAATATAATTTCATTTCTAAAGGCATAGAGGTCTCAAGGAGTAGTTTAAGTAATGATGAGATATTGGGTTTCTCTACACACTTAGTAGGTTATGCGAATTGCGCACTCCATTCTAACGGAAAAGGAAGGCTAAAATTCGGGGCTGGAGTGGCTGTTCTTAGTCAAAAATTTGACCTAGATAAGAATGTAAAAAATCTAGCTATAGGCTCCACAATTAATGGTGCTGTTATACTGGAATACAGTTATCGTATTCCTATTCGTGAATCACTAAGTGTTAACCCTCACTTAAGGTTTGTGCATTATTCTAATGGTGGGTATCGTTTACCTAACCTAGGTTTAAACTTACCTAGCATTGGGTTAAGTATAGAAAAGCAGTTGTCTAACCTCTCGTTAATCGCGGATGTGAGAACAGAACAGACCAGTGGTAAACGTTTAGTTTTAGGCCTCTCCCTAGGCAGACATGAACTGATTTCTGCTGAGAGTGGCCAATTCTTTAATTCTAATCTCTCTCTACAATACTTAAACAGTTCTCCTAAAAAAATGATTTGGGGAGGTGGCTTGGACATCCATTACAGTGCGGCTTATGAGAACTATGCAAAGCTAAATTTCATCGAGTATGAATCTGAGAATTCATTTACCAAATCTCTTAGAACCGGCTTACACGGTGCTTTTGGGTTAAAGCTTGGTGTGTCTGAAATACATGCTAATGTAGGATTCTACCTCATAGATCAGTTAGAATTAGATGGTCCTGTTTATCAGCGCATCTATTTCCTTACCAGAGTAACAGATTACTTAAATTTTAGAATTGGATTAAAAGCTCACATGGGTGCGGCAGAAACATTTGAGCTAGGCTTAACCACTAAATTATGGTCTAAATGAGAGTTTTAATTCTAGCTATGATAGTTTTGCTTTTTTCGCGGTGCAATAAGCCTGACGCACCTGACTGTTTTCAAGCTAAAGGAAGCACAGTTACTGAGCCTCTTGAATTAGAAGAGCCCTTTCATTCTATAACCATTTATGATAATATCAAACTGGTTTTAACTAATGACACCACTCTGAATGAGTTTTATGAAATTACAGGAGCTGAAAATCTCATCCCTGATCTGAAGTTCACTATATCTGATGGCGAATTAACCATAGAAAATAATAACTCGTGTAATTGGGTAAGGAGCTATAACGATTTTACACTTTACATGAATAAGCATGATGTTACTCATGTTTTTAATTATGGAACTGAAGGTGTAGAAATAACTTATAGTTCTTCTGTACTTGTTTTAGAACAGCAAAACTCATTGGCTGACAACAGTATAAAATTTTCAGGGGATTCTCTTACAGTAAATATGCATACCGGTTCAGGTTTTACTTCGGTTACTGGTAACGCAGAATATGGGCAGTTCTACTGTAATGGATTTACATCTGTAATCACTGATGGATTTGAGGTAGAGAATATACTGGCTAATAACTCTGGCGCAGGCAGTATGTTCGTTACTCCTACAGCCACTTTATTTGCTTACATTGGTGGTTCTGGTAACATTATTTATACAGGGAATTTAGTAGAATTAGATACTGAAATAGTAGGGTCTGGAGAAGTACTTTTTTCAGACAACTAGACCCTAACTATCTACCTAATCCCAATTCCAAAAGACGAAAGCATTTAACATTATAATCAGTCTGGCGTAAGTATTAATTAAAAATTAAACCTAAAAGTGAATATTAGGTGAGGTTTTACTTTCTAAGACGACACTATTTTTGTGTGTATGAATTGGTCATTAATTCTTCTTACCATCCTTCTACTAGCCATCGCTTTTGCTGGTATAGCCATCAAAATATTAGTAAAAAAAGATGGTGAGTTCTCTGGCACATGTGCCAGTAATAATCCTCTGTTAAATAAAGAAGGGGAGCCATGCGGTTTGTGCGGAGCTAAGCCTAATGAGCGTTGTAAAAACCCCGAGGTTGATAAAGCGGCATAGTTAACCGCCTTTTTTTTAATTTTCTTTTTCTATACTTTCTCTTTTCGATGTGAATGATTAATGCCTAATTAGAGTTAAAACCTTTAGATATAACTGTAATTTTGAAATCTTTAGCAGCATAATCATGAATAATACTACTTCAGCCGTTTCACCTCACAAAATTTTAAAATCAGTATTTGGTTACGACACTTTTCGAGATCAGCAGGAAGAGATAATTGGAAGTACTTTAAACAAAAAAGACAGTCTAGTTATTATGCCCACTGGTGGCGGGAAATCACTGTGTTATCAAGTGCCTGCGTTATGCATGGATGGATTTGCTATAGTGGTTTCACCCCTTATAGCGCTTATGCAAGACCAAGTAATGGCGCTTAGAAGTGCTGGCGTAAATGCACAGGCTTTAAACAGTCAGCTTAACCCTGACCAGAAACGACAGCTTATGCATGAGCTGGAACAAGGAGAGATTAAACTCCTTTACATTTCTCCAGAAGTAGCGGCTCAGGAAAATTTTATCAACTACCTCACTACGCTCAATGTGAATTTAGTAGCCATAGATGAAGCGCATTGCGTCTCTGTTTGGGGTAATGACTTTAGGCCTGAATATGCTCAGTTAGATAAGCTCATTAAGGCCCTGCCTAACGCTGCGCACATGGCATTGACTGCTACTGCCGATAGGGCTACTCAGAAAGACATTTCTACGCAGTTAAAACTTAACGAACCTAAGCACTACCTCTCTAGTTTTGAGCGTAAAAACATTAGTTCTAGCGTGCTACCTGGCCAAGGTAGAATGAAGGAAATTCTAAATTTTCTAGCTGCACATCCTAATGAAGCGGGAATCATTTACACACTGAGTAGAAAATCTGCTGAAATGCTTGCAGGAAAACTACAAATGGAGGGATTTAATGCTGATTATTACCATGGTTCTTTAAATACTGAAACCAGAAATAAGGTCCAGGAAGAGTTTAAAAATGATGATTTACAGATCGTATGTGCCACCATAGCTTTCGGTATGGGTATAGATAAGTCAAACATTAGGTGGGTCATACATTATAACTTGCCTAAGAATCTGGAAAGTTACTACCAGGAAATAGGAAGATCTGGAAGAGACGGCACACCAGCCGAAACTCTGCTTTTTTTCAGCTACGGAGATGCACAAATATTACGCTCCTTTATAGATGATAGTCAAGCTGATGATCAGTTTAAGAATGTACAGCGCGCCAAGCTAGAACGAATGCTAGAGTATTGTCAAGCTACCAGTTGTAGAACTAACGTAGTGCTCAGTTACTTCGGAGAACACAAAGACAAACCCTGTGGCAGATGTGATATCTGTATGAATCCACCAACAAGAATTAACGGCACACTTATAGCACAAAAAGTACTCTCAGGCTGCAAAAGACTTAAGGAGGCAGTGCCTATTACCACTCTAATTAATGTGCTTAGGGGTGCTCAGAACCAAGAAGTATTAGAGAACGGTTTTCATAAGATTAAAACCTATGGAGCAGTTAAAGACATAGCTTATTTTGATCTTTTCCAATACATTACCCAGCTCATAAATCAAGGTTTTTTAGAGATAGATTATACTCAGCACAACCATTTAAAAGTGACTAAACTAGGGGATGCTGTTTTATTCGAAGCTAAGGAAGTAGGTCTTACTCAGCCTATAGATAGAAAACTAGAGAAGTCTGAAAAGGCCAAGAAGAAAGACAGGAAATTGGATTTTGAAAGTAGCCTCTTTGAAGCATTGAGAGCTTACAGAAAACAACTGGCTAAGGAAGCTGGAGTGCCTGCATTTGTGGTCTTTAGCGACAAGACTCTTCAAGAAATAGCAGCTGACAAACCGCTAACTATGGGTGCTTTCTCTGGCATATCTGGTGTGGGTGAAGCCAAGCTGAGTAAATATGGAAGGAAATTCATAGACTTTCTTCAAAGTGAGCTAGTCACTAAAAAGACTCCGGTTAATGTAAAAGGTAAAACTTACATTGAAACACTTCAGCTCTTTAAGGCTGGCGGAACTCCGGAAGAAATAGCCAATCAGAGAAACCTAAACGTAGGAACGATATATACTCACTTAGCACAACTGGCAGAATCTGGTGAGGACATAGATCTAGACAAGCTCATCAATGCTGACATCAAGAAACTGGTCATTAAATCTCATGAAGAACTAGGAAAACCTGCTGAACTCAAACCTATTTTTGACCACTTAAAAGAAAAAGTTCCTTACCATTTGATACGGTTGGCATTGGCTGTGAGGTAGTGGTTTGGTGGTTGTTTATTTCTTCCGTTCAAACTTCACACTCCTCTACTTACTGAACAGAGATAATTGATTTTCATAATAGTTTTCACCAAGGGAGTCACTTTTAAAAGAGCAAATCAAACGTCAATTCACAAAACAAGGTAAGATATACTCCTTAATCATTATCTGAGGCTGCCAATATCTGCCGTTTCTATAATTACCAGAATTAATTACAATCACAAGATCCAGTTCCTTAATAACCGCGATTATTTGTCCTCCTGCACCTCTTGCTTCTACACTATTTATCTCTCGTCCGTTCACTTCGTATGTGTCATGCCAAAAAAGATATCCGTAGCCATTCTTCTCGGTGGTATTCTCTAGGATTCTATAATTTTTAAATGAGGCATCTACCCACTGTTCAGATATAAGTTGCTGACCTTTCCAATTGCCGCCATTAGCATATAACAACCCGAACTTCATAAGGTCTCTTGGCAAGAGATAAGACCCACCACCTAGATAAACATCACCTCTATCATCTTTAGGCTTTGAATAGTTGACTATTCCTAACGGACTGAATATTTTATCATCCATGTATTCTTCCATGGGTTGGTCTATCTTTTGAGCCAAGGCTATACCCAGTAAATATGGATTAGCAGAGCCATAATTACAATGCTCTCCAGCCTCGTAAAGCATAGGTGCTTCTAAAACCGTCTTTAGCCAATTATCCGATTGTTGATAGACTTCTTCTGTAGCACCCCCTTGCCTTTCAATTCCAAAATCTATTGCATCTAAACCCGAACTCATGGTGAGCAAGTGATGCAAGGATATCTTTTCGTTTTGATCATTTCTTGTGTATTGATAATCCTCAGGGATGTAAGAATAAATACTAGTATTCACGTCATCAATGATATTCTCGTCTATGGCTATTCCTACAGTAGCAGATGCTATACTTTTAGCAGCAGAACGTGTGTCATGAGGTAAATCAGAATTAAAACCATTAAAATATTTTTCATAAATCAAAGTTCCTTTGTGGGCTATTAAGACACTGTGAACATTAGTAAGAGCTTCCACCTCAATACTATCTGTCATCCTCTCTAAGTCAAAAATATGATCAGTGACATCCTTTATGGAGCCTACTTTAAGGCCATCATTCTTGTCTAGCGGGTTTAAAATTGCTTTAAGTTCACTTTCCGCTTGAGTACCCATTTTCCAATCTTCATTAGACCGAACAAAATGAACAGTACTTACTTTAGCTTTACCCAGCATGATATCCATATTAATAGTGTCCTCTTTCAGCTCACCTATGAAGGAATGTCCTGATCTGCGGTCTACAAACGTTATATTATTTCCTTTTTTCTGAAAATCATCCGTATAAGTTCCTCTGTATCTGTTATCAGGGAAAATAGGATAAGCTTCAAAGTCTTCTCCACTTCCATTTTCCATAGCTAAATAAATCATGGCTGGATTTAATTCATCCACATAAAACGAATTCCATTGACCTTGATAAGTGTTTTCACCTGTTAATGAAAAGGATAAGTGAAACATAGAATCCCTTATTTTTAGAAAACCTTCTATTTTACTTTTATCTTCATTGAATTCCCCACTAAAATTGCATACTTCCAAAAAGCTTAAAGTAATGCGCCCCTCAGTTGCAGAACTGATTTTTTCATTGAAAACGCTTTGGTGATTGTTCAGTGAAACTTGATATGCATTATTAGCCAGTTCCTTAATTTCAACCTGATAACTGAAAGAAAGTGGATTTATAATTGATTGCCAGTCTCCATTATATGCCGACATATCTGGATTTTGAGCGATATAATTAGTACAACTAATACCAAGCATTATTATTAGAAGTAGGGGTAAAGTCTTCATACTATTATTTTGCTTCAAAGCTAGATGATATCTAGCGCTAAAAATAGAATGAAATTAACATCACGTAAGTATTGAGCGGTATTCTTTAGGAGAGTGGTTATAGTAACCTCTAAATACTCTGTTAAAATGACTTTGATCTGAAAAACCGCACTCATAAGCGATTTGACTTAGTGAGTTACCTTTATTTAGTACAAGCGGAAGGGCTTTCTTAATTCTTAGTTTGCGCATGTACTCACCTAGAGTAGAATCTAAAAACAAAGGAATACTTCTGGAAATGTGAACAGGATGAACTCCTAATTGCTCAGATAGTTCGTTCAATGAAAGATGGTTAGGACAACTATGTAAAATATCTTTTAATTTAATGATCCATGCAGGAACTTCTTTCATTTTCGGACTTGAGTTCTTACGTAGAATATTGCATAAGTCCATGACTAAAACTTCTATTGAGAGCACAGAAAACTCATCCGATTTTCTAAATTCAAAGTATATTTTTGATAGCACTAAATGAACAGAAGGATCATCCATAATTTTGCTTCCTTCATAAAGTTGAGCGTTTTGATCATTGAAATCCAACCACTTTCGATCTAGTTGTAAATGAAAACCACGACCTGAGTTAGAGTGTTTTTCAGTGCAATGAGGTTCCTGCCAATTTAAAAACATTAAATCCCCGGCAACCAGTTCTGTTTTGCAAGCTTTATTAAGATCAAGCATTTCACCTTTTATCACATACATGAAATAGGGGTTTTCATGAAAATGCCATGGAGTTCCAGGTTCAAGATAATCGTATTCTGACAGCACAATGCCTTTCTGCCTTAGCTCCCATCTTTGAGATCCAAAATACTCTCCTTGTTTTAAAACACGCATTCTGTGAATTTAGGAAAAATGAATGAGTATCATTAGCTCCTTTCTTTCCTATTTAATTGTACTGATAAGATGAGCACATTTTATTAGCGTTGCAACGCTCATTAAAAAAAGCATGAAAAGATGTTTTCGGTTGTATGCTCTTTCACTTTGGATTACAACTTTAAAAATTGTTCTAGTATTCATCTTAGATGACCTTCTGAAGCTGAATTAACGCTGCCCTTAAACGCTTGTGTATAGTATCTTCTCGTTTGGCTGAACTAATGCCTCTAGCCATTTCTTTACGTTTGGTAAAACTCAAAGAATCAAACGCCTCTTTTAGATTGTATTTTTTCAATAATTCAGTTAGCTCTTCTGGAATATCTATACTCAAATCATTTAGCAGTTCGGAATTTTGATGAAGATATTTTTTTCTTTATCCAGGCTAAAAATTCAAGCATAGCCTTAGCTATGGTTTTATTTTTAAACGCAGATAAAGGAGAAAAGAACTAGTCAAAAACCGAAAAGTTGAGTGGTTTGAGTATATCTTTCTTTCAGCGGTATCTAGCGTGATTCTGACGTCTACAAAATCGCCATGAGTTTTATTAAGCTTAGCTCTAACCTCCTTGGGTATAATGGCTATGGGGCCTTCTCCCATATTAGCCACTGTGCCTCTATAAAGCACAGCATCATACCAGATGTTCACCCGTGGCTTTAAGCTACCAAAGTGCTTTTTTAAATCTCCATGCACAAACACGAATGCCGCATTTGGGTATTTTGGAGTTCTTAAAATTTCTGCACTGAAGGTTAGCTCATTCATTTACTGGTAAAAGTAAGAACTTCTCTCATTCTATCAGTTACAAGGAGTGCCGAATAAGGCAACGAAAGTAGATAAGTCTGAAACGTTTACCGCACCATCATTATTCAAATCAGCAATACAATTTTGGCTACAGCCGAAGTTAGACAGAAAGAAGGATAAATCACCGACACCTATTATCAGATCATTATTGAAGTCCCCTAGGCATTGAGTGTTTTCAGCGCCAGTAACCTCATCATCGCAGTTATTATCTACTCCTAGTCCTGTTCCTAGAGCTCCAGGATAAACTGTTCCATCTGAATCATTGCAGTCTCCTGCTTGAGCCACATAATTAGTCGGTTGAAAACAATCTATAATTACTATTTCATCATTGCCAAAGCCATCATTATCATTATCTAGAAACCAAGCCGTGGGGTTAGGACACGGATTATTTGGATCAAAGAATCCGAAATCTACAGAGTTATTTCCACTGGCATCATAATCGAAGTAACAGTTGAACTCATCTCCATCATTTAGAGGTTCAGTGCCTGAGGCCAGTGTAATTATGCCCGACATAATATCAGAAAAAGGACTGCCGGAGCCATTATTATCAAAGTCCACATTGTTATCTGCATCGGCCTCAAATCCTGTAGTAGACTGAAATCCTGCTAATGGCTGTCCTTCCTCCCAGTTGTCTACCGACCATACAAAGAGTGAGTAGTTTCCAGGTGCCAATCCTGAAAAATTGTAATATCCTTCTTCATCTGTTACTTGAACTCCACCGAAGCCCTGCCAGTCTGGAATGCCATCTCCATCAGGGTCTGACCAAATGACTACAGAAACTCCTGGAATGCCTGGCTCGTTCGGATCATTTACTCCGTTCATATTATAGTCATTCCATACTCTGTTTCCTAGAGAAAGTACACCTGGGTCTACTTGGTCTCCGCAGTCCTCATAACAGAAAGCGGTTTCATTCATGGCCTGAATCATTTCATTACCCAGTTCTTTCCCTATGTTTAAGTATGTGAGTGCATTGTTATTGAAATGGAAAACGGCATCTTCTGGCGACTCAGCTGCACCTATGTAAAAAGGCTTCGTATTCATAAAACCCACGGAACCTCCGTAAGTCTCATCATCACACCCTACAGACTCCTGAGCTACAGCTACTATGTTTTGTATGCTTTGAACCCAGAGGTCATCAGTGGCACCAAAACCTCCTTGGCCTGCGCTGGCTATGACTATGGGTAGATTTGCAACGCCTAAGTCAGTTCTTACATCATTTACTAGATGGTTCAAGTTACTCTCATACTCATTTAAAAAACTCTCAGACTCTCCATCATTCCATCCCTGAAACCACGCAAATCCTGATAACTCAAAGTTGGTCAATCCTATTTCGGGAAACTCTGTACTTAAATTCTCAGTTACATTCTGCACCTGCTGAATCATAGAAGTATAAAATGAGCCAGTATCTCCACTAGCAGATGGTGGACGCCAGTCTTCTGCTAAATTAGTTCCTCCATCTGCAGTTTTTATAATCAAAACTGGGCCTTCTATGCAGTCGTCTAACTGGTGGGCAAACATGAGTTCAGGTCCAATCAGATTTGAATTAGCTCCCTGTCCAACAGTAACATTAGACTTAATCACATCTCCATCAGTATCGAAATACAACCAAGTGTCTGCAAGCGTATTCCAATCGTCCTCCTGCCCTATTTCAGACCAATTTTGATCAGAATCATTTTGTATGACTTCTACTAAACTTCCTGTGCTATTTTCAGCATCTTCTACAGTTCCGTGCCCTTGCATATTAGACTGGCCAGCCAGTATAAACACTTTTACCTTGTTTTCAGATTTTTCTTGTCGTGTTACAATAGGCACATACCCAACTTCCAGTCCTAGTGGTGGCTGAACTATTCCCGCAGCATCTACTGTGGCTATGTTTCCTATCTCAGGGTCTGCCATGTAAGTATCTGTATGATTCCAGTTAGAATGAATCAGTTCTGCCCGCTCCTGCATAGTGTTAAGCACATCCTCAGGTAGGTTAGCATGCACGATAGAAGGCTGGTCTCTAAATCGGTACCAGTAATATGTTACTGTGGTGCCGTCTCCTAAATCTGCTTGAAAAGGCCCAGCCGCAGGACCAGGACTATTCCAAGGGCCGTTCGGATCTTGCCATGCACATTCAGGATCTAAAGGTGTTAGATAGGTAATCTCACTTCTTAGTGAAGTAGGCACAGCAGTGCCTAATAAATCTGCAGATTCTGGAACTTCAGAAGCAGCTACAGCTTGCCATTCATTATTAGCGTCTAGGCTAAAATACTCAGGCATCAAAAACATTCCTTCCTGTTCTGAAACCAACTCAGTGGCAAATTCATACCCCATGATATTCTGGTTCTGTTGCACATTATTAATGTAATTAAGATTAATCTCAAAATTAGAATCTGTCATCCCCATCTCCGTAATTTCTCCTATCATGGCACCTCCATTATTAGTGAAAGACAGACCTTCAGTTCCCAATGAATTTAGCGTAGGTACTGCCACCTCGCCACCCTCAAACCAAGCCTCCATGTCGTTCCATAGCGCATTTTGAGAATACACTGACACTTGGTTTAACATCATGGTATTGTTACCATTATTAGCCGGATACTGCATCCGTTCTATTTTAGCAAATTTATTTCCTTGATCATCTACAGATATTATGGCTGGAGATTCAGCATGCTCTAGTCCAAAACCCACATTAGGATCCGCAGGTCTAGAATCCAAGAACATGCCTTCTAAGGAAGGATCTTCTAGCACAGGTTCCGTCCAAAAGGTAGGCATGAAGAAGGTGGCTGGGCCTTTAAAATTTGTAGAATTTAAAAACAGTGTCCAGCATTGGTTTCCTGTTTCTATGGCTTGACCATCAGTCTCTGTTAACGTCTCTGTTAGTGGTAGTGGAGTGTAACCATAGCCCAGCATTTCGCCATTTAGGCTCTGCGCCATATTTAATCCGTCAGGAGCCCAAAGTAGAGCGTTAGATAATTGTGCTACACCGTATTTACCTCCAGGTTCACTCCAGTCGCGCTGGCCATTTGGCAGCATATCCGATCTTCCGGCACCAGGGCCGTTAGCCCATGCAAAGAAATTATGAGACACGCCACCCATTATGAATTTAGGAATTTTAGTACCGAAACGGGTATCTCCCCACCAGCCTAATCCACCTTCTATTGTAGTATAAAACTGTTCAGGCTCATTTCCTGTGCGCTGCGTAGTCATCCAGCATCCGCTTAAACCCATCTGAAAGTTTTGAGCACCAGGATACTCATTAAAGATAGGCCAAGCTGCACTATAAAGCGTATAACCACTGCCTAATGAAAGATCTGTGACCTCTTCAGTATTTATCCAAGTAAACCCAGATCTGGCCGCACCACTTATTTGTGCATTAGCATGAAATGAAAGAACTGAGCACCAAGCCAATACCACCGGGATCACTAAAGCTCGCGCCCACTTTAAATTAATTAATGTACAAATCATACTCATCGGTTTATTTAAGTTTCTCATCATGGTTTTCTTAAAAAATGACAGCCCATGAACTACAGGTTTAGCATCCCTTTTAGTAATAGCATGCATTTATTGGTTAACATTTAGATGATTCCACATTGAGCCATCTTTTAGTATTTCTTTCTTGCGTTGCAATGGTTATCTTTCAGGCAGAAGCAAGCATGCTTAGTGGGATTCAGGAGAATGGTGAAGTTAAGGAAAAACGGACTTCATTCTTTACAACTTCAATTTATCAAGTAGAGTTACTAATTATCTCCGCTCCAGCATCGACTATTATCTTGTCAAAAAAGTATTTCAATTATCATTAAAACGCTTCACGCCTGAGCATGAAAACCTCTAAGCTGGTAGAAATTGAATTAATAATCTTGAATTAGATTTCATAACACATAGAGTTTTCCATGGCATTACAGATATTTATCAGCAGTCAATTTACAGAATTTAGTTTTTACTAGAAAGTAAAAGACGTGTGTCAAAATGATCAATTGGAATTGGTTCTCCCTAAGTTCTCTGACGTTTTATAACCTGCTAAATTTTTAATTCATCAAACTAGGGTTATTAGAAAACCGTTCTGATAACTAAATAACACTTATAGATAGCCAGCATTTGTGTCTTAGGTGGTTTGATCCTACATTGCAACGCAAATTCGAATACTTTAAAAATGAAGACCAACTATCTTAGTTTCCTGATACTAACCCTATCTTTTTCACTACTTTTCTCCTGTGGAGATGCCCCTGATTCGGCAGAGAAAACGCCTGTACAAAAACGCATAGCTATGAATAAACTCGTTAAAGACCACCATTCCTTTTCTAAACCTAATGAAAGTAGGATCAAGCACCTGAATTGGGACGCTGAAGTAGACTTTGAAACTAGAATAATTACAGCCATAGCTACTTTTGACTTGGTAAATGCTAAGGACGCTAAAGAAGTGGTTTTTGACGTGAAAGACCTTACGGATTATGCAGTAAAGGTGGATGGCATAGAAGCCAAGTTTGAGTTGGGAGAAAAAAACGACTTGCTAGGAAGTGCATTGACCATAGATATAACTGAAAACACAAAGCAAGTGAGCATTAGTTATAAAACTAGTCCAGATGCAGGAGCATTATTATGGGTGGAAGGTGAAAAGCCATTCTTGTTTTCTCAGAGTCAAGCCATTTTAGCTAGAACATGGATACCATGCCAAGATAGTCCTGGGGTAAGGTATACATATGACGCCAAGGTAAAAGTTAGACAGGACCTCTTAGCTTTAATGAGTGCTGAAAATCCTACAGAGAAAAATGACACTGGTGTCTATACATTTAAAATGGATCAGCCTATACCGAGTTACCTTATGGCATTAGCTGTAGGGAATGTGGAGTACAGAGCTATTGGAGATAGAACTGGAGTTTATGCTGAGCCAAATATGATAGAAAAAGCCCATTATGAATTCCAAGAAATGGATGAAATGCTAGTGGAGGCAGAAAAGCTCTATGGCCCTTATGTATGGGACCAGTATGATGTTATAGTCCTGCCAGCGGCATTCCCATTTGGTGGTATGGAAAATCCTAGATTAACTTTTGCTACGCCTACTATTATAGCTGGAGACAGGTCTTTAACTTCTCTAATAGCTCATGAGTTAGCGCACAGTTGGAGTGGAAACTTGGTGACTAACTCCACCTGGGATGATTTCTGGTTAAACGAAGGGTTTACAGTTTACTTCGAAATGCGAATTATGGAGGCGGTTTACGGAAGAGAATACTCAGAAATGCTAGCACTACTATCTCAGCAAGGGTTAATGGCTGAAAACGAAGAGATAATGGCAAGTTCACACCCAGAAGACACGGAGCTTAAACTGAAACTTGAGGGAAGAAACCCAGATGATGGGATGACCGCAATAGCCTATGATAAAGGTTATTTTCTACTCAGACTTATGGAAGAGACTGTAGGTAGAGAACGTTTCGATGCTTTCTTAAAAGAATATTTCACCAGCCACTCTTTTCAAGTAATGGATACAGAAAACTTCTTAACCTACCTAAAAGCTAACCTACTAAGCGATGAGGAAGCTGAGAACATAAAACTCACAAGTTGGATCTACGAAAAAGGAATTCCTGATAACATTCCTACCATTCAGTCTGATAAAATGGTTAAAGTAGATGAGCTGGCCAAGGGATTAACCGCTGCTTCTGATGTGGCCTCTATTCCATGGGGCACATGGAAGTACCAAGAGCAAGTGAGATTTTTAAGTCAACTACCGGATGGTCTTAAAGCACCATTCATGGCTAAGCTGGATCAGGAATTTGACATTACTAATATTGGAAATAACGAGGTGTTGTTCGAATGGCTAGAACAGAGCATTTATAGAGATTATGAGCCAGCATTTTCTAGAGCTGAGTCTTTTCTCATTAATGTAGGAAGAAGAAAGTTCCTCACTCCTCTTTACAGAGCATTTAAAGAAACTGAAAGGTTAGAGCTGGCACGGAGTATTTATACAAAAGCCAGACCCAACTATCATAGCGTGGCTGTGGAGACTATGGATGATTTATTAAAAGACTAATAAGTCATTTTATATCTACCTTACTCTAGCTTTAATATTACAGTAGATGTAAATTCTATAAATACCGGCAGAGGAATGCAAAACAAACATGCTGTGAGCTATAAATAGTTTGATGACGAAAAATACCCGAACATTAAATTTGTTTCTTCAAGCATAAATGCTGCTGAAGGTGCTTATTCTGTTACTGGAGATCTCACTATTAAAGATGTCACGAAAACTATAACTTTCCCCTTTACCTTCGAGGATAATACGTTTAAAGGTACTTTTGAACTGATCGAATGGAGTACAATGTAGGTACCATGAATGGCATGGATAAAAAAGCCAGCCAAATACTTAAAATACAGCTAAGTGTACCCGTTCAGAAGTAAGGATTAATGAAGAAAACACTTTTACACGGATTGGCCTCTGGAGTCATTTCAGCTATAGCCTGTCTCTTTTACAGCGAGTTATATAATGCGGCTATGTACACTGATTTCTCAGAGTTCATTAACATTTTTACCGTTATGGGTACATGCTTGCTAGGTAGTCTTATAGCTGCTTTAGGTTATTACTTTCTTACTGTTAGAATTAAAGATGCTACTACAGTAGATGTCATTTTTAATGTGGTATTTGTGTTTCTCACATTCATTAGTTGTATATACCCGTTTTCTAAGAAGCTACCTTTAGAAATAGAATCACCAGAGCTTTTCCCAGGACTAGTTATTCCCATGCACTTCTTCCCTGTTTTATTTTGGATAGCTTTAACTCCTATCTTGAAGAAGATGACTACCCATAACTAACCCTTGTTTCTCTAAGAGCCTTTTATTATGAAACAGCCATTCATAAGTTTAGCTTCTAGATTAATGCCATCTGTAGTGGTCAAGTATGCATATTATCAACTTACGCACCCTCAGGTGCGAAAACTTAGAGAACACGAACTAGAAATACTAGATACTGCCCTTAAGGGCTGGTATAACTATTCAACTACTCGAATTAGAACTTACATCTGGAAAGGAGGCTCTAAGTCCATCATGCTGGTGCATGGATGGGAAGGGCAAGCAGGAAATTTTTCAGATTTAATAGTAGCATTGCAACGCGAAAACTACACCATCTATGCTTTCGATGCGCCTTCACATGGTTTTAGTGATGGCGGAAGTACCAGCTTATTTGAATTTACAGAAGTAGTGGCTGAACTCATCAAGCACTGGAAGGTGAAGTATGTGGTAAGTCATTCCTTTGGTGGCGTAGCTGTTACTTATGCATTAAAATCTAATCCGGAGCTGGCCTTAACTAAGTATGCCCTTTTAACCACACCAGATAAATTTTTAGAAAGAATAGATCAAGTAGCATCCCAAATTGGAATAACAGAAAAAGTTAAGCTAAAGCTTATTGAACGAATGGAATCTGAAACAGGCTTTCTAGCCAGCACACTGGATGTGAGCAAATTCGTTCAAGAAATAAAGGTATGCGAAGCATTAATCATTCATGATAGAAACGACCGTGTAATTCCTTTAACACAGTCCCAAAACGTGAATAAAAATTGGGAAAACAGCCTTTTAGAGGTATTAGAAGGAACAGGGCATTTCAGAATATTGAGAACACCTAAAGTAATAGATCGGGTAATTCAGTTTTTACATTAAACTACCATTCTAGTCTGCACTCATCTTTTTTAAGTCAAAAAGCAACTATTGAAAATTGATTTGTTTTATCGATTTATACCGGATTTAATATTAGAATTTTTCAGAACTACCACTTTCTGGAAAGCTGCACATTTTACGTGAGTTCTATTGAACCAAGTTTTTAAGTACTTATGTAGAACAGAAAAATGATATCAGTGATAACCCTGAAAAATAAGCGATTGCATGCACATGGTGCTCTTTGGGATAGTAAAGGGTTTACTTCTGAACAAGGATATGATTTCAATAGAGATTATGTTGATTAACCAACCGTTAGAGATGGCATTCAAACGCCAATGAATCAAGATCAAATTTTCTACTTAATATCAAACCCTTTAATGATCCCAGATTGTAATGCATACTTATAAAGACCTGCTATATTTTTCACGTTAATCTTATTTAAGATACGCTTTCTATGGCTGTCTACAGTGTGTTTACTGAGAAAAAGCTCATCTGCTATTTCTTGAGTGTTTTTCTCTAGGGCTATAAGCCTAATAACATCTTTTTCTCTATCTGAAAGCTCGATATGACTGAAATTCTTAGTGTCTTTTTCCGACTTCAGCGAGCTCATAATTAAACTTTTAATCTCTTCGCTATAATAAGTACCACCAGCCTGCAGAGTTTTAATGGCCGTGGTTAACGTTAACCTGTTAGAGTTTTTTAAAAGGTAGCCATCGGCCCCTGCTGCCATTAGTTTTTTCACAAACTCAACTCTCTCATACATGCTTAAAATTAATACTTTAATTTCTGGGTAAAGTTCCTTTATGAGTTGAGTGGCTTCTATGCCATCTATATCTGGCATATTAATGTCTACCAACACTAAGTCTACTTCTGGAGCTTCATTAATCAATTTTAATAATTCGCTACCACTATTAGCAGAACCTATTACAGAGATTTCTTCATCACCCTGAAGTATGGTCTTTAAACCATCTATAATGATTTCATGATCATCTGCTATTAAAATTTTAATTTCCATTACACATTAAATTGAATGTTATAACAAGTACCCTTGTTTTTAGCAGAAGTAATATCTACAGTGCCCGCCAGCTTATGCACACGAGATTTAATATTCTTAAGCCCCATTCCCATTTTTTTAACCTCAGAGTCAAACCCTACTCCATTATCTTTAGTAGCCAAGCTTACACAACCATCTTTCATGGCGATAGTTATATTAAGGCAACTGGCTTGTGCATGCTTTAGTGTATTGTTAATTATTTCTTGCACTATTCTGTAAACTTCTGTCTCTTGGTCAGAGCCAAATCGTGGCATATGCTCAGGATACGCTAGAGCAAGATCTAAACTTTGAGTTTCTTCTAGTTTTTGTTTTAGATCTTCTAGAGCAGAACCAAGCCCAAATTTAGAGAGAATTCCTGTTTCTAAATTATAGGCTATTTCTCTAGTTTCCTTTATCGCATTATGCAGTTCTTTGAGGGCTTTTTCTTGCAGCTGATTAACCGATTCCTTGTCATAAGAAGCTTCCATATACATACCTACAGCAGAGAGCCTGCTCCCTAGTCTATCATGTAAGTCTTTAGCTATACGTTTTCTCTCTTCATCTTGACCTTCTAGGTTAGATTGTAGCGTTGCAATTTCCTGATTCTGCAGCAGCTCATCTACTTCTTGTTCCTGTTTAAGCCGCTGTGTCTTTTGTTTCTGAGTGAAGTATAGCGTGCCTAAAATAAGCAGTATGATAACGGATAGTAGCACTATGGATAGAATAAGACTTCTGGAGTTAGCCTTCTCTTTCTCTCTTTTTTCTGCTAAGAGTTCCTTTTCTGATTTCTCAGTATCATATTTTAAGTTGAGCTCTTCCATGGCAGCCGTGGATTTAGCAGACATTACATCCGAACTCAAGTCAGAGAGTATTTCTAAATATTCTAACGCCTTTTCAAAATTCCTTTCATCTTTATAAAACTGATAGATTTTACCTGATGTACCAATCTTTGAATTGATGTTATTCATTACGTGAGCTAAAGAATCTGCCTGAAGAAGTAGCCTTATTCGTGCTACTGGATCAACATCTATATAGTTAAGACTCATATTCAAATTACTTAATAGCCAATCCTTAAGCATATCATTTTTTTTGAAATAATCCAGGCTTTCATTATATATTTTCTCCACTTCTTCAGTTCTTCCTAACTCAACCAGAGGTGCCATTTTAATGGCTTGAACATCATAGTACTCTTGAGCATAGCTTACTCTTTTGTGCCATGTTAAAGACTTATCATAGAGTTCTATAGCCTCTTCAAAGTTATAGAGACTATTAGCAGCAGACCCAAGGTTATAATAAACTGATGAGATTAAAGCTGAATCCTGAAGTAATATAGCTTCAGCTAGAACTTCTTCGTAGATCTCTTTGGATTTATTGTAATATACAGTAGCTAAGGAATCTTCATAATGTTCCCACAATACATTGCCTTGTAATATGTAGACATTGCCAATATTCTTTTTAGTTTGAGCAGCAAACAACAGGTTACCTTTTCTTTCGTGTATTTCTATAGATTTAAAAAGTGCTTTGGTGGCTTTTTTACTTTCTCCAAGACTTGTGAAAGCTATGCCTTCCACGCGTAAACCTTGAGCCAGTAAGGTGGAATCATTCTGTTCTAAAGCTACTTTCTTTATAATTTCTGAATACGCCAAGGTGCTGTCAATATTAACCTTAGCATACGCTAAAGCTAATTCTACCAAATGGTTTGAACTTGTTGAGAAGTCTGAAGCCTTTTTATATTCATTTTTCAAGCTATCAATAACACTAGGCTCTTGACCTAATAACACTGAATGGCTCAGAAGTAAGTAGAAACTCACTATTAATAAATAAAATGCTTTTCTTAAATAAACCAACATTATTGAATATTAAAACCTTAGGTCTTTACCTTTATACTACTGTTTTTTCTCCTAGCTAAGGTTTCAGTTCCAGTTCCGTTTAATTTAGAATACCAGTCTATTATCATCAACTTAGCTCCGCTATCGTTACTTGACTCAACTCCTGAAACTACCACTAAAGCATCTGGATTACCAGTTAATTGATTAGAAGTAATAATTTTTACCGTGTAGTCTGAGGCATTTTTTGTGACTGAACTACTGATTAGTGAAATATCGTCTCTTGATGTAATGAGCTCTATTGTGATGTCATTATCGTCTTTTACTGTGTAATTAATTTTAACTCCGTTCATTCTTAAAAAAGGTTTTTTAGAATACTAAAATAGTGTTCCTCTAACAATTGCATTAGAAGAACACTAAATCAGAGAGAGAGTCTCGTTTTATTATTAATTCACGCTTGCAATTAAAGACACATACATGAGATTAGATTCACTACTTATAGTGAATTTGATTTTTTTTTCATTCATACTCAAATGGTATTTAAAACATAAGCTAAGGATATAAGGGCTTAGGGGCAAACCATTATAAATCAAGAAAATAAACAACTATTCTTGCTTCCGAAAGGATGTAAAATTCTAATAAATTCGTGCTTAGGTGCTCTAGAATTCTAAGGTCTATGTTGGAGCACCACCACTGAAAGCCCTGAATTTTGGTAAATATGATTGTCTTAAAGGATTTTTTTTAAACCAATTTTCCATGAAAGCTTTTTTTCTTTTTCAAAAGAATCCATGTAATTAAAAAGAATCACTTAGTCTAGAATACTATCGAATGTGATGTATTCAAATGTAGTTTTCAAATCATCTTCTAAGATTTTAAATTGAAGGTTAGTGAACTCTGCACCTCTTCGTCCTACTCCTTTTCTTTCTTTCACATCTTCTAGCTTTTGCCAATCTTTAACCGTTAAGTGCAGAATAGCGCATAGATCTTTACTCTGCACATGGAAATACAACGACTCTATTCCATCTTGAATATCATACTTTTGCAGCCAAAACCTCAACTCATTTTGATCTTTTTGTTTTAGCTGCTTGACTAATTCGTCTTTGTAGATCTTTGAATCAGGCTCATGAGCTAAGAAAATAGGGTTTTCGTTTATGCATTCTGGTCTATCGCATGAAGTTAAAATAGCGATTGTTAAAAATATCAGTGCACAAGTAAGTGAGATTTTCATTCTGAGAGTAAAGTAATACGTTTAGTTATTTATACGGAATTACCTCTCCAAAATTATGTCATAAGCTATTTTGTTTGCCCTTAAAGTGAAGTATATGCTAATTTTATAGCTGAGCTGCTCTAGATGAAAATTGAGTTTAAAGTAAATCAATTATTAGTTATCACTAGTTACAGAACACAATTCTAAAAAAAAACTGTTACCTGGCTTACATATTCTAGACAACCCTAACCTATTTCATTTGATGATTACCCCACCAGCTCATTCTAGTGTATTACTGCACAGGCATGCGCTTAGCCCATACCACAATCGTCCTAATTCAATTACTAAGTTATAAATATTCAAAAAAATTATAATGGTTCTTGCACAGAGCGGTACCAGTTTGATCGGCTTCACTTAGAATTGGACTCATTGACTGCAGTCTACTAGTTGAACTTAAGTGTGATGTAATGGTCTATTATAAAGTTTCATCTGGCTTTATTACACTTGCACTTCACTAGAGCTCACCAACTATTCCTAAGTATAACGATTTATTTTAGGTTGAAAAACCCTCAAGCCAAATAGAGACTGTGTTAGTTTTATGCTTGTAGAGCAATCTTTAATCTATTCTTTAAGCGAACTTGTCGAAAATATTAGTTTTTTTATAGTATCTTTATAGAATGGAAAAGGCCAGATTTAAAAATCTCTTTTACTTAGTGATTAGTTGCCTGGCTATTATAGCTGCCATGGGTACTATATAAATTATCATTCAGCTGAATAATTTTGAAAGTGTTAAATTCTTTAACCTTTATACTATTTTGAATTTCTTGTTGTTACTTAGTAGTCTGAGCTTTTATTGAGACCAAATTAAACACCAATCAAAACAATGAAACACCTTTCTTTTCTCTCTTTACTACTGCTGCTTTTTATTTCTTCTTGTACTAAAGACTCTGGAGATCTAACAGTTACTTTCGATAAGGCTACTGCTGAGTATGGTGATATTTCTGAAATCAGAAATACTCCTCTTATTTCTGCTCCTAAGGCCATAGAAAACCAAGGAAAAATATTTTTAGGTGAAGATTTTTTACTTATTGGTGAAGAAGGAAAGGGAATTCATGTATATGATAATACTAATCCTGCTAATGCAGTCAACATGCTCTTTATTAATCTTCCATTCACGAAAGAATTTATTGTAAATGGGAATTTTATTTATGCAGAAAGTCAATATGACATGGTGAAGATTGATATTTCAGACCCTTATAGTCCTGTCTTATTGCAACGCTTAGAAAATGCTTTTTACGACCTCATAACTAATGACGAAGGCCAAGCGCTTTTAGGTTTTTATTACGAGACGGTTACTGAAACATTTAAGATAAATGGCCGTGAGTTGAGAGAATTAGAAAACAATCCTGTGTTATTCTATGACTATACAGAAAACCTCATTCCGAACTCAGCAGTACCAGCCTCTTTCGCTGGTAATAGCTCTGGACAATTTGGGACTATAAATAGAATTACCGCAGTTAACGACTATGTATATGCTGTAGCTAAAAATAAAATGCACGTTTTTAGTGATAACGGGTTAATGGCTAAAGCCAATACGCTGAACTCTTCTGATTTAATGGAAACGATCTATCCGCAGGGTGAGTACCTTTATGTAGGTGGAAATACTGCAGTGACTATTTACGATAATAGAAATCCTGAACTGCCAATAGAAACCTCTTCTTATGCTCACATTACTTCTTGTGACCCAGTGTTGCCAAATGGTTCTGTAGCTTATGTAACATTAAGAACTGGAGATTTTTCTAACTGCCCAGGAGATGTTAATGCTATGGAAGTTTTAAATATTAATAATCCCAATAATCCTCAGCGTATAACAGATTTCGAAATGAATAGCCCTTATGGCATGTGCATAGTGGGAGATTTATTATATGTGGGAGAAGGAGAAAGTGGATTAGCCAAGTTTGATATCAGTAATGTTTCCCAACCTATATACTTAGGTACAGATTCTTCTATTAAAGCCTATGATGTAATGCCACACCCAACTCAAAACGATTTGATTCTTACTACTGGCCCAAATGGTATAGAACAGTATGACTATAATCCTGAGACTTTTACCATGAGCTTAATAGGAGTAATATTAATGTAGACCACTTGATATTCTCAAGGTTATATATTCTTGTTTTCTTATTGTGCTTCGCTGGTGTGTTTCAAGCCCAGTTTGCCGAAGACCATTCTATAATTTATAATGACGATGGCTCGGTAGTTATAGGTAGAGTTATTTTTGAAGACTATAATTTCATAAAGGTAGAGGCCTTTAATGATACTATTAACCTGCCTGTAAGAGATATAGACTACAGATATAAATCGAAAAACATAGGCGTGGTTAGGCAAGGCCGATTTCATGTTATTTCTGGATATAACTTAGAGGTAAATGTCGGTGCTAGTCTGGGCAGTGCAGGTGCAGGAATTGAGTTTGCCTTAAATAAAAAAGTGAACCCTAGACTTTCGCTAGGAATATCACTCATTAGTCAATCACAATCTCCTGAGCTCACTTTTTTTGATGGCGCAGCAGTACGAAGCTTATTCTTAAATCATAACAGCACCTCTTTTTCTTTAGGAGGTAAGTATTATGTGTCGGATCATATTATAGATCCTGGTAAATTCAGAGGGTTTGCACATCTCAGATTAGGCCATTCTGTAGGACAGAATAATGCTTTAAATCCTGAAGACGATATGAATGCTGGTGTTTTAATGCAGTATGGTCTAGGTGTGCAGTGGGCCAATAGAAAGACTAGAAAATACTTTATTCAGTTCAGTCAAATACATCAGAAAGTAGATGGTAACATTAGAACCTTTAGCCAAGATGGTAGGCTTTTTCCTGTGGAGTATGATTTATGGCTAAATAATGTAATGTTCTCCTTTGGCTGCGAGTTTAACATAGCCTTGAAATCTAGATGATTTCATAGTAAGCACACTTCAGATACTCTCCTTCTGGAAAGCCAGTTATTATTGGATGGTCTTTATCGTGTCCGTGGGTTTCTAATAGTTCATAGTTCACATTATGGTCTGAAAAAGCCCGTTCTACCTCTTGGAAAAACTCCTCTGGTGTAACTCTAGATGAACATGATGCCAGTACCAGTATTCCGCCAGAATTTACCAGTTGACTTCCTAGCTGAGCTAGCCTCCTATACTGGTCTAGTGCCAGATTTACTTCGCTTTTTTGTTTTGCAAATGATGGAGGATCAATGATTATCAAATCAAATTTCTCTTTTTCATCTGCCATCCGTTCGAGCATTCTAAATGCTTCAGCTTTTAGTGTATCATGAAATCCTTGGAAGTTGTTTAATTCCGCATTCTTTTTAGCTAGATCTAAAGCAGGCTCGCTAATGTCTGCGCTTAACACTCGTTCAGCACCTCCGCATAAGGCATGAATAGAAAAACCACCTGCATAGCTAAATATATCTAAAACTGTTTTTCCTTTGGCCAGCTCTCCTACCCGCTTTCTATTAGCCCTATGGTCTAAGAAAAAGCCAGTCTTGTGCCCATGCACTAAATTGGCAGAAAAGTGTATGCCGTGTTCTTTAAATTCTACCTCTTCATCTTCTAAAGTTCCGTATAATACTTGTCCATCAGCCAGTCCTAATTCCTGGGCTTTAGAAGTACTATTTCTACTTAATCTCAGTAAAAGACAGGTGGCATTTATAGCAGAAGTTATAGCGTTGCAAAGCAAATCCAAATAAGGAAACCAAGCAGCTGAATACAACTTTAGAACAGCATGACCATTGTACACATCACAGATTACTCCTGGCAAGCCATCTGCCTCTCCGAATACTAACCTGTAACTATTTGTGTTCTCAGATATGACTGATTTTCTAAGTGAAAGTGCATTCTGTATTTTTTCATCAAACCAATTCTGATTTAGCTGAGCACCACCTTGCTGAATCACCTTTAAACGGATAGGAGATTCACAATCATACAGCGCTAATGACATTAACTTATTAGACCGATGGTCATAAATTATAGCCAAATCTCCAGAATTAGGCACATCACTTTCTTTAGTAATGCTACCTTCGAAAACCCATGGATGTCCTTGTCTAAGTTTGCGTTCTGCTGCCGACTTCAGCTTGACAGCTATGCGTTTAGTTTCTGCTTTTATCTTCTCCATTCTCAAGGCACAAAGTTAACTCTTAACTCAGCACTTATTTAGAGGTCTTAATTGAAGAAAAAAGTCATTTGATTTTTTTTAAGTTGTATTGAACCATTTCTTCTTTCATGTGTACAGCCCTTTGTAATAATCAAAACCACATGAAGTTATTTTTATCTTTTTTCGCTCTATTAGTAATTTGCTTAAGCACCATAGCACAGTCCATTTCAGGAAATGTAGCTGAAGCCACAGAATTCAACAGTTTAGATTTTGCCAATGTAGAAATCTATAAAGACAATAAACTGGTAGCATCACTAATTACTGATAGAAACGGTAACTACAATACCAACTTACTGGATACAGGAACCTATGTAGTAAATGTCATGTATTCTGGGTACGAAACTTTTGTGCAAGAAATTAATGTGACTGGAGACAGTGTTAACGATGTAAAACTTCTAGATGATCCAGATGCTAAAAAAAGGCAACGTGAGCTCCTTAAAGAATTAGAATCTGAGGCTGAATCAGTTGGAGAAATTAATGTCATGTCTTTTGATTATTCTGTGGCTGATGAAGACAAAGGAATGGTGAGTTTTATGCCAAAATCTTCTATGGCCGAAGTGGATTATACGGAAGGTGGATTATACGCTGATGGCTACTTTAAGCTTTCTGAAACAGAGATTTACACAGAGGAGGCTTTTTCTAATGGCCTCACCGCAGGAGAAGTAAATGACTTCAGCAAATGGAATCAATGGGAAGATTTAAATAAAAACGAACTTAACTATTTTCAAGGCACCTGGAAAATGGCGCCTGATGGCAGATATATGGTTCAGCTTATGAATGAGGATAAAATTCCACTTGCAAACGCTGATGTGAAACTCATTTCAGAGAACGAAGAAGTTCTCTATCATTCCAGATCAGATAACACAGGAAAAGCAGAGCTATGGGAAACCATTCGGTTTCCTTTAGATTCTGTTACGCCTGCTGTAAAACGAATTGACATTACTTACGGTGAATTGAGTAAATCTATTAAATCGCCTAAGCTTTTTAAGGAAGGTATAAACACTACAGTTTTAAAGGCAGACTGTGAAGCAAGTAATACTGTAGATATAGCGTTTGTAGTAGATGCTACAGGTAGTATGCAAGACGAAATAGATTACCTGAAATTAGACATTAACGATGTAATTTATCAAGCCAAGCAAATGAATGATAAGTTGACCATGCGTTTCGGTAGTGTGTTTTATAGAGATTATGGTGACGCATATTTGACCAAACACAAGGACTTCACAAAAGTCTTATCTTCTTCATCTGCCTTTATAGAAGAGCAGCACGCTGATGGCGGAGGAGATGGACCAGAAGCCGTGGAAGATGCCTTAGAATTAGCCATAGATAGTCTTTCGTGGAGTGATGAAGCCAGAACTAGACTCTTATTCTTAGTGCTGGATGCACCTCCTCATAATAATTCTATGATTCAAAAAAAACTCAGAGCTCTGTCTGAAAAGGCTGCTGCTAAAGGAATTAGAATAGTAACCATAGCAGGAAGTGGCATTGAAAAAAGTGCCGAATATCTCATGAGAAGTATAGCCCTAGCTACCAATGGCAGTTATATCTTTCTTACAGATCACAGTGGAATAGGTGGCAGTCATATAGCTCCTTCTACAGATGAGTATGAACTCAAACTCTTAAACGAATTACTCACAGATTTAATCAAATCTTACACTTATATTCCTTCTTGTGATGAAGAAGTGCCTAATCTAGATTTATACGAAGAAATGCCCGATAGCATAGTTTCTTTTAAAGAACCTTTAGATTCTCTGCTAGTAATAGAACCTAGCGATTCTTTATTGGTAGATGAACCCATAGACGACCCCAGTGAGCCACTCGATCCTAATGAACCTACAAACCCTGTGGATCCGTTCGAGAATATAGAATGGAAATATTACCCAAATCCTACTTATGGTCCATTAACTATAGAAGTTTCTGAGGCTGTGGAGATGCTCTTCTTAACAGATATGTCTGGAAAAATTTTGAGAGAAATTCCTATGAATGGAAACCTAATGACACAAACTAATCTGGATGGTCTACCTATGGGTATGTACTTTCTGCGTTATCCAATAGGTAAAAAATGGCTCAGTGGAAAGATTCTTCTTATGCGCTAATCTTAGCTAATGGCCTGCTCAGACTTTCTCCATTTACGCTCATAAAGTGTATTTATAAGAACTCCAGAGATCACTATAATGATTCCTAAGAGAGTGATGTAAGACAAATACTCACTAAAGAAAATCATTCCGAAACTCACTGCGAATATGCTTCCTACATATTTATAAGGCGTTACTATAGAAGCTTTCTCTGATGTGAGTGCCCTAGTCATATATACTTGAGCTATTTGAGTAAAACAGCCCATGAGCAGAATGTAAAGCCACTGAATTCCCTCAGGCATTACAAAATCAAACAAGCACCACAGCGTCATTAAAGGAATGGCTACCAAAGGGAAATACATAACTATAGTTATCGGGTGGTCTGTAGACTTACACTTGATGATAGAGTTGTAAGCCATACCACTTAAAGTAGCTGAACCTAACCCGAGCAGAATGGGCTTCCATTGAATTATTTTTTCTGGGTCCAGGAAGTCTTCGGATTTCATAATGAAAATGCCAGAAAAGGCTAAAGCAAAGAACAACCACTGTATAGGCTTGACTCTTTGATTATTCAGATATATAGCAAAGATGATAGTGAAAATGGGAGAAAAATACTGAATAGTGGTGGCCACAGCTAGAGGTAAATCTTTTATAGTCAGAAAGAACATAACCAGAGCTATAGTACCAAACACTCCTCTTAGTAAAAGCCATTTTTTATTGATTCCAAAGAAAGGTATCCCCAGTTTTCTAATCACAGCAATACAAAACAAGATAGATACTAAGCTTCTAAACAAAACCAATTCATGGGCCGGAATACCTAAATTAATCAATGATTTTACAAACACGTTTACAATGGCGAAGCAAAGGATAGAAACCAGAATATGAAATATGGCTTTATTCAAAATAACAATACAAGTAACGCTTAATAGAATTCTGCCGTAAACGTAGCTTAAAAAAACCGCATTATTGAGTCTAATTAGGAGCTGTTCAGAAATTGTAGTCGGATCATCGGCTCACCTTGAACTAGTATTGATACTTTTGTGGTTCTAAATTAATGCCTTATGAAACTAGTAAAGTACATTCTATTCGCTGTTTTTATCTCTCTGCTCATGTTTTCTTGTAAAAAAGAGGACCCTATCCTATGTGAGTCAGACCCTAGGCTACCAGCACTAGGTTCATACACTATGATAGATTCTGTCTACTTTCTGGGTGAATTTTCAGATACTTTAAGCTATCCGTTTAAGATCATTCTAGATTCATTAGAAGGAGATACTATACTATTAGAAGACATGTTTGGTCCTCAATTTATCCTAGACATTAAGGCTAATTATAACAGTGACTCAGGAGATTTTATTATGGTTCCTACTCCAGATGGTAATGCTACTGTTACTGGCTCAGGAAATATCTCTGGAGGAAGTATGAGATACACAGCATCTTATAGCGATGGAGGGTATTCTTTTATTGGGAATGGAGTTAAGGAGTAATTCAATACTAATTAAATCTCTAACGCCAATAGTGTTCCTTCTTTAATGGCAGCTTTAGCGTCTAACTCAGCTGCTTTTCTAGCCCCTCCTATTAGGTGCGTCTTAAATCCAGCTTCAGAAAGTTGTTTTTCTAAGCCATTGGCTGGCAGCTGTCCCGCACAAACTACAATGTGATCACAAGGAATAAGCTCAGACTTTCCCTTTCTATTAATCCATAACCCTTCAGCTGTTATCTTTTCATAAGTCAAATCTCCTAGCATTTTAACTCCGCTCATTTTTAACCCAGCTCTGTGAATCCACCCAGTAGTTTTACCCAGCTTAGCTCCTAGCTTTCCTTCTTTTCTTTGAAGCAGAGTTATCACTCTTTTAGGAGGGCTAAATTTAGGTTTGTCTAATAGTGCTCCTCTATTCTCATAGGCTTGATCCACTCCCCAGTGTTCCATAAATTCCTTTATGGATGCTTCGCTAAAGTCCTGAGGCTCATGTAGCAGGTATTCTGCCACATCAAAACCGATACCCCCAGCCCCTATAATGGCTACTCTTTTTCCTAGTTCTAGTTCCTTTGTAAGTAAGTCGTAATAACTCACTACATGTGGTAGGTCTGCTCCTTCTAATTTTAGTGCTCTAGGAGTTACTCCTGTGCACACTACCACTTCGTCTGGTGCTAGATCTTTAGCAAACTCTGGTGTAACCTCTGTGTTTAGTTTTACCGATACGTCATGCTTTTTAAGCATATTAGTGTAATACCTCAATGTTTCGTGAAACTCTTCTTTGCCAGCCACTTTCTTAGCCAGATTGAACTGCCCTCCTATTTCAGATGACCTGTCGGCCAGCGTAACTTTATGCCCTAATTTGGCTGCTTGAACAGAAAATGCCATACCTGCAGGACCAGCTCCTATTACTAAAATAGATTTTGATTCGCGTTGCAACGCAAACTTGTCTTCAAACTCTAACTCGTGGCATGCCTGTGGATTTACCAGACAAGACGCGGTCTGCTGCTTAAACACATGGTCTAAACACGCTTGGTTACAACCGATACATGTATTGATCTCATGAGCTAAACCTTCCTGTGCTTTATTCATGAAGTGAGCATCGGCTAAAAAAGGCCTTGCCATAGAAATCATATCTGCATGGCCTTTATCTAAAATCTCTTCAGCTTTTTCTGGAGTGTTAATTCTATTGGTAGTAATAAGCGGAATATTTACTTCGGGCATTAGCTTTTGGGTAACCCATGAGAACGCCCCTCTGGGCACTAGCGTAGCTATAGTAGGCACTCTAGCCTCATGCCAGCCTATTCCTGTGTTAATAATGTTTACTCCTGCAGCTTCTACTTTCTTAGCTAATGTCACTACTTCTTCCCAAGTGCTGCCTTCTTCTACTAAGTCTAGCATGCTTAGCCTGTAAATCAGAATAAATTCCTTACCCAGCTCTTTTCTTATTTCTTCTATAATTTCTAGCGGGAATCTCATTCTGTTTTCATAGCTCCCTCCATATTTATCAGTGCGTTTATTGGTTTTAGTGACCAAAAACTCATTTATCAAATAACCTTCAGAGCCCATAATCTCTACACCATCATAGCCTGCTTTCTTGGCCAGTTTAGCACATCTCACAAAATGTCTTACCGTTCTTTTAACTCCTTTAGTAGAGAGTTTAGAAGGTGTAAATCTGGTAATGGGAGATTTTATTTTACTAGGAGCCACATTTAATGGATGGTAGCCATAGCGGCCTGCATGCAGAATTTGCATGCATATTTTTCCGCCAACTTTATGTACTGCTTCGGTCACCTTTTTATGCTTGTTGGCCTCTGAATGAGTGGTGAGTTTTATAGAAAACGGACTCACCCAGCCAGCTCTATTAGGCGCCACTCCTCCAGTAACTATTAAACCTACTCCACCTTCTGCACGTTCTTTATAAAAAGCAGCCATGCGCTCGTAACCGTTTTTTTCTTCTTCCAAGCCAGTGTGCATAGATCCCATAATTACACGATTTTTTAGCTGTGTAAATCCTAAATCTAGTGGCGTAAATAGTTTTTGGTAATTGCTCATGGTCTTATTTTAGAGAATAGAAATATACACTTTTAGTAGTCTAAAATTGAAGATAATCTCATAGGTGTTAAGAAAAAAAGTGATCTAGGGTTTCGTTCGCTTTGCAACGCAAAACCAAAGGAAACAACTCATGATAGCAAGCTCTTAAACAGCGATCATGTAAAACTAAAACCATTAAGTACTGCTTAGTCTAAATCATCATAACGATCTACAAAATCGTTTCTCTTTTTATTACTTGTCACCATCATGTAAGAGAACTTTTCTCCTTTTTCACCTTTAACTCTTCGTTTATCGTCTTTAACTTCTACCAGAGCAGCCTTGAATTCAGAATCACTAGAGATTACACTCATAATTCCATTTTTACATTCAAAGAAATACCAAGTGGTAGGATCTACTTCTAAGTACATGTTAAACACATCAAAACTTCTTTTTTTCTGTATTTCTATTTTACCAGTCACATATTTGAAAACTTCCTTTTTTCCCATATGAGCCAGCCCTAGTTTGCCCACAGTATGAAACACCTCTTCTCCTTCATCCCAAACCCATTTGGCATCAGCAAAGAAGAACAAAGACTTGATCTCTTCAGGAATTTTCTTTAACTGGCCCTGAATATTTAGCTCTGAAATGATTTTATCTGCCTCTGTCTGAGGAAGTGATTCTGTTATGGCTTTTTCATACTTGGTTTTAGTAATGTCTAAGGCGGCTAAATCCATGCTTTTTTGGATTTTTTCAGCCATAATTTTGGAGAGGTTTTCATCAAAGAAAAAGTCTATTCCGCAGGTACCATCTATATTAGTTTCATTATTTATAGTGTTATAAGTCACTTTACCAATTTGATATACATCGGTCATAATAAGATTAGAGTGAAAGTCTACTTTACCATCACCTATAAGTTCACAGTTCTCTGTGTTAAGCTCCACTAAATTTCCAGCCAGTTTTGGTTGCTTGATTTTTTCTTTAGACCCTATCTGGTATGTTTTTCTAGCTTCATTAAAATAAACGTAGCCTATGGATGAAAGTATGGGTTCATCATCTTTATCAGATACTGAGCTTAAAAAAGTTCCATAAGTATTAAATGGAGACTCTGAAGTAATGACCAAACCACCTGTTAACTTTCTAGCGGTAATACTCTTCATGGCCGTGTCTACTGGAATGTAAATTTCTTTAGGATCTATAATAGCTTCGAATTTCAACCAGTTTTTTTCTAAGGCTTCACACGTGTGCACTATTCTGGCTCCTCCTTTAAAGGTTAAGTTTTTAATGCTAGAAGTGAGCATAAAGTCTCCTTGAAAATCAAAGTATGGACTGAGCTGAAACGCTAGATCTTCTGGTATTTTTCCTGTTCCTATGGTTTGATCTGTGGTGTCTACTTCTATTTTATCCAGATGAATGATTTGTTCTAGATCAGTCTTGTCTTTATACGTGTAATCTCCTTGACCTTCATAATCTAAGCGGCCACTAATATCTATAGTAGCATTAAAAATCCTATGGTATTGAGTCACATAGTTGGCTATAATGGTAGCGTTTGTTAACGTTTCCATTTGTGCTCTTTTATTTATGGTAACATGACCACTGTCTGGTGAAATCTTAGAGTCTGCTACAGCTATAAAAGCTATATCATTAGCGTCAATGATGTTATTTTTTATGTCGTAAGTAGCTTTTGGAGCTAAGAAATTGAGCGAATCCTGATATTGGTTCACGCTAAAGAAATTACTACTAGACTTAGCTTCATCTGTATCTATAACGAAATCTGAAGCTGCAGTTCTAGAGCTGGATAGGTCCATTTTATCTTCATCCATAAACCACTTGAACTGGTCCATGTAACAGATGTATTGATTGGCAGGAAACTCTACTTTAGTCTCATCTCCGTTAGACTCAAATTCTCCTATACGCTTATCAAAGTCTATTTCTGCGCTAACGTTATCTGTTCTGAAAGCTAGATTTTCTTGTTCAGAGGCTTGTAGCTTAAATCCTGAACTATCCGCTTTAATCTTTCTACTCTCGTATTCAAATAAATTAGAGTATAGCTCCGCTCCAGCAAAGTTCATCTGTCCACTACCTGTCATACCTTCAGGTTGGAGAGTCAAATTACCATCTACTAAATCGGCTTCATTTTCAAAAAAGATTATCGGTTCTTCAATAACTGAAGCCGTTAATTTTTTCATTTCAGGAAAATAAGCCAGATCTACCTCAAACGCCTGCGCTTTTGGCACTCCTGTGCCACTCAAATCTTCTCTATTTATAAAACTACTGGTTACACCTTTGGTAGAGTCAGGAAAGAAGGTAAACTTATTAGAAGAGCTTAGAGAGGTTAGAAACTCAAGCTCTCCGCTTCCTTGTAGACCATCAAAACTCAATTTTATGTCTTTGGTGAAATCTCCGTTACCTGCATACACAGGTAACCCGTCTCCTGAGGTAGTCTTATCAAATCCTAAGGAATAATCATCCATAATCACCAGTGGTTCTTCTATGTCTGGGAATATATTTGATACTAATGTGCCGTCAAATTTCATATTGCCCGTTTGGAAGTTGTCCAAACTGTCTATCACGAATGGCTGTATTTGATAATAAAACTCATCTCTATCGTAAACTCCACCTTGGATCTTTTTACTGTCATAATAGACATAAGAATCGTTTTCACTAGTAAGGATGGGGTATTCAGAATAGTCTTCACTCAGAATTCCTGACTTGTTTTTGGGAGAGTCTATTTTTAGCGACCCCTTAATTCCTTCTACTACATTCTTCAGTTTACGCTGCTTTTTATTTCCATAGATGTCTGTTTTGGCATCTTTCTCGTCTACATAAATTCGAGTAGAATCCACCTGATTTAGGTCTATGGTGAATTCATCATAATGAAAATCATAGTCCTTTCCTATGAACTCGAAATTACCCGCTAGGACTCTTCCTCCGCATTTAAAATCTCTTCCTTTCTTCAGTGTAATTTGCTCTTTACTCGGAATTATAACCACGTTTTGAGAATCTGAAAGATTCACCCTTCCTACACCATTTATGAGTAAATCATAGTTTATCAAGTTCAGCTGAGCATTGTTATCTGCACCATAAGTGTCCGATGCGAATTGTAACACATCGTAATCTCTATTACCTCCTGAGGCAGTGACATAGTCTAAGAGTTTCTGACGTACTTTACACATCTGTGAGTTTATGTCATATTCTACAAAACCTTTGTTATTCAAATCTATCAGCAGCAGATTAGTTTGCTCAGAGCCCATTCTATTAAACTCTGAAAGCTCAGAGACATGAAAACGGTTTTTTCCGGCATAAGCTGTAAAATCTCGTATTTGGGTAAGGGGATGCTTATCTTGAAAGCCCATCATGGCTTTATACCGCTCTTTTTTAAAGTAATCATTAGATTCTAAAACTGCTTGCTGGTTAGAACTTCCCCTTACAGCCCCCATTGTCATTAGTGGGTCATCTATTTTCCAGTACATAGCATCCACATAAATATCTACACCATGGTAAGAATTATTAAACGGTGCTTTAGACACTCCTTCTTCAGTTTTAAAGAGCGAAAGCGTTCTGGTATTATTTTCAAATTTCAGATTTACTTCTGGGTGATAGATAGAATCTTTTTCTATGTAAAAGGTCATAGAGCTCTTAGCACTAGAAATTTTATCTGGCCTAATGAGATACTCTAGAGAACGAGCTTTCAGAAATGGAAGTCCATCTTTGTAAAATGTGAGTTGAGCAGGAGATTCTTCAGAACCACTTCCTGCCAGTTTATTTCCTGCCATAGTAAAACCTCCTTCAAAGTCTACCTTTTCAAAAATCTGCTTGATCTCTAGACGCTGGTTGTAACTCTCAAATCTTGGGAAATTGGCGCTGTTAGCGGTTTTATTTGCCAAAACTTTTTCCTTAAGTACGCCCTGAAGAGGCGTATCGAAATACTCGTTATAGAACGTTACATCTGCTACGCTGTAATTAGCTCCTTTAATCCTCACCTCAAATTTTCCAAACTCACAATAAGTTTTTTCAGGATCTAAACCTGCTCTAGACCAGGTCACCTTTCCTTGATCTCCATAAAAACGTTCCTTATCTATATCGAAGATTCCAGAACACCCTATAATTACTGAACTGTCTTTTCTAGAAGTGCAAATGACATTTGTGGTGAGTACTTTTATAGCTGGAATACTATCAAACTCAAACACATAATCGGGAGTAGTTAATCCCCATGAAATGGCTGGTTTATCATAAAACAGGTTTTCTTTAAACAAACTTAAACTAGTGCTCAAAACTTCATCGGTTAATTTTTTGGTCTTTTTACTTTCCTGTAGCTTTTTAATAAATGCTATCCAAGAGTCGAAAAACGCTTCGTCTTTTCCGGTAGATGGAAACTGTATGAGCGAGTTTAACCAGTTCTCTATATCTGGCGAAAGCTTCATCTTATTTTTGAGTAGGATATTAGTGACCTCTACCACTTTAGCATGCATATTAGCATTGTAAAAACTTTCAGTGTAAACCACGGCAAATTCTTCCTCTATGAATTTCTTGCCATCCTTCTTTTGGTAATATTCGAAATGCTCTGTGAGGTCTTTTATAAAGCCCATCCGATCTTCTGAAACCTTTTTCACTTGACCAAATAAAATACTGGAAAAGAAGAGAACACTCAGGAGTATAACTAAGTTTTTAAAATTCATGCGTTAGAGAAATCAAGGATTAAGCCAAGTGGGTTTTTACGCGTTGCAACGCAAAGAAAACTCACCAAAATCCGAATTAATATGTCTTTAAAGTTAACGTAGATAGTTTGATCAATATGCTGCCATTACGCTGAAACTTTACACACTGTTACGTTCAGAATTAATGCATTTGAAACCTTCTTTAATTATTGGCAGTAAGAAGACCCAAACAAACGAACTATGAAAAACTTAATTATCTCATTAGAAAAACTGCCTCAGGAGCTTAAGGCACACTTAGAAGAATCTTATCCTCATGGATTTTACCATGAAACATTCGAATTCGAAATGCCAGGCAGAAACGAAATCTACGAAGCACTCAGAACTACTTATAACGGCATCACTTACATGATAAAAGTAGATTCTAGAAAGAAAAAATTAGATATGGGGTTAGACAGGTACTAACCCTTTTTAATGTCCTGAAGTTTTTCGCTGAGCCACTGCCCGCGAGAGTTAAACATGTGTGGGTATTCATTTTGCATCCACACCTGTATCTGTTTTTCCGGTAGCGTAGCGAAACTTCCCAAATACTCTAAATACTCCATGCTTTTATTCTGGGCTGAGTCATAAGGCTGAAAAATGCTGTCTAACTCTCCATCAAATTCTAAGGGTTCTAATCCTAATTTTTGACATAATGAAGAGTTAAAAGCTGGAGTACATTTTACCCAATTCTCATTCAGGTAAACTTCTACAAAGCCATGTGGTACTAAAACATTAGTCTTAAGTACATGCTCTAACTTAGAGGAGCCTATGTGGTTAATTACTTTAGCCAGGCCTAGTCTAGAAGGGATCTGTAAGTGTCTTAATGCAGCTATCAGCACTATGGCTTTATCTATACAATGACCCTGCCGTTCAGCTAACACAGTAGTTCATGAATAGCCGTTAAAGTCAAGATTAATGTTAAAAGGATTATAGTGGATAGAATCTCTTACAGCTAAATACAGCTGAATAGCACATTCTTTTTCTGTCATTTGGGCATCACAATGCTCTGAAACAAAATGTGAGACTTCTAAGGATGAGCTGTTAAAGACGTTATCAGAATTGAGAAATTCTTGCAAATACAGAAACTAATTTAGCTGGCTTTTTGCTGAATCTCCTGCTCACTAGCTTGGGAAGTAGCTGAAATAGCCGTTTTTTCCACCTTCATTTTATTACCACCTACTGAAAGAGTTACTGTAGTATCTCCTACCTCTATTACCTTTCCGTGTATACCTCCAATGGTTACTACCTCTTTACCTTTTTCCATAGATTCTCTAAATTGTTTAGACTCCTTAGCCCTTTTCATTTGAGGTCTTATCATAAAAAAGTACATGATTATGAAAAGGCCACCCATTAGGAAAAAGGTTGATGTCATATCACCGCCCGCAGCAGCCTGTAAAAATATATTGAATGTATTCATGTCTATTGTTCGTTTAACTCTTCTAGATTTTCTAAGTTATCTGTGTTTATTACCTGTCCTGTAATGTAAAGGATGGTTTTATTCGGTTTGCAGTTAGTTATTACAGTAATGGCTTTTTTAATGTCGCCTGGTTTATCTGTACTATCAAATTCTACTTTAATCTGCCCCACTGCTCCAGGCTCTATGGGCTCTTTAGTAAAGTCTTTAGATGTGGTGCATCCGCATGAGGGCTGAACATCAGAAATGATTAAATCGCTTTTACCTCCGTTTTTAAATTTATAAGTGTGAGATACTTTTTCACCTTCTATAATGATTCCGAAATCAAAATCTTCCTCAGTAAAGTCTATCTGTGGAAGGTTTTTTTGGATCGCTTGATCGTATCCGTTATCAAAATAGATGTCATCTGAAGTGATTTCTCCTGTTTTTTCTTCTTTGCACGAAGTCACCATTGCTACGCAGAGTATAGCTATGAGTAGTCTATTCATATCCTTAAGTGAGAAGTCCTTTACCCGTTTTCTTAATCTTTCCATCTTCTTTTAGCTGTTCAAATAATTGATCTAAAATACCATTTATAAAACCAGCAGACTTAGGAGTGCTGTAATACTTTGACAGTTCTATATACTCGTTTAAGGTTACTTTTAACGGAATATCCTTGAAGGTTTGAGCCTCTGCCAAAGCCATTTTCATTAGGATTTGGTCTAATAAAGCTATTCTATCAAAATCCCAGTTTTTAGCAGCTTCTTGAATATGCTTTTCACTCTTTTTACCAAGAGATAGCGTCTTCTTGAATAAATTATTGAGGAAGTTTTTCTCGTCTTCAGGATCTCTCCAGAGACCTAGAAGAGTAATGTCAGCATCTTCTTCTTTAATTGATTTTAGAGTTTTTATGGCCATTCCAGCAGCTAGGTCTAAGTCGTCTGACCAAAGCACACTATTCTCTTCGAAGAAATCATGCAGCAACTCCACATTTACCATGTGCCTTTTAAAGAACCTTAGTAAATACTCCTTATCATGATCGAATCCACGCTCTGCTGAAGCCATGTATTCTTTGTAATCATCTGTAGTAATGAGTTCCTTAAAGATTTTTTTAGACAACTCTCTTTCAGTGGCCCAGTTTACCTTTACTTCTTCAGATTTATTAGCCAGAACTTTACTATTGGCTAAAGTCCTAACCAGAATGTTAGTAACGAATTTCGTATTAGGATGTAGGTCCTCTTCAGTAGGTAGTTTTTTATTCCTTCCTGCTTCTATTTTATCTATGGCGTGGTCCTGCATTTCCACTATTAAAGCTATGAGCCACATGTACATTTCATACATTTTATCAAGGCTTACTTTAAGTTGTTTCTCTGCGTGAACTACATCCTTATCTTCATCCTGAAAGTAGGCATAAAAACAGTGGAGCAGTTTAATTCTTAGGTGACGTCTGTTGAACATGTGGTAGGGTGGTATTGGGAGAGTAAATGTACTAGAAAGAGACTTGGATTTTACCAATGGCTCTAATGCGTTCTTCAGCCATTTTATTAGCGGCTAAGTAAGTAGGTAGATTTTCAGCTTCTGCTTTTTCAAAAATTCTCATGGTAGTGTCGTAAATCTGCTCAGTTTGAGAGATGGCAGCCTCACGATTATAGCCCTGTAGCTCCCAGTAGCAGTTAATTATTCCTCCTGAGTTTATAACATAATCTGGGGCATAAAGAAAACCATTTTCTTTAAGGGCTTGGCCATGTATAGTCTCATTGGCTAATTGGTTATTAGCTCCTCCAGCTATTACGCTGCACTTTAATTGGTTTAAGGTAATGTCGTTAATGGTAGCTCCTAATGCACACGGGGCGTAAATATCCATGTCTGCTGTATAGACCTTTTTTGGGTCTATAACATTCACCTTAAATGCATCTACCACTTTCTTAATACTCGGTTTATAAATATCAGTAACAGTAATAATGGCATTCTCTTTATAAAGTAACTCACATAGGTAGTAACCTACGCTACCTACACCTTGTACTAGCACTTTTTTACCTTCTAAGCTATCAGTGCCAAACGCTTTTTTAGCAGACGCCTTAATGCCCATATACACTCCATAAGCTGTAACAGGAGAAGGGTCTCCACTCCCACCTAAATATTCTGGAATTCCAGTAACATGCTCTGTTTCCATGTGCATGTACTCTATATCTTTAGGTGAAACACCTACATCTTCAGCAGAAATATACTTTCCATTAAGGCTATCTACGAACTTTCCGAACCTTCTAAATAAGGCTTCATTCTTTTCCGTATGAGAATCACCTATAATTACCGCTTTACCCCCACCTAAGTTAATACCAGCTACAGAAGACTTATAAGTCATTCCTCTAGATAATCTTAACACATCAGTAAGTGCTTCTTCTTCACTAGCGTATTTCCACATTCTAGTACCACCTAAAGATGGACCTAATGTAGTATCATGAATGGCTATGATGGCTTTTAGTCCAGTAGATTTATCCTGGCAGAATACCACTTGTTCGTGGTCGTACTTGAACATTTCAGCTAGTGGGCCGAACGCTTTTGAAGTACTTGGAGTAGTCGTTTCTATTTCCATATTAAGTGAATTTTAAAGAACGTTATCAGGTTTACTCTTGCAAATTTAGACTTTTCAGTCACTTGTGGAATAACATCTTTTTAAATAATTCTTAAATTCCTTACTGTAGATTGTACATACACATTTCATTTATTGCTACACATTTTTCTTAATTTTAATCTTAAACTTGATAGTCAGCAGTTTGAGCCTACTTCCCTTTTTTAGCCTGCTATCAGAAGTGATCCTAACCATAAATCTGAAGGTGTAAAAGCATTTATAAATTCGAACTCAGCATTAAAATATAGCAGCTAACTTTGCGTTGCAATGATGACAATGAAATCTCGGCTTTTACAGATCAGAACTTGGCTCACAATGTGTGCTTTAGCAGTTCTATTGTATTCCTGCGAAAAGGAGGTAGAATTAATCATTCCTCCTGCTGAAAACAAATATGTGATAGAGGGAACCATTGAAAATGGCCAACCTCCATTTGTATTGATTTCCCAAACTAAGGACTACAATCAAGCCATCTCAGCTTCTAGTTTTAATGGCTTTTATTTGGGTGGTGCTACCGTGGTAGTTACAAACAATGGAGTAAGAGACACTCTTCAGGAGATCTGCGTAGGAGATTTACCTCAAGAACTTTTAGAACAAGTAATAGAGCTCACGGGCATTTCTCCTGGCCTACTTGTAGGAGCTAATGTGTGCGGTTATTTAGATTTAGACGGCAGTACTTCTGGTATTCCCAACCAAACATATGGATTGGAAGTTACCATAAATGATGAAACTTTCACGTCTTCTACCTCTATTCCAGGACTCATCAGCTTAGACTCACTTTGGTTTGAAGTAGCAGGAGATGATCCTGTAGATAGTCTTGGGTTTGCTTACGCTACTATTACAGATCCTGATACGGTGGGAAATGCCTATAGATGGTTTGCAAAGCGAATAAATACATACCCTGCATGGGCAGATAAAGCTGGAGAACAAAAAGACAATCAGTTTATAGCACCACTTGGAAGTTCTTATGACGACTCATTTTTTAACGGTTTAAATTTTGAGTTCGCTTATTACAGAGGTTCCTTAATAGGTTCTGATAAAGACGATGATTTTAATGAGGAGCGTGGTTTCTTTAAACTTGGAGATACTGTGGCAGTAAGAGGTACTCACATAGATAGAGACACCTACAACTATGTAGTTTCTTTCGAAGCAGAAGCAGGAAGTGCTGGTAATCCATTTACTGCGCCCTCTCCTATTTATACTAACATTCAAGGTGGAGCCATTGGCGTTTGGGCAGGTTACGCAGCCCAGTATGACACTTTAATAGCAGTACCATAAATAAAATAACTCAAAAACTAATGAAGACTAGACTACTCTTTATCCTCACAATATTAGCCCTAGGGTTAAATGCTCAGAACGAAATAAACCCTGAAAGTTCCATATCTGATGTAACAGTTTATTTAAATGGAGCACAAGTAACTAGAACTGCCAATGTGAGTCTGAAATCAGGAGATAATATCATTACCCTCTCAGGACTGGCACAAGGAGTTAATCCTAAAAGTGTAAATGTAGCAGGTAATGGAAATTACATGATAAAGTCTGTTAACCACACCCAAGACTACTTAGGCGAGGGTGCTAAATCTGCTCAAGTAGTGGTATTAGAAGAAGAACTTAAAGATTTAGATTTTAGCTTAAGTACCAGAACCAGCTTAGAACAAGTTTATAGAGAAGAAAAAGGATTACTTCTAGCTAATAAATCCATGAAAGGAGCCAATCAATCTTTACTGGCCGAAGATTTAAAGGAAATGGCTGCTTTTTTTAGAGAACATCTAGAAGAACTTGAATACAAATTATTAGAACTGAAAGAAGAGAAGCAAGAGCTACAACAACAGAAATATGAAATTCAGCTAGAGCTTAATAAAGTGAGAGCTAAATTCAATCGCTATTCTAGTAAAATTAATGTGGTTATTAATTCTAATAAGACTCAAAACGTTCCTTTAGAAGTGAGCTATGTGGTTTATAACGCCAGCTGGTTTGCTACTTATGATGTAAGAACTAGCGAAGTAGACAAGCCAGTTCAGCTTATTTATAAGGCTAACATCTCTCAGTCTACAGGGATAGACTGGAGCGATGTGAATCTTACTCTTTCCACTGGAAACCCTATGGTAACTGGTACTAAGCCTACACTTAATCCTTGGTATATTAGTGAATACAGCCAGGTAAGGGCTATAGATACTTACAATAGCCAGCGAGATAGAACTAATGAACGTTATAAATCTGAAGCTCCTGCCGAAGTAATGGAAGGAGACATGTCTATTTTATCTAACTATCAATTGGGAAGCGTTTCCATGGTAACTGAAAGCGTAGAATCTTTAATTACAGCTGAGTTCAATATTTCTATTCCATTTTCAGTGCCTACAGATGGTCAGTCTTATGATGTAGAAATTCAGCGAAACGACCTCGCTTCTAGCTACAGTTACTATACTGCTCCTACTCTTGATAATGATGCCTATCTCCTAGCTAGACTCACCAAGTGGAGTGATTTAAACCTCCTGCCTGGAGATGCCAATGTATTTTACCAAGGAAGCTTTGTAGGAACATCGTTTTTAGACCCTTATGCTACAGAAGATACTTTAGATGTGAGCCTTGGAAAAGACAAAAATATCATTGTTAGCAGAGAGCAAGTAGCTGAATTTTGTAAAACAAGCAGTTTCGGAGGAAACAAAAAGACTTCTAGGGCTTTTAAAATCACCGTGAAGAATAACAAGTCTACATCTGTGAAAATAAATTTGGAAGATCAAATTCCTATTTCTCAGAGAAATGACATCACGGTGACTACAGAAGAATTAAGTGGTGGCTCATTAAATGAAGAAACAGGCATAGTAAACTGGGAGATGGATTTGGCTCCAGGAGTCTCTAAAGAAGTATTCCTGAAATTCGAGGTGAAGTACCCTAAAAAAATGAAGCTTGCCAGACTCTAAATCCTTAAAGTTATACGCTGTGCTGCTAGGTGGTAGAGCTGAGCGTTGCAATATAGAATTGCACGATATTCAATTTACTACTGGAACAAACATTAAGGCTTGTTATCAGGATTTACTCGCTAAATGGTTTGGCATTCCTGAACGCATGCATTTAGATTCTTATCTAGTCCTAGATGTAGTAGATGGCTATGAAATTACTCTTAGGAAAGCAGCCCCAAAACACAAACAGAAATTATACTTCATTAATCTAGGCGCTTATGAAGAAGGTGTGTTTACAGAACTTCACGCCACGAAATTCCTAGTAGACACCAGTAAGATTTCAGTGAAGAAACGCGCTAAGCAATCTCTCCTATTAGGAAAAGATAGCGTGCACACAGATGATTTATATGATGTAGACGACTGCATTACTATATCTAAAGTGAATGGCTGGCACGTTCACCTCACCGCTACAGAACAGATAGAACAACTCATTCCTGTAAATGGCTATATGCCTCTACCCAAAGCAGCAGTGGCTGAATTTTTGAAATCAAAAAAAGAACTATAAATAGGTTTAACTGCTGAGTATCTTTTTAAGAATTTCTGACTTATGAGTAAAAATCATCTTACTCATGAAAACACTCGTTATAATATTATTAGCTCTTACTATAACCAGCATCCACTTTGGCCAAACATCTTTAAACTTCTCTGAGTTAAAAGAAGAATTAACAGCCTACTATAATGTAGATGCTGACTATGGGAAGGTGGTTCGGTTAGAAACTGGTTTTGCCAGCGCTCGGATTCTAAATCCCAAGGAGCTTCAAGGAATAAATGCTGATCAACTATTGACAGTGGATTTGCTCTTTTCAAACTATCCTATAGATCACGACCACACCTCGTTAACTTCTGCTAGGTTCAGACAGTTGGTTACTCTATGTCCTGGCCTTCTAGATCTTCCCATCACTTTTAGGCTAATTAGACAAACTAATTGTTCTAATGCTGCTGAAGCTAAAGAATTATTCCATGGGTTTGTGATTAGGTATAAACCATTGCAAAGCAAAAAACTTATAGACGAGGAACTAGCTTACTTAAAAAGTATTTTAGACTCTGAAGAAACTAAAGACACTACACCTTCTCCAAATATCGAAATCAAAGAGGAGGTGTATCCCTCAGAGCACAAAACAGAAGCTTTAGAGAAAGAGTATTATGATATGATGGACACTTTAGAACTGGAATCACACACCTTAATAAAATCTAGAGTAACCTCTCATAGCCTCTCTATAAATTCTAAGCAGTTCACAGATTCTACTGTAACTGCCATCTTAAATAGAAACCAGTGGAAAGACATGCTCATAGTGGCTGATATAACTGGAAGTATGAGCCCGTATACAGCGCAATTAATGCTTTGGTTAAGACTTAATAGTTATAAAAATGAGGCTAAACAATTCGTGTTTTTTAATGATGGAGATTTTAAACCAAACTGGAAAAAAAGAGTAGGCTCTACAGGAGGACTTTATTCTGATAAACTAGATGCTTATGAAGACATAGAAGCACTGGCTTACAAAGCCATGTCTAACGGTGGCGGAGGAGATGCTCCCGAAAACGACATAGAAGCATTAATCAAAGCAGAGAAAGATTGTCCTGACTGCGTTAACACTATACTCATAGCAGATAACTGGGCACCGCTTAGAGATCTCAAGCTAGCTGAACACTTATCAAAACCTGTGAAAATTATTCTCTGTGGCGCTCAGTATGGTGTGAATCCTGAATACTTAGAGTTAGCCTCACTTACAGGAGGCTCTGTGCACACCATGCACACTGACTTGGTAGATTTAATGCACTTAAATGAAGGTGAGACCATAGAAATAGATGGGCAGATTTTTAAAATAGAGAAAGGAAAGTTTCAGAGGTTTCAGAAAGGATAAATCTGCAGATTCAGAACAGGACACGTCTTCACATAATGACGTTTAAAACTGCGTTACATACCTATGAAGTTTTCTAGTTTTAGCACTAACTTAGAGTTTATGAATCGAATTCCATCTTGGCTAAAAAATAGGTATGTGCTCACCCTAGTGGTTTTCCTTAGTTATATGTTGTTTTTTAATGACGCAGATGTATTTTCAGTATATAAAAGTCATGCTGAAGTAAACAAGATTCAGGAAGAAATAGATTGGTACAGAGCTAACACTAAGGAGTGTAAAGAGCGATTAGATAAACTGGAGCAGGGTGGTTTTGAACTAGAGCGTTTAGCCAGAGAAAAACACTTTCTAAAGAGAGAAAACGAGGACGTATTTATAGTAAAAGTTTCTGATCCAGAATAACTACTTTCCCGGTAGACTGCTCCTTGATTCTTCTGTTTAATAGAATTACCCTGCATGTATTGGCCAACTATTTGATTTCTGTGTGATGCTGGTTTTATCTGAAATTTTTAAGAAATTCTTAATTGTGTAGCTGCCTAAGTCGAGCTTTACCGTTAATTTTAGGGTCGGTAATAAATCACAATTGCAACGCGGTATAAAACACTCAACACATACAAATGAATCACCTTAAACATTTTGTTTTCTTATTAATCATTACTCTAGCAGTGGCCTGTAAGTCTAAGCAAGAGGCCGTAACTGATGTTCCACCTCCTCCACCTAATGCAGACAAGGAGCAGGTAGATGCTGAAATGAAGGTGCTTTTTCAGCGGCTTAACAGTACCACAGGCATTTCTGCAAAGCAGATCAATAATCAAAATTCTACGTTTAAGTTCATGCTGGAACTTCAGATAGAACAGCCAGTAGATCATTTTAACCCAAAGTCTGAGAAGTTTAATCAGAAAGTGTACTTATCCCATAGAGACTTCAACAGCCCTATGGTGCTCTACCTCAATGGTTATACTGCTGGAAATAACACTTACGTTACAGAAGCTACAGGCATTTTGGAAGCTAATCAGCTGCACGTAGAACACCGATTTTTCAGTGACTCTAAACCCGAAGGAGATATTCCGTGGGAGTTTCTAACGATAGAACAAGCAGCTAACGACCACCACCGTGTGGTAGAACTGCTGAAGGAGATTTATCCTAGACCATGGGTGAGCACTGGAATAAGTAAAGGAGGTATGGTAACTATTTTTCATAAGAAATTCTTCCCAGAAGATGTGGCCGTGGCTATGCCATACGTGGCACCTATGAATATAGAGCGCCATGATTCTAGAATTTATGAACACTTGAATACTGTAGGAACTGATGAGTGCAGAGCACAAATAATAGAATTCCAAAACTCACTGCTAGAAGACTATGATGCCTCTTTAAAACTGTTTAAGGACTTTTCTAATAAGGCCAGTTACATTTACCCTTTAAGTCATGAAGCTTCTTTTGAGCTGAGTGTGCTAGAATACTCATTTGCCTTCTGGCAGTGGAGCGGAGACTGCTCTACCATTCCAGGACCTGAAACCAGTTTAAAAGATAAAATGAGCTACCTCTTTTATCAGATAGACGCTCCTAGCTTTTTTAATTCAGCCACTATGACTGGAATTCTACCCTACTTCTACCAAGGCTACAGAGAAATAGGAATGTATGGATATGAAGTAGAGCCCTTTAAAGAGAACTTAAGAGTCTATACTGAGGAAGTAGATAATCAGAAAACATTCATTCCAGAGGACATAGAGGTAACGTATAATGCTCAACCAGTTAAAGATATACTAAGTTGGTTAGATGAAAATGGAAATAATATGATTTACATCTACGGTGCATTAGATCCGTGGGGAGCTACAGCTTATGAGCCTACAGATGCCACTAATTCATTATATCTGAATTTAGGTGGAGGCACGCACATGACCAGGTTAAAAAACTTCCCGAAAGACGTAAGAGCAGCTGCCATGGACTCATTAAAAGTTTGGGTAGATAGGGCTAAACGTTATTAATACCATTAAAGCTTAAAAACACTAATCAGTACCGTTCAGGTACTGGTTTTTTTATGCTAATTACCTAAATACCTTCACTCCTAGCTTGGTTTCTAAATGAAGAGTAAGCAGCTCTCCCATGTTTTTGACTTCTAAAAAACTAGGATTATTATGGTGTTTAGCTAAGTCTTTTTTAAGAGAATCCACATACTTTTTTAACGATACCGAGTCTCGCCTCATTCTTCTCAATAAGCTTCTAGTGCGTTGTTTATTTGACATAAAACGTTTTCTCATGGCTACCCTTTCTTCTCTTTTGTACTGTTCTGCTACCTTATCACTAAGGAGTTCCATGCACAGTTCCACTAAAGCTATATTGTCTTTATAATATTGAGGTAGATACATGTTTTTTCTACCTTCATAGTTCTGTTGGTCAAAATCCATAGGCCTGAACCTGTACTGCACATTATCAAAGTCTTGAATGATTTCCACTACGAAATTATACGCCCTCATATCCCCTAAAAGTTTTACAAAGCAGCGTTCGTTGAATTTCACAAATTCTTTGGCAAATCGGAGTCTGTTATCAATAATTACCCCCTTGTTTTTTAAGATAAACTCATCACATGGAATGCCTACCACATGCTCTTCTATCATAGTAGTGGCATTGCAAATGAAGGAAATCTTATCTGGGCTTAAAATTTCTTCTAACTCTAAACCATAGATCCGAGAAGCATCTGTCTTTTTAACATAGAAATAATCGTGGTTATCGTTTATTTCATTAATTACTTTGATTCTAAAAGGCTTACTGTTTCCATAAGAGCAAAAAGAAATGCTATGTATTTTCAAATATGGTATAGTGTCTCCATCAGCCACTAATAACTCGTATGTTCTGATTAAGGCTTCACCTAAAGATTCTAACTCTGACGGGCTGAACAGCACATTATACCATAATGTATGCTCATCATTTTCATCTAAAATAGGCAGTAACTCATGGTGATTAGTAAGGTCGTAATAAGACACTGGCAGATCTACATATCTGGAGTACTGCATAAGGTGAGCCTTAAGTGGAGCTTTTAGTTTGTATAACGGCTTCTTCTCTTCTATATGGTTAAAACTCATTCTGGACTTTTAGGCTAAGTTATAAGATACAAACCTACAGATTATGAGAGCTCAATTTCTTTATTAATTAGCTGATCTGAAATAATAACTCACTAGAATGAAGAAGGTGCTCAAAAGTCAAATGGAAGTAGACCAACAAGAAAAAAATCTCTCGATAGAACTTGATTGTTACCTATGGCATCAGTATTAGTAATACTCAAGAAAGAAAAAGAAGCCTTAAAATTAATATCTTTCGACCATACTTAAAGTCATGGGATTACTCATTTTTTACGCCACTATTTCTATCTTCTTTTCATTTCTCTGTTCCATACTAGAGGCTGTGTTACTAAGCATAACTCCTACGTTTATAAACGTAAAAAAAAGTGAAGGAAAAGCATTTGCAGACATCCTAGAAGAACTAAAAGCTGATGTAGATAAGCCACTTATAGCCATACTAACTTTAAATACTATAGCGCACACAGTAGGTGCTATTTTAGTAGGTGTTCAGGCTAAGGCTGCTTATGTAGAATTATATGGCAGCTCAGAAAGCACGTTATTCGGAATATCATTTTCGGAAGACCTTATGGTAGGTGTAGTTTCTACCATTATGACCATTTTGATTCTAGTAGCTTCAGAAATAATTCCTAAAACCATAGGTGCTACTTATTGGAAAGAATTAGCTAATTTTTCGGCTAAAGCATTAAGAGCCATGGTAGCTGTTATGAAATACACTGGGTTACTATGGGTGTTACAATTATTTACTAGACTAGTAGGAGGAAAAGGACACCATGGAAGTGTGTTTAGCCGTGAGGATTTTACTGTAATGACCGACATGGCCCACAAAGAAGGGGTATTTGAAGAATCTGAATCTACTATTATAAAAAACTTCTTGAGTTTTTATGAAGTTCAAGTAAAGGATGTTATGACTCCTAGAGCTGTAGCTAAAGTGGCCAATGAAGAAATATCTATCAGAGAGTTTTTTGAAACCAGTCCTAAGCTTAGGTTTTCTAGAATTCCGGTTTATGAAGGTAAGGTAGACAACATAACTGGGTTTGTGCTAAAAGACAACGTTTATGAAGAAATAATCAATGAAAAAGGAAATAAGCTTCTTTCTGACATCAAAAGAGATTTGATGACTACAAGAAGAAGCACTCCTATTCCTGACCTGTTCAACTTATTTATAGAAAAGAAAGAACACATAGCACTTGTGGTAGATGAATATGGTTCTGTAGCAGGAATAGTGACCATGGAAGACATCATAGAAACCCTATTAGGCCTAGAAATAGTAGACGAAAGCGATAATGTAGAAGATCTGCAGCAGCTGGCTAAAAAGAACTGGAAGGATCGGAGTGGTGAGGGGAAGTAGCTGCAGAAGAAGATCACGTTGTAATCATTTCTTGCTCTCGATAGATTACTCGTGGCTATGCGTTTCTGACTTGAAGAGTTAAGAACTTAAATGTCTGAAAAATCTTATGCTTTTAAATGCCATTTTAAGACTATCTAATTCTCGATCATAGAATCCGCCAAATCCATTGTAAATAATTTGCTTTTCAGATGGATTCTAAACAATTGAATCCATTTGAATCGATAGAATATTATTCCCACCTCTGAATTCTCCTATGTCCACATTTACTTCCTAATCTGTTCTATTATGAACAGCTAGACGGCCAGGAATGTTTCGTCCTATGAATAAGACAATACTAGCACAACATTTTAGTACAATTCTTAACATGGTCTTTTATCTGTTTCTCTCAATGGTTTTGGTATTGCTAAATAGCAGGACTTAAACAGACTCATTTGGCTATCATCTCTCAAGACAATTTTCGCTAGAAACATTTAATTCAAAATCTGGTTTCTTAATCTAACTTATTTCTAGAATCATTAAATCGGCTCAAGTTTGCATCAGATTTATTCTTAGATCTGCTTAAAACAAACAGTCATGAAAAAAATAATCCCATACACTCACTTAAAAACACTCGCGTTTACGTTTTGTATTTCTGTTATTTCATCCAATGTTCTCATTGCCCAAAATTCTGAAACAGACTCTACACTCGTAGATACCGAAATTACAGCTAGAAGAGTTCCTGAACTTTCTCAGACAGTTCCATTTTCTCTAACTGCCTTTACTGATAAAGAGTTAGAAGAGAGAAATACCACACTACTAACAGATATTACCCGCTTCACTCCCAACTTAGTTATAAATAACGGTCAAGGCGGAGCAGCGTTCGGAAATTCAATTTTCATAAGAGGAATAGGTCAGAGAAGCCATGGCATCACATCAGACCCTGGTGTAGGTGTTTTTGTAGATGGGGTTTATATTCCACGTACCATCGGAACATTGTTTGAATTGCAAGGCGCTCAAGTAGAAATATTAAGAGGTGCACAAGGCTCTACTTTTGGAAGAAATACGATAGGTGGAGCCATTAACATTACCACTGCTACTCCTGTTTTAGATTCTCTATTTGGTTCTGCTGAACTCACTGGAGGGAACTTCAATTTACTTCAGTTTAGAGGAAGTGCTAACATTCCTATCAGTAGTAAAATGGCGGCTAACTTTAGCACCGTTTACAGGTCTAGAGATGGCTATACAGAAAGACTTTTA
>JBGCDA010000029.1:0-120302 GCA_045104985.1 Flavobacteriales bacterium | reverse complement strand
TTTATTAGAATAACGGAAACTTGTCCAACCAGAACTAATTTCATCTATCATTTCAAAATTCATACCTATTGAACTTACTTCTACGTAGTCCTTTGAACTAATTTCTTGGGCCGCACCTTCGCCAGCTTCAGGTTTTTTAATGCCATTTGCACAAGAACTAAAAAATAAAAGTACAGTGATGGCTATTAAATAATTTGAAATGGCAGATTGCATTTCGGTAAAGTTAAACGAATATTGACCTTCTAACCGCTGATTCTGTTACTTATTGATAGATTCACTCCCTTTGATTAAAAGGGTAATATCATTATTTCGATAAATCTCCTTTTGATTTATTATCGTTAATGTCTCATCCTTTCCAAAAAATAAGTTTACTTTTAGATGGAAAGAAAGCGTGTCGAAAGACTTTGGAGCGTTTGAGTGAAGTAGAACTAATTATTCATCTTTTTAACTCTTTATGCCATGAAACGTATTTTTAAAGATTACCGCACGATTACAGATGATCATCTTCTTCTGATCAGAAAAAAATATCCTAACGGGTTTTCTGATAATGACCTCAACACCTTAAAAACATCTGATGGTATCTATCTAGAAGTTCTAGAAATTGAAGCCAATGACTCTCTTTACATCTTCAGAATGAATAACGACCTGCTAAGTATGATAGATGAATTTATTGAGTCTCCAGATACTCCAGTAGAACAGTCTGACGCAAGCTGAGTTTATTTACCTGTTTTAACACACCTTCTCCATTTTAATTCAGAACTTCGTGGTGCTAAATTTGTATAATGAAGTACCTATTCTCATGCCTTTTTTCTATTCCATTCATGGTATTTTCTCAGGAAGAACCTCAGGATTCTTTGTCAGATTTTTCTATTACCATAGATGGGGGTTACTTATTGGGAGGGCAGATTTCTGGAAACGATTTCCTCTACCACTCTGGCCTTAGTGGCAGACTCATAGGCTCTAAAAAGCTAACTCAAAATTTCACTTTAGGCATAGGAGCAGGAATAGACCAGTATGATGAATTCAGCTTTACATCAGCATTGCTACGCGTAACATATAACCAAAACACACACACACCTGGCTCATTTATGGCATATGCAGGTTACTCCTTCTCTAACGAAGGTAATTCAGGAGGTGTCCTATTTCAAGAATTTGAAGAAGGGCTCACTTTAGAAGTAGGAAGATTGTGGATTTACAACATCTCTCCTAAACTAGACTTTACGAGCAGTCTTACATTCAGACACCAATTTTCTGAAATAGAATTAGAAAGTCCATCAGGCACCATTTTGAGAGAAAAGGTAGATTTCGATAGCATTAATCTAAGAATAGGCATAAACGTAAAGCTATGAGAATTATAATTTTCAGCGTTGCAATACTTCTCTCCCACCACTTCCATAGCCAAGTGGTTATTAACGAGGTGATGTCTCAAAATTCTAATATTTTTGAAAATGAACTAGATGCCTCTCCAGATTGGATAGAACTATATAATACTTGCGCCTGTCCAGTAAATCTTAGTGGCTGGAGCATTACTGATGATTACGATGCAGAGTTTCCAAATCAGTCAAATGACCTCTGGCTCATTCCCGATACTACTCTACTTCCTTTTCAGCACCTCATTATTCTGGCCACTGGAAATGATCCTTTAATGACAGATTATCTTCAAGCAGATTTCAAGCTGAAACAATCTGGAGAAGAGCTATTCTTGCTCAAAGAAAATCTAAACGTAGAAGACCAACTATCTTTCACTTGTATTCCTTCTAACAGGAGTTTCGGTAGATACAGCTCAGATTCACTGACCTACTTTTTTGTGCCTTCACCTGCTGCTGCCAATATTATCAGCACCACCTTTAACCAACTCTCAGATTCCATTTCTATTTCTCACCCTTCTGGGTTTTATGACTCTGAGATTTCGGTGGATGCCTCCAGCCAAAGTCCGCTTTTTTTCACTACAGATGGCTCTGAGCCTAGCATTAATTCACCACTCTGGAACGCACCCCTGCTCATTTCTGAAACTTATAAGAGTGATGGCTCTGCCTTTATAAGAACTTCTAACCTCTGGGAAGAACCAAGAACAGATGTCTACTCTGGAACAGTAATTAACCTTAGTACATTTGATAATGGCTGCCCATCTTCTGAACCAGTTACTGCCAGTTATTTTGTGCATCCTGATGCGGAGTCTAAATTTCCTTATGGGGTAATTTCCATAATTACTGACCCTATTAATCTCTTTAGCGATTCAGGCATTTATGTGCCAGGCACTTCTGGTGAAAACTATTTTAAACAAGGTGATGATTGGGAAAAAAGAGGACATCTAGAATATTATAAATCTGCTAATAATGCGCCCGTTATTTCTCAAGAAGTAGATTTTAGAACCAGAGGCAGAGGCTCCAGAGGAAATAGACAGAAATCTCTGAAATTCTTTGCTAGAGATGATTACGGGAAAACATGGTTTGATTATCCAATATTTCCAAAGTTGGATATAGAACGCTACCGAAGACTGGTGCTCAGATCAGGCCACTCAGATTTCACCAAGTCCATGATAAAGGACTTAGTGGCCACAGAATTAGTAAGAGGTCTAGATTTAGAATACATGGAGAGCGAACCTGTAACCGTGTTTATTAATGGAGAATACTGGGGCATTCAGTTTTTAAGAGAAAACCTCAGCGAGTATTATCTAGCAGAGCATTATGGCATCAACCCTAATGCGGTGGACATCATTAAGAACAACCAAGAAGTGACTGATGGTTCCATAACAGACTATTTGCACTTATTGAACTTTGCAACGCAAAACGACCTAGGTACTCTTGAGAATTACGAAGCCATTTCTGAAAAAATGGACATCAGTAATTTTATTGATTACAATATTTCTCAATTGTACCTGGCCAACTGGGACTGGCCATTTAACAATGTAAAAGCTTGGAAGCCGCAGCAGGAATCGGCCAAATTCAGATGGATGTTTTTCGATTGCGATGCTTGTCTATATAAAAAGGAATATGATGAATTAGTTACTACGATAGAAAATGACGACCGATCAGCAGACTATGTGCTCATGAGTCAACTCATAAAAAATGAATCCTTTAAAAATAGGTTTTATACAAGGTATCTAGAATTAATGAATGCTAACTTCAGCTCTGAAACCATATTAAGTTCCATAGACTCTTTGAAAACACTATTGAAACCAGCCATGGTAGACCATATAAATAGATGGTCTAGTCCAAGTAGTTTTTCGGCTTGGGAAGAGAGTATTTCTGAGATGAGGAATTTCGCGCTACAACGGCCGATATACTCTCTGCAGCAGCTAGAGACCATATTTAGTTCACCATTTTCTGTAAGGCCTAATCCCGCGGAGGAAATAATTTACCTGGGGACAGAACTCCCTGAGGGTAACATTTCAGTTTCAGTATTTGATTATGCTGGAATACGAATGCCTATAAAAGTGAATGAAAGTGGAAGCTTAGATATCTCTGAGCTTAGCGGTGGTTTCTATGTCATCAGAATAGTTTATGAAAACTTGATTTTTACAGAGAAGTTCTTGAAGCTTTAGACAAACCCTAACGCTAGCTGAACCATGGACTGTTGTATTTTTGTCTCTTTTTTAAACTGAACTAGTTAAGTTCACTTATTGCTAGAATTTAGTCTTATGATAGATCAACTCCTGCGTGTAACTAAAGAATTTACCTTTGAGGCGGCCCATGCTTTAGATGGCTATGACGGAAAGTGTAAAGATATTCACGGGCATTCTTATAAATTATCTGTTACTGTTTTAGGGAAAGTTAATCTGAATAAAGAAGATCCTAAATGTGGTATGGTCATAGATTTCGGTGAGATTAAAAAGATAGTAAAAGGGTCTGTTCTAGACCAGTTTGACCATTATCTGCTGTTACGCTCAGACTCTAGGTTTAAGGGAATAGAATCTCACGGTGAGCGTATTAGGTATGTAAATTATCAGCCTACGTGTGAAAATATGCTTCTAGAAATTGTGAGTGATATTCAACATGATTTCCCTGATGGAGTAACACTCATAGAGGCTACCCTTAGAGAGACCGCTACAGGCTATGCCCAGTGGAAACTGTCTGATAATGCCTAGCACACATATACTTCTGTGACTAGAATATCTGTCAGTGCTAAATACCTTTGCTACTCTAATACCAGTGATTATGAGTAAGGAAAAAGAAAGACCCGATAGTGTAGTTTATAACGAAAAAGAAGAGAAGTATGATGCGGCTCTTAAGCCTTACGGAACTAATGTAGGAGCTCCTTCTATAACTACTGTAGATACTTCTAGCTGGAAAAATCGAAGCATTTCTAAGATCAATCATAAGGTTCAGGCTAAGTTTCTAGAGCTTAAAGCAGAGTATGAACAGATGATGGCGCAGTTTGATTACAATGAATTGATTCACTCTTCTAAATTTAGTTTTGAGCCCGTAATAGGTCAGATTTACCATTTATACGAAAGAGAATCTGGTGAGCATTTCTTGTCTATCATTTCACCAGCAGAGTGCAGTTGGAATTACCAAGGAAGCTTTTACCTAAATGCCGATATGATTTGGGATAAGGTGGAAGAAAGTGAAGTTTGAGGTTCGCACATTCGACAAGCTGCTGCGCGAGCCGCTCAGTGACCTAAGTTTGAAATTCGAGATTCTATAAATTTAGGTGATTGAGCCCGACCAGCGGGAGGAAAGTCGAAATTACCGGTTTGCAGTATAAACTTATAAACCAATTTATTCTAAATCAAAGCTCCAATTCCAAACTAGGATCCCAAAACACCTTTGAGAAATTTTGAACTTTATTATTCTTAATCACTACACCTTCATTTTCAAGTAAACGCTTCATCATATCAGGTTCTGGAAACTGGGCAGCACCTGTGAGCAGACCTTGAGCATTTACTACTCTGTGCGCTGGCACTGGATTATCTGTATTAAAACTAGAGTTCATGGCCCAGCCCACCATTCTGGCAGACCTGGCCGCGCCTAAATATTTAGCTATGGCTCCATAACTAGTTACTCTGCCTTTTGGAATGAGTCTGGCTACCTCATGCACGTTAGTAAAAAAACCTTCTTTATTAGCCATGTAGTAGCAGTTAAGCAGTTTCAGAATTCAGCTTAAACTGAACAAACTTTATGGTGTCTCCCTGAGCTAGCCACATTTTTTCGTAGTAGGTTTTAACTTCCAACAGCTCCTGAATGTCTTTCGGAAAATGAGAAATATCTGATCCATAAATATCTCCATTCTCATAGAGCAGTTCAGCCCCATGATTTCTAATTTCCTCTAAAGCATTTCTGTAGATTAGCGGACTATCTGTCTTAATGTTTATTATTCCATGAGGCTTCAGAAATTTTTTATAACGCTCCCAAAAATGATAGCTGGTAATGCGCTTGGTTCCACTTTCGTTTCCTTTCTGAGGATCTGAAAACGTGAGCCATATTTCACTAATCTCATCTTTACCAAACATGTGGTGTACAAATTCTATTCTGGTTCTGAGAAACGCCACATTAGAAATGCCTTCTTGGATAGAGGTTTTAGCACCTCTCCAAAAACGGTGACCTTTCACATCTACACCTATGAAATTTCGGTTTGGGTATTTCTTAGCCAGTGCTAACGTATACTCTCCTTTTCCGCAGCCGAGCTCTAACGTAATGGGATTTTCGTTTCCAAAAACCGTCTTTCCCCACTGGTTTTGTTTAAACGTAGCACCTTCTACAATTTCTTTTAAAGGTGGCTCAAAAACAATATCAAACGTCTGATTTTCTGCCCACTTTCTTAATTTATCCTTACCCATGTACTCTATTTTACGCGTGGCAAATTTAACCTTGAATCAATAACTAAAATCTACAGAGTCTGAAAAATAGGCACAAACTCTAATTTCTCTTTCGCAAAGTGTTTATCGAAATAAAGCTACATTTCATGTCCTAGTTCTATCTTTGTAAATCGCGGTACAAAACATTACAAAAGACTCTAAAAAATCAATAGGAATAAAACCATACTCGTAGCTCCACTAAACTGGGGTTTAGGACATGCCTCTAGGTGCATAGCCATAGTTGATGAACTACTTGATAAAAATGCACAAGTAATCCTTGCTGGATCTGGAAAGAGTCTTGAGTTGATCTCAGCAGAGTTTCCTGAATTAGAGTCTATCCTACTTCCAGATTACCAGCTATACTTTAATAATATTATTCCACTCGGCTTTCATGTAGCGCTACAATCCTTAAAGATCAGGCGTAACATTAATTTAGAAAAATTAGCGCTAGAAGAAATCCTAGAAACCTACCAAATAGACGGCATTATCTCAGACAATAGGTACGGGGTTTATTCTTCTAGTGTTCCTAGCGTAATCATAACTCACCAATTAAAACTGGCTCCCAAAACACCTTTTAGAAGTTTAGCTAATAATCAAATAAAGAAATACCTGAATCGATTTTCTGAAATTTGGGTGCCAGACCTTCCAAATTCTGTTTTAACAGAAGAACTTTCAGCTACTTCAGAATTTTCTCAAAAAAAATATATTGGACTACTCAGCAGGTTTAAAGCACCTTCAGTAGAGTCGAGAGAGAATTTTATTCTAGCTGTCATTTCAGGAACTGAACCTCATAGAACCATTATTGAAAACAGACTTATTAAAATTTTAGGGAACACTGAATACTCAATAACTCTAGTTAGAGGTATTCCTGATGTGAGAGGTAAGAAAGTCTTTCCCGAGAATTTTACCGTTCATGAGCATCTTAAAACTCAAAAATTAGAAACCTTACTCAGTAAATGTCAGGTGCTACTTTCTAGAAGTGGATACAGCACTATTATGGACGCCATTCACACTCAAACACCTGTAATACTTATACCAACAAAAGGCCAGTCTGAGCAAAATTATCTTGCCAAAAGACTTCACGCTAATTTTAAACTTCCCCTCCTTTCAGAAAAGAAATTATCTTCCTTTCACATAGCTCAATCCAAAACGATTGACTTAAATGCTCAAAACTTGCTTTCAGAAGTCATTGGAAAATGGTTAAACGAATTGTAGTTTTGATTACAGAATGGAAATTTATTCAGACGAGTACTTTATGAAAATGGCTTTTAAAGAAGCCGAATATGCGTTGCAACGCGGAGAAATACCAGTAGGAGCAGTAATAGTGGCTAAGAATCAAATCATAGCCAGAGGCCATAACCTTACCGAACAGCTAAACGACTTTACCGCTCATGCAGAAATGCAAGCGTTCACCGCAGCCTCAGACTATCTGGGTGGAAAATATTTAGACAAATGCACGCTTTATGTCACACTAGAACCCTGCCTTATGTGCGCAGGCGCAGCATTTAACACCAGAATAGGCCGCATAGTTTTCGGAGCTTATGATGAGCGCAGAGGCTACACCCAATTCGATCATGAGCACCTCACAAACCGCAGAATCCTTCACCCTAAAACAGAAGCCATAGGCGGAGTGATGGAAGACGCCTGCCTGCATTTACTCCAAGAGTTTTTTCAGACTAAAAGGGATTAAAGTCTACCTGCCATTCATTCACCATTTCCTTGTTGAGTTATATTAATCACCTCTAACTCTCTTCTAGTGTATGATGCTATCTTTGTGCACTCATAGAGTTATTAAGCAGAACCAATATGCAGTTCGAATTAACCAAAGAGTTCATATCGCTTCTTCAGGAGTTTGTAGAAAATGGCCAGGATAATTCCATTCAGGAGTCCATTCAGCATTTACACCCTGCAGACATCTCTGATGTTATGGAAGAACTGCGTGCAGAAGAAGCTACCTACATCTATAAACTCCTAGAAACTGAGCAAGCGGCAGATGTACTTATAGAACTAGAAGATGACGAACTGGTAAAATTACTATCCTCTCTTACCAGTAAGGAAATAGCTGAAATCATAGACGAAAACGTAGATTCAGACGATGCCGTAGATGTCATCCAACTACTGCCTGTTCAGAAACAAGAAGAAGTTATTTCTCAGATTTCTGATGAAACCCAAGCAAGCGATATTGTAGATCTTATGCAGTTCGAAGAAGGGACTGCAGGTGCCATAATGGCTAAAGAATTAGTATCAGTAAATATAAATTGGACTGTAGGCCAGGCCATTAGAGAAATGCGAAAGCAGGCTGAAGACCTAGAGAATATTTACACCATTTATGTAATAGATGATAAAAGCATTTTAAAAGGAAGGCTATCATTAAAGCAGCTGCTGTTCTCTGCTACTACTACGAGAACCACCATCAAAGAAATTTATGAAAATCAAGATCTTCGATCTGTAGAAGCAGATGAAGACGTAGAGGAAGTGGCTATGGTCATGGAAAAGTATGATCTAGTAGTTATACCAGTAATTACTTCAGCTAACCAGCTAGTAGGAAGGATAACCATAGATGACGTGGTAGATGTTATAAAAGATGAAGCTGGTAAAGATTATCAGATGGCCAGTGGTTTATCTGAAAATGTAGATTCAGAAGATAGGATTCAACGGATTTTAAGGGCACGTTTTCCTTGGTTACTCATAGGACTAATAGGTGGAATATTCGGTGCACTAGTCATTAATATCTACGAGCATGACATTAAGATCTATCCAGAAATGGCATTTTTTATTCCGCTCATAGCCGCCATGGGAGGAAATGTGGGTGTACAGTCCTCTGCCATAATAGTTCAAGGCCTGGCCAATAAAACCATAGGTCTATCCAGCACAGGTCAGAAACTTCTGAAAGAGCTCGGAGTGGCCACTCTTAACGGAATTATTCTGGCACTGGTAATACTAGCGTTCAATCTGAGATTTGGAGATTCGCTGGCACTTAGTTTCACAGTAAGCTTAGCACTTTTCTGCGTGATACTATTCGCTAGTCTATTCGGAACACTCACACCGCTTGTACTAGACAAGGTTAAAATAGACCCCGCACTGGCCACTGGCCCATTCATTACTACAGCTAATGACATCGTAGGATTATTCATCTATTTCATAATAGGTAGAATAATGTATGGCCATTTTCAGGAGGCAGAAGCCTACACCCCACTCATAGAGCTATTAGGTTAATGCAAGTGTATGTCATAGATACTGTGCATGAATCCTTATGGAATATACTTTCTGAAAAAGGGTTTGATTGTCATGATGTCACTAGCATGTCTAAAGAAGAATTCTTTGGTTCATCAGCGTTGCAATGCGAAGGAATAGTCATACGCAGTAGATTTAAACTCTTAAAGGAGGAGCTTTCTCAGCTTCCTAATCTAAAGTTTATAGCTCGTTCAGGAGCTGGTTTAGAAAACATAGACTTAGACTACTGCTCACAGCATGGCATCAAGGTCTATAATTCACCAGAAGGCAATATGACAGCCGTAGCAGAACATGCCATAGGCATGATTCTAACATTGTTTAACCACTTAAAGCGTGGAGATTCTGAAGTGAAAAAAGCCATCTGGAACAGAGAGCTGAACCGTGGGTTAGAACTAGAGGGAAAAACTGTAGGCATTATAGGCTACGGAAATATGGGAAGTGCTTTTGCTAAGAGACTTAGCGGGTTTGGCTGTACTGTCTTAGCTTACGACAAGTACAAATCTAATTTTTCTTCAAATCTAGTTAAGGAAGTATCACTATTAGAACTTCAGAATGAAGCGGATATAGTGAGTCTTCACATTCCTATTTCAGAAGAAACCCAATACTTCGTTAACACAGAATTTATAGGCACATTTAAAAAATCATTCTACCTAATAAATACAGCCAGGGGGAATCATGTTAGCATTAAAGACTTACTACCTGGCTTAGAATCTGGAAAGGTATTAGGTGCTTGTTTAGATGTTTTAGAATATGAGAAATTCAACTTTGAAACTATCTCACCTAAGAGCCTCCCTGAAGACTGGAAAAAACTTGTATCTCATAGGAACGTAATACTCTCACCACATGTAGCAGGCTGGACACAGGAGTCATATATCAAACTCTCCACCTTTCTAGCAGAAAAAATCCTAAAGGACTGGGCATAAAAAAACCTGCTTTGTACAAAAGCAGGTTTTAAAGGTTATTTCCTTAGATCTAGTTTCCGCTTACTTTAACATCTTCAGTACTTTGGTACATGATCTTAAGAGCAGAGGCTTGTCTGAGTTCTTGCTTAATAGCAGATATTCTACCCATTTTGGTGTCCTTATCTACATTAAGAACCCAAGTCATTCTCTTTCTATCCACCTCATCCTTAGAATCTTTAGTGTCTTTAACCCACTGTCTGATGTCAGCTACTTCCGCTATATCATCATTAAGTTGTAATACAGGATCAGATCCTCTTTTTTGATCTACGGGAGGACCTACACTTAAATAGGCCGCTCTAGTCTTATTCTTGATTTTTTCTACCTCAGTAGCCTTTGGTAATTTAATTTCCACCAGTGGCTCTTTATCTCTCATTACGGTAGCTACCATAAAGAAGAACAGAAGCATGAATACAATATCAGGCAGAGATGCCGTAGAAACCGGTGTAACTGATTTTTTCTTTTTCTTAGTAAATTTTGCCATGTTAGTTTTTATTTCTAGCCTCCAAAGCCTTTTACATCTAATGGTTCTGCTTCCGAAATACGTTGAGGATAAATCTGCCTAATAGCTAAGATCTTTTTCTTATCCTCATCGTCTTCTTTATCTAGCTCATAGAATGGCACATTAAACTTCGCCATCGATACTTCATCTCTTAGCTCTCTAATAGCAGCTTCTAACTCATTATTGACAGATACATACGTGTCATAATCTGTACTGTTATCATTCTGAACAGATATTAAAGCAGAGCCAGGTAAAGAAGCATAATTACCGAAGAATTCGAATGCATACTTTTTAGCCAATGCATCGTCACGTTTATCTTCGAAGTTTTTAATGGAATCTTCCATTTGCGTGAGTTTATTTCCCGAGAGGGCACCTAATTCACCATTTAACTCTTCGATGACTATATCGAAGGATCTTACCCTTTGCTTTACACTATCTAAAGAACCTTTTACTGAACGGACAGGAAAATCATCCATAGCAGTTCCTAAAGGTTTTAGTACATTATCTCCGTTAGCCAGCAAGAAGTCTTTAGCTCCCTGTCTTAAATCTCTCACGTCCATTAGCTTTTCTTCTACTAAAAGTTGATTATTGAAATTTACTAGAACCTCATAAATATTTCTTTTTTTAACCGGAGGTGCCTCGAAATCTGGCGGCAAAGGTGGAGGAAGAAGCCTAGACATTCCATTATCAGTGTTCATAGTAGTCACCACTAAGAAAAACACTAATAGAAGGAAGGCTATATCTGCCATAGACCCTGCATTAATTTCAGCTAGTTCTCTTCTTGCCATTTCTAGTTACTTTATAAGTTTAGTTACTTCCGCTACTACTGCAGCTAAAACTGCTATTCCAATAAGGATATATACCGCATATACTCCACCTTCAGATAGTGTTAACCAACCATCAGTTAAACCATTATAGTCTACCTCAGGGTCTTCGAATTTACCACCTCTAAGTGCTCTGTAATCCATTAGCTTAGTTTTAGCTAATACACCAAAAGATACAGCTAGAATAGCTCCGAAAGCCACTAGTCCAATTAAACCACCCTTATTCCTCTTAATGTTAGAGATGAACTGATAAATACCAAAGAGCACCGCTACGGCAATACATACTATCAATGCACCCCAAACCATTACTAGACTTCCATCTAGATATGGCATAACATCAGAAACATTCTTTAGTTCTTCATCCCACCTTACGATGATCAAAGCCGATAAAATCACCCCCACAATAGCGAAAATGAACTTTATAGCATTGGCACCAATATTAATTCCTTTAAACAATCCCATTAGGCGTTATTTTGAAGTTTATACTTGTAGATCATATCTACCATTTCTATAGAGCTATCTTCCATATCTAGAACAATTCCATCTATTTTAGAAAGGATGTAATTGTAAAAGATTTGAAGTATAATAGCTACTATAAGTCCAGATACGGTAGTAATAAGTGCTACTTTAATACCATCTGCTACAATAGCTGGCGCTATGTTATTAGCCTTGGCTATCGCTTCAAAGGCACCAATCATACCTATTACAGTTCCCATGAACCCGAGCATTGGCGCTAGTGCTATGAATAGAGATATCCATGAAAGACCTTTCTCCAACATCCCCATTTGCACACCACCATATTGTTCTATAGCTTTTTCTACTTGATCTATGTCTCCGTGAGATCTATCTAATGCCTGATAAAAAATAGACGCTACAGGACCACTTGTATTTCTAGCTACCTCCTTAGCAGCGTCTAAGCCTCCTTTATCTAAGGCAGCACCTATATTATTTAATAATTTTCTAGTATTAGTCGTAGCCATATTTAGATAGATGATTCTTTCTATACATAAGGCTAAACCTAAAATCAAACAGATAAGAACGAAGGCCATGAAGAACGGCCCACCATCTATAAATGTGTCTAGTATACTTTGATGTAAACTTGTAATCTCTTGAGCAGGTTCTTCAGCTCCTGAAGGTTCTCCTTGTGCAAGAAGGTTATTGAAGCCTAGGGTTACTGAACCTAAAATGGCTATGAATGCTAACAGCTTTTTCATTGTTAATTGTTTTGTGTTGACTACTATTTTTATGTTTGATTTTCTATTTAATTCTAACTTTACGCGGAGAGAGAGGGATTCGAACCCTCGTTACCCTTTCGAGTAAACACGCTTTCCAAGCGTGCGCCTTAAGCCACTCGGCCACCTCTCCTGCTTCCTCCCCTAATCGGACGCCAAAATACAAAAAATTAGTCTAGAGAAACAAAACAGATTTAAGCAAAAAGATACATTTGAAAGGCTAATTTCTAGCTGTAAATCTCTCCCGCATAGTTTTGTTGAAACTCTTGCTTAATAAGCGAAGACTCCAGCTCCCTGCCTAATAAATGCATAGTTTTTACTACTACAGATTCCATAGTCATATCTTCTGCAGAAATAACACCGAGCTTAGAAAGCCTTAATCCAGAGGCGTAAGTGCGCTGATCTACCGCCCCTTTTCGGCATTGACTCACATTAATTACCGCCACCCCAGACTTTATTCTTTCCTCTATTAGAGAGAGAATCTCATTTTTCATAGGAATATTACCACTTCCATAAGTTTCTAAAATTATAGCCTTAATACCAGGCTGGCCTAATTGGTATCTAAGTTGATCAGCAGAAATTCCAGGAAAAAATTTAACTATGGATAACTGTGTACCCCAGTTTTTATGTACTAAGAATGTGGAGGTTGCTTTTTTGCGTTGCAACGCAGACTTATTCCAGTGAATATTAACTCCCGCCTCAGCCAATGGAGGATAATTAGGGCTAATAATGGCATCAAAATGTTCTGAGCTAAACTTGTGGCATCTGTTTCCTCTATACAAGCTATATTCAAAGTATACCGCTACTTCCTGTAAAATAGAATCTCCATTATTATCTAAGGAACTTGCTATTTCTATGGAAGAAATAAGATTTTCTCGTCCATCTGTTCTCAACATGCCCATAGGTAACTGGCTGCCTGTGAGCACTACAGGTTTATTTAAACCTTCTAACATTATACTGAGCGCTGAGGCGGTGTAAGCCATAGTATCTGTGCCATGGAGCACCACGAAACCATCATAATCTATATAATTATTTTCTATAACTTCCGCTACATCATTCCAAAATTGAGGATTAGCGTCAGAACTATCTACAGGGTGCTTAAAGGTATAATGGTCTATATTACAGTTTAATCTATTTAATTCAGGAACATAAGACAGTAGGTTTTCGAAAGGAAGAGGAGATAAGCTACCGTCTTCTTCACTCACTTCCATTCCTATAGTACCTCCCGTATAAATTAGTAGTATGCTCACTTCCATGTATTACTCCTTTAATTGAAACAAATCTAATGCATTCCTAGAAGTGATTTTAGCTACTTCTTCCATAGTAATCTGTTTGACCTCTGCCAGTTTGCTGGCTACATAATAGAGATAAGAGCTCTCGTTTCTTTTTCCTCTATGCGGTGTGGGTGCCAAATATGGAGAGTCTGTTTCTAGCACCAAATCTTTCATATCTATATCGGCTATTGTTTCTGATAGGCCTGAGTTTTTAAATGTGAGCACGCCTCCTAGCCCTAATTTAAACCCTCCATAACCTATAATGTGCTCGGCCTGAGCAAGCGTTCCAGTAAAACAATGAAAGACTCCTTTTAGATTATCATCGTTTAACTCATCAAACACATCAAAGAGCTCGTCATAACTTTCTCGTGCATGAATAACTATTGGTAGATCGTATTCTTTTGCCCAGTCTATTTGCACTTTAAGCGCCTGTACTTGTATATCTAATGTAGATTTATCCCAGTTCAAGTCTAAGCCAGTTTCGCCAATGGCATAGAATTTATGCCTGTCTAAAAGCCTCTTCATCTGGTCTAAAACCAATTTAAAATCATTCTTTACACTGCATGGGTGCAGTCCCATCATAGGGAAACACTGTTCAGGATAATCCTCCACTAACCGCATCATCGGCTGAATGGATGCTGCATCTATGTTTGGAAGAAACAGTTTAGAGACATGAGCATCCTTGGCCCTTTTAATAGTTTCATCTATATCTTCAGAAAACTGATCACTAAATAGATGGGTGTGAGTATCTACAAATTGCATAAGCACAAATTTATGAGGTATCTACCCTTTCTCCATCTCAAGCTGGAAATACTTCTGCTAGGCACCAGTATTATTTATAAGATTCAGTTTTAAGATCTTTCATTAGCTATTACATTTGAACTATCAAAAAAATCTTAGTCATACGGTTCAGTTCGATGGGAGATATCATTCTAACCTCCTCTGTGGTGAGATGTTTAAAGGAACAATTGAACTGTGAGATTGATTTTTTAGTGAAAGAGGTATTCAGTTCATTGGTGAGTGAAAACCCACATGTAAACCAAACTCATATTTTTAAGAAGCCTGTGCAAAACCACATTGCAACGCTAAAGAGTCAGAACTATGATATTATTCTAGATCTTCAGAAAAACAGAAAGAGTAAAATTTTAGCTAATGCTCTTAATGCTGAATACATCACTTTCCATAAGCTCAATATTAAAAAGTGGATTCTGGTGCAGTCTAGAATTAATCTTCTTCCTAAAAAGCACATTGTAGACAGATATTTTGATACTGTAGAAAAACTTGGAGTTTATAATGATAACAAGGGAAATGAAATATTTATAGATGCCGACACTAAGAGTAGCGTTGAAATGTTTGACCTTCCCTCTAATTACATGACTATAGCTGTAGGCGCTCAGCATCGAGGCAAGACTATGAGCACCGTTCAATTGAAGCATGTTATTTCCAGATCATCAGTACCTGTGGTTCTTTTAGGTGGTTCTGCTGAAACTGCCTTAGCTATGGAACTGGAGCTTTCTTTGAGCAGGACTAACCTAATAAATTTGTCTGGCCAGACCAGTATTCTACAGTTAGCAGAAATTATTAGACGGTCTAAACTTCTTTTAAGTGGAGACACCGGAGCCATGCACATGGCTTCAGCATTTAAAGTTCCTCAGGTTTCTGTGTGGGGATGCACCACTCCTAACTTAGGTATGTGGCCATACTTATGCCACGAGAAATCTATTCTGATAGAACCCTACGATCACTCTCACCGACCTTGCTCGAAACTGGGGAATAGATGTAAATACGCTCCAAACTGGTGTATTGAATCTGTAGATCCTGAACTAATATCTGATGGGGTTTCTGCTATCTTATCCGAACAGGGCTTTTAATTCTGTAGCCTCAGATGGATCCAGCCTACCTGCTAGAATTAGTGCTAGTTGTTTTCTTCTTAATGCTCCCTCATAGTGCTCTTTCTCTTCCTCACTTTCTGGAATTAGCTTTGGCACTTGTATAGGTGCTCCCACCTGATCTACCGCCACAAATGTATAAATGGCTTCATTACTCGTCATTCTTTCTGCAGTGGTATGGTGTTCTACTGATACTTTCATGTATACCTCCATAGAACTGGTAAATGCCCTGCTCACTTTAGCTTCTATAGTTACTATATCTCCTAACTTAATAGGGAGATTAAAAGAAACATTATTCACTGAAGCCGTCACCACTATTCTTCTACAATGTCTGTGTGCTGATATAGCTGCCGTAATATCCATCCAGTGTAGTAGCTTTCCTCCCATCAGATTCCCCAATGTATTAGTATCATTAGGCAGCACGAGATGTGTGCCCATGGCTAAAGTTTCTAAAGCGGTTCTTGAGTTTGACATGACTGAAATATTTCTTTGCAAACATACTCTTTCGTATAAACAGTTTCATAAAAATAAAAGCATAAAAAAACGCCCCAGCTTTCGCTGGGGCGCTTTTAAATATAATCTGTGTACTAACTAAATTACTTAGCTACTACTACTCTTTCCATTTGAGCAGATTGGTTAGATGATAATCTTATCATATAAACACCGCTTTCTATGTTAGAAGTTTCAAACATCTCTTGGTATGTTACACCTGGCTCAGCAGAACCTGTGTAAAGAGTTTGAATTAAGTTACCATTCATATCTAATACATCTAATGTTACCACAGACGCCTTAGATACACCATAGTTAACTCTAGCTATATCTCTAACTGGGTTAGGGAAGATATTGTCAATGAATAAGTCAGTGTTCACCTCATCGAAGTTAATTCCTTCAGCGATAGCACCACCTTCTTCTTCATCATCACCTAAGTCCTCGAAGCTGATAGTCTGAGTCCATGTAGTAGTGTTTCCTGTACAATCCGTAGCAGTCCATGTTCTCTCAACAGTATATTGAGGACAACACTCAGCACGGAAAGCGAAATCACCTTGGAATCCTTCTAACTCAATTGTTGATTGAGTAACAGCATCAACTAATGTACCTGTTCCTGTGAACCATCCACCGTTTCCGTATGAACCGTTTACGTTGTTAGCAGCTACACCTACTTGGTATCCGTAGTAGTTATTAACTGGAGCATGAAGTAATTCAAACTCTGTACCAGCTAAATCTCCAGAACCTGTTAAAGTAGCAGCACCTTCAGTCATTAGGTAATAAGTATAATCTAAATACTCATCAGTAATGATTCCACAATCATCTTTGAATGACGTAGGGAAAGTTTGGTTAGACCAGTCATCCCAGCTTAAACCATTTTCCATCCATACATCAAAGGCTAAGAATGCATTTGGATTACTTTGAGCAACTAATGTTCCTGTCATATGAGCAGTACCATCAGCGAACTCAACGAATAAACCATCATCTAATACATCGAAGAACTGGTATCCTAGATCTGTAAAGAACGAGTTACCTGGCTGATCGAATAACTTAAGTGCCCATCCATCAGGGTTTGCAGTACAAACATTGTCAGTTGGAGTAAATAATGCACATGTAGCTATTGAACCTTCCACTGGAGAGTTATCTCCGATAGTTACTTCACTAAATGTTACAGTTACATCCTCATCACAGTTATCAGTAGCATCTACCTCATCAGCAGCTGGAACTTCATCCTCACAATCTAATACTAGATCAGCAGGCATTGAAGTTAACATTGGCGCTTCAGTATCAAGAATAGTGATTACATAACTAGTGTTAGCTACGTTTCCACATCCATCAGCTGCTTCACAAAGAACAGTTATAGTTCCGTTACCACAATCATCAAGATCTTCTACTTGAGTACAAGTAACCATTGCTACTTGACAGTTGTCAGTTGCAGTTGGGTTAACCTGAGCAGGAACATCAGATAAACACTGGTAGTTCTGATCTCCAGGTACAGTTCCGAATACTGGAGCTGTAGTATCAACGATAGTTATCGTTTGATCAGCAGAAGTAGCGTTACCACATGCATCAGTTGCAGTCCATGTTCTAGTAATTACAGACTCACAGTCATCACCAGTAGTTACATCAGAAGAAGTAACAGTTACTTCGTTACAATCGTCAGTAGCAGTAGCCATTCCAGCGTCAACTAAATCACTACACTCAACAGTTACATCTGCAGGTATAGTTAATACTGGAGCAGTTGTATCAGTGATAGTAATAGTCTGAACACAAGATGAAGTGTTTCCACAAGCATCAGTTGCTGTCCAAGTTCTAGTAATTACAGTTTCACATGAATCACCTGAAGTTTCATCAGAAGAAGTAATAGTTACTTCGTTACATGAATCTTCAGCAGTAGCCATTCCATAATCCATAGCTGTATCTGAACAGTCTGCAGTAGCATCAGCTGGACAAGTAATTACTGGAGCAGTAGTATCTACTATAGTAATTGTTCTTGAAACAGTAGTAGAGTTACCACAGTTATCAGTTGCAGTCCATGCTTGATCTATAAACTCTTCACAAGAATCACCTCCGATAGCGCTTATTGCTTCTAGAGTTAATTCAAGATCACAGTTATCAGACCACTCAGGAGTGAATACTGGTAACTCTTCACCACACTCGATAGTTACATCTTCTGGCTGAACTGCTGCAACAGGTGCAGTAGTATCAACTATAGAAATAGTCTGAACACAAGATGAAGCGTTTCCACAAGCATCAGTCGCTGTCCATGTTCTAGTGATTACTGAACCACAGTTAGCTTCGTCTGTAGAATCAGAAGAAGTTATTTGTACGTCATCATCACAATCATCAGTAGCAGTAGCCACACCTGAATCACCTATAGCATCACACTCATAAGTTACATCAGCTGGACAAGTAATTACTGGAGCAGTAGTATCAACGATAGTTATAGTTTGATCAGCAGAAGTTGCGTTTCCACAAGCATCAGTAGCTGTCCAAGTTCTAGTAATTACCATTTCACAGATATCTCCGCTCATTTCATCACTTGAAGTAACTGTTACTTCATTACAGTTATCTGTAGCAGTAGCCATTCCTGTTTCAGGAGACTCATTACATTCATAAGTTACATCTGCAGGTACAGTTAATTCTGGAGCAGTTGAATCTAGAATAGTAATTGTCTGAGTACATTCTGAAGTGTTTCCACATTCATCAGTAGCAGTATATGTTCTAGTAATTACAGTTTCACAAGAATCACCCGAAGTGGATTCATCCATAGTTACAGAAGCACTACCACAAGCATCTTCAGCAGTAGCCATTCCATAATCTGGAGTCTCATCACATTCATGTGTTAAGTCTGCAGGACAAGTAAGAACTGGAGCCTCAGTATCAGTAATACTAATAGACTGAGAACAAGTAGCAGTGTTTCCACACTCATCTGTAGCTACCCAAGTTCTAGTTGTAGTAGTAGTACAATCGTCTTGACTCATCTCATCAGTAAATGTTACCGTTACATCAGTACAGTTATCAGATGCTTCTGGAGCAGTAAACATTGGCATTTCATCGTTACACTGAACAGCTATATCATCTCCACAAACTATTGTAGGAGGAGTAGTGTCAATTAAATCGATGATTTGTACGAACTCTGAAGAGTTACCACAACCATCAGTAGCAGTGTAAGTTCTGATTATTTGAACGTTTGCACATCCACCAGAAACAAATACTTGATCAAACGTGATTGTAGTTGTTACATCGTTACAGTTATCTGTAGCAGTTACATAGATATTATCTATTGCCTCATCATCACACTCTAATTCGAATTCTATTTCTCCTTCGATTACTGGAGCAGTAGTATCAACAATAGTGATAGTTTGAGTACACTCTGAAGAGTTTCCACAAGCATCAGTTGCTGTCCAAGTTCTAGTGATTACTGTTTCACAGTCGTCACCAGTAGTTACATCAGAAGAAGTAATAGTTACTTCGTTACAATCATCTGTAGCTGTAGCAGCACCTGAATCACCTATAGCATCACACTCATAAGTTACATCTGCAGGACAAGTAATAACTGGAGCAGTAGTATCTGTAATAGTTATAGTTTGAACACAAGATGAAGCGTTTCCGCAAGCATCAGTTGCTGTCCAAGTTCTAGTAATTAAAGACTCACAAGAATCACCAGTTACTTCATCACTTGAAGTAACAGTTACTTCGTTACATGTATCTTCAGCAGTAGCTGTTCCATAATCCATAGTTGTCTCTGCACAATCAGCAGTTACATCATCAGGACAAGTAATAACTGGTGCAGTAGTATCAGTAATAGTAATTACTTGAGAACAAGATGAAGAGTTTCCACAATCATCAGTAGCTGTCCAAGTTCTAGTTACTGTTGTTAAACAAGCATCACCTTCTTCAGTTACTTCTGAAGTTAATGTTACTTGACCACAGTTATCAGAAGCAGTAGGCTCAACCATTTCTGGCATATCCTCTCCACACTCGATTGATGCGTCTGGTGCACATTCGATTACTGGATCTACATCATCAAATAAATCAATGATTTGTACAAACTCCGAACTATTTCCACAAGCATCAGTACAAACGTAAGTTCTGATCACTTGACCAGCACATCCACCTGAAACTGTTTGATCTGTGAAAGTAGTAGTAACATCATTTACTTCGTTACAGTTGTCTTCACAAGTAATTGTAGTATCAGTCATGATGTTGTCACAAGGCATTGAGATAGCAACAGCACCTGTAATTACAGGAGGAGTAGTATCAACAATAGTAATTGTTTGAACACATGATGAAGCGTTACCACAACCATCAGTAGCAGTATAAGTTCTAGTGATAATAGTTTCACAAGAATCTCCTGTAGTTACTTCTTCCATAGTTACTGCAGCATCTTGACAATCGTCAGTAGCAGTAGCCATTCCATAATCTGGAGTTTCATCACATTCGTGAGTGATATCTTCTGGACAAGTAATAACTGGAGCAGTTGTATCAACAATAGTAATCGTTTGAACACAAGATGAAGCGTTTCCACAAGCATCAGTAGCTGTCCAAGTTCTAGTAATTACAGTTTCACAAGAATCTCCTGCAGTTTCATCAGCAGAAGTAATTGTTACTTCACTACATAAATCTTCAGCAGTAGCTGTTCCATAATCCATAGCTGTATCTGCACAATCAGCAGTAAGATCAGCAGGACAAGTTATAACTGGAGCAGTTGTATCTTGAAGTGTGATAGTCTGTGTTGCCACAGCCTCATTTCCACAATCATCGAACGCTCTATATACTCTAGTAATAACTGAATTCTGATCGCATATACCTGGCTCTACAGTTTCAGTTAATTCTATTTCTACATCTTCGTCACAGTTATCTGTAGCAGAAGGTGTACCGTAATCAGCTTCCTCACCACATTCTACTGTTAAATCAGCAGGTATAGTAAGTACTGGAGCAGTTGTATCAACAATAGTAATCGTTTGAGTACAAGTAGATACATTGTCACAGTAATCAGTAGCAGTATAAGTTCTAGTAATTGTAGTTATACATTCAGCTACTTCAGTAGACTCTTCCATTGTTATAGTAACATCTAAACCACAGTTATCTGTAGCAGTAGCCATTCCATAATCAGGAGTTTCATCACACTGGTGCTCTAAATCTTCAGGACAAGTTATTACTGGATCAGTAGTATCTTGTAAAGAGATATACTGGATAGCAGTAGCAGTGTTTCCACATGCATCAACAGCAGTATAAGTTCTTTCAACAACACCTAAACATCCACCTGAGTTCAATTGATCTTCGAAAGTAATTGTAACCTCATTACAGTTATCTGTAGCAGTTACATCAGCAGTTACAGAATCAGAATCTGAACACTCTACTGATAAGTAAGGTGTAAACGGATCGAATACTGGAGCAGCATCATCAAAGATTGTTATAGTTTGTGTACAAGTCGAAGTGTTTCCACATTCGTCAGTAGCAGTATAAACTCTAGTTATAACACTTCCACAAGAATCACCTTCAGTAGACTCTTCCATAGTTACAGATGGCAATTCAGTACAGTTATCTGTAGCTGTAGCCATTCCATAATCTGGAGTTTCTTCACAAGAATGAGTGATATTCTCAGGACAAGTAATTACTGGAGCTTCATTATCAACTACTTCAATAGTTTGCATGTGCTCAGCAGAATTACCACAAATGTCAGTAGCAGTCCATGTTCTTACGACAGTATAAGTATTATCGCAAAGACCAGGAGTAATAACTTCTTCCTCAGTGTAAGTGATTTCTCCTACACAGTTGTCAGTAGCAACACACTCAACTAATTCACCTTCTCCTTCTTCACATGACACAGTCATGTCTGCAGGAGGATCAACGAATACTGGAGGAGTAGTGTCAGAGTTAGTAATTACCTGAGTAACTACAGTAGCGTTTCCACAAGCATCAATCGCTCTATATACATAAGTAGTTTCACCATCTGGACATTCTCCTACTGGCTCTCCATCTTCACACTCTTTATCAACGTTAACGTCACCGTTACCTGATACTGGAAGACCACCTACATTACCTGAATAGTTAAACCATCCAGAGAACCCTTCATTAGCGTTCTTGTTATTCGCTCCGATTCCACACTGGAATCCGAAGAAGAATGACTCAGGATCGTGAGTTAATAATAACTGATCTCCATCAAATGAACCAATACCTGTTAGAGTAGAGTTACCTACCATTTCATAGTACATCCAATCTTCGAAGTGATCAGCACCAAAACCTAAATCATCTTTATACCATCTACCTAAAGCAGACCATGAATCCCAATCTTGTCCGTTTTCGAACCAAAGATCAACGATCCAACCTTGACTAGCATCAGTATCATTAACAACTGTACCAGTTAAACGTGCAGTTCCATCAGCATACTTTACGAAAGATCCACCATCAGCATCCCAAACAAAGTTGTCTGAAGCACCAGGACCAAATCCTTGTAACCATACAGACCAATCAGCACCAGGACCGATAGCGTCAAATAAATCACACTCTTCTGAAACAACTCCAGTGTTTGCTATAAACACATCAGCAGCAACTTCTTCTCCAGTACAAGCATCTACAGCAGTAAGATCTAAAGGTGCAGGAATTTCTTCCACACACTGAACATTTACGTCTTCAACCTCTGGGAATACAGGACCTTGAGAATCCGTTACTAATATAGTTTGAGTACAAGTAGCACCAAATGATCCAGTGAACGTTCTTTCGATAGTAGTTACACAAAGATCTCCTGACATTTCATCTGAGAAAGTGATTTCATCACCTCCATCACATAAGTTAGCGTCAGCATAAACTGCCATTCCTAATGCTTCTACAGAAGTATCAGAACCACATTCTAATATAACGTCTGCTGGACAATCTAATTCGCATCCACCTAGACAAGCTTCATAATCATCTTGACATAGAGAATCCCAGAATGTATTTAAGCAGAAAGGATCGTTAGCGATTATTTCGTTACCACAATCTTGGTCAGCTAAAACATATCCTTCTGGAGCTTCATTGTCTGTGCATAATAATAATGCAGGACCGAATGAACCTACTTCAGTAGGGATATAAACAAAAGTACCTGACTCACAAGAACCATCGTCCACATTAGCATCTGGATTAAAGTTACATGCTTCAGCATTTGTACAACCAAGAATTGCATTATCAATACCCTGACAAACTTCACAAGAAACGTAAACATCTCCGTCAGTATTTGGGTTTTCATCATCACAAGCATCTCCGATAGAGAAGCATGAATCATCGTCAGTGTTAGCAGTTTCGTCAAAGTTACAAGCTGTATCATCTGTACATCCTTCTACTATAGGAGTACATGTTACATTTAATATGTAGTCTCCAGCGTTTGCACTGAATCCTGTTACATATAGGTAATAAGTAACTCCTTCTTCTGCAGTGAAATTAACTAAAGATTGAGTTCCAATTCCACCATCATCATTTGTAGAAATACAAGTTAAATCATCACATGATCCACTGTAAACTCCCAATTTAGTGTCGTAAGTAGAACCGTTAGTATTAGCTTCAACTAAGTCTCCTTCTCCTAGAAGAGTATACCATACTCCTGGCGCAGTGCTCACTGAAGAGAAACAACCTTCAAGATCTTCCGTAGATGCCCCAACAGTATTACCTGTTGCAGTATCACCACAAGAAATAGCTGTAGCAGTATCACATGTATCATTAAATTGACAAGAACCGTCATCCTCAGTAGCTAATTCATTAAAGTTAAACGCTGCTTCATCTGTACAACCAAGTAATTCATATTCACAAATTGTGATATCGTCTACAGCACAGTCAGCTGGTTCAGCTTCAAAGTTTACTGCAGTCTCGTCAGCACAATATAATACTGCGTCTTGAGAAGTTACTCCAATAGTGAAGTCTCCTGTAGTACCATTCCATCCTTCTACTTCAATGTAGTAAATAGCACCTTCTTCAGTACAGAAGTCAGTAATTAAAGACATAAACTGACATGGAGAAGGCGCCACACCAGAATCTTCATCTGACACAAGTGAATTTTCAGCTTCGCAAGAATCATAAATCGCTATTTGGGTATCAGTATTTGATCCGCAGAACGTTTCAATAGTTACTAGACCACCATTACCTTCGAAAGAGAACCAAACATCTCCGTCTTCTCCATCAGCTAACCAATCATTATTTTCTGTAGCATCATTTTCATCGTTAGCGTCAGTATTATCTCCAGCTACAGCATCTCCATCCACAAGGATTTCAGTAGCATTTACACAAAGATCGTTAGCTGGGCCTAAGTCATCAAACTCACACACAGCATCGTCTCCAGCAAGATCACATGCGTCAGCATCGAAGTTTAATGCTTCAGGATTAGTACAACCGTACTCTGATCTTGTCACAGTAATACTGTTAGAAAGATCAAAACAACCAGCTAAATCACCAGCATTTGTAATGTCTAAAGAAACATCATCTCCGTAAGACAAGTGCCATAGTAAGCAAATTCCAGCAGGAGCTCCTTCTAAATTAATTTCGTTAGTTTCAGAAATACCTACTATATCTAAGTTTTCTTCAGTGATAACAAATAAGCTATTAGGACCTTCAACACCTGTGAAGTCAATAGCAACTACGTCATCCACTCCGTCTCCAGAACATGTAGCAGTTTCACTAGCAGTAGAAATTTCACCACCATTAACTACGATACAAGAATCATCAGAGATAGTTGCGTTCTCATCAAAGTTACAAGCCGCTTCATTTGTACATCCTGTACAAGAAGAATTATCCCCACCACAAACTTCACAATCATCGATTACAGCTGTTCCACCGCATTCTCCGTTACAATCTAACTGTAAACAAGAGTCATCTGAAATAGTAGCGTTCTCATCGTAGTTACAAGCTAGCTCATCTGTACAACCAGCACAAGAATCAAATTCACATGAACCATCATCTTCAGTAGCTTCCTCATCGAAGTTACAAGCTGTTTCATTCGTACAACCAGTTGGCTCATCCATTATCGGGAAAGTTAATCCTAAACCTGGATCTTCACTCCATCTGTATAAATGTTGAATATTCCCACCTTCTTCAAGGTTCTCAAGAACCTGAGTATTGATGTTGTAAGAGAAATCTCCATCCGTAGTGAATTGACCTAAACAAACACTGTTGTTTACACCTACACCATACCCGTTAAGGTTAGACCCTTGGTTAAACCCACCATTAAGTGAGAACCAAGCACCACCAACAAAAGTATTGATTACTATATCTCCATTCCCTAAGAACCCAGGAATCCATGGGTTATCAGAATCCTGAAGAGTAGTAACACCACCACCTTGTCCAGCGACTTCTCCAAGCTCGTTTTCCTCAAAAGGAATACCGTAGGCAGCATCATTAATAAGGCCTATAGTTACACCCGAACTGTACCTAAGATCTCCAAAACCAGGAAGACCAAGTAAGAATGATCCTATAGAACCAGCTTGCTCGTTTCCATGAGCACCGTTTCTATAGAACTCGGAAGAGGTAGAAATATCAAGAGGATAAACATCACTACCTTGAACTTCGGTTAAGAAGTCAGTAGGGTTTTCCACTTGCGCGAAAATTCGGTAGGTGGTCTGACCAGCCAACATAGAGCCATCAGCTCCATCGTGGACTTTTTGACTCACCACTACATCCACTAGCTGTGAATGTGCATAGCCGCACCAACAAAGGCAGGCCAAGACAATTGGTAAAAGTTTTTTCATAACAGTTTATATTTTTTAATTTGACAATATAATTAAAGCCAGCTGCAAAGATATAAAAAAACATGAACGAAAAACGTGATAGCATAAATTTTATCTTAAAAAATTTATTGCTCATCGTGGTAATAGTGATTTTAATCGAAAAAACATTGTGCAGAGAACTCAAAATAACGTATACAAGGTAAAAAAGTTGCTTTTTTTTCAACCTTCTAATTAAAACGTATATATTTGCGCCCTCGATTTTGGTGCTATAGCTCAGTTGGTAGAGCAACGGACTGAAAATCCGTGTGTCCCTGGTTCAAATCCAGGTAGCACCACAGAAAAAGCGCTTCAGGAAACTGACAGCGCTTTTTTTATACCCTTCTACTGCACAGGTGCTTTAGACACTTAGTAATAGTATTATTTTAATAACACGCATAAGATTTAATAGTTAATAAGGTTAAATCTATAACTTTGGGCCGAATGAATTTTACAGCGCAACAAATTGCTGAACTTATTAAAGGAAAACTTGAAGGAGATGCTTCCTGCACTGTTCAAGGGTTTAACGGTTTAGATGAGGCTACAGAAGGTGAACTTACTTTTATAGAATCCGAAAAGTATTTAGACTCACTTGCACAAACTAAAGCGACTATAGTATTAGTTAGGCAAGACCTAGATATCAGTTCCTGCAAAAATCTACCGGCAATCATTAGAGTAGAACAGCCCAGGATGGCTTTAGCAAAGCTTCTATGGAAATACAAATCTATTTCAGAAAATTACGCAGGTGTTTCAGAGAAGGCTGTAATACATGATTCTGCTAAAATAGGAGCGGACGCTTATATAGGTGTGGCCATTATAAAAGAAAACACTGCCATTGGAAGAAATGCACTTATTCATGATGGAGTAGTTATAGAGGAAGGAGTGACGATAGGTGAAAATACAGTAATTCACTCAGGAGCCAAAATTATGCGTAACTGCATAGTGGGTAGTAACTGCACTATTCAACCCAATGTTATTATAGGTGGCGATGGTTTTGGTTTTGTTCCGAACTCTGATAATAATTATTTTAAAATACCTCACATCGGTAACGTTATCTTGGAAGACCATGTGGAAATAGGCGCTAATACCTGCGTAGACAGAGCTACAATGGGCTCTACCATAATAAGAAAAGGTGTCAAGCTAGATAATTTAATTCAAGTAGCGCATAATGTAGAAATCGGAGAGAACACCGTCATTGCAGCGCAAACAGGAATAGCTGGATCTGCTGTAATAGGAAAAAACTGTCTAATAGGTGGGCAAGTGGGGATTGTAGGACATATAACTATAGCTGATGAAGTGAAAATAGCAGCACAATCTGGAATAGGCCATAGCATAAAGGAGAAAGGTGCAGTAATGCAAGGCTCACCAGCCTTTAAAATTCGAGATTATAAAATGTCTTATGTAGGTTTTAGAAAGCTGCCCGAACTTATGAAACAAATAGATGCTCTCTCTAAAGAGCTTGAACAACTCAAATCAAGTAAACTTTAAATTGTGATTAAACAAAGAACTTTACAATCTGTCATCAAACTCTCTGGGGTGGGTCTTCACACGGGTGCCTTATGTGAGTTAGAAATACACCCAGCCAAAGAAAACCACTGGTATAAATTTCAAAGGACAGACATTCCTGATTCTTCCTTAATAGAAGCCAAGGCACAGAATGTGGTTTCTACAAAACGAGGAACTACACTCAAAAAAGGTGATGCCGAAGTGCACACTGTAGAACATTTGCTTTCAGCACTGTATTCTTCTCAAATAGATAATGCGCTAATTACCATTAACGGCCCAGAAGTACCTATTTTAGATGGAAGTGCTAAATACTTTATAGAGGCTATAGAAAAAGCAGGCACTCTGGAACAGGATGCTGAGCGGAAATACTTAGTAATAGAAGACACTACTCCTTTTGAAATTACAGAAATAGAGGCTGAATATTTAGCAGTGCCTACCCAAGGCGGTGAATACAGGATAACAGTAATGGTAGATTACAGATCTCCTGTTTTAGGCACTCAGCACGCCTCTATGTATAAACTGGACGATTTTAAAGCTGAGATCTCTGAATGTAGGACTTTTGTATTCCTGAAAGAAATAGAACAATTAGCTAAAGCAGGCCTCATTAAAGGTGGGGATATAGACAATGCTCTAGTTCTGGTAGAGCGTGAATATTCTGACCACGAAATTAAAGATATTCTAAAGCTCTTAGGGAAGGAGGATTTAGAAGTCAAAGTAGAAGTGGGTTATCTAAATTCTACAGTACCTAAGTTTCAAAACGAGCCTGCTAGACATAAGCTATTAGATATAGTGGGAGATTTAGCTTTAGTAGGCAAATTCATTAAGGGACACATTTTGGCCGCCAGACCTGGACACACTTCTAATGTGGCCTTCGCCCAAACACTTATAGATTATGATAAATCTAAGGCGGGTAAACTTAAACTGGACTTGACAAAGGAACCTGTATATGATATTAATGCGATTACTAAGATGCTTCCGCACAGATTTCCTTTTCTACTGGTGGATAAAATCTTAGAAATGGACGAATCTACTATAGTGGGAGTAAAAAATGTAACACTAAACGAGCCCTTTTTCCAAGGTCATTTTCCTGACAACCCTGTAATGCCAGGAGTACTTCAACTAGAGGCCATGGCTCAGGTAGGAGGAATATTCGCCTTAAGCTCAGTAGAAGATCCTGAACTTTATTCTACTTATTTCATGAAAATAGATAATGTAAAGTTCAAACAGAAAGTAATTCCTGGAGACACTGTAGCATTCAAGCTAGAACTTGTTTCTCCAATAAGAAGGGGGCTAGTAAATATGTCTGGAAAAGCTTATGTAAATGGAAGTCTAGTGAGCGAAGCCACAATGCTAGCCCAAATTGTTAAAGATAAAGTATGAGCGATCAACTGCACAGCATTCACCCGAATGCTAAAATAGGTTCTGGAACAGAAGTAGGCCCTTTCACTTATATTTCTGAAGACGTAACCATAGGAGAAAACTGCTGGATAGGTCCTAATGTAACTATTATGGATGGTGCTAGAATAGGAAATAATTGCAAGATTTTTCCCGGTGCTGTAATTAGTGCAATTCCTCAAGATTTAAAATTTGATGGGGAGGTGACCCTTACCGAAGTGGGAGATAACACTACAATTAGGGAATGTGTTACTTTAAATAGAGGCACTAAGGATAGAATGACTACCAAGATAGGCAGCAACTGTTTACTTATGGCTTATGTGCATGTGGCTCATGATGCTGAAATAGGAAACAATTGTATTATAGCTAATAGCGCTAACATAGCGGGGCATGTGACTATACAAGACTGGGTGATTATAGAGGGTGTAGTGGCTATCCAACAGTTTGTTACCATAGGTGCACATGCCTTTATCGGTGGTGGGAGTCTAGTGAGAAAAAATGTACCTCCATATGTAAAGGCCGCTAGGGAACCACTATCTTATGTAGGTGTGAATTCTATAGGGTTAAGAAGAAGAGGCTTTGAAAATGAGGTCATTACCAGCATAGAGGACATTTACCGAAGTATTTACGTTCACAACACTAACATGACATTAGCCATAAAAGCTGCAGACATGGAACTGCCAAGCTCACCAAGCAAGGAGCTTATCTTGGACTTTATTCGCTCTAGTGATAAGGGAATTATCAGAGGGCCTTTCTGATACTCAGACTCTGATCTTAATGATAACCATTTCTTTATCAGACATATCTCATAACTACAAGGGTAATACCATTTTTTCTCCTATTTCATACGAGTTTTCGGCAGGATCTAACACAGTGATTTTAGGGAAAAATGGGAGCGGCAAATCTACCTTACTAAAAATCATTAGCTCTTTTATGGAACCCTCTTCAGGTTGTATAAATTATGCTCAAGAAAACACTCCTATTTCTGTAGATCAAGTGCCTTTTCTAACCAGTATTTGTTCCCCTTCTGCACTGCTTGAAGAAAAGCTTACTCTGTCTGAAACGTTTGACTTCTATTTTTCTCTTCGAAATCTTAAAACAGGTCTTTCTAAAAGTGATTTTTTTTCCTCATGCATGCTGGTAGAATCTGAAGATAAGAAAGTTAAAGAACTTAGTTCTGGAATGACACAACGGTTTAAACTGGCGCTGGCCTTTTTATCAGAAACTAGCCTCATCATTTTAGATGAACCCTGCATGAATCTAGATGATAAAGGCACTGAATTATATACTATGTATACCCGCGACTTTGGCAGAAATGCTACTCAAATTATAGCGAGTAATTCGGTTGAGATTGAATATAATCATTGCAACGCTAAACTGCACATTTAATTAGGCCTGCTTAACCAACCCAAGACACTGTTATGATGTATGAACAAACTGTCATTCTTGCGAGAAATTTCAAGTATTTCTCTAGTTTCTTTACCTATATTTTGCTGCACGATTTCTATTTGATCAGATAACACTTGAGAAACTATGGCTACATGCCCATATCCACCAGAAAAGATAAGAATATCTCCCTTAGAAATGGCATGGCTACTAGGATTATAACACTGAATTAATGCTCGGTCAGGACTGAGGCTTCCGTCCTCTATTCTAGAATCAAAATAATCTACAGCATTCCCATAAGAGTTCGGCATTTTATGACTGTATACTTCTAAATAATAGCGCTTTACAAACTCTACACATTGCCATCGGAGGCCTATATTATAGCCATCGACAGTGCTATTACGGGAATCTATGTGATTTGAAGAACCATTAAAATACACTTCTACACCATCTAATTGGTCTAGCACTTCTCCCTCATTTATAAGTTTGAAAGGAATATTAAAAAAGTAAGAGCTCAAGAATAAGATGAGACTAGAAAAAAGAACAATCCCTACAGAAAAAAGGGCTTTAAACCTCAAGCTGAATGAATTCATCTCTTGGCCAAATCGTTTACCGTTTTTACAGGTCTAAACGTGGCAGCTGGCACTTCTATAAACAAAGTATTCCACTTGGACATGCCTCCATTCCAAAGCCCCGGTAATTCCAGAATTTTTATCTCTTTTTCATCATGTTCCTTGTAAGAAGTGAAGCACGCCATGGGGTTTACAAACTCAAGCAAATTATACGATTCTCCATAAGGGTCTTTTACCGCACATGCTATATCTACAGGGTTAAAATGAGTAGACTTTTTTAATGACCTTAACTGGCTTTCATTCAGTTTATTAATCTCCGCTGATTCTACTATTTGAAGTGACTTTCCATGAGTATTTCGTACGAAGAATGGACCTCCACCTGGCTGACCTTCATTCTTTACCATTCCGCACACCCTAAGTGGTCTACACAGTAGATCTTTAAGCCTATTAATGGTTAATTCTGAGGTGCTATAAAAAAACTCAGATTCTAGAAATGATTTGGCTTCTTTTTCACCTTTTCCTTCGTCTAAAAGCTTTACTAATTTATGCATGAATTCCTGAACCGCTAACAATTTCCCTCCTAATACCTTCTTCCAATGCACTTGTAACTCTAAATCACGTTCCTTTACCACATTATCTACATTCTTAATAAAAATAACATCTGCTTCTATATCATTTAAATTATGAATTAATGCACCATGCCCCCCAGGCCTCAACACTAACCTACCCTCTTGATCTGTAAGAACTTGACCGCTTTTAGTTAGTGCTACTGTATTCGTTTCAGGCTTCTGCTCAGAAAACTCGAGGGCTACATTCGATATGGATTTTCTCTTTAAAAATTCATTTATACTTTCTTCGATTTGTACTTTAAATTGTGGAGGAACCGTAAAATGAATCCTACATTTTTCATTTTTAGCCACATATTCCAATCCTTCTATAACATGTTCCATAAAAGCATTTCTCACTTCTGCACCATAATTATGAAAAGGAATTAAACCCTTAGGCGTATTGGAATAATTCAGCCCTGCCTCAGTAAGAATAAGAGACTCTAATTCAGTTAGTTTTGATCGTTCTATTAAGTCTTGTGCGTTGCAATTATAAACAGACTGACACAGCTCATTTAATGGCTCTATGAATGGCATTTGTGGCAGTAGCCTCAGAAACTCTAAAGCCTTAATAGATTTGGTATTAGACAGCCCTTTGAGGTGCATAAACATTCTGCTAGCGGCTCCAGAAGCAGGTACGAATTTCAGAGCATCTCCCCGAAAGTTATCGTATTTCAAAATGCACTTTTTCTGCTCTTCTAGATCTAATACGCTAATTCCATGGCCTACTGTAGCAAATGAAACAACCTCGGAATAATACTTATCTTGCTCTAAAAGAGACGTTTGTTCTGTAATAGAAAGGAGTAATTCTCTTGAATTCATGGGTGTTCTTACATCTGTAATTCTGGGTCAAGTTACTATTATTGAAGACATAAAAAAACCCAAATCTTCATAGAAATGGGCTTGCCTGATTTAATTTCGTTAATCTCTAGTATTGATTATTCCTTTAAAACTTTCTCTAGTTTAGAAGCTATTCCTTTTACCTCTACAGATGCTTTTCTTACAAGGCTTGGCAGGGCTTCTAGGTCTTCACTAGTTCTAGATTTATGCTCTATTTCTAAAATAATCTGCTCCATATTTTTTAGCCCTAGCATGGCCACACTAGACTTGGCTTTGTGTGCTAAAGGATGTAAAGCTTCTAATTCTGCCCTCACGACACATTCTTCCATTTCATGAATATATTCTGGAACCTGCTTGATGAACATACTTATAATGTTGTTAATCATTTGTTTATTTCCTTGAAACACTTGATTTAGGTAGGATAAATCGAATTCTATGTTTGAATCTTCTGTCATGATAAATATTGTTTAATGATATCACATTTTACGCTTTTCGATCGCTAATAGTTACAGCAGTAGCTAATATACGATAATCTAGACCTACAAACTTTTAAACGCATTTAATCTCAGAGTTCAGATGAACGTTAAGCCAATTCACTTTTGGACTATAAAAACCAAGCCTTAGACACTAACCAATAGTTTACTAAAAAACCTAGAACAGCTCCAGTCAGATATTCGTAAAATGAGTGGTGCTTTAGGTACAATCTGGAAAAACCAATTAGACCAAAGGCAGCCACACAAAGAGTAATCCAGAACAGTTCTGAATAGATGGCATGAAACTGATAATTCTCTGCTAAAGCCACCACTACTCCTACTACCCCCGAAATACCTAAAGCATGAAGGCTTAACTTGTAAGATCTGGTAATAAAAAGGGCTATTACTAATGAGAACACTACGCCTAAAAGCATGCTGTAAATCTCATCTGGAATGTAGATATTACTTAATTTATATCTGAGTGAAATATAAGCTGCCACGTAGTACATTAAAATCAAGGAAATGGGTATGAACCGCTGATTTCTATGAGTCACATCTAAATCTGAAACCACATGCTTTCTAACCATAGCGCCCATACTTACTGAGGATAACAACACGATCATGACCAAAACGAAATACAAGAATCCTTTTATCCATGGATCTATGGAAAACTGAAAATAAGTCACGAAATTCATGACTATTACTGCCAAATATAGTGGCATAAAGAGTGGATGAAAAACTATAGCTACAGCTCTAGAAAATGTTCTCATTTAGAGCTCCTTTCTAAGTCTAGCTACGGGAATACTAAGTTGTTCTCTGTACTTGGCCACGGTTCTTCTGGCTATATTGTAACCCTTATCTTTCAATAGGTTACACAATTTTTCATCTGTGAGCGGCTTTCTTTTATCCTCATCATCTACAGCATTCTGAAGAATTTTTTTAACCTCTCTAGTGCTCACCTCCTCTCCTGAATCTGTACTTAAAGACTCGGAAAAGAATGATTTTAAAAGAAATGTGCCATAGGGAGTTTGAACATATTTACTGTTAGCAACGCGACTCACTGTACTGATATCCATTTGAACTATCTCAGCTATATCTTTTAAAATCATAGGCTTAAGCTTAGTCTCATCCCCAGTAAGAAAATAGTCTTTTTGGAAATTGGCTATGGCAGTCATGGTAAAGAGCAGGGTTTGCTGGCGCTGCTTAATAGCATCTATAAACCACTTGGCAGAATCTATTTTTTGTTTCACAAACTGAATGGCTTCTTTCTGCTTTTTATCCGCTTTTTTACCGCTTTCTGCATATCCTTTGAGCATCTCTGCATACTGTCTACTCACCTTTAAATCTGGAGCATTCCTTTGATTCAAGTTTACTTTAAGCTCATCATCTTCAGTACTCAACATAAAATCAGGCACTACTGCAGCTATAGATTTAGCTGTTTCTTTAGAAGTGTTACCTGGCTTAGGATTTAGCTTTACTATCTCTTCTATGGCTGCTTTTAGTTGCTCTTCCGTTACCTCTAAACGCTTGGTAATCTTATCATAATGCTTCTTAGTAAATTCTTCAAAGTAATCTTCTAAAACCTCTTCTGCTATTTTAAGCTCTAGACTATTTCTCTTTAACCTGTCCAGCTGAATTAACAAGCACTCTCTCAAATCTCTAGCCCCTACTCCTGGCGGATCGAAAGACTGAATAACCATCAGTATTTCCTCCAGTTCCTCTTTGGTAGTCATAATGTTTTGAGAAAATGCTAGATCATTTACTATAGCCGATAGCTCTCTTCTTAAGTACCCTGAATCATCTAAGTTTCCTATAAGGTGCTCAGCCAATTGGCGTTGTTCTTCAGAGAGCCTTTTTAATCCTAACTGAGTGATTAAAAGATCTCTAAATGTAGTTCCGCTACCTATCGGGATATCATTATCCTCGGTGTCAGCTCCTTGATTTCTGATACTTAGCTTATAGTCAGGTGTGTCATCATCCTGAAGATAATCGGAAATGTCAAAATCATCATCCAGCGTTTCAGACTCGTTTTCCTCCTCCTGGAACTCATCTTCTTCTAAATCGTCTTTACCCTCATCCAGTGCAGGATTATCCTCTAATTCTTCTTTTATGCGCTGTTCTAAAGCTATGGTAGGCACCTGAAGTAACTTCATAAGCTGAATCTGCTGAGGGCTTAATTTCTGAAGTAATTTGTGTTGTAAATTCTGTCTTAGCATGTACTAAATATAAGGAAGTTGAGGAGAAGTTGAGGAAGATTAAAACTCTGCATTTTGAGGAGTTCTCGGGAAAGGAATAACATCTCTAATGTTAGTCATTCCCGTAACGAACATGATAAGGCGCTCAAAACCAAGCCCAAAACCACAATGCTTAGCCGTTCCAAATTCTCTGGTTTCTAAATACCACCACACGTGCTCCTCCGGAATATTAAAATCTGCACACTTTTTCTTTAACACATCTAAGCGCTCTTCTCTCTGGCTTCCTCCTATGATTTCTCCTATTCCTGGCGCTAACACATCCATAGCAGCCACTGTTCTTCCGTCTTCATTCTGGCGCATATAAAATGCTTTAATCTCTGCTGGATAATCACTTATTATTACTGGTTTTTTAAAGTGCTTTTCTACCAAAAAACGCTCGTGCTCACTGCTCAAATCCACTCCCCATTCTACAGGAAACTTAAATTTCTTTTTCTTATATGGTTTAGAATTCATTAAGATCTTAATGGCTTCTGTGTAGGTAATGCGCTCAAAATCATTGTTGGTAACAAACTCTAGTCTAGACACCAAATCCATCTCATTTCTCTCTGCTTGAGGCTTCTGCTTCTCATCATTTAACTCCTTATTCTTTAAGAACTCTAAATCTTCTTTACAGTGCTCCAGAGCATAATTCAAACAGTATTTTAGAAAATCCTCTGCCAGGTTCATATTGTCCTCTAAATCTGCAAAAGCCATTTCTGGCTCTATCATCCAAAACTCGGCTAAGTGTCTAGAAGTGTTAGAGTTTTCGGCTCTAAACGTTGGCCCAAAAGTGTATACCTGACCCAATGCCATAGCACCTAGCTCGGCCTCTAACTGACCAGAAACGGTAAGATTAGTTTCCTTACCGAAAAAGTCTTTACTCACATCTACATTTCCGTGCTCATCCTTAGGCACATCGTTAAGATCTAAGTTAGTTACTCTAAACATTTCACCAGCACCTTCAGCATCTGAGCCAGTTACTATAGGCGAGTGCAGATAGTAAAACCCATTGTCATTGAAATACTTATGGATAGCGAAAGACATGGCATGTCTAATTCTAAATACTGCAGCAAAGGTGTTTGTTCTAAATCTCAAGTGCCCCTTTTCTCTCAAAAACTCCATAGAGTGACGCTTCATCTGCATGGGGAATTTTGTAGGGTCAGCTTCTCCGAGTACTTCTAGTTCATCTGCTACTAGTTCTGTAGCCTGTCCCGCTCCCTGAGATTCTGCTAACACTCCTTTAGCTCTTACAGCAGCCCCAGTGCTTAACTTTTTTAGCAAATCCTCATCAAATCCCCCTGACTTAAGCACTACTTGTAAATTCTTAATCGTAGATCCATCATTCACACTTAAAAACTGGTTATTTCTGAACGTTCTTACCCATCCATAAATCTCTATTTCTTCACCGACCTTATCTGCAGTTAGAAATTCCTTAATTCTATGCTTGTATCCTATCATAATTGCCCTTGTTTTTTTCGCGTTGCAAAGAAAGAAAATACTACCGTGTGACCACCAGTATTTTAAGATTTATTCATCAGATCGCTTTCTAGCTGACCATCTCTTAACCTCACTATGCGATGCGCATAAGTGGCTATATCTTCCTCATGAGTTACCAGAATAATCGTATTTCCCAGGTCATGTATTTGCTGGAATAACTCCATAATTTCATAAGAGGTTTTGGAGTCCAAGTTACCAGTAGGCTCATCTGCTAGAATAATAGACGGTTTATTCACAAGTGCCCTAGCCACTGCTACTCTCTGCCTCTGCCCACCACTAAGCTCATTCGGTTTGTGATCCATTCTATCCTCTAAACCTACCTGAGTTAATACTTCTTCTCCACGCTTAATCCTATCTGCTTTACTAGTGCCATTGTAAATGAGCGGGAGTGTTACGTTTTCCAGAGCGGTGTAACGTGGAAGAAGATTAAATGTTTGGAAGATAAATCCGATTTCTTTATTCCGAATCTCCGCCAATTCATCGTCATCTAGTTCACTTACATCTGGGCCATTCAAATAGAACTTTCCAGACGAAGGGCTGTCCAGACAGCCCAAAATGTTCATCAGTGTAGACTTTCCAGAACCAGATGGCCCCATAAGCGCCACATACTCATTTTTTTTCACTGCTAAAGAAAAGCCATTTAGCGCCTTAACCACCTGACTACCTATATTATATATTTTAAAAAGTTGTTCTACTCGAATTAAATCAGACATGAGTCAAATATAGATTTTAAGCAGGATTGGCTCAGATTTTAATCTACTTAAGATTGTTAATTTGTAGGATTCACACATTGCTACGCGGAAAAAAAACAACTCCCTGAAAATCTAGGCAACTTTTTACGTTATTTGACCATCTTAAAACCAATCACTTAAAAGACACCAAATAATGAAGTTTACTTCAGTACTTTTTTCCTTGCTATTTTTTGCTTTTTCACTTAATTCTCAAATTAATGTAGACAATACCGTAAGCCCTGAAACCGCTGTAAACGATATACTTACAGGAATAGGAATAGACGCATTTAACATTACTTTTAGTGGAGACAGTAACCAGATTGGTTCTTTCCTATCCAATGGAAGTAATATGCCAATTGGCTCAGGTATCATTTTAGGAACTGGAAATGTGAACCTCGCTTCTGGTGCTATTTTTGGCGACTTAGATCCTGACGATCAAGGCCCAGGAGGAAACAACAATGGTGGCGCGACTGTAGGCGGGGGTAATTTCGGTGAAACAGATGATGACTTAGCAATTTTATCTGGACAAACCCTAAATGATGCAGCTATTCTTGAATTTGATTTTATAGCAACTGGTACAGAGTTAACATTCAATTTCGTATTCGGTTCAGAAGAATATTTGGAGTGGGTAGATTCTGGATTTAATGATGCTTTTGGTTTCTTCTTAAGCGGAGCAGGGTTAAATGGTCCATTCGATAATAATGCTGTGAATTTGGCTGTTGTCCCAGGTACAGATGAACCAGTCACCATCAATAGTATTAACAATGTACTAAACACTGATTTTTTTATCGATAATAGCACTTCAGGAACTGACCCTTCTTTTGTAGAGTTTGATGGGCTCACTACAAATATGACTGCTTTTGCAGATCTTGTATGCGACTCTGTTTACCACATTAAACTAGTAATAGCCGATGGATCTGATACAGCTCTTGACTCTGGGGTTTTCTTAGAAGCTGGCTCATTCGATTCTAATGCTTTTCAAGTCATTGGTACAGGAGCCATAGCAGGAACAAGTATTTTTGAAGGAGATTCTATAATAGTAGAAGGTCCTACTTGCAATTCAGCTGGATTTGAATTTATTCTTCCAGATACGGTTCTAACCGATACTACCATTTACTTTAACGTTCTAGGTACGGCAACTTACGATCCTGATCCTGACATTGGGGACTTTACTTTTATTCCCGATAGCATTATCATACCAGCAGGATCTAATCAAGCATCGCTCATAATATCTGCTTTTGAAGATAATGAAGTAGAAGGATTCGAAACTGTTACCATAGAATATGAATATGTAACCGTTTGCCTAGACACTATTACATCACTAACCACTATGTATATATCTGATTATATAGAACCTACAGTTACTACTGAGGACGCCAGCGTGCCCTGTCCAGGACAAGGTGTAATTCTAAATTCTGAAGTCACCGGGTTTGGTGGATTCATGTATGACTGGGGTGACGGAAACAATGAGCCCTCACTTTCTGCAAATCCAGATGAAACTACCACCTTTACTCTAACCGTAACCGACATTTGTGGGACAGAAGCCTCCTCAGATGTGGTAGTAACAGTTCCTGATTTCCCTCCTTTGACTGCCACACTAATCGAAGGCACAAGCACATGTCCTGGAGATCCTATTACCATTGGAGTTGAAGTAGAAGGTGGTTCACCTGGCTACAGCTATAACTGGTTAGTAGGCGGAAATCAACCATCTATTACTGTTAATCCAGACATTACTACAGAATTCACAGTCTTTGTCACTGACCAATGTGAAACCGTGCCGTTCGTAGTGACAGGAACAGTAATACCTTGGCCAGGCCTAGATATAGTTTCTCTAGACGGAACTAGCATTTGTCCTGGAGAACCCGTAGATATAGGAGTTACAGTATCTGGAGGATTTCCAGACTACACTTATGAATGGAGCTCTGGACTGGGTAATGAATCCACCACTACAGTTTCTCCCTTCTCTGACACAAACTATACAATAACAGTTACAGACCAGTGCGATAGCCAATCTGCAACCGTAAGTATAGATGTAGATGATTTACAGCAAAACATAGTAGTCCCTTACGATACGGTAATATGCGCAGGAGACACCTATGCTATAGACCAAGAATTAATCTCGGGTGGTTTAGGTGTGTATTCTTTTAGCACATTCGAAAGTCCGGATAGCTTAACTCTTACAGAGGAAGGTGTCTACACTGGACTCCAACAAGGCTTCTATGAGGTCATAGTAACTGATGCTTGTGCATGGGTTTTCCCTAATGTATTGCAGATAGAAGTAGAGAACTGTGATACGTTTATTCCTAACGTCTTCTCGCCAGATTCTGATGGTGCCGAAGGTTCTTCAATAGGAGGCCTAGGACTAAACGAGCGTTTCTTTATTATAGGATTAGATAAATTCCCTAATTCTGAACTTTATGTATACAATAGGTGGGGAGTACTGGTCTATGAAGACTCTAATTATAATAACTCATGGAGAGGGCAAAATGCCGCTGGAAATGATCTTAAAGATGGCATTTACTTCTATGTATTTAGACGTTCTGATGGAAAAGAACAGACAGGATCTGTAACTATTCTAAGAGAAGAAAGATAAGCTAAGACTTAGAATGACATTTAAAAAAATAGGCTCTTAGGAGCCTATTTTTTTATGATAGATTTTCCTGTCATTTCAGACGGTTGAGGAACCTCTAATAGTTCTAACACCGTAGGTGCTACATCAGCTAATTTACCATCACGTATCTCGTCATAATCTGTACCTAGAAGAAATACAGGTACTGGATTAGTGGTGTGTGCTGTGTGCACAGAACCATCGGAATTCTGAGTCTTCTCAGCATTTCCATGATCTGCTATAATGATTAAGGCGTACCCTTTTGAAAGTGCTAATTCACAGACTTTTTTAGCTTCTCCATCTGTGGCTTCTACAGCCTTAACTATGGCGTCAAACACACCTGTGTGACCCACCATATCTGGATTAGCAAAGTTCAAGCAGAAGTAGTTAGGCTCATTGGCCTCTATCTCTGCCATTATTTTACTAGACACATCAGATGCGCTCATTTCTGGCTGAAGATCATAAGTGGAGACTTTTGGAGAACTGGCCATTAGTCTAGTTTCGCCAGTAAACTCCTGTTCTCTCCCACCCGAAAAGAAGAACGTAACATGCGGATACTTTTCAGTTTCGGCTATTCTCACCTGGGTTAAACCAGCTTTAGAAATAACCTCCCCTAAGGTATTTTCTAAATTATCCTTTTCGAAGACCACATGCACATTCTTATACGTTGGGTCATACTTAGTCATGGTCACATAATGTAGGTTCAACGGCTTCATCCCAAATTCTGGAAATGCCTGCTGAGTGAGCGCTTGAGTTATTTCACGGCATCTGTCTGTTCTAAAATTAAAACAAATCACAGTATCACCCTCATTGATTCTTCCTTCTCCATTCCCAATCACTGCAGCTTCTATAAACTCATCCGTTATGTTCTTGGCATAATTCTTATCTAAGCATTCAGCCACCGAAGCATACTTCTCACCACCACAGCTCAGCATTAAATCATAAGCTTTTTGCACTCTCTCCCAGCGCTTATCTCTGTCCATGGCATAATACCTTCCTATCACGCTCACTATGGTTCCTTTTGTAGCGTTGCAATGGGCTTCTAACTCAGCCAAAAACTCCTTCCCTGAATCAGGATCGGTATCTCTGCCATCCGTAAAGGCATGAATATAAAGCTGATCGAAGTTTTCTTTGTGAGCCATAGTGCATAAAGCTTTTACGTGCTCCAGAGAACTATGCACCCCACCGTCAGACACAAGTCCCATCAGGTGTACAGGCTTATCATTCTCTTTAGCATACCTGAATGTATTTTTCAGTACGTCTAACTCATAAAACTCTTCAGAAGAAATACTCTTATTGATCTTCACTAAATCCTGATATACTACTCTTCCTGCGCCTATATTCATGTGCCCTACTTCACTATTTCCCATCTGCCCTTCAGGAAGCCCTACGAACTCACCATCTGTCCTTAATTCTGCATTAGGCACTTGTTCGTATAAACTGTCAATAAATGGCGTATTGGCCTTGAAAACGGCATTAGAATCCACCTTCTCTCCATGTCCCCACCCGTCTAATATGATTAATCCAACTTTTCGTTTCATTGATTCTATTTTTTTGAACGGTTAAAAATACTGATAACTGGAAGTTAACCAAGCCAGCTAAAATTTAAACCAAAAATCCTGCTTTTCCACTCCTTCTCTAAAGAACACCATCCCAAACTTGAAGCAATTCACACTTATGGAAACCTCTGGCCGTGCTATGATTTCTTCCCAAGCACGCTTCATATCTGGAGACCAGTTTATGTCATCAAAGATTATTACCGAGTTTGAGGTGGTAAAAGGTAAAAGCTGCTCATAATTCCATAAGGTGCCCTTGTAGCTGTGGTTTCCATCTACATAGGCTAGATCTATCTTACCGGCAGAGTTAAGCACTTCTGGAAGAGTCCGTTTGAAATCTCCAACTTCTATTTGAATGGTCGAAAGCCCGAGTTCTGTGTGGTGTTTTTGAGCCAAATCTGCCGTATTTGGGCATCCTTCTAAAGACACCACTTTAGCTGCATTTCCTGAAGCCATATATGCACTAGAAAGCCCTAAATGAGTCCCCAATTCTAGTACCTTTACTGGCTTTAAAAAGCCCACTAATCTATGGAGTAATTCACCCTGCTTTTCAGAAATAGCAGCAGAACTATACATTTCAGAAACCGACCTTGTGCTAGACTTATTCACGAGAGATCCAGCCCCGAAATCTGTAATTTCCACGCTTTGGGTACTTTTTCTAAGTTCCTTCCTTAAATTGGTAATCGCTCGGAAATCATGTTTGAAAGCTGGTCTGAAACAGGCCAGGTAAAGCTCATACAAAAAAGGGCTGTGAAGTCCATATTGGTTCACAGCCCTTTTTCTGTATTCTAAATAAGTCTTTATTCTAAATCCTGCGTGTTTAAGCACACTCTGTTAGTCTTTTAGTACGTTTCTAGATATTACTATTTTTTGCACTTCAGAAGTACCTTCATAAATCTGAGTGATTTTAGCATCTCTCATCAAACGCTCTACATGGTATTCTTTTACGAATCCGTAACCTCCATGAATCTGAACTGCTTCCACAGTGTGCTTCATGGCAGCCGTGGAGGCATAAAGCTTAGCCATAGCAGACATCTGGTCAAAATTCTCGCCAGCATCTTTCTGGCAGGCAGCTTTCAAACACAATAGCCTAGCAGCCTCTATATCAGTAGCCATGTCTGCCAATTTAAAGGCTATGGCTTGGTGCTTACTTATTTCTTTTCCAAATGCTTTTCTCTCCTGAGAGTAAGCTAGAGCTAATTCGTAAGCTCCACTGGCTATTCCTAGTGCCTGAGCGGCTATTCCTATTCTACCTCCAGATAACACCTTCATTGCGAATTTAAATCCGAAACCGTCCTCTCCTATTCTGTTTTCTTTAGGCACTTTCACATCCTGAAACATTAAAGTGTGAGTGTCGCTTCCTCTAATCCCGAGCTTGTTCTCCTTAGCTCCCACCATAAAACCTTCCCAATCCTTTTCTACTATAAAAGCGTTAATTCCTTTATGGCCTTTTTCTACATCTGTTTGTGCTATCACTATGTAGTAAGACGCTGTGCTTCCATTAGTAATCCAGTTTTTAGTTCCGTTTAGTAAGTAATGATCTCCCTTATCTATGGCCGTAGTTCTCTGTGATGTGGCGTCACTTCCTGCCTCAGGTTCTGAGAGGCAAAATGCACCTATCTTCTGACCAGATGCCAGAGGCACCAAATACTTTTCTTTCTGCTCCTCTGTACCGAATTTCTCTATTCCCCAGCATACTAAAGAGTTGTTTACAGACACGCACACACTGGCAGATGCATCTACTTTAGACAGCTCCTCCATGGCTAACACGTAAGACACAGTGTCCATTCCGCTTCCTCCATATTTAGGATCCACCATCATTCCCATAAACCCGAGTTCTCCTAATTTCTTTATCTGCTCTGTAGGAAACGTCTGTGTTTCATCTCTCTCTATAACACCAGGAAGCAACTCGTTCTTAGCAAATTCTCTGGCCGCATCTCTTACTGCTAACTGCTCTTCGGATAACTCTAAATTCATCTATGATTTCGTTTAAATTGGGATATTAACTTGATACTAAAAACAAGTATTTTTCTTTGTAAAAAGTGGTGCAAATTTACGGGTTAAATTGTCACAATTCAAAGACATGAAAGAGCTACGTATAATAGGATTAATGTCAGGCACATCGCTAGATGGTTTAGACCTAGCCGCGTGTACGTTTAGACATGATAAAACATGGAATTACAGCATAGACTACTGTAAAACTGCAGGCTATTCTAGAGAGTTAGTTTCTGCGTTGCAATGCTTGGATACCTCTACAGCTCTAAAATACGCCCAAACCGATCATGACCTAGGACGGTTATTTGGCACTGAAGTAATCCGATTCATTTCTGAAACGGGGTTTAAACCTAACTACATTTCCTCTCACGGGCATACTGTGTTTCACCAACCAAAAAAACACCTCACCACACAGATAGGTCATCCTGCAGCCATAGCGGCACTCACTAAAACACCTACCATAGCTGATTTCAGAACGGCAGATGTTCATCTGAATGGGCAGGGAGCACCACTAGTACCGATTGGCGACTTGCTGCTGTTTTCAGAATATGAGTACTGCCTAAATCTAGGAGGCATAGCTAATATTTCTATCAAAACTCAGGAAGACAGCATTCAAGCCTACGACATCTGTATAGCCAACATGGCGCTGAACTATGTGGCCCAGAAAGTGGGTAAATCTTATGATGCAGAAGGTGAATTGGCCAGCTCAGGAACTATTGACACCAATCTCTTAGAAGCCTTAAACCAACTTCCTTACCTCAGCCTTTCTGCGCCCAAAAGCATAGGGAAAGAGTGGTTCGATTCTGAAATTAAACCGCTTATTGAACATCATTTAGCGTTCTCTTCTACCGAAGATGTGCTAGCCACTTTATGTGAACACATAGCCCTTCAGGTTTCTGCCCAGCTTCCAGTTTACGGCAGACTTTTAGTGACTGGTGGAGGAGCTAAAAATGATTTTTTGATGAATTGCTTGAAGGCGCGTTGCAACGCTCAACTCATTCTTCCAGAAACAGAATTAATCGATTACAAAGAGGCATTAATTTTCGCATTCTTGGGAGCTCTTCATGTGCTGGGAGAAGACAACATACTCACTGCGGTTACAGGCTCTAGCTCAAATCATGTGGGTGGTTGTATTTACAGACCCTTCGGTATGGGGAAAAATTAATGCATTGCAACGCAGAAATAAACGGCTAACCATGTGTTTATTTCTATTTTTGGGCTCGATTATTTAAGACTCAATGAAAGACTTATTACAGAAATACGAAGACAAGCAGCCAGAGGTAGTGTTTAACTGGAAAGATCCGCACACAGAAGCTGAAGGATGGGTAGTTATAAATAGCCTTAGAGGTGGCGCTGCAGGAGGTGGAACCAGAATGAGAGCAGGCTTAGACATGCATGAAGTAACTTCTCTGGCTAAGACCATGGAAGTGAAGTTTACGGTTTCTGGTCCTCAGATAGGTGGTGCCAAGTCTGGAATCAACTTTGACCCGAGAGACCCTCGGAAAAAGGAAGTATTAGAAAGATGGTACGCTGCTGTAACTCCGCTATTAAAACACTATTACGGCACAGGTGGAGACCTTAACGTAGATGAAATTCATGAGGTAATTCCCATGACTGAAGACAATGGCGTGTGGCACCCTCAGGAAGGAGTGTTTAACGGCCATTTCCAACCTAATGAAGCTCAAAAAGTGAAGCGAATAGGTAATCTTAGAATGGGTGTAGTTAAAGTACTGGAAGATGAGAAATACTCCCCAGATGTAACCAAAAAATTCAAGGTGGCCGATATGATTACTGGCTACGGTGTGGCAGAGTCTGTAAAGCATTATTATGATATTTATGGCGGAAGCATAGAAGGAAAAAGAGTAGTAGTTCAGGGCTGGGGTAACGTAGGTTCTGCTGCGGCATACTACTGTGCTCAAATGGGTGCTAAAGTAGTAGGAATTATAGACAGAGTGGGTGGTTTAATAAACTCGGAGGGAATGACTTTCGAGGAAATAACAGAACTTTTCTTGACTAAAAACGGTAATGAACTGAATGCTCCTAACATGCTTTCTTATGACGAAGTGTATGAGAAGATATGGGACTTAGATGCAGAGGTGTTCCTACCTTGTGCAGCTTCTAGATTAGTGAAAAGGGAAGAAATAGACCGCATGATTAAGACAGGCATAGAGGTAGTGTCTTGTGGGGCTAATGTGCCTTTTGCAGATCAAGAAATTTTCTTTGGGCCAATTATGGAATTTGTGGATGAGAATATTAGCGTTATTCCAGATTTCGTGGCTAACTGTGGTATGGCTAGGGTATTTGGATACCTGATGAGTAAGGGAGATGTAGATATGACTGATGAAGGAATTTTCTCAGATACATCGAACATCATTAGAGAGGCTATCGTAAACATTCACAAGTTAAATCCAGACAAGAAGAATATCTGTGCCACTGGATTCGAAATAGCACTTAAAAAACTTGTATAAAACAAGATACACGAAAAGACATGTTTAAATATTTCTTAGGTAATAGCCCATCATGGTATAAATATATCATGATTTTCTTCTTCATTTTTAATGTGATTTCGTACTTCACCTTAGGAGCCACAGTCACATCATGGATTTTTATAGGAGAGTTTATTTTCACCTTAGCCATGGCATTAAAATGTTATCCGCTGCAGAGTGGTGGATTACTGGCTATTCAAATATTGGCGCTGAATTTAACCACGCCTAAACATGCCTATAATGAGGTTTCGGCCAATCTAGAAGTAGTTCTATTACTAGTATTTATGGTAGCAGGAATCTACTTCATGAAGCCGCTTCTTATGTTCATTTTCAGTAAGGTGTTCACTAAGATTAGGTCTAAAATAGTGCTGTCTTTGCTGTTTGTGTTTTTGGCTGCTTTACTTTCTGCATTTCTAGATGCTCTTACTGTAACTGCCGTTCTAATCAGTGTGGCTGTAGGGTTTTATGGTGTGTATCACAAGATACATTCGAGTAATTCAGATCATGATCATGATGGTAAACTGGATAGAAAAGAACTCAGTGGAGAAACTTTAGAACAATTCAAAAGCTTTCTGAGAAGTCTTATCATGCATGGCGTGGTAGGAACAGCCCTAGGAGGAGTATGTACCATAGTAGGTGAACCTCAAAACCTGCTTATAGGTGAAAAAATGGGCTGGGATTTCATTCAGTTCTTCACCATAATGGCTCCTATTACGATTCCAGTTCTTATTGGGGGACTGCTTACAACGGTTATTCTAGAGGCTACTGGCATATTTGGCTTTGGTGCTAAGCTACCTGAAGTGGCCAGAAACATTATAGAGAACTACACTGAAGAAGAAGATGAAAAGCGGTCTGCAGGTCAGAAATATGGGTTATGGGTACAGGGAATATCTGCCATTCTTCTCATAGCAGGATTAGCACTTCACATAGCTCCTGTAGGATTTATAGGACTAGGTTTAATAGTAGTTCAGACAGCATTTATGGGCATTACAGATGAGCACCAGCTAGGGCACGCCTTTGAGGAAGCTCTTCCTTTTACTGGCCTGCTAGTGGTGTTCTTCGTTATAGTAGCTATGATTCATGATCAACATTTATTCGCGCCTATTATAGCGTGGGCTTTAGATCAAGACCCTGCTAGCCAGCCAGCTATATTCTATATAGCTAATGGTGTGTTATCTATGATATCAGATAACGTGTTTGTGGCCACGGTTTATATTAATGAAGTAGATCAAGCTTTTAAAAGTGGAATGATAGATAGAGCTCAATTCGAAAAGCTGGCTGTAGCCATTAACACAGGGACTAATCTACCTAGTGTAGCTACTCCAAATGGTCAAGCGGCATTCTTATTTCTGCTCACATCTGCGTTAGCGCCACTCATCAATCTTAGCTACGGAAAGATGGCGTATATGGCCATTCCATACACCATAGTTCTTGGTGGTTTAGGACTTATGGGAGTAATGATGTTTCTTTAAATTTTAAATCTCTTACTAACTGAGGATATCAACGTTTTGGAATGGAAAATTCTAAATGAATGTTTCTATGTCCAATAATTTTCCACCTACTTTCACCGTTAGGCATACTATCTGATCGAAACCCAGATGTAAACCTGCTTACTCGGAAGTGAATTCCGATTATTCTTATTTTAAAAATTTTGCAACGCAATTAAAATTAACTGCATGAATCCTCTATTCTATCTACAAGAAGGAAACATAACCTTAGGAGACGAAACCTCACAAGCTGCCACAGATGCGGCTGAAGAAGTAGTGAAATCACAAAGTATACTTGATGTCATGATAGACAGCTGGTACATTATGGGCCCACTATTTTTACTTAGTATTCTGGCGGTTTATATTTTCTTTGAACGGTCTATGGCTATTTCTAGAGCACTTAAAGAGGAACAAAATTTCATGGCAAAAATCAAGGATTACGTGCATGATGGAAAAATAGAATCTGCAAGGAATTTATGCACTACCACAGATAGTCCGGTGGCAAGGATGCTAGATAAGGGGCTTTCTAGAATAGGAAAACCGCTTAACGACATTACAGCGGCCATAGAAAATGTAGGTAAACTGGAGATTTATTCTCTAGAGAAAAACTTAACAGCTCTGGCTACTATAGCTGGTTCTGCGCCTATGATAGGATTCTTAGGAACGGTTATAGGAATGGTTCAGGTGTTCTATAACATGCAGACGAAAGGTGTGGTGGAGATAGATGATTTAGCAGGAGGAATGAAATTCGCCATGGTGACTACCATAGCTGGTTTGATAGTAGGAATTATAGCTTACGTGGCGTATAACTACCTGGTAGCCAAAGTGAGTAAGGTGATTAATAAAATGGAGGCAGGAAGTATAGAATTCTTAGACATATTAGAAGAACCAGGTAAATAACCCCAAGTATGGATTTTAAAAGACGAAATAATGTGGATGTAAATCCTGGCATGTCTTCCATGACTGACTTGGTATTCCTAATGCTGATATTCTTTATCCTGCTGGCTACACAGGTGAGTACCGGATTAAACGTAAAGTTACCAAAAGCCCAAGGCAGCACCGGAGGTTCAAGTTCTATTACCGTGGCCATAACTCCTGAAAGCGAATTTTACATTGGCACGACTCCTGTAGATAGAGCAGAGCTAGAAACTAAGCTTAAAGCTTTACTGGCCGACAAGCCAGAAGGAGAACGAAAGATAGTACTGAAAGCAGACGAAATGGCACCTACAGGTGCTACTATAGGCATAGTAGGAATGGCCAAAGTAAACGAATGGACTGTGGTGGTACAGACCAAAAACGCAAAGTAGATTTATGATATATGCAGGAAAAAAAGAGGACTCAAGACTATCTGCCATACTGGCTTTAGTTCTTCATGCTATCATATTTCTGCTGATTTTCTTCTGCTTGCGTTTTGAATTGCCAGACCCACGTCCGTCTGAGACTTATGCAGAGTTAGCTATGGCTGATTTTGGCTATACGGATACAGGCAGCGGAAATAATGAAGGAGCGCCCACTCAAACTACTCAAGCCGTGGCTGAACAAACTCCAGAAGAAGCTGTGGTAGATGAAAGCTCTGATGTAGCTACCAATGTTCAAGACACACCTTCTCCCAGCACTACGCCCACCGAAACTGCTGCTGAAAGAGCGGAGCGCAAGCGTAAGGAAAAAGAAGCCCGTGAAGCCAAAGAAAAAGCAGACCGAATAGCCCAAATGATGAACGGTGGCGGTGATGGAAATGACAACACTGGTGGAAATGTAGGAGTTCAATCAGGAAAAATTGACGGGAAAGGAGTATTCGGAAATGGAACAGGGAGCTATAGCCTTTCTGGCAGAGGAATGGTAGGTGAACCTAAGTTTCAAGGAAAGCCTAGAATAGACGGAACAGTTTCAGTGTTTGTCTATGTTAATAAAAGCGGTAAAGTGACTAAGACTACCATAAACGTCCCTGGCACGAATACTACAGACACTGAGTTGAGAGAGTTGGCTATGAAAATGGCACGAACTGCCACGTTTAATAGTGACTCTGATGCCAAAACCACACAGCGTGGAACCATCACCTTCCAGTTTAAAGTAAAGTAGATTGACCTACGAAGAAATTCTTCAAAAGATGTTTACTAGCCTGCCTATGTATCAGCGGCAGGGAGCTGCGGCTTACAAAGCCGACTTATCTAATACTTGGGCACTGGCAGAACTCACTGGCCATCCCCAGAACTCTTTTAAAAGCATTCACATAGCCGGCACTAATGGCAAGGGTTCTACAGCCCACATGCTTACTTCTATTTTCATGGAAGCTGGCTATAAAGTAGGGCTTTACACCTCTCCACACCTAGTAGATTTTAGGGAACGTATAAAAATTAACGGCCAGATGATTCCTATGCAGAATGTGGTAGATTTCTACTCTACCTATTCTTCTAAATGGACTGAAATTCAGCCTTCTTTTTTCGAGATGACGGTGCTTATGGCTTTTGATTATTTCAGAACTGAAAAAGTAGATATTGCCATTATAGAAACAGGCATGGGCGGCAGGCTAGACAGCACGAACATAGTGACTCCTGAGGTGTCTGTAATTACTAATATAGGCTTGGATCACACTCAATTTCTGGGAAATACCATTCCGCTTATAGCTGGGGAAAAGGCGGGAATTGTTAAAGAAGAAATTCCAGTGGTTTGTGGTGAGATGCTGCCTGAGGCATTGGAGGTGATTCAGAGCGTTGCAACGCGAAAAAATGCTCCAAACACCTCATCTACTCAACTGCAAGAATATGAATCTGACCTCAAGGGCCAATTTCAGAAACAAAACATTCAAACAGTTCTAAAAACCATAGCTGTTATACGATCACAGGGAAAATATTTTATTCAAGAGCCTCACATTAAAGCTGGGCTGGCTTATGTCAAATCCAATACTGGATTAAGAGGACGGTATGACAGCATAGATCATTCTCCTAAAATCATAGCAGATGGAGCTCACAATACGGATGGTATTAAACTCCTATTGAACGAATTAAACAACGAGAATTACAATCAGCTTAGAATAGTCTGGAGTATGGTATCGGATAAAGATGTACAAAAAGTATTCAACCTGCTGCCTAATGAAGCTATTTACTATTTCTGCCAATCCTCTGTGCCCAGAGCTATGAAAATAGAAGATCTTGTGGAATACGCCCAGTCTTTCAACTTAAAGTATACAGCACACGCGACCGTTCAGAAGGCTTTATTAAGTGCTAAAAACGACTCGAGTGACTCTGATTTGATTCTAGTGACGGGTAGCTTCTTTACTGTGGCTGATGCCTTAGCAGAATAATTATTTAGCATACTTGGTAGAAAGCAAATGACCATCTTCCGTAGTAATATTCAAAATATACACCCCATTACTCAATCCTTCTTTGTTTATGGTTAGCTCACTTGCTGTTACAGCCAAATGTTCTACAATTTTACTTCCTTTTATATCATAAAGAACCACATCTATTTCTCCCGTACCGTCATTTAGTCTTATAATATTAATTTCAGATGGTCTGTTTATGGTAAGGAAATCCTTTTCTAAGTTTTCAGTAATTACAGTGGCAGCAGAAACCACAATATCTTGCTCATAAGAATCAGTGCAATACTTGTTAGAGCTGTTAAGTTTTAATCTGTACGAGCCCACTTCATCAAAAGTCATAGAAATCACTTCTTCATTTCCTTGAAAATATTCATCTAAAAACCACTCATGGTCATCAGCATTTTCACTAATGGCTTCTACTTCTATCTCAGCACCTACGTTCTCTAATAACACATCAGAAGGTGCCTCAAATTTAGCTTTGACTTCTCTCGGATCTGATAGATCGATAACATATTCTTCTGTAATACAGTCAGTAATCACTATTACATCATAGATCCCGCCTTCTAATCCCTCTAGCATTAGAAGTGAATCCGAGGTTTCTGTGGCTACTACTTCGTATTCTCTTAGTAATTCCACACTGAACGTTTCTGTGTTTTCTACAGCTACTTTCAGGCTGGCTGTTTCTGAGGAGCAATAATCAGGAGTGGAGTTAATTTCTACCACTTGTTCTAAGACTGGCTCTATTTCTACTTCCAGGGTACTCGAGGTGCAAATGCTCTCCGAATTATCTATCCGCACATAGTAAGTTCCAGAAGGCATACCTGTTAGCTCGCTAGAATTTCCAGTGTCTTCTAGTAATAACACATTAGCAGTGTCTGACCATTTAAAGGTAGCCTCTGACTCAGAATCTATTGTGACTAATGCAGAACCATCTTCTGTTCCAGCACACTGCGGTTTAGTTGTGGTAACCTCTACTTCTGATCTGGCATGAAAAATAAAACGCTCTTCTAAATATTCTTCGTCATCTATTGTAAATAAAAGCTCCGTATTTTCTGTTACTGGTGTCATTTCTCCCGTGGTAGTATCTTCTATAAATAAACAAGCGTTTACCTCCACATTTACTAACTCAGAAACTAAAAGTTTGTACTCTCCAGCTTCAGGAATACTCACCGAAAGCGGAATAGACAAGTCTTCGTTTAGATTAGGAACGGTATTAATCGTTAACAATTCTTCGTTCCCAACTGAAGCCAATGAATATACATCTGACTCAAATTTTCGGGCGTCAAACTCTGGGTCGAATTGAACAGAAGCGTTTTCATCGAAGGCTATGACAGTCTCATAACTGTGTTCTTCTCCGCGTTGCAACGCTAATCTGATATAATTTTTTTTTCCTGAGTTTCTATAGAATATGCCTTGTTCATCTGTTTTAGCACACTCGTTAAAAGTTATAGAGGCATTAGGCCCTGTAGCTTGAATCATAAAAGCTTGGAATGAGGCTATTACCTCTGTACCTCCATTTACTGAAATACCATTGTTATACACCACATACTCTCCTGTCCATGAGCTTCCTAATGTCTGATCTAATATGTATACGGCCTGAGAAACATTATCAAATGAAATGCACCCAGATTCTAGATCTATAGCCGATGGGTAAGGGTTTCTAATACAATTCCACCCATCGTTAGCCGGCACTCCAGTGTTAGTGTACGATAAATCACATGTTACTTCTCCTTTATTAAACTCACCAGTGACTTCTAAAACGTTAGCCGTAGCGCTAGGAGGGAAATAAGCCCAGTAACCATGGTCTGGAACCAGTGGTTCATTTGCGTTAAGTACATCTTTAAATCCTGAAGAAACCGAACCGTCAGTACGCTGATCTTCTTTGTAATATTTTAAATTAGTGAAATCCTGGTTAGGCCAGTCTGAACCTACGAACCCTGTGCTTACAAAATCATCTGAAATATCCGCTACAGTTTGGTCTTTAATAGGCGGACCTAGCAGTCTATAGCCTTCTTCTGTGGATTCTACATAACGCTGTATGGTAATGTCTCCTATGACATCTGCCCCACTTTTAATTTCACTTATACTTCCTGTTATTATATCTCCATCTATGGGAGATGAAGTCAAGATGAGTTCATGAGAGTTAAGGTCAAAAACACCATCTTCAGGCTGAATAGGGCCACTGGCAAATAAGTCAGTCTCTAATATTATTCCATGAGGATTATCTAAGATAAGCCCATGCATAGATAGTGGATTGTTTCCACTAATGAAGTTCTGCTCACAGTTTCCTCTCATGTGGAAATAACCTAAATTATGAGTGAAATCTCCATTTATGGTTAAATCACCCCTTACCTGAAGTCTATTCCCATTCAAGTCTATTGACGCACCTGCCTCTACGACAAGATTTCGAACCATAATGCTGGAGTTTAAAGTAAGGTTATGGCCTGACTTTACTGTTAAGTGAACGGTTTCTCCTCCTTCAAAATCGCCAGTAATCTCTACTTGTTCTAACTGAAAAATTTGATCATCTGTTGTACCTGAAGCATTAGTTTCCTGCCACTTAAATGGAGAATTATAATCAAATGAATCTCCTATGAAACCGCATATACCAGCCTGTTCTTCTGCATTAGTGAATCCATCTCCATCACAGTCTGCATCACTATGCAGTTCATTAACAGTAACGGTTTGAAGACAAGAAGAAAAATTTCCAGCCTCATCTGTCACTGTCCAAATAATATCTGTTGTTCCTATTGGATATGTTCCACTGGCATCATCAGTTCCCGTATAACTATTGGTTAATGTGAGGGAAGTAAGATCCATTTCAGGTATCCATGCTGTAGAGTTATCCATGTTAAATAAGGTACCGTCATTAGCTCCTCTATTTGCAGTAGCCTTATCAGCCAAAGTTGAGCTACCAGTCCCATCATTGAAATCATAGTAGGCTACTAGTCCAGATTCTGAACCTGTCAGCAATACATTCTTGTAGGAATTTATATCGGATGCTGTTCTAGCCGTAGACCAATAACGAACTTCATCTAAAGCCCCTTCATAATAGATATTATTTCTAGAAGAATTAAAACTAGCAGCTTCTGAGCCATCTCCTAGGAATGCATATCTGGCATTTCCAGTACCTAAGGCATTCCCTCCATGAGGATTCGAAGCTCTTCCAATTTCAACTCCATCGGCATAAGCAATTTTATCAGTCCCGTCATAAACCACTGCTATATGATGCCAATTTCCGTCATTTAAAGATCCAGTGGAGCCAGAATACATATTATGAGTAGAGCTTCCTGATGCAGTGCTACTAAAACCTAACTGACCGCTTCCTGAAATGAAAACATTGAAAAACTCACTCCTATCGAAATCAAGTATGGCCCAGTTATCAAAATTTCCAGCTCCAGTAAATGTTGTATTGATCCATGCCTCAGCTGTCATCTGAGGTAGAGTATTTGCACCACTTTCAAAAAGCTGAAGGGCTACATAATCATTACTACCATCAAACAAGAGAGCAGTTCCACAATCATCTGTGTATTCCGGACTAGTTATGCTAAGAGTAACATCGCAAGAGCCAGGAGTATTATCTACAGTAATATTCGAACTGCATGTAATACTTGGATTTTGATCATCTATAAAGGTTAGTTCAAAAGAACAAGAATTAGACTCTCCAAATTCGTCTATGGCTGTAACAAAAATGGTCGTATTTCCACGCACAATAGCACCAGGTTCAGGGGTTTGTATTATAGTAATATCTTCTACACTGGAACAGTCATCTGAAACGGTTACACCTGGTGTATAATCTGGAATTACAAATTCACAAGATAAATTAAGAGTTTCTGAAATATCTCCAGGGCATGTTATTGAAGGAGCTAAATTTACACTTACCCATGCAGTAGAATTATCCATATTAAACAAGGAACCGTCATTGGCTCCTCTGTTCCCAGTAGCTTTATCAGTTAGCACTGAACTTCCAACTCCATCGTTAAAGTCGTAATAAGCCACTAAACCAGTTTCTGTGCCTGATAAAACTGAATTGATGTTAGTACTAACCTCAGATGCAGTTCTGGCTGTAGACCAATAACGAACTTCATCTACAGTTCCATCATAGTAATTATTATTTCTGTTAGCGTTAAAACTTGAAGCCTCAGACCCATCACCAATAAATGCATACCTAGTGCTGGAAGTACCTATGGCATCCCCTCCATGTGCATTGATAGCCCTTCCTATTTCGACTCCATCCGCATATGCGATCTTATCTGTTCCGTCATATACAACTGCTATATGATGCCAATTTCCGTCATTTAAGGACCCTGTGGTGCCAGAATACATATCATGAATCGGATTTCCTTCTGCAGTGCTGCTAAAGCCTAACTGCCCGTTTCCCGTTATGAAAACATTGAAAAACTCACTCCTATCAAAATCAAGTATGGACCAATTGTCAAAATCCCCTCCTGTAAAGGTTGTTTTGATCCATGCTTCAGTAGTAAACTGAGGTAAAGAATTGGCACCGCTTTCGAAAAGCTGAAGTGCCACGTAATCATTAGTACCATCAAACAAAAGAGCAGTTCCACAATCATGTGATGGTGCAGGCGAAGGCATACTGACCAGGGCTTTTGATGAACCAATAGATTTAACTTTGGTTTCATTTTTAACCCTTGTATTGAACGGAACCTCTTTTATATTTTCTAGTTCATCTGCTTGAACAAAATTATAGACCGAACCCCCAAGGAAAATAAATAAAACTATAAGCGAGAGTCGTACTAAATATAAATTTGTAGGCATATTTCTTCTTTACTTTTTTTATTGTACTTATATAGTGGATATTGGTTACATGGCTAAAAGGCACTTCATAAGCATAACCAATGTTCCAATCCTTTATAAAAAGAAGATGAGTGCAACTTAGAACTCTCTAATTTCACTCAACTTGTAATTCTATTTAGCGTATTTAGTAGAAAGTAAATGGCCATCTTCTGTCATGATATTCAGGACATAGACTCCAGCACTCAGGTTTTGTTTACTGATGTGTATCTCCTTATCTGTCACTCCTAAGCGCTCTTCTATTTTTCTTCCTTGCACATCATATAACACCACATCTATTCTTTCTGTGCTATCATTTAACCTAATGATGCTAAACTCAGAGGACCTGTTTATGGTCATAAAATCTTTCTTTAAATTCTCGGTAATTACTGTAGCTGCAGATACCATAATGTCTTGCTCATAAGTATCATCACAGTGCCTGTTAGAACTGTTTAGTTTCAATCTGTAGGAGCCTACCTCATCAAATGTGAGCGATATCACGTCTTCTTCTCCTTTAAAATACTCATCTAAGAACCACTGGTGCTCATCAGCATTTTCACTTAAAGCTTCTATCTCTAACTCCGCTCCTAAGTTTTCAATAAGCAGCTCTGTAGGAGCTTCGAATTTAGCTTTCACTGCTCTAGGATCAGACAGATCTAACACGTACTCTTCTGTTATACAGTCGGTAGTCACTTTTACATCGTAAATGCCTCCTACTAACTCATCGAACAATAAGTTGGTCTCAGAAGTTTCGTTGGCTATAAATTCATAGTCTTTGAATACTTCTACAGTAAACGTTTCTGCATTCTCTACAGCCACTTTCATACTGGCAAACCCACTGGAGCAATAATCAGGAGTAGAATTAATTTCTATTACCTCTTCTAAAGCTGGTGCTATTTCTATTTCAAAGGTACTAGATGAGCAGATACTGCCTGGGTTGTCTATTTGCACATAATACATTCCTACAGGCACTCCGTTTAACTCGCTGGAGTTTCCTGAATCTTCTAATAAAACTGTGTTAGAAGCATCCGACCATTTAAAGGTGGCCTCTGCCTCAGAATCTAAGGCAACTACTACAGAACCTACATCTGACCCTGAGCATAACGGCTCACTAACAGATATTTCTGCTTCCGATCTGGCATGAAGAATGAATCTTTCTTCTACATAATTATCTTCTTCTGCAGTGAATACTAATGTGGTGTTTTCATTAATTGGCATCATTTCCCCAGTGAATGCATCTTCTATGAATAAACATGCATTTACATCTACATTTACTATTTCTGACACTAAGAGCTTGTACTCTCCAGCTTCAGGAATGTTTACAGAAAGAGGAATTCTCAGCTGATCATTCATCTCAGAAACTGTGTTTATGGTGAGTAACTCCCCATCTACCACTGAAGCTAATGAATACAAGTCAGATTCTAATTTTCTGGCATCATACTCAGGATCATACTCATTCGTAGCATTTTCATTAAAGGCTATAACGGTTTCATAGGTGTATTCTTCTTCGCGTTGCAACGCTAACCTGATGTATTCTTTTTCTTCTGAACTTCTATAGAATATGCCTTGCTCATCCGTTTTGGCACACTCATTAAATGTAATGGATGCATCAGGACCAGTAGCCTGAATCATAATAGCTTGGAATGAAGCCAATACTTCTGTTCCGCCATTTACTGAAATGCCGTTATTATACACTACGTACTCTCCCGTCCATGCTGAACCTAGGGTGTGGTCTAAAATATAAAACGCTTGAGATACATTATTGAATGTAATGCAGCTAGATTCCATATCTATAGCCGAAGGGTAAGGGTTTCTTATGCAGTGCCAGCCATCATTACTAGGCTCTCCAGTGCTGGTATAGGATAAGTTATAAGTTACCTCTCCTTTATTGAACTCGCCAGTGGCGTCAAATAATGTAGGATCTGCAGCAGGCGGAATGTAAGCCCAGTAACCTTGCTGATCAATTAGCGCTTGGGTAGTACTCGTAACATCTTTAAATCCTGATTGCATGGTGCCATCGGTTCGTTGGTTTTCTTGGTAAGACTTAATGTTAGTAAAGTAATGGTTAGGCCAGTTGGAACCTGTAAATCCTGTGGTTACGAGATCATCATCTATGTCTGCTACTGTTTGATTCTTTATAGGTGGACCTATAAATCTATAACCCTCCTCTAATGATTCTACATAACGCTGAATAGTGATATCTCCTAACACATCTGCACCACTTTTAATCTCACTGATACTTCCTGTTAAAATATCTCCATCTACAAGCGTAGAAGTTAAGGTTAAATCATTACCATTTAAATCAAACACTCCATCTTCAGGGTGGATAGCTCCGCTGGCAATCATATCTGTTTCTAAAAGTACTCCATGCGGATTGTCTATGTATATTTCGTGAATGGATATTGGGTTATCTCCATAGATATGGCACTGCTCACAATCTCCATTCATTTGGATAAAGCCTAGGTTATGCACCAGTTCTCCGTTTACAGTTAGGTCTCCTTTTACTTGTAATCTATTTCCGTTTAAGTCTAAAGTAGCACCTTCCTCTACCAGTACATTTCTAAAGACAATACTAGAATTTAATACCAAGTCATGGCCTGATTTGATGGTTAAGTTAACCGTTTCTCCACTTTCTATATTAATAGCTTCCTCTATTTCAAGTAATTGGAATATTTGGTCATCATTAGTTCCAGAACCTATAGTTTCCTGCCATTTAAAAGGTGAATTAACATCATGGGGGTCTCCTACCAATCCACAAATACCTGCTAGTTCTTCTCCATTTGTAAACCCATCCTCATCACAATCATTTTCTGCTATAGTAGCATCACAGCAGTTTTCGTTCTGAACAGACGAATCATAAATATCAGAATTAAATAGTAGCCCAGGCAAAGCACTTTGAGGAACTCCACTTGTAGAAATATTACCTGTAATCTCTCCTAGCTCATCTACATCAGCATGGGGCATGCCCGCTTCTATAGCATCAAAGCAGTCGTCTCCATCTGAGTCTCTATCCAGTCTATTTGGCAAATTATCTCCATCTTGATCTAAGCATGAATCATTACTAGTGCTCACTTTAAAGTCATCCATCACGAATGGACCTCTGCTCATGCTAAGCTTATATTCTCCTATTGGTATGTAACCCGTGAACTTTAAATCAGAATTATGGTAGTATCTCATTTCTCCAGTTTCATCAACCTCCAATGTGAATGTACCACCAACAAGACTTGGCCCATGCCAACCTGAGATAGTGCTGCCATGCCTTACATACATACCATTACTTGCATTAAACTGAAATTTAAAGGCTCCATCATTCCAAAATGAGGTTTCAGTAGCGTTAACGTCTATGATGCCCATCATACCATTAGTAGCGGAAGTAATGGTACCCGAAATTCTTATTGGTAGACTGAAAGACTCATCAGAGTAGGCATTGGCCCAAGCATTTCCGGTAACTACTAGCGCAGATTCCGAGCTTGAAACATTAGCGGCTGCTGCTCCATGCCAGTGTATATTAGAAGCCGTACTTACACACCAGTCCTCTATTTCATCTAATATTCCATCGTTATCATCATCATCATCAAAAGCATCTCGTACACCATCATTGTCAAAATCTAAACAGGCATTTTCTGAGTCTTGTAGAGCAAGACCTTCATAAGTAGAAGTAAAATCTGGAACTCCATTTAAATCTGAATCCAGGGCATCTACTAATCCATCTTGATTAGAATCTGTGCCGGAAAACTGAAAATCACTAGAATCATCAGATGTGGCACTTGCCTCAAAAGCATCACTGCATCCATCTCCATCAGAGTCTAAATCTAGGCTGTTAGAGGTGCCGTCTCCATCAGTGTCTGCACATGATGCATCTTGTGTTATAAAGATCAGCTCTGTCATCTGGAATGAGCCCCTACTTAAAGTGATCTTGTATGTAGTTAGAGGAACAGAACCAGAATACACTTCTACGCCATTGTTAAAATAACTCATGTTTCCTTCCATATCTACTTCTAGAACAAATTCTCTAGACACAAGAGAAGGACTATGCCATCCAGATTGTTCAACTCCATGCCTGACATACATTCCATTGTTAGCATTAAATTGAAACTTATAACCTCCATCATTCCAACCGGTGGTTTCTGAAGAAGATTCTGGTATAATCCCAAACATGCCATTAGCTGCTCCGGTAACTATTCCAGATATCCTTAAGGGTAATTCAAAAGTTTGATCAGAATAAGCATTAGCCCAAGCATATCCTGTTACTTCTATGGTAGTTCCAGTGCTTGACACATTTGCAGCTGCAGCACCGTGCCAACTGAGTTCAGAAACTTCAGTTAAGCATAAGTCTTCTTCTATGTCTAATATTCCATCATTATCGTCATCTATGTCAAACGCATCTCCTACACCATCATTATCAGTGTCTATACAGGCATTCTCTTCATTAGAAAGGGCATAAGAGGTATAAGCAGATTCAAAGTCAGGAATACCATCCAAATCCAGATCTAATAAATCTATTAAGCCATCTAGATTCGAATCTGTTCCAGAAAACTCAAAATCTTCAGTATCATCCAAAGTAGCTCCAGATTCCAAAGCATCTGAACATTCGTCTCCATCTGAATCCAAGTCTAAGCTATTAGGTGTACCATCTCCGTCAGTATCTGCACAGGACATATCTTGAGTGGTAAAAATCAACTCAGACATATTAAAACTTCCACGGCTAAGAGTTATCTTGTACGTGGTAACTGGAACAGAGGCTGTGTATATCACCGCGTCATTGTGCCAATACTTCATGCTACCTTCAGCATCTATTTCTAGAATGAATTCTTTCCCGATTATAGAAGGAGCGTTCCATCCAGAAGCATATGCCCCATGTCTTATGTACATTCCATTACCACCGTTAAATTGAAATTTAAACCCTCCATCATTCCAACTAGTGGTTTCTGGAGAATTTTCAGGAAGGATTCCAAGCATTCCATTGACTGCACTTGTAACTACTCCTGAAATTTTAAGGGGTAACTCAAAAGTCTCGTCAGAATATGCGTTAGCCCAAGCGTCACCTGTAACTTCTAATGAGGTGCCTGAACTAGAAACATTAGCTGCCGCTGCACCATGCCAGTTTAGTTCTGAGACCTCTGTAATGCACTTATTTTCCTCTGAATCTAGAATCCCATCATTATCATCATCAATGTCAAAGGTATCTCCAACTCCATCGTTGTCTGAATCTAAACAAGCATTAACAGAACTTAAAAGTGCCACTGTTTCGTAAGAAGAGGGGAAATCTGGAATTCCATCTAAATTGGCATCCAATGCATCTTCAAGTCCATCCTGGTTAGTGTCCGTACCGGAAAACTGATAATCTACAGTATCATCTAAAGTGGCCCCAGATTCGAGAGCATCACTACAGCCATCTCCATCAGAATCTAGGTCTAGGCTATTTGGTGTGCTGTCGCCATCTGTATCAGCGCATGCAGAATCTACAGTAGTAAAAAGTACATCAGTCATATTAAACCATCCTCTAGTCAGAGTTAATTTATAGGTTGTTATTGGAATCGTTCCTGAATATACCTGCACTCCATTATGCCAGTATCTCATATTACCATCAACATCTATTTCCAGTAAAAATTCTGTACCTACGATAGAAGGACTTTGCCATCCAGAAACTAAACTTCCATGGCGAACATACATTCCATTGCTTGCATTGAATTGGAACTTATAACCTCCATCGTTCCAACTCGTAGTTTCAGAACTGTATTCTGGTATAATTCCGAACATTCCATTGACAGCACCTGTCACTACTCCAGAAATTTTTAGTGGCAGTTCAAATGTTTGATCTGAATAAGCATTAACCCAAGGATTACCTGTTACTTCTAAAGAACTTCCATTACTAGAAACATTAGCTGCTGCTGCTCCATGCCAAGTTAGTTCCGATACTTCGGTTATGCATTTATTCTCTTCACTATCTAGAATTCCATCGTTATCATCATCTATATCATCTACGTTTCTAACACCATCATTGTCTGTATCCACACATGCATTTTCAGCACTCTCTAAAGCAAAAGAAGCATAGGTGGAAGTAAAATCTGGGATACCATCTAAATCAGTATCTAATGCGTCTACTAACCCATCCTGATTAGAATCAGTTCCTGAAAATTGGTAGTCTATTGAATCATCACCTGTAGCATCTGCTTCAAAAGCATCACTGCAACCATCACCATCAGAGTCTGGATCTAAACTGTTCGGTGTGCTATCACCATCAGTATCTGCACAGCTTAAATCTTGGGTAATAAATTCGAGTTGAGTCATATTAAACCACCCCCTGCTTAGTGTTATTTTAAAGGTGGTTACCGGAACAGTACCTGTGTAAACTACTGCACCATTATGCCAATAGCTCATATTTCCAGAGGCATCAATATCTAACAAGAACTCAGTTCCTACTATAGATGGGCCGTGCCATCCTGAATTTGTACTTCCATGACGGACATACATTCCGTTTCCATTGGTAAACTCAAACTTAAAGCCTCCATCGTTCCATCCAGACGTTTCTGCTGAAGATTCTGGAATAATTCCGAACATTCCATTGGCAGCACCTGTCACTACTCCAGAAATTTTAAGAGGTAATTCAAACGTCTCATCAGAATATGCGTTGGCCCAAGTACTTCCGGTTACTTCTAAAATGGTTCCTGAGCTAGATATATTGGCTGCGGCAGCGCCATGCCAGCTTAATTCGGACACTTGTGTTATACAAATATTTTCTACAACATCCAGAATTCCGTCATTATCGTCATCTAAATCCAAATAATCACTCACTCCATCGTTATCTGTATCTACACATACCTGACTGAGAGCATCGACTGTTAATTCTGGATAAATTGTAAAATCAACTGTACCGTCTTGGTTCACATCAATTTCATCTACTAATCCATCATCATTCCCATCTAAGGAAGAGAACGAAAAATCAACCGATTCATCTGTGGTGGTTCCCGCTTCATAAGCATCACTACAGCCGTCTCCATCGGAATCTAAATCCAATCTATTTAATAATCCATCACCATCAGAATCTAGACTGCACTCTAATAAATTAGAAGATCTGATCCAGATTTTGTGAATGGTACTTTGCGAAAAATTATTGGGATAATCATCTACTTCCCATCTATTTCCATTACCTCTTATTCCCCAGTGATAAACACCTCCTCTCCAGAACGGAAAATTGGTTAATGCATCATCTCCTCGGTCGGAGGATACACTACTCTGCTGGGCTGGAAGATTTCCAGTATGACCCGTAAGCAACTCGAAACTAGAAGCTAGGCCAGTGAAATTTCCATTTCCTGTAGTAACATAATTTATTCCTACGCCAGTTTTAAAATGGAGAATTCTGGAATGGCCTGATGTACTAGCAAAAAACCGAAGTTCATCTGCATCTGTCAAGCTAGCTAAAAAAGCATTAGAAGCATGACCCCAAGAAGCAGTCACTGTAGAACCATCAGTACCTAGGGAAGAATTACTTAAAACTGGTAAATCTAGACCAAGAGGAATTACTGTGGTGTTAGGGTTAGTTCCACCCTGATGGATGTATTGACCAATCAGAATCCAACCGCCACCCTCTGAATTATCTATTTCTGCCTGAAATACTCCTTGACCTAAATCGAAATGGTACCTACCAGAAGCCAATGAGCCTAAACCCGATATACTTGTGAAAGGTGTAGTAACAGATCCATCTCCGCAGGAAGATTCATGAACGTCTAGAATTCCATCGTTATCGTCATCTATATCATCATCGTCACAAACTCCGTCATCATCAGTGTCTATTCCTATACAATTCACTACTGCTGGAAGTTTGGATGACAATTCTGTGCTATAGTCAGCCGCTAATTTTGAGTTCGAGTCGTTTCCTAATAGCTCTGAATTATCACGTTCAAGTTTAAAGACTGAACTCAATTCAAAGTTAGAACTCGAAATGGCATAGAACAGTTTGTGAAACAGTAAGGCAACACATATTAGAAAGATAGCCAGAACCGGCTTGATTTTATATAACATAGTTATTCGATTACTAAGTCAAATACGATATTAGCACACAGATAGTTTCAATAAAAAAAGTCTCTTTTATTTAAAACAAGACATCGACTTACTATGACCTTTCTTTATAAAACTTGATAATTTATGATTCTGGCATACGTTTGATGGAAATAATTTTTGCTCCTATATTTACTGACTTTAAGAACTTTAGGTCAGTTAAAGATGATCAGGAGCTAGCTATAAACCACAGTGGTACATTAGACCTCACCGTGGTTACAGGCAGTTTCTTCACGTTGGCTGATGCTTTATAAGCTTAGATTTCTTATCTTAGCACATAGATTAGCCAACCATGAAACTATGTGTTTTACTTCTGTTTGCCCTCTTTGTGGGGCATTCTAACTTTGCCCAAAATTCTCATTCAGATTGGACTAATGTTAGAAATGGAGACATTTCTCAACCTGTAAATATTGAGATCGAAGGTATAAATTATGAATTCACCTTAGTTAAGAATAACTCATTTTCAGATGCACTTTTAGACATCAATCCACATCTAAAATCCTTTGATATTCAATGCTATAAATCGGATATAAAAGGTAAAGTTACTCTAGACAATAGTCAGGTATTCATACATTTAAAACAGGGTAAAAACTTATTTACCTACCACTTAGAACCAGAAACTCAAAATTACATCATTAGTAAATCTAGTGAGAAGGCTGAATGTGGAACTAAAAACTCTCCTAAATTTTTTGGCCAGAATCATATTACTTCTAGCGTTGCAACGCAGAAAAGTGCTAGTGACTTAAATAATGGAGACATATTAAAAACATATAGACTAGCTCTAATAGGTACAGGAGAGTTTACAGAAAATAATGGTGGAAACGCTTCGGATGCGCTAACTATAGCAACAGCTACTGTAAATGGAATCAATCTAATTTTTGAAGCTGAAGCTAGTATTAGCATGACCTTAGTGGAAAGTCAGTTTTACCTAGATTCTAACACCGACCCGTTTACGCCAGACCAAGCTGGTGGTGATAGCAGAACAAACCAAGCTGCCGAAGTTATGGCCATGAACTTTACGGATTCAAGTTATGATTTAGGTCATGTACTGCACCACTTTGATTCAGGAACAGGCTGGGGTGCTGGTGGAATAGCAGGTCTAGGAGTAGTTTGTGACGATGGAACGTTTTTTTCAACTGCTGGTGATTCGGACGGTCTTACAGGGCCTAACAAGGCTGCGGCTTGGAGTGGATCTTTTAACAATACCTCTAACAGCTGGATACAGCTTATAACCCATGAATTTGGTCACCAGTTCGATGCACTGCATACTTTTAATGGTGGCGGAAATGCAAACTGTAACTCAGGGATATCAAGTATATCAGCCTATGAGATAGGTAGTGGGACTACATTAATGTCATATAGTGGATTGTGTCCATCAAATCAAAATGTACCTTCAAATGGGGCTGCAGACAATTATTTTCACTCTACTAGCTTAGATCGCATATTTACTTTTTCTAATTCCTTGGCTACTAATTGTGCTGTAGAGATTAACACCGGAAATTCTATTCCGGAGGCTTTACTCAGTTACACTGAATCTCCGACTATCCCAATTGGTACTCCATTTGAATTAAGCGGGTCGGGGAATGATGCTGATGGAGATGAAGTGTCTTATGTTTGGGAGCAAATAGATGAGGATGGTCCAGGTAATCCGACTCAAGGATTTCTGGGAGCGGACGCTGCCAATAGTGCATTGGCGCCATTATTTAAATCTTCTCCTCCATCTCTATCTCCTGAAAGGGTATTTCCATCATTAAACAACATTCTTAATGGAGAAAACGAAGACCAATCTTTCGAGGCTCTACCTCAGGTTACTAGAAGTATAAGCATGAGCTTCATTGTACGAGATGGAAATGGCGGAGTTACTTCCGAAGGACTTATTATTAACAGTTCTAGCACTGCTGGTCCATTTAAAATAAGTAGTAATAACCTCCCAGAAACATGGACTGCAGGAAATGGAAATACGGCTATTATTACTTGGGACGTAGCCAATACTGACAATACTGAAATCGATTGTCAACATGTGGATATTTACTTTTCACAAAATAATGGTGAATCCTTCCCTTATCTATTGGCTGAAAACGTTCCGAATAGTGGAACAGCCACTATTCAAGTTCCCAATTTACCGACAGCTATAGGCCGTATTAAGATCAAAGCTTCAAATAATATATTCTTCGATATAAACGATGCCTTTATTACAATAGATTCTACCTGCGAAGCCGATGGAACTTCTTTTATTCCTGCAGAAGATGTGGAGGCAGAAGAAGGTGACCCCATCCTGAACTTAGATTTAACTCCCGAATATGGGATGGTGATTTCTGAGTTTTCAGGAACGCTAGATTCATCGGACAGCCCGACTAACTTAGTTACAGAAAGTAATGGAAGCTGTGTTAATTTTAATGGGAATGCTACATTTGGAGAAGCATTTTCATTCCAAGTAGATCAGTCTGGATCCTATACCTTTTCGCGCACTTCGGGGCCCTTTGGTCTTTTACTTCATGTGTACAATGATGAATATATTCCTTCAGCTCCATGTACTAACTGGATAACAGGCAGTTTTGATAATGAGAATAGTTCCATCAATTCGAATATTACAGTCGACCTCACTGCGGATTTGGACTATCAACTTGTAATTACTGGGTTTTCCGATTTTTTACCTGAATTGCCAGCAGACTTCACGGTAACTTACAGTGGGCCTGGAGATGTTTTAGATGGGAGTGCTGCTCCTGACGGGTTCATTTATCAGTATGTGATTGTAGATGAAAGCAGTCAAATAGTAGATATAGCGTTAGATGCCGACCTAACCACATATGAAAGTGGCATATACTCTGTTCTAGGACTTTCTTCAGACAACAGCACCGATTTTTCTAGTTACATAAATGCTGCTCTTGACCTTCTAGAATCCGATATTTTGTCTTTGACAGTGTGTGGTGGATTTAGTTCAAATTTCATTGAGGTAAATATTCTGGCATCTGAGGATTGTCTTGGAGACTTTAACGGTGATGGCTTGATTACCATAAGCGACCTTTCTCCTTTTTTGAGTCAGTTTGGGTGTCTAGAGAATTGCACCGCAGATTTAAATGGAGATGGAATAGTTACCATAGGTGATTTATCTCCGTTTCTAGCCTCTTTCGGCACTAGCTGTGACTAAATTTTAGATTGAATTCCTACTTGACATTTCCTAATTCATCGTATTCTTCAAAAAAGAATACGTCATTGTCTTTATAAACCATAATGTAACTGAGCTGACCGTTCTCATACCACCCTCTCCATTCACCATCTGCTAAGCCGTTTCGGTAGAAGTGTTCATATTTCGGATGTCCGTTTAGATGGAATTCTTTCCATACTCCATCTTGAATATGATCAGGCTCAGAATATCCACTAGTGCTTTTAAGAATGTATTCCTTAGTTTCTTCAGAAAGCATATAACTACACCTCTCTGAACGAATTAACCTGCCTTTGTCATAAATGAAAACGCTGTACTTCTTACCAGATTCGTGAGAATAAGCTATGGATTCTCCATGCATTTTGCCTTCAGCATAGATTTCTGAACGACTTATTTTTCCATCAGAGTGAAAATACCTAGCCATACCTTCTAGCATTCCTTCAGAGTAGCTAAGGATAGAGACTAATGCAGCAGTTTCATCAAATATCCGGCATTCTCCTTCTAATAAACCTTCATGATAATAGCCTTTTAAACTGTATACTTTCCAAGTGTTTAAGTCTTCAGCTCTTATCCTACCAGAAGAAAGATCTCTGTACTCAGTTAGTACAGAATCTTGAAGCATAAAATAACCATGACGCTTTCCTAGGTTATTAAAATTAAGATGGGCAAGTGTATCTCCTACTTCAGTTATGTGGAGCCAATGCCCTATAGAATCATTTTCTAGATTTAGATCACCTTTCAATTCATGGATAGAATTCAAGGAAAATTGACCTCTTACATCACTAAGTGAAGAGATAATTAGCACCAGTATGAAACACCCAAATATCCTCATGCTCCTAAATTAAGATTCTAAAAGGGTGTATGTTTTAGCTTAACACTTTTCTAACAAATTGGTTGAAAACTGATTTAGCTCACCCCATCTCCTGAATCGGTAGAATGTTTATCATCAGGCTCTAAGAAAGACAGCTTACCATCTGCGTTTTCTGCCATAAGAATCATTCCTTGGCTTTCTATGCCTTTAATCTTTCTGGGGGCTAGATTTAAAAGTACAGTAACCTTCTTACCAATAATTTCTTCTGGAGTAAAACTCTGGGCTATGCCGCTTACCACAGTTCGTTTATCTATGCCTGTATCTACTAGTAGTTTTAAAAGTCTATCAGCCTTTTTCACTTTCTCAGCTTCTAGAATAGTTCCTACACGCATGTCTACTTTCATGAAATCCTCGAAGGCTATTTCTGCCTTTTGTTCAGGTCTTTCTGCTACTTCTTTAGACGCTTCCATAGTTTGTTTTTTACTAGCTTCTAGCTTATCTACTTGTTTCTGGATAGTTTCTTCTTCTACTTTTTCAAAGAGGATGTCCATTTTTTGAATGGTGCTTCCTTTAGTGAGCTTTTCCTCAGAGAATATCCATTCAGAATTATCTACACCTAAAGCCTCAGCTATCTGAGCAGCTTTATTAGGTAAAAATGGGGCCAATGCCACTGTGAGGTTAGCCGCTATCTGTAAATGGGTAAGCATAATAGATTTTACTCGTTCAGGATCTGTTTTTTGAAGCTTCCAGGGCTCCAAAGCCGTGAGGTGTCTGTTCCCTATTCTAGCCAAATTCATGGCTGCCGATAAGGCTTCTCTAAACCTGAATTTTTCTATAGATTCCGAGACTTTACCCGCAGATTCTAACGCTTCGTTTAAGGTGGATTTATCTTCGCGTTGCAACGCTACTTCTGGAACCACACCTCCATAGTATTTTAATGTGAGCACAATAACTCGGTTCAAGTAGTTCCCGAGCACATCTGCCAGTTCATTATTAATTCTGTCTTTATAGTCTGTCCATGTAAACTCACTGTCTTTAGCCTCAGGCATTATGGAGGTGAGCACGTACTTTAACTCGTCTTGCTTCCCAGGGAAGTCTTCCAAGTATTCATGCAGCCACACCGCCCAATTTCGAGAGGTAGAGATTTTATCTCCTTCTAGATTCATAAATTCATTAGCAGGCACATTTACAGGAAGGTTATAGCTACCGTGCTCTCTTAGTAAAATGGGGAAAATGATACAATGGAACACAATGTTATCTTTTCCTATAAAATGTACTATTTCTGAGTCTTCTCCCTTCCAGTAATCCTCCCAGTTCTTACCCCTCTCTTCAGCCCACACCTTAGTGGCAGTGATGTAACCGATGGGTGCGTCTAACCAAACGTAAAGTACTTTTCCATCTGCTCCTTCTACTGGCACTTTCACTCCCCAGTCTAAATCTCTAGTCATAGCTCGTGGCATTAAGCCTCCATCTATCCAGCTTTTACACTGACCTATGACATGATTCTTCCATGCCTTGACATCATGGTGAGGTGTACCATCTAAAGTGCCTTTTTCTATGTACTCTTTTAACCACTCTTCATGCTTATTCATAGGCAGATACCAATGAGAGGTTTCTTTCATAACTGGGGTCTCTCCAGAAATGGTAGACTTCGGGTTAATGAGTTCATCTGGAGAGAGTGTGCTGCCACACTTCTCACACTGGTCTCCATACGCATTAGGATTAGCACACTTAGGGCATTCTCCAGAAATGTACCTATCTGCTAAAAACTGATTATTCTTCTCATCATAAAACTGCTCGGAGGTTTGTTTCTCGAACGCGCTTTTATCTTCTAGTACCTTAAAAAAGTCTTGAGCTGTAGCGTGGTGTTCTGACGCGGAAGTTCTATGAAAAATATCGAAAGAAATGCCAAACTCATCGAAAGACTTAGAGATAATAGCATTGTATTTATCCACTATTTCTTTCGGAGAAACACCTTCTTTTTTTGCCCTTAATGTTATAGCGGCTCCATGCTCGTCAGAGCCACACATAAATGCCACATCCTCCCCATTCATTCTTAAATATCTAGCATAAATATCTGCTGGCAGGTATGCCCCAGCTATGTGACCTATGTGCAGCGGACCATTAGCATATGGCAGAGCAGAAGTTATTAAATGTTTTTTAGTAGACTTTTTCACGTACATAGAATTTCAGCCTGCAAAGATACTTGGTTTTCTGTAGCTGCATACTTTACAGTTTTAGTAGAAGTTTAATTTTTAGTGTAGTCAGTTGTCAAAGTCTAGATAAAATTAAAACAACAAAATTACCTCTATGATTTAGATTATTTTACTTTTGTGAGGACACATAGATACACCTTATTCATTATGGCAAATAGAAAAATAATAGTACCAACGGATTTCACAAGAGTAAGCGAAGTAGCTCTAGAACATGCTCAGGCCGTAGCAAAAGCGACAGACTCTCAAGTATATGTTCTGCACATCGTAGAGCATAAGAAAAATTTAGCGGAAGCCAGACTTAAATTAGAACACTTAAAAACCTCTGTAAAAGAAAGCCTCGGACTAGAAATCGAAACCATAGGAAGAATCGGAAATATTTATGAAGACATAGATAGTGTAGCAGTAGAAATGGATGCTGCATTAATTATTATGGGAACTCATGGAATGAAAGGCATGCAGTTTATAACGGGAAGCAGAGCCCTTAGAATAGTTACTAGTTCAAGTGTACCTTTTATCATTACCCAAGAAGCTGGTGTAGGCCCAAATGCTTATGATGACATTATGGTGCCATTAGATCTTCACAAAGAAACCAAGCAAAAGTTAAATTTAGCGGCTAAAATGGCCCATTACTTTAAGTCGAGAGTTCATCTAATTTCTCCAGGAGAGAAAGATGAGTACTTGAGAAATCAACTGGATAGGAACATAACTTTTGCTAAGAAATTCTTTGAAGAAGAAGGTTTAGAGTGCACTACTAAAATAGCCAACTCAGAAAGTGAAACAACCGGTTTTGTAAACGATGTAGTTTCTCATGCTCAAAATGTTACAGGTGACTTAATAGCCATTATGAATATCGCAGACAACAGTTTGTTTAGCATTTTCGGTACCAATTACGCGCAGAAGATGATAGAAAATGAAGCACAAATTCCTGTGATGGTTCTTAACCCGGTGGAGACACATATTACTACCTATGGATTCTTCGGAGGATATACTCCAGGTTAGAATGTTAAACCAGTGATTCTGCTGTAATTTTAACTCCGAATATACAAATATCATCAACCTGAGCTTCTTTACCCTGCCAGTCTAGTAGCCTGATGTATAGTTCTTTTCTTTGTACCTCCATAGGAAGATGACTAATTTCTAAAAGGAGTTCTTTGAATTTTCGTTTCATGAACTTCTTTCCGTTAGGACCACCGAACTGATCTGCATAACCATCAGAAAATAGATATATTATATCGTTAGGCTCGAGCTGAAAGCGCACATCAGAGAACTGAGTATAATCCTCTTTATAACCACCTATGGCCATTTTATCTGGCTTTAACTCTAAGAGTTCATTTCCACGCACTATATAGGCTGGGTTATGAGCTCCACTGAAGATTAATTCTAGTGTTAAAGGATCTATGCTACAAAACGCCATGTCCATTCCATCTTGCATGTTAACCTGTCCATCATCTCTACGTTGCAATGTTTCTGAAGCCATCTTATCTACTTGGGTAAGAATAGCTGAAGGCCTGCTTATAATTTTAGTAACCGTATTGATAGAGTTATATCCCACTAGACTCATAAAAGCCCCCGGAACACCATGTCCTGTGCAATCTACTACTGAAAACATGACTCTTCCATTAGTTTTCTTGAACCAATAGAAATCTCCGCTAACTATAGATTTAGGTTTGAATAAAACGAAAGATTCAGGGAAAGAAGATTTTATATAATCATTTCCAGGCAAAATGGTTTGTTGAAGTCTTTTGGCATAATTTATACTATCTGTCAAATCCTTGTAAAGCTCTGTAACTTTTCTGTTTTGAGATTCTATTTCTTCTTTTTGCCGCACGACTTCATCAGTTCGTTCTTTCACCTTTTGTTCTAGGTACCTCTCATTCTCAGCCAAGTCATCTCTCATTTGAAGTAATTCCCTCCCTAACTCATCATCTTCCGATAGAGGCTTATAGATGGCGTTAAAATTTCGCTTTCCCACCTCACTTGCAAATTCAGTAGTTCTTTTCAAGCCTTCAACTAGTCTATTTACCGCAAAGGCCATTTCACCAATTTCATCATTAGAAGGCTCAATCTTGTGTTTTGGAAACACCCCTTTACCTAAATAAAGCAACACACGCTTCAGTAAATTTACAGGTTTAACTATAGCTTTTATAGTGAAATGGGCTATGAAGATGCCTGTAACTAAAGCAAAAATGAATATAGCTATCAACTTGTACAGTAACGAGCTAAAGGCATCTTCGATGCCCTGACTCTTTTCTGAAATGATCTCTTGTTGACCACTTATTAGGCTATTGAGTTTTAGGTCTAGACTTTTAACAACTATATCTATCCTATCCTTTTCTTCAATAAGCATTTCGGCATTGGTCTTACTCAGCGGGTCATCATAGCTTTCAAAAGAAGGAAGATACCTCATTATTTCATCAAATAATATGAAAAGATTGTCAACTTCTTGAGTTACATCTTCCATGAGCATTTGATCTTCTACAGACCAATTATGGCTGTTTTGAGCAATGTCTTGTAGATTCAACGGAATGTCTTTAGAAATCAGTTCGGCAAGATCCATTTTAAATCTTGCATCTTTTCTTGATTGGATGATCACCCAGTTTTCAGCTAGTCCTAGAGATTCTCCCAAATTAATCTTAAGTGCAGTAAGATTAAGTAAAGCTGGCGCATGGATTTCATTAATCTCTCGGGTGAAAGAAATGCTTCTTCTGAGTGTGGAAGTAGTTATGAATAAAACTACGGCTACCACTAGAATAAAAAGACCAAAACCTACAGAAATCTTCTTAGAGATCGTAAACTTGAAGTTCATTAAGGGCAATTAGGGTGGACTCCAAAGAAAGAAATTTTTTTGGCAATTCCGTAGCCTAATTCTTATTTCTTTAAAATTTCTTCTAGTAAAACCTTGTATTCAATGTATTTCTCAAAGTTATTTAAGGCTCTATTAATGAACATTAGGCCTTTCAAAGTCTCTACCCTGTTCGGTCTTATGGCCTCAGCACGTTCCATAAAAGGAAGAGCCTTGGTAAAATACTTAACGCATGAGTTTTGAATTTGTATAAGCTCTACGAAACCCGTGTTGTAGTTTATTTTACCTATTAATTCTGCTCCTTCGTTATAATACACTATGGCTAGATTAAAATTAGCGGCATAGTCTAAAGAATCTATTTCTAAAGCTTGTTCGTAATAATCTACTGCTTTTTCCATGTAGTCTAAACCAGGTACTTCTGACTTAGTATGAATCTTTTCAAACCCTTGAGCTAACATTTTTAGAAATTGTAACTCTTCTCTAGTTATATTCTCATTAGGATTAAGCCAAAACTTGAGCTCTTTAAACTTCTGAAAGTTGATTACTGGATCATCATCTACGCCATAAGTAACGCTAGCTGCACTTTTAAGCGCATCGTTAAAATAAGTAGCTGATAAATATTCTAAAGCTTTTCTACTGTCTTCTGCATACTTACCTTTTTCTGATAATTCAATGGTTCTCTTAAAAGCCATCACTGCTTCATCTCTGAACCAATACATTTCTGAAGATCCAGTAGACTCCTTATACAGCTGTTTATATACATGACCTTTAAAGTTCCACACTTTTGGGCTTTCAGATAGTTCTGGCTGCTTAAGAGCATCTTCAATAAAACTTTGAGCATCTTGAAGTCTACCCTCTTTATATGCTATCAAAGCATCGTTTACCAAGTCAGAGTTTTGTCCTGTAGCACTAAACCCTATAAACAGCGATATGAAGAAAATTAGATACTTCATTTTTCTATTATTTTATTTGCCCAGCTCTTAGTTCTAGTTCCTAATAATACTAAGTTCTTTCTGGCCTGCATCTCGTTAAGATCATAAGAAATCATATTATCTATCACTGTAAAATTAATAACGGAGCCTCTAGATAGGGCTCCGTCAAAATCTGTTATAAGCAATGAACTATTCTCTTCACATAAAGCACTAGCTTTAGCTATTTCTTTCTCTTTAAATTTAGACACAAACACTAACTGTTCATTAGAAAGTCTATCTAAATCAGTTACCCAAATCACTTCTACAATTTGATTATTAATGGAGCGAGTGCTGTATTTATCTAATAACTCATCGTGAAGTTCTCTGTCTCCATATACGGCTATTCTGAAAATATCTTCTTCATAGAAAGATTCATCCCAGTTACAGCTCTTAGCGAAATTGTAGATATAACTTCCTTTGATGACCGCTACAGTTCTTACGCTATTCATCTCTACCTGAGCATTCAATGCTAAGGAACAGATTAATATGAAAGCGCTAGAAAGGAGTATTCTCATTAGTTAATTGGTTTAACCTCATGATTGAACATGCGGTCTTCTCTGAGACTTAATACGAAGTCTTTTCTATAAGGTTCCCCTAGACTCCTGTTCTCTTTCTATGGCTTCAAACAATGCTTTGAAATTTCCCTTCCCGAAAGACTGAGCTCCTTTTCTCTGTATGATTTCAAAAAACATGGTAGGCCTATCTAAAATAGGCTTTGTGAAAATCTGGAGAAGGTATCCTTCATCATCTCTGTCTATAAGAATTCCTAATTTCTTTAGTGGTGCTAAATCCTCATCTATCTCTCCTACTCTGTCTAATACAGTGTCATAATAAATGCTCGGAACTCTAAGAAACTCTACACCTCTTGATTGTAACGCGGTAACTGTTTCTATTATATTATCTGTGGCCATGGCTATGTGCTGTACGCCTGCACCGTTATAAAAATCTATGTATTCTTCTATCTGAGATTTTTTACGGCCTTCCGCTGGCTCATTTATAGGAAATTTGATTCTTCCATTTCCATTACTCATTACCTTACTCATAAGGGCGGTGTATTCAGTAGAAATGTCTTTATCGTCAAAAGAAACTAGCTGGGCAAACCCCATAACCTTGGCATAAAATTCACACCACTTATTCATTTCGTTCCATCCTACATTACCCACCATGTGGTCTACAAACTTTAATCCCAGAGGCTCTGGTTTGTGATCAGGATTCCAAGCTTTAAACCCTGGCAGAAATATTCCTTTATAATTTTTTCTTTCTACAAAGTAATGAAGCGTTTCACCATAAGTGTGAATACCTGAAATTACGACTTTTCCAGTATCATCTGTATGCGTTTCTGGCTTAAGACAAGACTCTCCTCCACGCTTAGTCGTTTCTTCCCATGACTTGGTGGCATCATCTACCCAAAGAGCTACGACTTTCACACCATCTCCGTGCTTATTAATATGCTCATTTATTGGTCCATTTTCTTCTAAAGGTGAAGTAAGCACGATGGTAATTTTATCCTGCCTGAGCACATAACTGGCTCTATCTTTTAGTCCGGTTTCTAAACCAGCATAGGCCAGAGGTTGAAAACCAAATGCAGATTGGTAATAATGTGCTGCCTGCTTGGCATTACCTACATATAATTCTATATAATCTGTTCCTAATAAAGGCAGAAAATCTTCTGCTGCAGGAACTATTTTTTCTAACTCTAAGGAATTGTTATCTGTGTTCATTTCTAATTATTTTTTAATCTAACCAAGATGTTACGTAAGACTCATCGTTCATGGCTATGGCTTCTTCTGTTACTTTTAGTGGCTTAAAGGTATCTACCATTACTGCCAGTTCTCCTGTTTCTTTCTGTCCTATGCTTTTCTCCATAGTACCAGGATGAGGGCCATGCGGAATACCCCCAGGATGGAGAGAGATAAATCCTTTTTCTACATGGCTTCTGCTCATAAAATCTCCATCTACATAGTAAAGCACTTCATCTGAATCTATATTACTATGGTTATAAGGCGCTGGAATGGCTTGTGGATGATAGTCATACAGTCTCGGGCAGAATGAACAAACTACGAATGAGGCCGCCTCGAAAGTCTGGTGTACAGGTGGTGGCTGATGCACTCTTCCGGTAATGGGTTCGAATTCATGTATACTAAATGCATATGGATAGTTATACCCATCCCACCCTACCACATCGAATGGATGTGAAGCATACACAACTTCATGCAGCGTATTTTCTTTTTTTATCTTGATGGTAAATTCTCCTACCTCATCATGCGTTTCTAATTTTTCTGGAGCTCTCAAGTCTCTTTCACAGAATGGCGAATGCTCTAGCAGCTGGCCGAAATGATTTCGATAGCGCTTAGGTGTATACATAGGGCTAAAAGAATCTACTATGAATAACCTATTGGCCTCAGAATTAAACTCTATCTGATAAATCATTCCTCTAGGCACTATGAGGTAATCTCCTGGGCTAAAGGTTAGGTTTCCTAGCAGTGTTTTAAGTGTTCCACTTCCTTCATGAATGAAGAGCATTTCATCTGCATCTGCATTTTTATAGAAGTAGTCTGAGTTTCCTTTTTTAGGTGCTGCTAAGGAAATGTGTAGGTCGTTATTAAACAACACTACCTTTCTGCTTTCTAGGTAATCCTCTTCAGGGGCCACCTGAAATCCTTTCAGCATCATGGGAGAAATATTTTTCTCTACAGCTGCTTTCGGAGTTAAATCTTTAGGGTTACCTACAGATCTTATTTGGGTTGGTCTATGCTTATGATAAAGTAAAGATGACATTCCATCAAAGCCCACAGTACCGAAGAGTTGCTCGTAATAAAAATCATCTTCCGGGCTCTTAAAAACAGTGTGTCTTTTAGAAGGTATCTCACCTAATTTTTGGTAAAAAGGCATTCGTATCTTGTTTTAGTCAAAGATAGCAGATAGATTGGTTTTGACCATCGCTCTTTCCATGTTTTGCGTAGCAATGGGCTATGCCAATCAAATCACCTCACCTTTTTCCGCAAACTGAGTCGTGTTCCTTCGGAGGGCTGGGCACCAGTAGCTAGATTATTTTTTTTATAAAGACTCCGAAGTTTAATGCCATACCGCTGAGAAATAGAGCGCATTGTTTCTCCCTTTTTAACCACATGAGTTTCATTTATTGCCTTTCCGCGCTTAGGTTGAATGTAAACCAATTCTCCTTCACTTAATATGGCGTTAGACTCTAAATCATTATACTTTCGAATGACCCATTTAGGCAGATCTAACTCCGCAGCTATAGATTCTGGCGTATCTCCAGCCTTAGCCTTTATAAATTTAATTTTATTCGCACTAAAGTTCACCACTCTCTGGTTACCTACAGAAATAACAGAAGGAATACCAGAATCGGATTTAGGATTTGACTTTAACTCTTTTTCCTCTTTAGAAGTGTTAGACACATTTTCAGCCACTGTTTCAGCACCTATAGCGTAGTTCTCATCATCAAATCTGTGAAGTTCATTTTTCTCTATAAGAGAGATTAGTAGTTTAGCATAAGCTGGATCTGTGGCATAACCACATTTTTTTAGTCCTTTAGCCCAGCCTTTATAATCTGTTAACTTGAGCTCAAAAAGTGATGCATACCTCTTTCTTAACAGGAAGTTAGAATGATCTGCAAATGAATCGCTCGCTTTATCGTACTTTCTAAAGCACTCCCCTTTTTTATCATCATCATGATACACCTTTTTTCCCTTCCAGTCGTGGCATTTAATTCCAAAGTGGTTATTCGATTTTCTGGCCAATTCGGAATTTCCATCACCACTTTCTAAAATGCCTTGAGCTAGTGTAATACTGGCTGGAATCTTATACTTGATCATATTTTGAATGGCTGTCTCTTTCCAGGTATCTATATACTGAGATCTTGAAATTCGTTCTTGGCTGCTTGTTTGCCGAACAGAAGATTGCAACGCTGAATACCCTTCTGCAAAAGATAGGCAGGTAAGGACCAGTGCCAGTAGCACATTTAATAACAGCTTTGAGTTCATGGTGTTCATCATTTAAAGTAACTGAACAAATTTATAGCCAGTTACCCCTGGTAATTAGGGCTTAAACGACAGTTTTTAACATGATATTGTAGATGAAGAAACGCTTAGTGATTCACTGTTTTAATGGTGTCACCATCTCTATTAAAGAATTTCCAAGTGCCCCTTTTTTCTCCATTACTAAAAAAACCTCGGATGTAAGGGTAATAATAATCACCCTCCAGTTTATAGACTTCATAAATACCTTCTTCTTTTCCTTGATCATTATAATTTCTCATACTCTGAAGCTGACCTGTAGGAAAAAATGCCTTCCATGTGCCTGCTCTTTGTTCTCCCATATAGGTTCCTACTTGTTTGATCTCTCCATTTTCATAGAAATACTCTTCAGATAAAGGTAGCGAGCCGTTTTCTTGATAAACCACTTTCATAAAAAGTTTACCACTTGGATAAAAGGTAGTAGCCGAAACCAAATGGGTAGTGTCTCCCATGTAAGTTATTGTTAGTTTTTCAGCACCATTTTTATAATGTTCTTTAGTTAGTGTCTCAATTTTTTTCTGACACCCAACACTACATAAAATCACAAACAAAATTCCTAAATACTTCATTATTTCTCTCTAGCTATGGTGTAATTTACGAGAGACTCCAGAGAAGCCTTAGCAGTAGAGTCGCTAAAATTATCTAATAATAGCAGTGCTTCTTGGGCATATTTATTCATAACTTCTGTGGCGTAGTTAATGCCACCGCTATTTCTCACATACTCCATTACCTCTCTAACTCTGGTCTTATTCTCGTTATGCTTCTTAACTGAGTTTATAAGCCACCTTCTTTCCTTCTTATCTGCATTATTAAGAGCGTAGATCAGAGGAAGGGTCATTTTTCTTTCTTTAATATCTATACCGGTAGGTTTTCCTGTTTTATTCATGATTTGGTAATCGAAGAGGTCATCCTTAATTTGAAAAGCCATTCCTACTTTTTCTCCGAACTCATACATTTTACTCTGCTGCTCATCGGTTACATTCACTGAAGCAGACCCTGCGGCACAGCAGGCCGCTATTAATGAAGCTGTTTTCTGTCTTATGATTTCATAATACTGTGCTTCATCTATGTTTAACTTTCTAGCTTTTTCCATTTGGAGCAGCTCCCCTTCGCTCATTTCTTGAACGGCTTTACTTACTATGCCTAATAACTGAAATTGGCCTTTTTCTACAGACAATAAAAGCCCTCTGCTCAGAAGGTAATCTCCTACCAAAACAGCTATTTTATTTTTCCATAAAGCGTTTAAACTAAAGAAACCTCGTCTATGAGAGGAATCATCTACTACATCATCATGCACGAGTGTAGCCGTATGTAGCAGCTCTATTAAACTGGCAGCAGTGTAGGTGTTTTCATTGATCTCGCCATTTAACTTGGCACACAAAAAAACGAACATTGGACGCATCTGCTTCCCTTTACGTTTTATAATGTAGTGTGTAATCTTGTCTAATAAAGAGACTTTACTTTTAAGAGAATTCTTAAAATGCTCTTCAAAGATTTTTAGCTCATTGGCTATGGGTGCTTTTATGTCTGCTACGGAAGGCATGAGGTCAGGCAAATGTAATTACTACGATGGGATATTCAGTGCTAAGTAAATGTCATTTTTACGACACATTAATCTATTACATATCTTACACCCACACTCACGTGGTCTGCCCAAAAACCAGTGTAACCTATAAGATTAATGGCTGGCTTATAATCTAAACACAAGTTTAAAGGGATTTCGCTAAAGGTATATTCTATTCCTATTACCCCATCTACACCTATAACAGCAGTACTGGAATTACCCTCATTAAAAAAGCTAGCCCTATTATTAAAGATACCAATGTGGGCTCCGCCACCATAGTACCACTGAAAAGACTCTCCTTCTGCCGTAAAATCGTTTTGTATAGTGTAGAGACCTGTTAATAAAAGCCCACTATACCTGAAAGACCCTATTCCTTCTAAAGCAGAGAAATCATTTAAGGTTTTCTTATAACTAATAGAGTTTAACCCTCCTCCTCTCACCCCTACAGCGGAGTTATACTGCTGAGCTTGTGTGGCCCCAGCACACAACAGGCATAAACCTATGAGAATTCCTTTCATATTCCAATGTTTTTTTTGAGGATTATTACAAATTTAGTATTACCGCTTACCACCCTCAGCTTTACTTTAAGATTTAGTTAACACGTAAGTTTTGGTTAAAATATTATCATCTCTAGTTAAAGAAGACCTTTAATAGTGGTAAGTTTCTAATTTCGCGTTGCAACGCCAAAAAACATAAACATTCAATGACTCCATGGAACAAAGAAAGTTTAGACTTTCTAGAAGGTCAGCTCATTCTAATAGATAAACCTTACGGCTGGACCTCTTTCGATGCAGTTAAAAAAGTGCGTTACCTCATTAGAAAAAAACTCGATCTAAAAAAAATAAAAGTAGGTCATGCTGGAACTCTAGACCCACTAGCCACAGGACTGTTAGTGATAGCTACAGGCAGGTTTACTAAAAAAATAGATGAGCTTATGGATTTAGAAAAACGTTACACTGGTACTATAACCTTAGGAGCTAGTACACCAAGTTTTGATTTAGAAACAGAAGAAGATCAGTTTTTTGAGTATACCCACCTAACCCAAGAGGAACTAATAACTGCCAAATCCAGTTTAAGTGGCACTCAGGATCAAGTACCTCCCATATTCTCTGCTAAAAAAGTAAATGGTAGAAGAGCATACACTTTAGCTAGAGCAGGAAAACCGGTAGAGCTTAAAAGTAAGGCTGTGGAAATAAAATCATTCGACATAACGGATATAAGGCTGCCGCATATATGTTTTGACATTAAATGCACTAAAGGCACTTATATAAGATCTATAGCCAGAGATATGGGATTAGAATTAAATAATGGTGCTCACCTTACTAGTCTCAGACGGGAAGGTATAGGCTCTTACGAAGTATCTAAGGCATTTACTCCTGAGTCTTTTGAACACTGTTTAACATCACTGTAGACTCGAATAAATTAGGGCAATACGGTAATTTTCGCTACTTTTGCGCCCTTAAAATTTTCATTAAAAAGTACTTAAACACACATGAAATTATCTCAATTCAAACTAGAGGTTCCAGAAAAATTAATAGCACAATACCCTATGGAAAACCGAGACGAGTCTAGGTTAATGGTAGTGCACAAGGATTCTGGGAAAATCGAACACAAACATTTTCATGAGTTGATCAACTATTTTGATGATGGTGATGTAATGGTATTGAATGACACCAAGGTTTTCCCTGCTAGAATGTATGGTAACAAAGAAAAAACTGGTGCGGTTATAGAAGTTTTCCTACTGAGAGAGCTTAACAGAGAAAGTTTATTATGGGATGTATTAGTAGATCCAGCCAGAAAAATAAGAATTGGGAATAAGCTTTACTTCGGTGAAAATGATGAACTGGTAGCAGAAGTAATAGATAACACTACATCTAGAGGAAGAACATTAAGATTCCTTTTTGATGGAACTCATGATGAGTTTAAAGCTACCATAGCCTTACTAGGTGAAACTCCACTTCCAAAATATATAGAAAGAGCTGTAGAACCTTCGGATGAAGAGCGCTTCCAGACTATTTATGGTGCTAAAGAGGGAGCTGTAGTAGCGCCTACTGCAGGAATGCACTTTAGCAAACAATTAATGAAGAGACTAGAAATTAAAGGGATCGAGTTCTCGGAGCTTACCATGCACATAGGTTTAGGTACGTTTAGAAACGTAGAGGTAGAAGACTTGACTAAGCATAAAATGGATAGTGAGCAGTTAGAAATTCCAGATTCTACGGCTGTTAAAGTAAATGCCGCTATGGAAGCTAAGCGTAAAATATGCGCTATAGGAGCCACTACCATGAGGTCTCTAGAAACATCTGTTAGTACTTATGATCAGCTTAAGCCTTACTCAGGATGGTCTAACAAGTTTATCTTTCCTCCTTATGATTTTAAAATAGCAGACAGCCTAGTTACTAATTTACATACTCCACAGAGTCCACTGCTTATGTTAGTTTCAGCCTTTGCTGGTTATGATTTAGTTATGGATGCCTACCAAGAGGCTATTAAAGAAGAGTACAGATTCTTTGCCTATGGTGATGCTATGCTAGTGATCTAAGCCAAGAGCTTAAATACAACAGAACATTGATTAATAAAAAGGGGCGCCCAATTGGGCGCCCCTTTTTGTAAAGCGTCTATTACGGACTTTTATTTTACTCTTTTAATGCTACAGCCTAGCTGTCTAGTGGAGTTAGGGTCTATTTCTTTTCCTGCGCCTAAGTTATTGAGGGCATCTATTAACCACTCTTCTTTCACTTCTTCCGAAGATTCTACATTATCATCTATAGCTCCTTTATAGACTAATTCCATATCACCATTAAACATATATACATGAGGAGTGGTTTTAGCTCCAAAAGCATCAGCCAAAGCAGAATTTTCATCTACTACATAATAGCTTTGATATCCTTGTTCTTTAGCATGAGATTTCATCTCTTCAAAACTGTCATCTCCTTCTCTTTTAGCTTCATTAGAATTTACTAGCACCATACCCACTCTATTCTTCTCACATCTGAGATGCACATCATTATATCTACCTTCCCAGCCTTCTCCTTTTCCTCCTACTACGAACGGGCACGTGTTACATGAGAACACCACTAAAAGGCCATTTTCTTTCTTAATGTCTTCGAGTGCCAGTGACTCTCCAGAGACATCCATCATTTTTACATTGGTCATAGGCGCTTTGGCTCCTATTTCTAGTATTTCATTTACATCTGATGTAAATGTGGTAGCCGTCAGAAGCAGACAGCACATAAGAAGTGTTTTCATTGGTTATATATTTTCTAGTTTATATTAATGGGTTTTACTCATACCCAATTTTTTGCAAGTAACAAATATGAGGAATTTTGAGTGAAGGGATGTTTCAGAAAAAAAACCCAAAGTATCAAGGGCCACTCCGTTGAGTGGCCCTTGATGGTAAATAAATGAAAACAATTAAACTATCTAATATCTCTACATGAGAACTTACAGGTGGTGATACGTGTATCTTAAAACCTTTGTTTCAGAATGAATAGAAAAAATATATTTTTTCTTCTATCCCAGTTATAACGCTCCTCTTAGCCGTTTCTAACCTGACAAAAAATCACCCCTAAGTGACTTATTATAAGCACCTGACGTCTTAACATCCAATACCAACCAATTTTTAACCTTTTTAATTTATAAACCATGGAAACCGATATTAGCACTTATCTAGATAAAGCACTTACTATACTAACAGAATATGCACCGAAAGTCCTAGGAGCATTGGCAGTACTCATTATAGGTCTGTGGATCATAGGATTTGCGGTAAAAGCATTTAGAAAACTTATAGAACGAAGGCATGTAGATGAGTCTTTGCAGCCATTCTTAACCACTATGGTGGCGTTTCTATTGAAAGCTCTTTTATTCATTTCAGTAGCTGGTATGCTAGGTATAGCTACCACCTCTTTCGTAGCCATTTTAGGTGCTATGGGTCTAGCTGTAGGATTGGCACTTCAGGGAAGTTTAGCCAATTTTGCTGGAGGAGTCCTCATTCTTTTATTCAAACCTTTTAAAGTAGGTGATCTTATAGAGGCTCAGGGAGCTCTTGGGTTTGTAAAAGAAATCTCAGTGTTTGTGACTAAACTGGAGACATTCCAGAACAAAACTGAAATCATTCCTAACGGCCCATTGGCTGGTGGAAATGTAACTAATTTCTCTACAAAAGGTAACGTAAGATGTGACATTCCTTTTGCCATCAGATATGATGGAGACATAGATAAGGCACAGGCTATAGTTCTGGATCTTCTTAAAAACAGCCCACTAGTACTTCAAGATCCTGCGCCAAGTGTATACGTAACTGAACTTGGAGAAAATAATGTTCAATTCCTGGCATTACCATATTCTACTGTAGAGAACTATTGGGATGTATTCTGGGGATTAAGAGGAGACATTAAAAATGCTTTAGGAGCAGCTGGTTATCAGGCACCTTATCCTCAGCGTGTGGTAACTATGCAGAACGCATAATTTTAACAATATTCACCCTAAGCATAACGACCTTTCATCTGGATGATATCTGGGTGGAAGGTTTTTTTTAGTTTAGCCGTACCATGAAATTCGGAAAACTAGAAGATGTTTCAGGAATAGAATTCCTACTGCCACCAGATCATCCTAATACTGCGGGTAACTTAGCGTTGCAATCATCCATGCGGCAGACAAGCAGCAGCAATGAAAAGAAAATCTACATGGGAGGTACCATGTGGAACATTCCCAAATGGAAAGGGAAAATCTTTCCTGCTAAAACCAAAGCCGATCAAATGGGGCCAGAGTACTGCAAGCAGTTTAATACTATAGAACTAAATGCTACCCATTATAAAATTCATGGGCCTGAAGTAATCTCTAAATGGAAGAACTTCAGCCAATCAGAATTTAAATTCTGCCCGAAATTTCCAAACTTAATTACACATTATAGAAGGTTTTTAAACTCCGAAGGATTAACGGATGAGTTTCTTCTGGCCGTTTCTCATTTCGAAGAAAAACTGGGGCCAAGCTTTATTCAGTTAAGACCAGATTATGCTCCTAAATATGCCGATAGGTTAGTAGAATATCTTCAAACCATACCTGAAGATTTTGAGCTAGCGCTTGAATTCAGACATCCTGAGTGGTTTACCGGTAATTCTGAAGCTGAAAAAGTCTGGAAACTCATGGAGGAGCGGCAAATTTCTGCAGTCATTTCTGCCACCGCAGGAAGAAGAGATGCCATACACATGCGTATGACTTCAGACACTTTAATCCTAAGATTTGGCGGTTACGATCTTCATTCTTCAGATGAACTGAGGCTAACACAATGGACAGAGCGCATAAACCATTGGATGGAGCTAGGCTTGAACAACGTTTATGTTTGGATACACCAGTTTAACAGCATTAAAACTCCAGAGACTTGTGTTCTATTCGGGAAGATGCTAGAAGAAAAAACAGGAATCGAAGTGAAAGTACCTGAAATGACAGAAACACAAGGTTCTTTATTCTAAACAGATGCCTATTTCACATCTCCCATCAGTCGCTTGATTAGAGGTGAAACGACTAGTGCTAGCACCCCAAGCATAACACTCAGCAGCCCAAACACCGCATAAACTGACACATAAGAAAACAGTTGCTCATGAGACTCACCTAAAGTTACAGAGCTCTGAAAATCTAAGCTGGTAATAAACGAAACCAATTGCCCGAAAAAACCTTGAGAGAAAGGCGATTGTGCTCCTTCTGAAACAGCGGTTAGGGCAGCTATTTTTCCTGCAAAGAAATGTCCATAGAATGAAGATGTAAAAAATACTCCCATAATAAAAGATACATATTTCAAAGGGGACAATTCTGTCATTTTAGAAAGGCCTATAGGGGAAATGCATAACTCACCTACAGTAAGAATAAAATAGCCTACGAACAGGTACCACATAGGAGTCATGGCATCTATAGCACTCCTGGCCGAAAGTGAGAACACTATAAAAGCTAAGCCTAGCAGCAGCAAACCAAATCCACTTTTCACTGCAGAGTTTGGGTTTGACTTCTTCTTTGATAAATAGGTCCAAAACATAGAAAATGGAATGGCCAGAAGAATAATATAACCTGAGTTAATGCTATTTGTTTGAGCTGCATTAAGCCCCACCAATGTTACATTTCTATCTGCAAAAAGGGTTAGTGAGCTTCCTGCCTGTTCAAAAATAGCCCAGAAAATAGTCATTAACACAGTAAAATAAGCGGCTGCCATAACCTTGTTTCTAGCTGGTTTAGATAATCCTAAGCATATTTTCACCAGTGCTGCTATTATAACGAATGAAGTAATCCACACTAAGTAATGTTCATACTGATAAAACCTTACGAACAACGCAAACACTGGCACTAATACTACTGCAAGCAATGCTACCCAGTTACCTTTAGTTATTCCATACTTTTTTATGGAAAACTCCACCACATTTGGTACTAAACCCTTTTCGCCAAAAACATTGGTCTGTATTCCCCTGTGGAATATGAATAACCCCAATAACATTCCTAAGCCTGCAGCCATGAACCCATAATGCCAGCCATACACTTCGGCTAACCATGCACAGAGCAGAGGAGCCACGGCACCCCCTATATTTATACCCATATAAAATATAGTGAATCCAGCATCTTTCTTGACCTCATCATCCTGATATAGGGCTCCTACAAAAGTGGAAATATTAGGCTTGAAAAATCCATTTCCTACTATAATGAAAGCTAGGGATAGGTAAAAGAAAATAGGCTGCTCTATAGTGAGCAGAAAATGCCCAATGGCCATTAACACACCTCCTAAAAAAATGGCTTTCCTAAAGCCTAAAACTTTATCTGCCAGAATACCTCCGAAGGTGGGAGTAACATAAACCAAAGACATGTAAGCGGCAAATATTCCGATTGACATAGTATCACTAAACATAAGCTGCTTGGTCATGTAAAGAATTAGGAGTGCTTTCATTCCATAAAAGGAAAAACGCTCCCAGAGCTCAGCAAAGAATAAATAAAACAAGCCTTTAGGGTGGCCAAAAGACTTCTGAGACAAAGGAGAACTAGGAGTATTCATTACATAAATTTTTTAGGTTTATGCAAAGCACCTTTTCTTATCCCAATTCTAAAAGGGAAGTAACCAAGTATAGCTAAATATTACTGCTTGTATTTAATTGTAACTCTATTTATCTAAGGTAGAAATATCTTTATATTCCTTATTTTCAGCAGACTGAGTAAAATCAGAAAGCAATGCAGGATGAATGGAAATATGCTCTGGAAGAATCCTGAGCCTGTAATTTCCTTCTCCTATAAAAGTAAATAAGTCTCTACGGTCTAACTTTAATTGTTCTTCTAAGGCTAATGATGTGTTAATTTCATTTACGATTCTATTTAGATAAGATTGGTTAGAAATCTCACCAGCTTTTCCTACAGAGATGCTAGCTTCATTTCCCGTTCCGTAGCACCGCCTTACTCCTAATTTTAAGAGGTTCTTAAACTGAGTGGTTCTAGACTGAAAATCTATGCGTTCGTTTAAAATGTTTTTAGAAGGAATAGATAGTTCTATGACTGACCAGTCTATGAATTTAAGTTGCATTTCTTTAACTAAAGGGGTGCTAGATAATCTAATGACCCATGATGTAGCCAAGAGAAGAAAAATAGCTATGAGTGAAGATTTAGATACTAGGCGTAGCAAATAGTTAGTGTTTTCCTCAAGAAATCTAGGGAATACTTCGTTCAGTTGAGATGTTATCATTAACACCATTACTAAGGCAGATATTACCGCTATGGCTTTAAAGCCTCTTTTCAAAAAAGTTTGAACTAATGAGCTAGCAAGCAATATACTCAGGAAGGCTGAAAGCAAGAAATCAGGAATAGCGGTATAATTTACACTCTCGTCCGAGGTAGCACTTGAGTTGATAGATAGGAGCACAGTAGCTATTGCAACGCAGATAATTATGGCCAAAATAATTCTGATATTCTTAATGTTCTGATAAATGAACCTAGGTGCGTAATAAAAGTAGAATAGTGCTAATAGGATGAACGAATTATTTAAAATGGAAAACAGATGGTCTGCCAGATTAAGGCATGTTTCTAATTCTGCAGAGACCATATAGTCTCCTGACACAAAACCACTAATACCTGAAAGTACCCATGTAAACAACGCCCCGCTTAGGTATAATAGCCCTTTATCTATGCGCTTATGTGCATCATCTTCTATGATTAACTCTAAATACCTGAGTTTTATATTAGAATAAATAGAGAATAAGAGTGCGGCACCTATAAGCGCCAGAAAAGCCTGAGATAAATAATAAAATGATTCTATACTTAGCACGAGGCCTAAAATACTGTTCATAGGCAATAGAATGTCTAAATTTTAAGACAAAAAAAAACACCATCAACAGCTGTGAATGGTGTTTTTAAATAATCATCTAATCAACTTATGCCCTACCGTGGCACTGCTTGAACTTCTTTCCTGAGCCGCATGGGCAGGGCTCATTCCTTCCCACTTTGGCCTCTACCCTTATAGGTTCTGCTTTAGGCCTAGGTGCAGTGGCAGTCTGACCGTTTCCTCCAGTTCTGGCGGCTGCGGCTCTTTCTGCTGTGTTTCTCACTTCAGATTTTTGGGCTACTCCCTGAGGCTGCGCTGGTTTTCTCACCTGATCTGCACTTTGCACTTGGTTCTCGTTTACAGGAAGTGAACAGTTGATAAGGAAGGAAGACACCTCTTCATTTACTTCGCTTACCATCTTTTTAAATAGTTCATAAGACTCGAACTTATAAATAAGTAGCGGATCTTTCTGCTCGTGAGATGCGAATTGTACATTCTGTCTCAAGTCATCCATATCTCTTAGGTGTTCTTTCCACTTGTTATCTATAATAGAAAGAGTCACACCTTTTTCTAAATCCACCACTAAAGACTTGGCCTTAGATTCGTAAGCTTTTTCTATATTGGCCACTACATTTAGCTGCTTTCTACCATCTGAGAAAGGCACAGCCATGTTAGTGTAGTTATTCCCTTCATCTTCATACACTCTGGTAATTACAGGGAAAGCTTGGTCTGCCATGTCTTCAGCACGTTTCTCATAGTTAACGCTAGCCGCTTGGTATAATGCTCCTATAAGTTCATCTGGCTTTTTAGACCCAAATTCATCTGCAGAAAATGGGGGGTTAATGGCTAGACGCTTAATCGTGGCTAAAGAAAAGTTCTCATAGTCTTTAGACGCATTGTAAGCATTTACAAGCTCTGCTGACATTTCGTAGAACATATTAGCCAAATCTAACTTTAGTCGTTCTCCGTCTAATCCATTTCTTCTTCGCTTGTAGATAACCTCACGCTGCACATTCATTACATCATCATACTCTAGCAGTCTTTTTCTAACACCAAAGTTGTTCTCCTCTACTTTCTTCTGAGCTCTTTCTATACTCTTAGTAATCATTCCATGCTGAATAACCTCTCCTTCTTTGAAGCCCATCTTATCCATCATTTTAGCAGTTCTGTCTGAACCAAAGAGTCTCATCAGTTCATCCTCAAGAGAAACAAAGAACTGAGAAGATCCTGGATCTCCCTGTCTACCTGCCCTACCTCTTAGCTGTCTATCTACACGTCTAGAATCATGTCTTTCTGTACCTACTATGGCTAAACCACCAGCAGCTTTTACTTCAGGACTTAACTTAATATCTGTTCCCCTACCTGCCATGTTAGTGGCTATGGTAATCTGACCTTTGTTACCTGCCTCAGCTACTATTTCTGCCTCTCGCTGGTGCATTTTGGCATTAAGTACATTATGCTTAATGTTTCTAGAATCTAGAATTTTACCAAGAAGCTCAGATACTTCTACGTTAGTGGTACCTACTAGTACTGGTCGGCCAGCTTCTGTAAGTCCTACTATTTCATCTATAACAGCGTTATACTTTTCACGTTTAGTTCTAAAAAGTAAATCATCTCTATCATCTCTGGCTATAGGTCTATTGGTAGGAATAATCACCACATCTAACTTATAGATATCCCAGAATTCACCAGCTTCTGTTTCTGCTGTTCCGGTCATTCCAGAGAGCTTATGGTACATTCTGAAATAGTTCTGTAAGGTAACAGTAGCATACGTTTGAGTCACTGCTTCTACCTTCACACTCTCTTTAGATTCTATGGCTTGGTGCAGACCATCAGAGTAACGCCTACCTTCCATCATACGCCCAGTCTGCTCATCTACTATCTTTACTTTATTATCCATTACCACATACTCAATGTCTTTCTCAAAAAGAGTGTATGCCTTTAATAGCTGGTTAATAGTGTGTACACGCTGAGACTTAATTCCAAAATCTTGCATTAGCTTCTGCTTCTGCTCTAATTTCCCCTCTTCAGTAGCGCCAGAATTTTCTATATCTGCCATTTCAGAACCTATGTCTGGCATGATGAAGAAATTATCGTCTTCTACGTTTTTACTGATTACTTCTATTCCCTTAGGCTGAAGCTCTATTCCGTTAGTCTTTTCATCTATGGTAAAGTATAGCTCTGCATCTACTTTATGCATTTCACGGCTATTATCCTGCATGTAAAACCCTTCAGTTTTGAGTAACTGAGCTTTCACGCCTTCTTCACTGAGGAATTTAATCAGCGCTTTATTTTTAGGCAGACCTCTAAACGCTCTTAGTAGAGCCATACCACCTTCTTTAAGATCATCTTTAGACGGCTCTCCTTCGGCTATTCCTTTTAGTTTGGTTTTAGCTTCGGATAAAAATTGCAACGCCAATTCTTTCTGAGCCTTAACCAGCATCTGTACTTTAGGCTTAAGCGCATCGAATTCGTGCTCATCTCCTTTAGGTGTAGGCCCTGAAATAATGAGTGGTGTTCTGGCCTCGTCTATAAGTACTGAATCTACCTCATCTACTATGGCGTAGTGGTGTTTTCTTTGTACCAAACTTTCCACATCAGAAGCCATATTATCTCTAAGGTAATCAAAACCGAACTCGTTATTGGTACCATAAGTAATATCTGCCTTGTAAGCATTTCTTCTCTCTTCAGAGTTAGGTCTGTGCTTATCTATACAGTCGACTGTTAACCCATGAAATTCAAAGATAGGACCCATCCATTCGCTATCCCTTTTAGCCAAGTAGTCATTTACTGTAACCAAGTGAACACCTCTGCCTGCTAGTGCATTTAAGAAGACAGGTAATGTAGCCACCAAAGTCTTACCCTCTCCCGTCTGCATCTCAGCTATTTTTCCTTGGTGCATGGTAATACCACCTATGAGCTGCACATCATAATGCACCATTTCCCATTTTATTACCGCACCTGCGGCATTCCATGAGTTATGCCATAAGGCTTTCTCTCCTTCTATTTCTATACTGTCTCTCTGAGCAGCCAGATCTCTATCCATTTGAGAGGCTGTAACCTCTACTTTCTCATTATCCTTAAATCTTCTAGCTGTTTCCTTAACCACTGCGAAGGCCTCAGGAAGAATTTCTTCTAAAACTTCCTCTAACTTTTCATCAGAACTTTTAGTAAGCTCATCTATTTCCTCAAAGTACGTTTCCTTATCGGTAATAGACACCTCTGGCGCATCTGCCATGGTTTTTAATTCTGCTATTCTATTTTCATCCTCAGCTATATAATCGGCTATTCTTTGCTTTAACTCTAAAGCTTTAGCTCTAAGCTCATCATTAGAAAGAGAGGCATACGAGTCGAAAAACTCGTTAGTCTGCGCTACCAAAGGCTGCATTAACTTAATGTCCTTCTCGGTCTTATCTCCTACAAATTTTTTCAGCAGTTTATTAATGGAACCTATCATATCTTCTTTATTCTGGGTTATATTGGGTGGGGTATCTTTGGTTTTTTTCGCGTTGCAAAAATAATTGAAATCGACCTCAACTCTAGTTTTTTGTATGGACGCTCGGAGTCATAAACCATTCCATTTAAATGAATCATTAAGAACCATGACAGAATGGCTGATGAAAGAGATTTCTTCGCCAAAAAGTGCATAGATAATATATCAGCTGGTAATTTTTTAACGGCAGACATTCGTTATTTATAGCTTACATAAACTAGTGCGTATTGGCCCCTATAATTAGAAGTTGGAATTGGTTTTTTTTCACACACTGTTAACAGCCGATACAAACCCTCTACCAGTCAAACACTTGAGAGAAAAATCAAGTTATCAACGTACGGTGAACTAAGACTTAAGCGTCCCGTTAAAGCCCGACAGTATTGACTCACACCGCAGAATCGAAGGTTCAGAAGATCACAAAAGTCTCTGTGTAAAACTATCTGGAATTGTGAATTGTTTGTTCTGGGTTTGAAGCAAGAAAATATCAACCTTTGTGATGTCTAATAATCGCAGGAAAACAGAGTATTCAATACTGAATAATTTACCACGGTTTACACTTTTTAGAAAAGTCACCAGACCACTAATTTTTTATTTACAATCCAGAGTTGTGCAAGCTCCGCTTTCTCGACTCTATTAATTTTAACCCCATGGCAGAAGAAAAGTTTATAGAACCGATACTTTCAGAAAACCCAAACAGATTTGTTTTATTTCCGATAGAGCATGATGACATCTGGTCTTTTTATAAAAAGTCAGAAGCTAGTTTTTGGACCGCTGAAGAAATAGATCTAGAAGCTGATTTGGTAGATTGGGATAAGAAATTAAATGATGACGAGCGTCACTTTGTTAAGCATGTCTTGGCATTCTTCGCGGCTAGTGATGGTATCGTAAATGAAAACTTGGCAGAAAACTTTGTGGCTGAGGTTCAGTACACTGAAGCCAAGTTCTTTTATGGATTCCAAATCATGATGGAGAACATCCACTCTGAGACATATAGCTTACTTATAGACACTTACATAAAAGATACGGCTGAGAAAGACATGCTGTTTAACGCTATAGAAACATTAGATTGTGTAAAAAAGAAAGCGGAGTGGGCTTTACGATGGATTGATAACGGTAGCTTCGCTGAGAGGATAGTAGCTTTTGCTGCTGTAGAAGGAATTTTCTTCTCTGGTTCTTTCTGTTCTATTTTCTGGCTAAAGAAAAGAGGACTCATGCCAGGATTAAGTTTCTCTAACGAACTTATCTCACGTGATGAGGGAATGCACTGTGATTTTGCTTGTTTGATCTATAACAATCATATCCAACATAAACTAGACCCTGAAGCGGTTAAGAAAATTATCTTGGATGCTGTAGAAATAGAAAAAGAGTTCGTAACGGACGCGCTTCCTGTAAGACTTATAGGAATGAATGCAGACCTTATGGCACAGTACATAGAGTTCGTGGCAGACAGATTACTAGCCGAGTTAGGATGTGAAAAAATATTCAACGCTACTAACCCGTTTGATTTCATGGAAATGATTTCTCTTCAAGGAAAGACCAACTTCTTTGAAAAACGAGTGGGTGAATACGCTAAAGCAGGTGTAATGACAGGAAAAGAATCTCAGTCATTTAGCCTAGATGAAGATTTCTAGCCAACCTATTGACTAAGCTTTAAAAGCTAGTCCATGAAAATGTAGAGTACCGCTTACCCAAACAAATTAAGATATATAACCAACGTTACTGGGAACATTTATTGACAACCCAGAGGGAGATTATTATCCCTAAACTAACCCAATTTCAAACCTTATAACCATTCAGGAGGAACACCATGTATGTATTAAAAAGAGATGGCAGAAAAGAGACAGTACAATTTGATAAAATTACTGCTCGTGTAAAAAAATTATGTTACGGACTAAACGTAGCAGTAGACCCACTAAAGGTAGCCATGAAGGTTATCGAAGGAGTTTATGATAGTGTAACCACTTCTGAACTCGATAACTTAGCCGCAGAAATAGCAGCTACTAACACTACTACTCACCCAGATTATGCTCAGCTAGCTTCTAGAATAGCGGTGAGTAACTTGCATAAAAACACTAAAAAGTCATTTAGCCAAACTATGACAGATCTTTATGAATATAAAGATCCAAAAACTGGAGCTAACGCCTCATTAATAGCTGAGGATGTGTACAAAGTAATGATGGAAAACGCAGAGCGCTTAGACTCTACCATCATTTACGATAGAGATTTTAACTACGATTACTTCGGGTTTAAAACGTTAGAAAGATCTTACCTTTTAAAAACGCATGGTAAAGTAACCGAGAGACCTCAGCACATGCTTATGAGAGTGTCTATAGGTATTCATATAGACGACATAGAATCGGCCATAGAAACTTATAACATGATGAGCCAGGGATGGTTTACTCATGCCACTCCTACGTTATTTAATGCAGGAACTCCTAAACCTCAGATGTCTTCATGTTTCTTACTAACTATGAAGGAAGATAGCATTGCAGGAATTTATGACACACTTCAGCAGTGTGCTAAAATTTCTCAGAGTGCTGGCGGCATCGGTCTTTCTATTCATGACATAAGAGCTAAAGGATCTTACATTAAAGGAACTAATGGAACTTCTAATGGAATAGTGCCTATGTTAAAAGTATTTAACGATACTGCTAGATATGTAGACCAAGGAGGAGGAAAACGTAAAGGCTCTTTCGCTATATACATGGAGCCATGGCATGCAGATATTATGGATTTCTTAGACCTTAAGAAAAACCATGGTAAAGAAGAACAAAGAGCCAGAGACTTATTCTACGCCTTGTGGGTATGCGACTTATTTATGCAGAGAGTAGAAGATGGTGGAGATTGGACACTGATGTGCCCTAACGAGTGCCCAGGTCTTTCCGATGCCTATGGAAAAGAGTTCGAGGCGCTTTATACTAAATATGAGTCTGAGGGAAGAGGAAGAGAAACTATCAAGGCTCAGGAGCTTTGGTTTAAAATCTTAGAATCTCAGATAGAAACGGGTACACCTTATATGCTTTATAAAGATGCTGCCAATGAGAAGTCTAACCAGAAAAACTTAGGAACCATTAAGAGTTCTAACCTCTGTACTGAAATTATGGAGTACACTGCACCTGATGAAGTGGCCGTGTGTAACCTAGCCAGTATAGCTGTGCCTAAGTTTGTAAAAGATGGTGCTTTTGACCATGAGGAGCTTTATAAAGTAACTTACAGAGTAACTAAAAACTTAAACAAGGTAATAGATAGAAACTACTACCCTGTAGAAGAAGCCAGAAACTCTAACATGCGTCATCGCCCAGTAGGAATAGGAATTCAAGGGCTGGCAGATGCATTTATTAAAATGCGTTTCCCGTTCGATTCTCCGGAGGCTAGAGCTTTAAATAGCGAGATTTTCGAAACCATATACTTCGCTGCTTGCACAGCTTCTAAAGACTTAGCAGAAGTAGAAGGGGCTTATGAAACATTTAAAGGTTCTCCCGCTTCTGAAGGAAAACTACAGTCAGACCTCTGGGGAGTGACTCCTACAGACAGATGGGACTGGGATGCTCTTAAAGCTGAAATCGTAGAAAAAGGAATGAGAAACTCTCTTTTAGTAGCGCCTATGCCTACTGCATCTACTGCTCAGATTTTAGGAAATAACGAATGCTTCGAGCCTTACACTTCTAACATTTACACTAGAAGAGTTCTTTCTGGAGAATACATCATAGTGAATAAGCACTTACTAAGAGATTTAAATGCTCTAGGCCTGTGGGATGATGATATGAAGAACAAGCTGATAGCAGCTAACGGATCTGTTCAGAATATAAATGAGGTTCCAGATAACCTTAAGGCGCTATATAAAACGGCTTGGGAAATTTCCCAAAAAGTAATTATAGACATGGCCGCAGATAGAGGAGCCTTCATAGATCAGTCTCAATCGTTAAACATTTTCATGGAAAATGCTAACTTTAAGAAAATGAGCTCTATGCACTTTTATGGCTGGAAAGCTGGACTGAAAACTGGAATGTACTACTTGAGAACTAAAGCCGCTACTGATGCCATTAAGTTCACTGTAGATAAAAAGTATAAAGAAGCTCCAGTAGCTAAAACTGTTGAGGAAAGACAAGTGGCTGAAGAAGCCATGGCTTGCTCTATAGATAATGGAGATGACTGTGAAATGTGCGGAAGTTAAACTTTCCCTCATCTGCTAACTACATGAGTTAGCATTACACCATACATAATTTAAAACGCCTTTAGTTCATGCTAGGGGCGTTTTTTTATTGCGATGCAATAAGAGGACGAATCCATACAATTGCAACGCTTAAAAACCTGAGTAAAACAGCTCCTTTGTACAATAATTAAACGCAGATGAAGTTATAGCTTCACAACAACTAATAGTCTTTACTTTTGCGTTCATGAGAATTCTTATCCTCCTTCTTTTTGGTTTATGTTTTCACCTTTCTCTTTCTGCTCAGAACACAGGAGCTACGGAGAGTTCAGGCGACAGCACACCTAAGTTTAGTAATGAATTCCTAAACATAGGTGTAGGCGCTAGAGCACTAGGAATGTCTAATTCCTTTGCCGCTACAGCAGATGATGTATATGCTGGCTATTGGAATCCAGCAGGGCTTTTAGGGGTGAAAGGAAAAATAGAAGGTGCGGTAATGCATTCAGAATACTTTGCAGGAATAGCTAAATATGACTATCTGGGAGTGGCCAAGCGTATAGATTCACTCTCTAGTGCTGGTTTCAGCGTAGTAAGGTTCGGAGTAGATGACATTCCTAACACCACCCAGCTGCTGGATGCAGATGGTAATTTAGACTATGACAGAGTAACTACCTTCTCTGCAGCAGATTATGCCTTTATTTTTAGCTATGCTAGAAAACTAAAGCGCACAGGACTTTCTTTTGGTGGAAACGCTAAAATCATTTACAGAAGGATAGGTGATTTCTCTGATGCCTTCGGATTTGGCCTAGATGCTTCTATAAATTATGATTACAAACGTTACAGGTTTGCTTTAGTAGGTAGAGACATTACTACCACCGTAAACTCATGGAATACAGATTTAGGAGAAGAAGTAGAAGAAATATTTACGCTTACAGGAAATGACATTCCAGGAAAATCTGTAGAGGTCACTCTACCTAGAATAATTCTAGCGGCCAGCAGAAATACTAAGATTTCTGAGAAGTTAAGCCTAGTTACAGAAATAGACCTAAACTTTACTACAGATGGTAGAAGAAATGTATTGGTAAGTTCTGACTTCATAAGCATGGATCCTACCTTCGGGATGGATTTTGGTTATAAAGACCGTCTATTTATTAGGGCAGGTGTAGGAAATATTCAGGAAGCTACCAGTTTAAGACCTATAACTCCAGAAGATGACCCTGACTCAGCACTGAGCGAGTTGGAAGAAGAATGGACGTTTCAGCCAAACTTTGGAATCGGACTAAAGTTGAATAAAATTACTCTTGATTACGCTTTGACTGACATAGGAAATGCCAGTGATGCGCTATATTCTAATGTGTTTTCTATAAAACTGAGTCTTTAAGATTTAGTGCAACGCACCCCTGAAATAAACTAGTCTATTAAAGCAGGCCGTTGGGTAATCTCATGGTAGCAGATGGCTTCTGCAGCAAAGTAATGAAACACCATACTTTTTCTAGATAGCTCTTTATTATAATGCGGCTCTCCTCCATGCAGCAAATTAGCATGCCAGATGAACACATCTCCTTTCTTGGCCTTGAACACCTCTTTTTTCAATCCTTTCACGGCTACCCCTTTAGCTATCTCGGCTTCATAAAAATCATAAGGGCGTGTTCCTAAAAATAATCCGCTTCCACCATGATCATAATCTTCATTAGTAATGTAAGGCAGAAGGTGACTACCAGGAAAGTAATGTAGTGGTCCCTGATCTGTTTCTATATCTTCTAACGCTACCCATGCGGCTATCAAATTACCCTTAGGGTAAGTGCTCATATGAATGCTATCTGAATGGGTCTTTTGCTCGCTACCTTGAAGAAAATTAATGGATTGAAATAAATGTAACTCCTGACCTAAAAGCATTTGAAGAATCTGCTTAAGCGGTCCGTTCTCTGCTAAATCCTTAATAGATTCCACCTGCTTATGAGCGAACATGATTTTTTTTCCATACCTCCAGTCGGCCTTATCCGACTGTACTAATTCCGTAAGGTCCGCATTTACGCGATCTACCTGCCCCTCAGAAAAGAAGGTGCTCAAAAACACATAACCATTACTGCTCCACTTAAGCAGCTCAGCCTTGTGTTCTTCAGAAAATAGCTCGAATACGCTATCTCCAGGAAGAAGATCCTGAGAATTACTAAGATCTAACCAGTTCTTTTTTTCCGGTAGGCCTTTGAAATCTTTGGCAGAAACACTACTGTAGTATCTTTTATTTATTCCTGCAGCCTTGTACTTTTCTGTGAGGTGACCTAACTTCTCTTTCTGGAAAAAGTTATATACCGCATAGGCAGGTTTAAATCTTCTAAGCCATGACTTCATCATCTAACAAAGTTATATGTATGCACCAGAGCTTTAAAAGGCTTAAATCAAACTTTTTAACGATAGTAAATGGACTATTCGAAAATAACATCAAAGCCTGAAACTACAGTCAACTAATTATTTAACAAACACTTAATAGTAATCTCTTTTGACTTCTGGCCGAGTGAATCCTCTCCACAGGTGTAAATGGCGCTAAATCTGCCCTTTTCATAGGTCTGAATTTGAAAAATAATAAGCGGTCTATGTGAGTTCAGAAATAGTTAGGAAAAGCAGCATAAAACCAGAGTCTTGGATCAGTATATTTGTGCCAAATCTGATGAAAATGGACAAGTTTAAGGTACTGGATGAAAAGCTAGCAGAATCTAAGCTAGGTGGAGGAGAAAAAAGAATAGCTGCCCAGCATGCAAAAGGTAAACTTACTGCAAGAGAACGTATTCACTACCTCATGGACGAGGGTTCTTTTGAAGAAATGGGAGCTTTGGTCACCCACAGAAGCACAAACTTTGGGCTAGACAAAAAGAAATTTTTAGGAGATGGAGTAGTTACGGGTTATGGAACTGTAAATGGCAGATTGGTTTATGTGTTTTCACAAGACTTTACTGTGCTAGGAGGATCTCTAGCAGAAGCACACGCTGAAAAAATCTGTAAGATCATGGATTTGGCCATGGCTAACGGTGCGCCACTGATAGGAATCAATGACAGCGGTGGAGCCAGAATCCAAGAAGGAGTAGTTTCTTTAGGTGGCTATGCAGATATATTTTATAAAAACGTGCAGGCCAGCGGAGTGATTCCTCAGATTAGTGCTATTATGGGGCCATGCGCTGGAGGCGCAGTGTACTCTCCTGCACTCACAGATTTTATTTTTATGGTAGAAGGTTCCTCTTACATGTTTGTTACTGGGCCTAATGTGGTTAAAACTGTGACTCATGAAGAGGTTTCTTCAGAGGATTTAGGAGGAGCATCTGCCCACAGTGTTAAAAGTGGAGTTACTCACTTTACTCACGAAAATGAAATAGAGACCTTAAACGGAATAAAAAATATTCTCAGTTACCTTCCACAGAACTGCGAAGATGACTTACCTCAACTGGACTACGAAGCAGGCTCTGAAGTAAGAGAAAAATTAGATTCCATCATTCCAGAAAATCCTAACCAACCTTATGACATAAAAGAGGTGATTTCGGAAGTGATAGATGCCGACTCGTTTATGGAAGTGCATAAAGATTATGCAGAAAACATAGTAGTAGGACTAGCCCGACTAGGCGGAAAAAGCATAGGAGTAGTGGCTAACCAGCCCGCCTATTTAGCAGGAGTTCTAGACATTAAGTGTTCTAACAAAGCTGCTAGGTTTGTGCGGTTCTGTGATGCGTTTAATATTCCTCTACTAATATTTGAAGATGTGCCTGGGTTCTTACCAGGAACTGACCAAGAGTGGAATGGGATAATTTCAAATGGGGCTAAACTGCTATACGCATTCTCTGAAGCTACAGTGCCAAGAATTACGGTAATTACCAGAAAAGCCTATGGTGGTGCTTATGATGTAATGAACTCTAAGCACATAGGTGCAGACATGAACTATGCTTGGCCTACTGCAGAAATAGCTGTGATGGGAGCTAAGGGTGCGGCAGAAATCATTTTCAAGGGTGAAATTAAAGAAGCCACAGATCCAGAGGCTAAGTGGAAAGAGAAAGAGCAGGAGTATGCAGATCTTTTTGCCAATCCTTATAACGCAGCTGCCAGAGGCTATGTAGATGCTGTAATTAAACCGCACCAAACCAGAGAAAAGCTCATCAAAGCATTTAAAATGCTTGAGAATAAAGTGGTGAACCTCCCTAGAAAGAAGCACGGTAACATTCCACTCTAATGGAACTCAAGTACTATCAGGTAACCGATCCTGAATTGTGGACAGGAAGAGTAGATCATCCTACAGATCCTGATGCGGCACGTTTCCATCAGGCTGTTAAACTCATTCATTTAGATCAGGTTTCTGAGCATAAAGTGGAGGTGGATAAAAAACTATTTGCCATTTTAGGGTTTTGCTGTGATGAAGGAGTGCGCAGAAACCAAGGAAGAGTAGGAGCTGCTGAAGGTCCATTTAAGATTAGAAAAGAACTAGCCAAATTACCGGCTAACTTTAATCTCACTTCCGAACTTATAGATGTAGGAAACATTATCTGTGTAGACCAAGACATGGAAGGTGCTCAAGCAGAACTGGCTTTGGCTGTAGCTCATCTTCTAAACCATGGCATCACTCCGCTGGTTTTAGGTGGTGGGCATGAAATAGTTTACGGGCATTATCTTGGCGTTGCAACGCACAGTGAAAAACACTCCAACACTCCTCCGCTACTCATTAACCTAGATGCGCATTTTGACCTTAGACCTGTCAATGAAAAAGGCACATCTGGAACTTCTTTTAACCAAATAGCTGAGAAACATCAGGCCGAAGGAAAGCCATTCGACTACATCTGTATAGGCACTCAGACCTACGGAAACACGCGCAGCTTATATGCCAGAGCAGATGAGCTCGGAGTAGATTATTACGATGCTAAAGACATTACTGAACACAGTAAAGCTGAGGTGCTTTTAAAAGTATTGAGAAGACTTCAAGCCCATGATTCGGTGTATCTCACTTTAGATTTTGATGTACTTAACGCGGCCAATGCTCCGGGTGTTTCTTCACCTCAGCCTTTCGGTATTTCTCCAGACATGATGCTGTATTTCGTCAAGCCCATTTTACAGACTGGAAAAGTGATGAGCATAGACATAGCCGAAGTTTCACCTCGGTATGATGATGATAACCAAACTGCCAAACTGGCTGCGGTGGTGTTTTATTCTATGCTTAATGTGCTGGGGGAATAAATAATATGCAACCTCTCAGTTCCAAGTTGCTAACCTCTGCTTATCACAAAACTGATTTATGAATAACTAGCTCTACCTAACTCTGCGCCTTACTTTACTTCTGCTTTTCACTCTGCGCTTTTTACCGCATTTCATCTTGGTCAAATCGCCTCCAGCAGCTTTAAACTTTTTAGCGTTTATCTTGGCGTGTTTAGCATTACTCTTCGCATGAGCTTTATAATTAAATCCTTTTTTACTGGCCCGTTGACTCAGCAGATCTGTAGAAACCCCAAATGAAAGAAGTACAGACAGTGCTATGATAAGACTCGTTCTCATGCTTTAATTTTTTTAAGACGTTAGGAAAAATTGCTCATTCGATCTGGCCATTTTTACCATTTTACAGCAAAGGTGCTAGATCTATCTAACTAACTCATTTTACAAGAGCTATATTGTTACGCTTGATTTTAAAAGTTTTAAACCAGGCAGAATCTAAACCCATTAATCAATAAAAAAACAAAAGATTACACCTTTCTCCTCAACTCAAAATTTTGACCCAGATACACTTTTCTCACTTGCTCATCTGCTGCCAATTCTTCTGCCGTTCCGGTTTTTAATATGCTCCCTTCAAACATGAGATAGGCTCTATCTGTAATGCTTAATGTTTCCTGTACATTATGATCTGTAATGAGAATGCCTATGTTTTTATTTTTAAGATCACCTACTATGCGCTGAATGTCTTCAACAGCTATAGGATCTACCCCTGCGAAGGGCTCATCCAGAAGAATAAATTTAGGGTCTGTGGCCAGAGCTCTGGCTATTTCCGTTCTTCTGCGTTCACCACCAGAAAGCACGTTTCCTTTATTAGTGCGCACATGCGTGAGCTTAAACTCTTCTAAAAGCTCCTCTAACCTATCTTTCTGCTCAGACTTAGATTGTTTGGTTAACTGTAGGACAGCCATAATGTTATCCTCTACACTCAGTTTTCTAAACACACTGGCCTCCTGAGGTAAATACCCCACTCCCATCTGAGATCTGCGGTACATAGGCTCATAGGTAATGTCTTTATCATCCAAGTAGACATTTCCAGAAAAAGGTTTTACTAGACCCACCGTCATGTAAAATGAGGTGGTTTTCCCAGCTCCATTAGGACCTAGTAATCCAACTATTTCTCCTTGATTTACCTCTAAAGAAACGCCTTTCACAACGGTTCTAGACTTATACTTCTTAATTAAATTTTCTGCTCTGAGCTTCATATCGGTCGGCCAAAGTTATATGAAATACTTCTCATTAACGTGGGTAGAACTATTTTCTGCGTTGCAACGCACAATTTCTCCCAAAACAAATTACCTTCATAACCGTTAAACTGAGTAGATCAGAAAACCATATTATATGAGAGTTCTCTTACTAGTTCTTACATGCACTGCCGCCTTTACAGCTAATGCGCAGCGACAAATGAGACCGCTTTACGATTTAGACGATAGAGGAATGAAAAACTCTGGCTGGCATTTTTCTCCAGGCATTACTTACATGTTTCCATCAGAAATGAACTCCACTTCTCTAACCGAAAACGTGGACATTACAGAAGAAGTAAGTGCCTCAGGAAGAGTAGGTTTATATGCAGAACTGGGGAGACATCATTTACTCAGGAACCTCTATTTCTTAGACCATTTAGACTATGGCATAGCATACAAAAAACTCTCTGGCAGAGAGCGCACAGAAATCATCTGTGAAACATGTGATGCCGTTACCACAGAAGGCATTTATAAAGACAACTTTGCCAGTGCTTATGTTAACTTTAGTAACATCTGGCAAATTTCAGACTATAATTTTATTCAAAACGGTTTCGGAGTAAATGGAGATTATAGGTTTTTATTAAATCAAACCGTAGAACCTTTAGACATAGGAGCACCACACCTCAGCCCAGATCCTCTTCAGGTGCAGCTGCACTACAAACTTTCTTTCGGAATGAAAGCAGAAAAAGGCGTGTTTATTCTTCCAAGCATAGAAGTGCCCATTCTTAATGTAATCCCTTTCGGAGATGGCAGATCTACGCTTAAGTATTTCGACTCAGGTTACCGACCTATTATTTTCAGCATTAAGTTCATGTTTCTGAGTAAAAGAAAACCAGAAGATTGTAAAGGAAGCACAGACGGACGTACAGGCCATAAACTCTGGGATAAAAAAATGAAGCGTTAAAACCCTCATAGAATTCCACTTAATTTCTGTTTATTCTAATCCTAAAAAAGGAGAATTTAGTTATCCCATTTAAACTAGCTATCTTCGCCCCTTGAATTTTTTTTTAGATGGCCGGAAAATCTGTATTATACGCTACCCTTAAACCCTTTGTTAACTGGGCCTGCAGACTATTTTACAGAAATCTACACGTTAGAAACGCTGCCCAATTGAATGAGACACAGGCTCCTGTTCTGCTCATCTCTAACCATCAAAATGCGCTTATGGATCCACTCCTATGCTGCATTACCTCACCTAAACAACTGAACTTTTTAACCAGAGCAGATGTATTTAAGAAGCCATGGGCTAAGAAAATTCTTTTTAGCCTGAACATGCTGCCTGTTTACAGACCGCACGATAAGGTTAACATTCTAGAATCTAACGCACCTACTTTTAAAGAAAGCCTGAGAAGGTTAGAAAATAATCAGGTTATCTCCCTATTTCCTGAAGGAACACACCAGCCAGACCAAAATTTAAAACCTTTTAAGAAAGGGGCTGCTAGACTGGTTGGAGATTTATTCGATTCTGGCTCACACTCTAAGTTTATAATTCAGCCTGTAGGGCTTCATTTCACTAACATTATGCATTCTGGTTATCCTGGTTTTGCACACTTTGGTGAGCAAGTAGAAGTTCATGCGTCAGAGCTAGATTTAGTCCAGGAAAATCGAAGTAAAATGGTGCTGGCACTGACTACTAGACTGCAGCAGATTTTACAAAAGTATGTCGTACACATAGATGAAGATGAGCTTTATACTAAAAAACTATTTGTATTTCGCGCATTGCAATGGTCAAATTTATTTTCAAAACGAAAAAGTAACCTCTTAGAATTTAAAGCGCTAGAGTTAGAGCTCGACCAGCACCTGACTAAACTCGATGGTTTTTCTGATGAAGAATTAGAACAGGTAGAAAAAAGCTCTTTCGACACGCCAGCTTTAGTCCTAGCGGCCAATAAGCAGCTTCGTAAAAAGTTTGGTAGAAAGTTACTTGCACTTATACCTATTTACATCATCGGTATGCTAAGCGTAGCTATTCCTTACTTTATAGGGAGAGCGTTAAGTGCTAAAATGGTAAAAGACGTATGCTTCACCTCTACAGCTAAAATAGTGCTCGGGGCAGTGCTCACTCCTTTATGGTGGATAGGGCTATTTATGATTTTATTACCGTTTATGCATATATGGGGAGCTGCATTAAGCCTAGTGATTCTTATTTTCTGTGGAGCCATCTTCTTAAAATACCATACTTCCTACAGGATTCTTTTAAGGGCTCGTTCCCTCAGAACATCTGCTGACCAGAGAATGAAAAATGCCGTAAAACAGATTCTAAACTTAGCATAAGCTTCTTTATTTTCTAAATCTCTCAGTTAAGCGAGGCCTAAAACCCTACGTAATCGTCTATAATTCATGTCGTTAATTCATTGGCATGTGTTTTGAAAAGTTAGAGTCATGTTAAACCATTCCATTTATTAACATCAGATAGACTGAGGTTAAGAATGTGATACACTAAATGAAGGATATGATGAAAAATGCATTCAACACACTGAGCCTTCATCTTAAGAAGATGGGTTCTAGGAATAATTCGCTACTGGCATTTATGATGCTAGCTTTATTAACTACATCTGTAACAGCTCTAGCTAATGCAGGAAGTAAGGTTACTATTTCTTCCTGGGATAACAAGCCGTTTATTCTAGAAATAGACCAAGAACGCTATCGGGCTAATGGGTCTATCACGCTCACAAACCTAAGAGCAGGAAATACCAGAATAAAGCTCATTAGAAAACGTAGAAACTCTAATAGCCACATGGACTCTAACGGAGGAATGGTAAGCGTTCTATACAATGGTACTATTAATGTGCCAAGAAATTCTAGAGTGCGAGCAGAAGTAAACCGAAACAGAAGACTTAGAATACTAGATGTTCGAAGAAACCATACCATGGTTAAACCACAGAGGCCGCAGAGACCTCATGGTAATAATAATTACAACCAAGGTGCACAATGTGGTACATCTAATTACCAAATCATAAATGATGACTACTACCATGTGCAGAGTCAAGGTTTTGAACCCTACAGCTATGAATCTACAGGAAGCTATGGTGGAGCTTGCGCCATGTCATATTCAGAATTTGATCAATTACTGTATGCTATAGAAGAAGCTTGTTTTAGTAGTGATCAAATTAGAATTACAACGCAGGCCTTACGCCATAATCTAATTACTACTGATCAGTTAAATCAATTATTAGCACTTACTGACTTCGATAGCACTAAGTTAGAATTAGCTAAGAAAGCTTATGGTAGTTTAGTAGATAAAGAAAACATCTGGAAAGTGTACGATGCTTTTTCGTATAGTAGTACTGCCAGAGCATTCGAGACTTTCGTGTGTGAACAAGGCTACTAAAAATAACCACAATAGCTCATTAGCGCTCGAGTGAGCTGTAGAGGTAAAAGGGATGTCCAATTGGCATCCCTTTTCTATTTTCACTTTCTTAATACTTACTTAACATGATAACCTTAAAACTTAACTGAGGGTTAACAAGTTACACTGAGCCTTTCTCCACTTTTGTACTTAAATTTAAAAGAGCTAATTAAACTAGATGGTAGCTTCACAGAAAATTTTACTAGTAGATGATGAAAGAGATATTCTAGACATTTTAGAATATAATCTTAAAAAAGCTGGATATGAGGTACACACTGCAGAAAACGGTTACCAGGGTCTTATTAAAGCCATAGAATTAAGACCTAAACTTATTATTCTAGATTACATGATGCCGCGCATGGATGTATTAACTACCTGCTTAAAAGTTAGAGAGGAGCCCACTCTAAAAGACACAGTCATAGCGCTCCTGTCTGCCAGAAGTGAATCTGAGATAGTGAGAAAGGCGTTTAAATTTGGGGCTAACGATTACATAGCTAAACCTATTTCTCCCAGCCTATTTGTAGATAAAGTAAAACATTTAATGGCAGGTTAGTTTTATGGTTTCTGTTTCAGAGTTAAGGTAGATATGAATTGTATGCTTAGCTTTGGTATTCTGTTAAACTGCAATTAACGTTTAATTAACCTTAGAGGGCGACCTTTGTTACAGATTAGAACCAAGACATGTCAGGAGAAAAAATACTTTTAGTAGATGACGAACAAGATATCGTAGATCTAATAGAGTACAATTTAAAGAAAGAAGGCTTTAATGTGATAACGGCTAATAATGGAGAAGAAGCAGTTCTGAAGGCTAATGAACACCTCCCGGACTTGGTCATTCTAGATGTTATGATGCCTGTTATGGATGGCATGGAAACCTGTGAGGTTCTCAGAAAAAACCCCAAACATAAAAACATAATTATAGCGATGCTCACTGCCAGAGGTGAAGACTACAGTCAGATAGCAGGATTCGATGCAGGGGCAGATGACTACATTACCAAACCCGTAAAACCTAAGGTGCTGACCAGCAGGATAAAAGCACTGTTGAGAAGGGGTGTTTCTGAAATAACTACCACACCGAAAGTGGCGAATAGTATTAGCATAGACTCTGAACGTTATATGGTGCTGAAAGATGGAAATGAGATTTCGTTACCTAAAAAAGAATTTGAACTGCTTAGCCTGCTGCACTCTCAGCCTGGCAAAGTGTTTACAAGACAAAATATACTAGCCTCAGTTTGGGGAGTAGATGTAATAGTAGGAGATAGAACTATAGATGTTCACATTAGAAAATTAAGAGAAAAATTAGGTGATCAACATTTCAAAACCATTAAAGGAGTGGGGTACAAATTCCAACAGTAATGGCCATTAAAAGCCCCAGAGCCATAGCTTTAAGAACTGCACTTAGCATAGCTGTCATTGGTGCTATTTTCTATTTTATAATAGAGTCTTTTCTAGACCACTTTCCAGTGGTTTTAAAAACTATTATTTTATTAGTTACCATAAGTATAGCAGCTTTTTTTGTAGTTAATTTTTCTCTAGAAAAATTTTTAAATAATAAGGTTAAGCTTATTTATAAAACCATAAATAATTTCAGAAGAGGAGGCGATCAGAGCAAGCTCAAAATAGAAATGGGCACTGATGTGCTTTCTGAGGTGAATAGTGATGTGCAGGCGTGGTCCAAAGATAAATTAGGGCGCATAGAGTTTCTCCAAAACCAAGAGAACTTTAGGAAAGAATTTATAGGAAACCTAGCTCATGAGCTAAAAACACCGGTGTTCAGTATTCAGGGATACATTTTAACACTGCTAGATGGAGCTTTAGATGACCCAGAGCATAACGAGATTTTTCTTAAAAAAGCCGCTAAAAGTGTAGATAGGATTACATCTCTTTTGGGTGATTTAGATAACATTAGCAGCTTAGAAGAAGGCGCTATTCCACTTGAAAAAACCAATTTCGATATCATTGCATTGACTAAGGAAGTTTTTGAAATGTTGGAATCCACCGCACAATCAGAGGGTGTAACTCTTCGATTAAAGGCTCCAAATCAAAAATCTGAGATGGTGTGTGCCGACAGAGGAAAAATAATGCAAGTGCTCACTAATCTCATAGTGAATTCCATAAAATACAGCAGTACAGAAGGCTACACTGAAGTACGCTATTACGATATGGACGACACTATTCTTATAGAAGTGAAGGATAACGGAATGGGTATAGATGAAAAGCACCTTCCAAGATTATTTGAAAGATTTTACAGAGTAGATAAAAGCAGAAGCAGACACATCGGTGGCACTGGTTTAGGACTGGCCATTTCTAAACACATCATAGAAGCTCACGGTCACGAGATTTCAGTAAGAAGCAAGGTAGATAAAGGATCTACCTTTAGCTTTAGCCTAATTAAGCCTTGATTCTGAGGCGGTCACAAAGTGATTTGTAAGCTTTTCATGACCTATAGTAGTCTCTGGCCCGTGCCCGGTATAAACCAAAGTTTCATTTGGTAACTTATACATGATGTTCTGAATACTCCTCACCAAATCTGATGCGCTACAGCCAGGCAGATCAGTTCTACCTACGCTACCTTGAAATAATACATCACCATTAATTACATATTTTTCTTTCTGATTATAAAACACCACATGCCCTGGAGAGTGACCTGGAGTGAACAATACTTGAAATTTATTCCCCTTAAATATCAGCTCATCATTATGAGTTAATGACACCTCGCCTTCTGGAGAAGGGTCATAATTCAAGCCATACATTTGAGCAGAAAGTGAGGCTCTCTCTAACACCTGAGCAGCCTTTTCGTGAATTTGAGGTGTGAGCCCAAACTGGTCATGTATAAATTTATTTCCCATTACATGGTCTATATGGCAGTGGGTGTTCAGGAGAAGAGTAGGCTTCCATTTTTCAATTGACACCAATTCTAAAAAAGCATTTCTCTCTTGACTATCATACATTCCTGGGTCTATAATAATAACCTCATTACTCACCTCATCCACTAAAACGTATGTGTTTACCGAGAAAGGACCATAAGTCTGCTTTATTACTTTCATGTGTTTAACTCTAATTTCTGCGCGAATTTAACGGATATGGTAATGTGAATTCATGAAACTTGTGCTTGGTCTTTTTCAAAAACGTTAACAGTGAATCACAACAAACATGTGCTAATCCAGTTATATTTAATGACTTCTATAAGCTCAATTGGTGAGAGTAAAACTTCATGATTTAAACACATCTGAAACGCACTTTATACTATAGCTTAAGTATATTTACACTTCTACGATAATATTGGATACTGGATTTAAACATATTCTGCTCACTGTCTTAATGAGCATTCTGGCGTTGCAATATTGCAACGCACAATTTTATGTAGGCTCTCAGCAAGAATTTGGTAAAAATCGGGTTCAATATAAAACTTTCGATTGGCTGTATTATCCTGCAGACGATGTGGATGTTTATTTTTATAATGGTGGTATAGACCTAGCAGAGTATGCCGTATACTCTTCAAAAGAAAGCTTGGAAGAAGTTCAAAATTTATTTGACTTCACCATGGAAGAACGAGTTCAATTAATAATCTACAATACACAAACTGACTTTAGACAAAGTAACGTAGGTATAATAGATGATAATCAGGATAACATTGGAGGTACTACTGAAATTGTAGGCTCTAAGTTATTTGTCTACTTTGATGGAGATCATGGCCACTTTGACACACAAATAAAGGCAGGCCTAGCCAGAGTACTATTTAACCAAATGATGCTCGGTGGAAACTGGAAAGATGTACTAAGAAGTTCCACATTTCTTACCATTCCTGAATGGTACAGGGAAGGTATAGTAAGTTATGCGGGTGATAAGTGGAATGCAGAGGCAGACCAGTACATTAGAGATGGTATTAATACGGGGCTTTATTCATCTTTCAATGAACTAACAGGACCTCAAGTAAGATACTGTGGGCATGCCTTGTGGAAATACATAGCTGATGTATACGGTGAAAGTGTTATTCCTAACATTCTATATATGACTAAGATAAGTAGAAATATAGAAGACGGTTTTCTTTTTGTTTTGGGTCAAGATTTAGCTACCATATCTGAAGAGTTCGTAGAATACTGGGAAAAACAATTTGCCAAGGATAAACTCTCAGTTTCTCCTCCCAATATCAATCGACTCTACACAGACAAACAAAAAGAGAAAATTGAAGCATGGAAGGTTAAAGATGCAGAAAAACTAAAAAAAGCTGAGAACAAATATGATCAGCTCTCTAGTAAACCTGACAGCACGTCATTTAAGAAAATAAAGCTTTTAGTAGATAACTGGGAGCTTTTAGGGTATGAAGGAAAGAAAAAAAGAAAACTAGATGATAAGTTCGAGACATACTTAGGAGCAGTTCCAGTTAAAGCGAAAAATAAGTACATATACAGCCAGCTTAAACGAAGTCCTGATGGCGAGTATTTAAGTTTTGTTACTCATGAATATGGCCAATATAAAGTCTGGCTCTACCACATTTCTAGTGGAAAACTGAAAAAGCTTGTCAAAAAAGATCACAAAATAGATAGAATCCAAGACTTTACTTATCCCTCTACTATCTGGCATCCTAATGGAGATATACTAACTTTTATTTCAGAAAAACAAGGTAGAGTTTGGTTAAATAACTACACCCTCTCTACTTCTAAATTAGAAGAAAAGGAACTCTTTAGAATAGATAAGGTCATAGACATGGACTATTCTGATGATGGAAAGAAGATAGTGTTCAGTGGTGTGGTTCTAGGACAAACAGACTTGTACATGTACTACGTTATAGGGAATAATCAAACTAGAATCACTAATGATATCTATGATGACTTATACCCAAGCTTTTTACCGGACTCAGAAGACATTATATTCTCAAGTAACAGACCTGATGACACTCTGCGTGCTGATGTGCCCATAGCAGCATATCCAAATAGCAAAGATGTTTTCATTCTTCGAAATGGTAAGACACCTAAATTAGAACGAATAACTAACACTCCAGATGTAGACGAAGAACACCCTGAAGCACTAAATAGTAAATACTACTCTTATTTGGCCTACAAAAATGGTTTTAAGCATCAGTATGCTGCCACTGTAGATAGTGCTATAAGCAGAATAGACACCACAATTCACTATCGCTATTTCACTCGGGAAACTCTGCTAAGTAATTATTCCATTCAGCTTAAAGACTACTTGATAAACTCTAAGAGAGACACCTACGACTATTCTTTTTATAAGGATAATAGACAACAGTTTAACTGGGGATACATTAGCGAACAGAATGGGGTTTCGCCTGAAAAAGGCAGTATAACTAGTGCAGTAAAACAAAGTGAACCCAAGCCTTTAGACCGATTTACTGTGGTTACGGAAGAAACATATAAACCACCTGTAGATCCAGATAATTACATTTTCGAAAGTGATAAAAACTCAATAGAAATAGAAAAGGAAATTGTTCGGATAGAAGATATCCAAGAAAAATCAGACACTACAGCTGCAGCACCATATCAACTTCCAAAATCCAAAAAGTACAGACTAAACTTTGTCATAGATGAAGTGACTACACAACTTGATAATAGTTTAGGATTTGAAATGTATCAGTCCTTAAGTCCCACGTCTACTATAAATCAGGGAGCAGGTATAGGCGGAATGGCTAAAGTTTCAGATCTATTTGAAGACTACAAGTTGAAAGGTATAATCAGATTGAATGCTAGCAGAACAAGCTTAGAAGGAGGTATTATTTATAAAGACCTTACCAAAAGGTTAGATAAATCTTACAGTTTACAGCGGTTTACTAATCAAGTATTTAATGAGAACCCTGCTCTTCCACAGTGGATTTATAAAACCAACGCTCTTCTAGGAATCTATAAGCTTTCATACCCTTTAGATGAAGTAAGATCAATTAGAGCATCAGCCATAGGAGTTCTAGATGAACTTCAGGTAATGGCTACGGACATTAACAATGGGGCTGTTCCAGTAGAAAGAGATATTTTAGGAGGTGTAAGACTAGCTTATGTTTATGACAATACAAGGATTCAAGGCTTTAACCTGTTAGAAGGAACGCGCTATAAGCTATTTGGAGAATACTATCAGGAAGTTACCCAAAGAGAATCTGACATGAAAGTTATAGGGTTTGATTTCAGACATTACCAGCACATATATCGAAAATTGACTTTTGCGTTTAGAGGAGCAGGTACCACATCATTTGGAGGTAGAACCATACTGAATGTTTTAGGGGGTTTAGATAACGAACTTATTCCACAACAGGGAGATGCCACCATATCTAATAATCAGAACTATTACTACTTAAGTCAAAATGCGCCTATGAGAGGGTTCTTTCAGAATAGTCGGAATGGAACTAGTTTAGCTGTTATTAACTCTGAGCTGCGCTGGCCTTTGTTTGAGTTTTTCAGTAAAAAGCCATTAAACTCAGAGTTTACTAAAACACTCCAATTTACATTATTTTCAGACGTAGGCTCCGCATGGACCGGACCTCAACCTTACAGTGATGAAAATGATTTTAATCAAATTAGCCAAGAAGCTAATCCTGTATCTGTTAGTATTAATAATAACAGAGAGCCTATCATTTGGAGTTATGGTTTAGGTATGAGAGCTAAAATTTTAGGCTATTTCGTAAGAGCCGACTATGGCTGGGGTGTAGATGATGGTGAAATTCAAAGTGGAGTGCTGCACCTATCGCTAAATTTGGATTTTTAATTTTCCAATCACTTTTTTTAAGTCAGATTAATTACTAGAGTTGCAATAGTTTCAAACGGTTAAAAGAACTCTTTCTCTTTCATATTCTATAAAGCACAGAATTCATTAAGGCACTTCTTCTGGTTGAGTGCTTATTATTATAATGTTCGCAAATAACTATCGGATAGCTCGCATCGACTCTAGCACATTTTGCTGTAAATCAATCATAATCCTTAAAACTGCCATCACACACAAGATCTAGGAAAAAAGCCCTATCTAAACACAGCTTTTGGCAATGAGTATTCAGAGATGAATAGCTTTGATAAATAGCGCTTTAGATTGAACTGTTTGGTTTCAACCCTCAAGATGGTCAAGGTACATCGTCTTTTTCTAAGAGAATTTTTTGGACATAAAAAAAGCCTTGTAAAAACAAGGCTTTTGGAAGTGGGCGTTGAGGGATTCGAACCCCCGACCCCCTCGGTGTAAACGAGGTGCTCTGAACCAGCTGAGCTAAACGCCCGATCAATCGTTTTTGAAACGGAGTGCAAATATAATACTCTTATTTTAATTGCAAACCATTATTGCAACGCTTTATTTGAAAATTTTAATGCGCATATTTACTAGACATTACCTGCCCCTGTTCCGTTCTGATTTCCAGAATATAAACCCCTGAACTGAAGCCTTGTTTATTAATAGTTATGCGGTTATCTGTAGTACCTAAACATTCTACTATCTTACTCCCCTTTATGTCGTAAAGCGTAATATCTAGTTTGCCCGATCTGTCGTTTAATCTGACTACATTAATTTCGTTTTCCTTGTTTATGGTTAAGAAATCCTTCTGTAAATTCTCTTCTATTACGCTGGCCGCAGATACCATTAACTCTTGCTCATAATCATCCTCACAACGTTCATTAGAACTATTTAAACGCAATTTATAAGAACCTATCTGATCAAATGTGAGTGAAATAAAATCATCATCTCCTTGAAAATATTCATCTAGGTACCACTCGTTATTTTCTGCATTTTCTGACAAGGATTCTATCTCTACCTCCACACCTACATTCTGGATGAGCAGCTCTCCTGGATTTTCAAAATTAGCACTCACCGCATCAGGGTCTGAAAGGTCTAGCACGTATTCTTCTGTGGCACATTCGGTTTGTACTATTACATCATACACCTTCCCTTCTAGATTTTCTAATTCCACTAAAACACTAGAAGAATCTGAGGCTATCAACTCATAGTTATGCAGCACGCTAACCGTCCATTCTGGTGCCCCTAAGACATTTACTTTTAAGCTTCCAAAACCACTAGAACAGTAATCTGGAGTAGAGCTGATTTCTACTATTTCCGCTACTACTGGTTCTACAGTAACTTCTAGGATAGCAGTTCCACAGCTCATGCTATCTGAAGATATTTGGGCTGTATACACCCCTGCAGAAACATTTTCCAGCCTGCTAGTGTTTCCTGATTCAGTTAAGAGCTCATTTCCTTCTGAATCTAGCCATGTGAACTCTCCGGTAGCTTCATATAGCAGACTCACCTCGGCTATTCCGGAGTTTAGGTCTGTACAGAAAGGGGATACAGCGCTGGACTCAGCCACTGATTTATAGTTTAATATATAACGCTCAGCGTAATAATTATCCTCCTCAGTTACCAGCGTAAACGAGGCACCTTCTTCTAAAGAAATGGTTTCTCCTGTTTCTACATCTTGAATATACATACAGGAATGCATAGGAATATTTACCAATTCTGAAACTAAAAATTCATATTCTCCAGCTTCTGGTACTGATATTACCAGTGGGATTTCTAAATCTCCTTGGTCCAAAGGCACGGTGTTTAAACTGAGTGTATCTCCATTTAGTACAGATGCCACAGAGTACATTTGAGCACGCCACATCCTTCCATCATACACTGGATCGTATTCCATAGTGGCATCTTCACGGAAAGATACTACGGTTTCGTATACTTCTTCTTCGCGTTGCAACGCTAACCTGACAAAACTCAAATCTTCCTCATGCTCCTCTGACCTATAGAAGGTTCCCTGCTCATCTATTTTAGCACATTCGGTAAAAGTAATGCTGGCATTAGGCCCTGTAGCCTGCACCATAAATGCTTGGAATGAAGCTATCACATTACTTCCTCCATTTACGGAGATCCCATTATTGTACTCTACATACTCTCCCTGCCACGTTCCTCCTATAGTATGGTCTAAAATATAGATGGTTTCAGAAACATTAGTAAATGTCATGCAGGTAGATTCTATGTCTATAGCAGAGGGGTAAGGATTTACAATGCAGTGCCAGCCATCACAATGTGGACTATCCGTAAACGTATAGCTCAGATCATATGTAATGTCTCCTTTATTAAATTCTCCATATACATCTAATAGCACATTATCTTCACTAGGTGGGAAATAAGCCCAGTAGCCTTGGTTTTCTGCCCAAGTCTCACTTACATTTTGTACATCTTTGTAACCTGAGTCTAAATCTCCATCTAGACGGTCATCTTCTTCATAGCGCTTTAAATTTGTAAAATAATGGTCTGGATAATCACTCCCAGGAAAACCTGTAGTTACCATATCATCAGATATATCTCCTATGGTGAGGTCCTGAAGCGGAGGTCCTAAAAATCTATATCCATCTTCTAAAGATTCTACATATCGCTGAAGCGTAATAGGCCCTAAAACGTCTGCATTTGGTTTTATTTCACTGATACTCCCTGTACTTACTACACCATTAATAGGCAGTGAAATAAGCACAAGTGACTGGCCATTAAGATCAAATGTTCCCAACTCAGGCTGTATAGGTCCTGAAACTTCTATATCTGTTTCAAGAGTAACCCCAAAGGCATTTTCTATAGTTAGCTCGTATAATTCTATATCTGTGCTAGTTCCTTTGATTTCTTGAGATTCACAGTCGCCTATCATATGGAAATGACCCTGGCCATGACCGAATAAACCATCTATAGTTAAATCTCCATACATAGTAACTTTATGCCCCTTGAGTTCTAATTTAGCTCCATCTGAAACGATTAGATCACGCACAGTAATGTCTGCGGTAAGATTTAGCGTATGACCCGGCATAACTGTCAAATGACTAATGGGAGATGAACTAAAAAAGCTCGGAGTGCCTACTGTTTCTAAAATAAATAGCTGATCTTGTTGCGTTTGATCTTGGGTGGTTTGCCAGTGCTGGAATGGTGAATTAAAATCATTAGGATCTGCGGGTAAACCGCATATTCCAGCTAATTCCTCATCATTCGTAAAGCCATCTCCATCGCAGTCTTCAATAATACACACATCATCGCAGGGGTTTTCATCTTCATCTAGCGCATTAACACTGTATGTGCTGGTGTAATTAATCTGTCCTGATGTGCCTTGTTCCACCACATCTGCTAGTCCATTTCCGTTAGTATCTCCAGAGGTGGTAGTGCTTGAAAAAGAGAAATCAGCAGAAAAATCAGTAGTGGCAGCTGCCTCAAAAGCATCACTACATCCATCTCCATCAGAATCTAAGTCTAGACTGTTAAATACACCATCTCCATCCTCATCAGGATCACACCCAGTAGGCTGAAGTATAGAAAAAGGAATGAACTGTTTATTAATGGAAGGACCTTCATACTGCACTTGTAATATTCTATTCCCCGCATTTTCAAAGAATAGCACTTCTAACTCATGAACGCCCCCTGCTAAGGTAATGCTACCTGAACGCTCCTGAGAAGCATGTAAGCCATCATTATCTACTACCTCTATTCCACTAATGTAAAGCTTAGAGCCGTCATCAGATCTGGTATAAAAAGTATAGGTGCCTGCTGTTTCTAAATTGATAAATCCTGAATAGCGCACTCCATAAGTCGAAGGTGTGCCGGACCCCATAACCGAGAAAATATCTACCTGATCAAAAGTGGTGATTCTACCTTCTGCCGTAGGATTAGAGTTTGGCATATTATCTACTGTGAATCCGCTAGGTACTTGATCAAAGAATTCAAAAGAGATTTCTCCAGCACATAAATCTTCTGTGGTATCCAATATTCCATCATTATCATCATCTATATCTTCAATGTCTAACACTCCATCAGAATCTGTGTCTATACATGCTCTCTTATCTTCATCTTGTGCATAGTTTTCATAAGTAGAACTGTAGTCTGGAATACCATCTAAGTCTAAATCGACTTCATCTACCAGTCCGTCATTGTTAGTATCTGCTGATGAAAACTGAAAATTAGTGGCTAGGTTATTAGAAGCTCCTGCTTCTAAAGCATCACTACACCCATCTGCATCGGAGTCTAAGTCTTGGTGATTTAGAGCTGTGTCATTATCAGCATCCTGCGCACATGTGGCTAGTGGGTTCAGAGAGGGATTATAGTCTCTTAGTTCTATTACAAATTCTCTCACCCTATTTCTGAATGTTCTTCCAGCAGTGGATCTAATTCTATACCTAGAGTAGGTGGCTCCCGTATCGATAAATTCTTCTCTACGTGTGCCATTATTATCTTGATCTCCATTGAGCTCCGCTGTTACATTAACCCAACTAGTTCCATTCCAGCCCTGCCATCTAAATCTGCCGTCATTTCTGAAAATACTTCGTTGGTAGATCACAGTAACCGCTAATAACTCTGCTGGCACAGACAGCTCTAGCTCATAGATAGTTTCATCCACAGCACTTGTATTAACCACACCAAAGGACCCTAGGTCAGTTAAATCTCCGTTATATAACCCAGTAAAAGGAACACTAGAATCATAGTTAGTCAGGGAAGTGGTTACGTTTGTAATCACCACACCTTCAGCCGCTACAAAACAATCGGGAGATTCTATATGGTCTAAGACCCCATCGTTATCATCATCTATATCTTGAGCATCTGGTATTCCATCCGCGTCATAATCAGGGCATCCTGTGGGTGCTACACCTGCTACAAGGGGACATTGGTCTAGTGAATTCTGAACACCATCATTATCACAATCTGCTGTGGGAGCAGCATTAATATCTGGAAGACAAGAATTCATAGCTTCTTCGGCATTGGCCTCCTGTTGGTTAGTTAGACCATCTCCATCACAGTCTCCAATAGCTAACCCTAAAGGATTAGGATCGCATGGATCTAAAGCTGCGCTTGCGTCCGATTCATCTTGATTTAAAATGCCGTCTCCATCGCAGTCTCCTGTCGGCACTGCAAGTGGATTAGGACTGCATGGATCTAAAGCTGCTTGAGCATCTGACTCATTTCCGTTCAATATTCCGTCTGAATCACAATCTCCTAAGGGGTCTGCTAGTGGGTCGTTCACACAAGCACAAGTTAACTGCACTCCACCAGAAGTACCTTCCATGGCTCCGAAAAACACACCGCTATCCCAGCCGCCATCACTCACATCTGCTATGGCTAATTTAAGTTGATAATTTCCTGGCTGAAGCCCTGGCTGTCTAGCATAAAGTGTTCTCGTTATTCCATCGAATTCTATTTCTAAAGGGTTTGGAGTAGCTGTATTGTCTATAAACAGTGCCGACTGAGAAAGGTCTGACGGCTGGCCTGAGCCACCTGTACCACACGAACCATTATTCACAAAATTAATGGCCACTGGGTTAGAAGTGCCTGGTACTAGAGATATAGTTTGATAATTAGGAATTCCTACACCTCTAATGAACACTGCGAAGACATCATTAAAGTTAGAACACACATATTCGTTATACTCATCTGAAGCAAACTGGAATGGAATACTAAAGCCATCAACTGACTGCGCCACAGAGAAATCAATTTCTATTATGGCTTCATTAAATGTAGGACTACCATTTATGGCTAGTGCATCTAGATCTGCATCGTTTATGGTTCCTGATCCACCTGTGCCTTGAGAAATACCTCCACTAGAGTTACTAGTGAACGCCTCACTCACTTCACCTGTAGTAAGCACTATTCCTTCATCTATTTCAAGGCCTGCACCTGAAATTCCATCTGTAAAGGTTCCCATTTGCAACGCGGGATTTACTGAATTTACGGTAATGCCCTGCACCTGAAAACAACCATCTCCTTCTAGCTGGGCTGAGAATGAGCTCTGATTAAATCCAGGCGTAAAGTTGGCAGCACGCGAAGAAATACCTTCCCTCACTTCATTTCGAGGTGGAATTCTTTGAGGTCTAATTGAATCTTGTCGTAACTTTTTTATACGTAAATTAATTCTGTCATCAGGAGATTCTAATTCAGATTGGTGTATTTCGAGAGAGGATGTGGCTTTAAAATCATTTACTAAAAATCCTGCATAACAAGCAGTTGTCAGTAAACCCGTGCTAAAAAGCACGATTTTAAAGATTGAATTCATGAAAAACGTAGATTTTGTACAACTATTACCTACGCCAGAAGCCAGAAGCTGGTTACAATAAATGCCCGAATAAATTGGAGCATTCAGATCGTCATAATACTGTTATTATTTCATGAATTTCTCAGTAAACCTTTGTTCACCATCATGGCTTAGCGAAATCATGTAAATGCCTTCTGCAAAATCTGAAGTGTTTAGTATAATTTCTGCAGTGCTATTCAGGACTTGTGAATAAACTAATTTACCATGAGCGTCTATAACATCTAGCTCTCCTCCTGAAATCAGGCCGTTAAACTGTATAGTTATTTGATTATCTCCGTTTAGGATGGCGTAGCTCAATGATTCTTCTATGATACTATTCGTAGAGGATACTAATAAGTAATGAGTAGTTTCATCAGAACACTGTTGATTAGAGCTTATTAAGGTAATGATGTATGCTCCATCTTCGGAAAACTCTAAATTCAAGTCTTCTGCCTCAGAAACCAATGTTCCATCCAGATACCATTCAGTGTAAAGTGCATTCTGGCTTAAGTTAACAGCGGTAAATGGCACCAATACTCCTTCTAGCTCCAATTCAGAAGCTGCTTCTAACTCTGCAGTTACTTCATTAGGGTCTCTTAAATCTACGGTGAACTCTTCTGAGGTGCATTCTGAATTTACCTGCACAGTATAAAGTTCTCCATCTAGCCCGTTTAGTCCTACTATTACGTTTCCAGAAGCTTCAGAAATAAATTCTCCTTCTGTGAACACAGCTACATTCCATTGGTTAGCGTTAGACACGGCTACAGCTACTTCTCCAGTCTCATCTGAGCAGTAACTCATTTCAGAGAAGTAGGTCACTTCTTCTTGAGCAGGTTCGAAGACAGCCACTTCTTGTACAAGCGCGTTGCAATAACCCGCCTCACTAGTCATAACAGCAGTGTACACTCCAGATGCTAAATCAGAAATCACACTTGAGTCAGACTGATCTTCAGAGCTAACAAGGTTCCCATTTTGATCTGTCCAGCTCACTGCCCAATCTCCGTATGCAGGAGTATTTAAAGTGACTAGACCATCTTGAGCATTGTAACACGAAACCATCTGAGTTTCATGGGTAGCTCCTGGATAAAAATGTACAATGAAACGCTCAGTCTCGTATGCATTTTCTGTAGTAGTAAATGGAATCACTGTACCTTCTTCCATAGTGGTGAAAGTGCCTGTTTCGGTATCTTCTACCACTATACAAGCACTTTCTATCATATTATCTACATCTTTTAACTTTAAAGCATATTCACCAGCTTCTGGAATAGTAGCTCTTAAAGTAATAGATACAGGTTCAGTCAGTTCACCTATGGTATTTATGGCATAACTCATACCGTTAAGCTGAGATGAAAGTGAAACTATGCCTTGGTCTAGAACTGTAGTCGTGATGAACCCACCATCAAACTGGCTATCAAAATTAGAAGTACCTTCTGGATGGAACGAAATGGTAGTTTCGTACCCGAAATCTTCATCGTTAAGGGTAAATCTTATGATTTGTCTAGTTTGATCTTCATACCTAAAGAAATCTGCTTGGTCGTCTACCTTACAGCCTTCTTTAAATGTGATAGATGCGTTAGGCCCTGTAGCTTGTATGAAAAATCCTTGGTATGAACTTAAAATATTAGAACCTCCGTTATTAGCCACACCATCTACCCAGCTCACGTATTCTCCTGTCCATTCTTCACCTAGGGTGTGGTCTAAAATGTAAGCTGCCCTCTGGCAATTTACCAATTCTATCTGATCAGAAGACATGTCCACAGATGACGGAAACGGATTAGGAATACAGTTCCAGCCGTCATTTAAAGGATCTCCTGTGTCTGTATAAGATAGATTTATGGTTACATCTCCTTTTCTAAAATCTCCTGAAGCGTCTAGGACATAATTAGAAGTTTCAGGTGGAAAATATCCCCAATAAGCCTTATCAGCATCTATGGCTTCATCCATAGATTGCACATCTATGAAACCGAAGTTTACATTTCCAGCGGCTGTTTCATTATAGTACTTTATGTTCGTATATGGCTGCCCTGGAAAATCACTCCCTGGAAAACCAGTCAGTAAAAAGTCACCATCAAAAGCTGACTCTACAGTTTGGTTCAAAGTGGGCACTGCCATAATTCTGTATCCTTCTTCAAAGTTTTCTACATAACGCTGCATAGTGATTTCACCAACTACATCAGCTTCTTCTTTTATGGTACTAATAGAACCTGTTAAAACTTCTTCACCATCTCCGAAGTCAAAAGCATCTGAGGCTAATACGATGTTAGCTCCAGTTTCAAATTCAAGCGTTCCAAGCTCCGCGTGAATTGGGCCGTAAAAATTGGCATCGGTAAGGAAATCTACACCATTTGGATTTTCTACGTTGAATTCGTAGAAGTTAGGAGTAATAAATGAGACTACTCCCTGAACACCATCTGTACCTCCCATAGTAAGAGACCCCTTATTAGGAATTATTGTTCCCTCTATATAAAAATCCTTCATTATTTCAAGGTCGTATCCCTCT
>JBGCDA010000028.1:0-35844 GCA_045104985.1 Flavobacteriales bacterium | reverse complement strand
CATCATTGATGTATTCCTGACTTTTCAGTACTGCCTGTTGGAGGTTCTTCCTTGGACGGAAGCCATAGCTTTCTTCTTCAAAATCTAGTTCGAAGTGTATAGCTAATTGTTGGCTTACTGCCTGTTGAAGCCATCTGTCTACTACGGTGGGCACTCCCAGTAATCTGGTTTTACCTTTTGACTTGGGGATTTCTACCCCCTTGATAGCTTGAGGTATGTAGCTTTTGGAAATAAGTTGACCTACTACTTCCGAGCGTTGAGCATCTATAAATACTTTTAGCTTGTCCGTACTCATACCATCTATTCCTGCCGAACCTTTATTCCGAACTACCTTGTTACAGGCGTTCGTCAAGTTTCTAGCCGCTATTACTTTTGCTATCATTTAAAATTTACTGTTCTTGTCCTTTTAGGTATAGGCTATCAGATAAACTGATTCCTATACGAATCCAGACACGATTTAACGTTCAGTCCTTCCCTAGATGCGAGTCCTCTATGCTTGGCATAGCTCATTGCTTCTAGGTACTATGACCTCGGCTGACTTCTCCTATATACTAGCTCGTAGTTTAGGAGACCTCCCTTGGTAAGGTAAATACCCTCTAGTTAATGCCTGCTGAATCTACTGTTATGACCTTTTATAGTGGACGTTACTGGCATGCGGTGGCTTATCCAAATCAAAACAGCCTCTGTATCCAGTTTATTCATGAGTGTTTGTTTTAAAAGGCATTAATGGGCTGCGCAATGTTCTGTTCGTCAGTACCAACTAAGAAGTCTGGCTTTATTCATCGTGCTTATCTACTTAATGGTATTCATGAGGGCTAAAGCCGTTCTTCAGTGCTTAGGTCACCCCAACCGAGAGAGGAACTCACTAATACAATAAAACTTAATGCATGAGTAAACCACCTTGCCACTTACCTTGCTAACGGACACGACTCCGCGTACAAGGGACTCTAACCCCTTGGGACATCCGACCTTTCGGATTATATTTACCATTCAAGGCACACACACCAGATATATCACAGCCTCCCTCAAAGCCAGCGCGCTCACCACGCTATCGCGTGGCTCCGCCATAGGCCGTGCCATATCTTCGTTACGCTGGCATAAACGTTAACCATATGAAAAACATTTTAATATTAATAACTCTTTTTAGCTTAACATCTTGCGAAAACGGAGAAAAGAAGGGAATTACTAAAGAGCCTTCAACTGACCAAAAGGCAAAATATGCGGTATTGACTGATAAAGCTTCGCAGCTTTATTCTACTAAAGACTACCAAAAATCTGCACAAAAATTTTCAGAAGCATTTAAAGTTCTTGGAGACAAAAGCACAACTGCAGATAGGTACAATGCCGCTTGCTCTTGGGCTCTAGCAAATCAAATTGACTCTTCATATGTTCAATTGTTTAAAGCTGCTGAAAAAGGAGGTTATTCAAAATATAATCATATAATAGCAGACACCGATTTATCTAATTTACACTCTCATAAAAACTGGAAAAAGCTTCTAGAAATTATTAAGAAAAACAAAGAAAAAAAGGAAGTTAATTTTGATAAATCCTTGATAGTGATTCTAGATTCTGTCTATTTAGATGACCAAAGTATAAGATGGAAATTCTTTGATGATTTAGAAAAATATGGTCAAAAATCGGATGAATTTAAAGCTACCGTCATAGCCATGAATAAACAAGATTCAATTAATATTATAAAAATTGAAAAAATATTAGATCAGCATGGCTGGTTAGGTGAAGATGTTATTGGAGAGGATGGCAATCGAACCCTGTTTTTCGTTATTCAACACGCAGAACTAAAGGTGCAAGAAAAGTACCTTCCAATGTTAAGAGAAGCTGTCAAAAATAAAAATGCTAAACCTAGTCAATTAGCATTACTAGAAGATAGAATCGCAATGAGAAATGGTAAAGAACAGACTTATGGCAGTCAAACCAAAATAGATGATAAGACTGGGGAAGCCTATTTTACACCAATTAAAGACCCTGAAAACGTGGATATAAGAAGAGCAAACGTTGGCTTGCCTCCTATGTCAGAATATGCAAAAACCTTTAATATAATTTGGGATATTGAAGAACATAAAAAAATGAAGTCTGAAAAAAAATAACGAATTGCCAACAATAAGGGCTATGCGCAACTGTAAGCTTCCCCTTTTAGGGCAGTTCTAAATTATATTTTTCTGCTCAACATTATATAAACTTTCTTTTATTTCATCAGTAGCATAAGTCAAGGCTGTCTTCCTTTTTCTGGAAGGCTTACACTCACCCATGCTCGGCATACACAATGTGCAAAATCAATAACGAATAGCGTGAAACTTGCACCGACTTTTGTATTTAATCCAGTATCTTGTTGTCTTAATAAAAAATAGCATTTACTTGCTACAGCTTCTACCCACGTTACATCCAATTAGGAAATAAATCAAATCCATGAGAAGGAATATCAAATTAGCCCCAGCCTTAGCTCTTCTTTTTTTGTGCCAACTAACATTCGCACAAGTGCTTGATAAACCAGAATTCTCATTAGAATCTGGGTTTTATGCCACAACGATATCCCTAACTTGCAACTGTAATGAGCCTGATGCCGAAGTTCGATTTACCACTGACGGCTCTGCTCCCACCCTTACTTCTGAACTTTATTCTGTGCCACTTAGCCTTGCCAGCAGAGAGGGTGAACCCAATACCATCTCCAACATTAGCACGGGATGGGACTGGGAAACCCCTGAAGAAGTGTTCAAAGGGCATGTCATTAGTGCCAAGTGCTTTAAGGATGGGTTTACGCCCAGTGATACAAAAGCAAATAGCTATTTTATTGATTCGGAAATTGAGGAAAGGTATGAAACGCTTTCTGTGGTGTCCGTTATAACTGATCCAGACAATTTTTTCGATTTTGATATTGGTATATATATTCTAGGGGTTAATGAAGATGTTTGTCAATTGGACGCTTGCGGAAATTACGGACAACGCGGTCCTGAATGGGAAAGACCTGTTCATATGGAGTTTTGGGAATCCAGTGAAGAACAGCTCGCTTTTTCGCAAAATCTTGGGGTGAGAATTCATGGCGGAGCTACCAGAAATAATCCGCAAAAGGCCTTGCGGTTTTATGCCAGAGAAGATTATGGAGAAAGTCAATTAGAATACCCATTATTTGGTTCGGATGGCCCATCTTCATTCAAGCGTTTTATGTTAAGAGCAGGAGGAAATGATTCTGACACTAAAATAAAAGATGCTTATCATCAACAGTTCTTTATAGGAACGGGAATAGAAACACAACTCTATAAGCCATGTGTTCTCTTTCTTAATGGGGAATTCTGGGGTTATCATGGCATTCGAGAGAATTATAATAAACATTATTTCAGCAGTTATTATGATGTAAATAAGGATAGTCTTGATTTTATTTCTGAAGGACCAAGTGATATTGTACCAGGCGGAGTGGTCGCAGACGAAGGGGACATGCAAGCATTTGACGCCCTTTTGGACTACATCGAAAACAATGATATTAGCACCACAGACGGCTATGAGTATGTGTCTAATGAAGTGGATAGATTAAGCCTTGCTACAATATATATATCTGAAATGTTTGTTGGCAATCAGGATTGGCCTGGGAACAATGTAAAACTTTGGCGCCCTATAGATAATTCGCGTAAGTGGCACTGGTGTCTGGTAGACACAGATATTGCTGGTGCAGAGAATACCGATTTTAATGATTTTTCTTTAGATATTCCAGAGGGTGAAGGATCCTATACTGAGCCAATTATATTGTCGATGTTAAGCAATTCTGAATTTTTAAATTTCTATATCAACCGTTGGGCTGATCTTCTTAATACTAGATTACTCCCTGAGAATACAGGACCAAAATTGGATGCAATCAAAGCCAAAATGACGCCTGTAATTGAAGAGCAACATGAACGTTGGTTTTCGCCAGAACCATTAGAGCCATGGCTAGAAAACATGAATGATCAAAAAGCATGGATGGAAGCAAGGGTCCCTGTTGTTTGGGATGAGCTAGAAGAATACTACTCACTCACTAAAGTGAACATAAATCTCGATGTGAGTAATGTGGCGCATGGAGGCATTCAATGCAATAGTATTCCAACCAATGAACTTACTACTTATCCATGGAGTGGAGATTATTTTAATGAGGTTGACATCCGCTTAAAAGCGCGAAATAAGGTTGGCTATCAATTTGTGGAATGGACTGGGGATGTTAGTTCTACGGAACTTGAAATTAGCGTTACGCCAGTTGAAGGGATGAACATCATTGCTGTATTTGACCCTTTGCCTCAAACTATGAATCTTAATGAATTGTTAGCTTCCAATTCTAGCTCAAATGCCGATGCCAATCAAGAATATGACGATTGGATAGAACTATATAACACCACTAATTCAGCAGTGGATTTGTCCGGGCATTTCCTCTCTAACGATGAATTAGATTTACAAAAATGGGAATTCCCAGATGGAACAAGCATCGGTGCAAATGACTACTTGATTGTTTGGGCCGACAATGACATCAACCAACCTGGTTTGCACTCTTCTTTTAAGTTAAAAAAGGCTGGAGCTAGTGTGTTTCTTTCTAACGCTGAGTGCACGGTGCTAGACCAAACTGAATTTAACAATCAAACATCTGATATATCTTGGGGCAGATTCGAAAATGGCACTGGTCCTTTTGTGGCAATGAATCCGAGTTTTAACAGTGAAAACAACTCGGAGTTGAGTGTCTCAAACTCATCTGAAACAGAACTGACAGTTTTCCCAAACCCAGCCGATGACTTTGTAACTATTCGCTACCCTTTGACACCGCATTATCATATGAAGATTTACAATGTGGATGGTGTGATGAAATATGAATCTAACAATTCTAACAATTCAGATATGATTGACGTCTCTAGTTGGGCGGCAGGTATATATTTTGTAAAGATGCATAGGCGTACTTTAAAACTAATAATATTGTAAAGACAATATTAGATAGCCTATATATTATAACGGTAGTCTTTATACAGTTAACCATATAAAAACATCCTTACAAAAAAAATAACAAGACACGATATAGTGTATAGTGCGCAGCACTTTGAAGGCACCACGAAACCAAACGTCTGTCAGAATTCTAAATACAACCGAATAGAATGAGAAGTTTAAGTATTATAATATTCGTACTAATCTCAAGTTCATCTCATAACCAAACAAATAGCTTGGAAAAAGGATCAAAATGGACATTTGATTATCCGTATGCAAGGACTGAAAGAGACAGTAGCGGAAACGAAAAATTAGTTTATTCGCCTCATTTAAGATTGTTTCAATATTCTGAAGGACTGGCTAAAGTGCAATTCAAGAAGCAGTCAGGCTTTGTCGACTCAAATAAGATAATAGTGATTCCTATAATATATGACGATGTCTCAGGGACTGGATTTAAAGACTCAAGAGTAATTGTAGAACAGGGTGGACGAACAGGTGTAATAGATACTGCTGGCAACATAGTTATACCTTTCATCTATGACGGAAGACTTCGCTATCATGACTCGCTATTTTATGTTGTACAAGACTATAATTGGGGCTATTTGGATATAAATGGAAATATAGTACTCCCCATAGATAAGCATAAAAGAAAGTGTTTTTCGTCTAGAATCACATATGATGAGATTATCGAATTGAGAGAAGAGTATTACTTAAAAGACAGCCTCCAGAAATCCACTACCATTTCCAAAGAAGAAGCGATAAAATTAGCGAAACAAAAAGGATATTACAGAGAGGGTGAATTCCCATTTGATTCGAAAGTTAATTTAGAATCAAGTCAATGGTTTATAAAGAGTTCAAAATATGATGGTGTGACTTATAAAGGATATTGCAAGCATACAAATGGCTGTGCAATTATTAAAAAGATGCAAATAATCATTGATGCCGAAACAGGAAAAATAATAAGTAAGTCCCGGTCTAAAACAAAAATTGCTTGTTATGAATAAGCATTTGATTTCAAAGAGAAAATACTGAAAGCCACCAATAAAACTTAAAAACTTATGCGTTTAATAACTAATTATGTGGTCTGGTCTTTATTTATTCTTATGACCGCCTGTTCTCAGAAAGTAGATGACCATCTTAAATATCTTGCACAAGAACCACCGTCTCTGAGCCCAAAAGTTTTCGCCCCTGGTCTTATTTCAAAAGAGGCAGAATACGAGTTCGGTTCAGTTTTCACAGAAGATGCTACTGAATTTTTTTATGGAGTTGATGTTAACGGAAAATCAGAGATTCGATACACATCACTTACAGGCACTGCGTGGAATGAGCCACAGACCATTCTATCTCATGAAGAATATGGATATAATGACCCTTTTCTTTCTCCAGATGAAAACAGGTTATATTTCATCTCTAAAATGTCACTAGACAGGTTGAGCTCAAAAAAAGACCATGACATTTGGTATGTCCAAAAAGAAGGGAACAAATGGTCAGAACCTATCAATGCTGGCCCCAACATCAACTCAAATAGAAACGAATATTATATTTCATTTACACAAACTGGAACAATGTATTTTTCATCGGATAAAATAACTTCTGAGAAAAAGCAGAATAACTTTGACATTTACTCCTCTATTAGTATTGATGGAGAATTTCAGAAAGCAATTGCGCTTAGTGATTCAATTAACACCGGGAACTACGAAGCCGATGTGTTTGTTGACCCAGAAGAAACCTACATTATCTTTTGTGCAAGACGTCCAGAAGGCCTAGGTAAAGGTGATCTTTACGTAAGTTTCAAGAATAATGACGGGACATGGACAAAGTCTATCAATATGGGAGAAAAAATAAATACAAAAGACCATGAGCTCTGCCCCTTTGTCTCAAAAGATGGCAAATATTTATTCTACACAAGTAATCAAGATATTTATTGGGTAAGTTCAAAAATTATTGATGAACTAAAAAAAAGTATTTGACACTGTGTAAAGAGCATTAAAGCGCCTTTTAAATTAATGGACATATGACACAAAATGTCCTGAAAACAAGAATCAAAGTTCAGTTTTAGGCCCTATATTTAGAATTCATCTAACACTGATTTATGACCAAAAAAGAAAAATTATATGAGACCCTCGGAGAATTGCTGTTTGCCATAGCCAAAGCAGATGGGATTATTCAAAATGAAGAAAAGCAAGCGTTAAATGAATTGCTAAAAAGGCACCGCTGGGCTTCAGAAATTAAATGGTCTTTCGACTATGAAGAATCGAAAAACTCTTCTATAGAAGAAACCTATAAAAAGGTCATTAACTATTGTCACAGCTATGGACCTGCACCTGAATATAAGGAGTTTATAGACGCCATGAACTTCATAGCTAAGTCCTCTGCTCATGTAGATAAAGATGAATCCCAAATTATTACCAGTTTCTCTAAGGATCTCATAGAGCGATTTCAAAGAGACATAGAAAAAATGAAGGACTAACGCTCTCATAAAATATAAATACTCAATTGAGCGTGAAACTGATCTTGACTCCAGCCTAACGGTCGTCAGAATCAACTCCAAACTATAAACTTATTTAATCGAATCCGAAAGATTCTACTTGTCATTAAATATCCAGCAGAAGTGAGCTAAAGAACTTGAGTTGTGATGTGTGTTTTGCGTTTTCATGGCTGTTGTTTTTAAAGATTATTTCTCTAAGTTACAGCAGAAGCTTCCTGTAGGTTAGGGCTAATCTATTAGTGGAGCGGTTACCTTCATAAACGGTATCTAACATCTAGTAAACGGAAAATAAAAATTCTGTTATTTTAACAATACTGTTTATAATACTGATCTTTAATATCTTAACCCAAATTCACCGATAACCAGTATATTTGAATCCATAGATTTATAGCCATGAATTACCTAGATACTAATAAGCACTACTGGGATGCCCGAGTAGAAGACCATTCCAAGTCAGATTTTTACGCCATGGATAAATTCATGGCAGGAGCCACATCCCTAAACCCCATAGAGTTAGGGCATTTACCTGATGATTTAAGTGGAAAGCGCATACTACACCTACAGTGCCATTTTGGGCAGGATTCTCTTTCTTTAGCCAGAATGGGGGCAGAAGTTACAGGAGTAGATCTTTCTTCAGAAGCCATTTTTAAAGCACAGGAAGTGGCTGAAGAGCTAAATCTAAATGCTAAATTTGTAAACTGCGATGTGTATTCTGCTGTCGAGCATGTATCTGGTCAGTTTGATTATGTGTTTACCTCATACGGCACCATAGGCTGGCTGCCAGATTTAGATAAATGGGCGGAGATCATTTCGCACTTCTTAGCGCCAGGTGGTCAGTTTCTCATCGTAGATTTTCACCCAGCCGTGTGGATGTTTGATGATGATTTCACTCACATAAAATACAGCTACTTTAACCGTCAAACCATTAACGAAACCACTGAAGGCACCTACACTGATAAAGGAAAAGACTTAAAGGAAGCCTACACGGCCTGGAATCATGACCTAGGCGAGATGTTTACAGCACTTCTAAAACAAGGTCTAACTGTTAAATCTTTCTCGGAGTATGATACCTCTCCTTACCCCTGCTTTAATAAAGTAGTTCAAGTAGAAAATGGTTTTCAGATAGATGGCATGGAAGGAAAGCTGCCTATGGTTTATGCGTTGCAATGCGAAAAACCTCTCTAACGCTATGGATAAGCAAGACATCTTAGCAGCCTGTAATAGGGAAATAGAATCTAGAATTCAGAACACCCAAACAGCTATAGAATCTGCACGGGAAAGTGCCAACTCTGAGCAGAAAAGCACAGCTGGCGATAAGCACGATACTGCCAGAGCCATGGCACAATTCGAGCAAGAGAAACTTTCTTCACAACTCTCAGAGCAGCTCAAACTCAGAGAAACTCTTAGTAGAATAAATGCCAATGCTGCTGCTTCAGAAGTAAGGATAGGCTCATTAGTAAAGTGTTCTAATGGGTTATTCTTTATAGGAATAGGTATAGGAAAACTAGAAGTAGGAGGACTCACCGTGTTCTGTGTAAGTTTAGCATCTCCTTTAGGTAAAGCCCTTATGGGGAAAAGAGTGAGAGAAGATTTTGAGGTAAATGGAAGGACGTTTAAGGTATTAGAACTTAAGTAGTCAAGTGAGTGAATAAGTGGAAAAGATTATAATTTTTATAGATGCTGGTAGTTACTCAATCTCAGCACTTTTTAACCTTAAACCTACCGGCCGTCACGGCCTTAAACTGAGAAACCTCGAACCCTTAAAAAGGCTGATAAGATTATAAGTGCATCACTTACAATAGCTTGACACTTTTCACTAAACTTCAAACCCCGAACCGTTCCGCCCGAGAAACCGCTTTTGCCAAATCCTCTGGAGTGTCTACACATAGACTTTCTTCAGTGGTTTCTGCAGTGTGAATGGCGTAACCATGTTCTAACCAGCGAAGCTGCTCTAAAGACTCTGTAATCTCTAAAGACGACTGAGGCAAAGCCGTAATTTCTTTAAGTGTATCTAACTTATAGCCGTAAATACCTACATGCTGCCAGAAGCTCACCTCAGTTTCAGTATTTCTTTTAAATGGAATAGCAGATCTACTGAAGTAAAGCGCACGTTTAGTTGAGTCTAAAACTACTTTTACCCGGTTAGCGTCCTGAATAACCAATGGGTCTGCGGTGCACTTCACTAAGGTGCATAGGTTTACATCCTCCCTCCCTAGCAGATCAGCTAGGTTATTAATGACTTCTGGAGAAATAAACGGCTCATCTCCTTGAATATTAATGATGGCATCAGGGGCAGGAGTATATTGCAACGCAGCTTCCAAACACCTGTCTGTGCCTGACGGGTGAGCATCCGAAGTCATTACTGCTTTACCTCCATTTGAGTTCACATGGTCTAATATCCGCACATCATCTGTGGCTACTATAACATCCGACAGCCTAGAGTTTTTAGCTTGATGATAAACACGCATAATCATAGATGTTCCTGCTATGTCTGCCAGCGGTTTACCAGGTAATCTAGTAGAGCTGTATCGTGCTGGAATAATGCCTATAATATTCATTTAAACTTCTGTTTTTAAAGGTCAAGAGCCAGCTGAAAAGTAGTTAATCGTGGACTTTCTATAGCCAGTGGCCTGAGTGCGTATTCTCTATTTAATAAGTTATTTATAACGACAGATGCTTTTAGGTGTTCACTAATTCTATAGGCTACTCTAAGGTCTATCACTGTATCTCCATTATTTCTTTCTCTCATCCAGCGGCTAACACCTGTAGGGAGCACACCTATATCATCTAAATCAATAAAGGCAAAATCTATATTCTCTACTCTGCTATTATATCTAGCACTTACCCCTAAGCTAAATTTATTATAGTTAGCTTCTATATCTGCTCTAATTAAATGTCTAAATCTGTATTTTAATATCTGGTCTGTAGTGTCTGAACTACTGGTGCTGTAAGAGGGAGTAGAAATAAATGCGTCTGTTTCTGACCCTCCATATTCTAGATCTGGAGTAAGCGATGTGGGCAGTGTGTAAGTGTAACCCGCCAGAAGCTGTAGCCCTATTTTTCTGATTTTTCCCTTGCCCAAAGCGGTAACTTCAGCACCTCTCACTCGAGCTTCTCCTGTATTTAAGCTTTTAAAACCTATCTGTTCTGTCAATTCACCCTGGCTACTCCACCTCCCAAAAGTGAACTCTATAAAGTTAGAATAATTCTGCTCGAAAGCCGATACATCTAAATAACCTAAAAACTTACCCAACTTGAACCCTTGTTTTAGACCTACTTCTATATTCTCGCTAGTTTCTGGTTGTAGATCTAAACTGGGAAAAATATTTACGCCTCCCACAGCTGTAGTAATGAATTTTTCTGCCATGGTAGGGAATCTGAAACCCTGCCCGTAACTGGCTCTGAGAAACGTTCCTTTAAATACTTTATAACTTAAGCCTGAACGAAATACAGGTTTAGTTTCTTCCTGATTATTGATCCTAAAGTTTTCTAACCTTACACCTCCAGATAGGTTTAACCGCTCTCCTAGTTTTTTATCTAGCTGTAAGTATGTGGCTATGTTTCTGGCTGTGTTATTGCCGTCAGTATTTTCTCCAGCATAGAGCTGCGCCTCACTAAAAGTAAACATGCTCATAACTCCAGCAGTAAGCTTAAGATTCTGTATTCCCAGTGAGTCTAAATCTGTTTGAAATTGGTATTCGCTGTAGTAAAAATCCGAAAAGTTATCTTGATTGGCGTTTCCTTCAGGGTTTTCAGCACTTCTGGTGTCGTTATTATTATCTAAATTGAACCACCTGGTTTTAAGGCTATGCTTTCTTCCTTTAGGAGTTACGTAATTGATGAAAGGATCTACGTTTCCCACAATTTGGTCTGTTCTGGTGGCACTGTTATTATATGGGGCATAAAGACCAGTAGTGTCGTTAGCCCATAACAGTGTAGAAATAGAACTGCCTATTAGCCAATTGGTATTTACACCATAATCTAACCCTTTTATTTTTTTACTTCTGTAGCGCAGATTCACATTAGCTCTAGCTCTAGAAGTAGCATCTGCATACTTAGGGTCGAAAGGGCTGTAATTAGATGTGCTATCTAAATATGGCCCTTTAAAACTCTCATCCACCAGCAGGCTGGCACCTACTACTACATCTAAATTCCCAATTTGTCTGGAGTGAAGAAAATTTGCACCGCTTATTAAAGGAGTTCTATCCCAGTAGCGTGCTTCTGAGGTTCGAGGTTTTGAATAAAAACCGTGAAACAAAACAACCTTAGTTTTAGGCTCCGACCGAGGGTAAGCCGTTCTCACGTTCATTACCCCATTTAATGCTCCACTTCCGTAAAGCACTGATGAGGCACCCTTAATTATCTCTATCTGCTCCACATTTTCTACCGCAAAGAACCCCCAGCTAGGCCTGCCAGCATCTCCCGAAAGCAAAGGCATATCATCTACCATAACCATAACTCTACTCCCAGCGCCAAAACTAAATCCACTCCCGCTTCTAATCTGAGGCTCACTGTCTACTATAACCACACCTGGAGCCTGCTGCAGCACATCCTCTATGCTGGTAGTGTTTTTATTCTCAATAACATTTGGTTGAATGACTTCCATAGATACAGTTACCTCTTCTATTTTTTGCTCAAACTTGCCTGCCGAAACTACCGCTACATCTAGAGAAGTAGATGCTTCTTCTAGAGAAATATCTAGGCTTTTAATTTGGCCAGTAGTCAGCTCTACCTCTACTATTTTAGAATTATAACCTATAAAGGCAAAAGAAACACTGTGCTTTCCAGATGGTAGGTTTATGGTATAAAAACCATCTATATCGGTAGTGGTACTGTACATAGAATCTACAGAAACGTAAACGCTAATTAGCGGCTCCTTAGAACCTAAATCCGTTACAGTTCCTCTCAGTTGTTGAGCCAGTAGCGCGTTACAATGCACGAATACACCCGCCAGAATAAGAAGAAGTGATTTCATTTACGAACCTTTTCACAAGGATAAGACTTATTCTTGATTTGTAGAAATCATGCTCTAACTCATTATAAGACCTGTGTCAGGTTAAAGGCCAATCACCCAATTTATGGCTTTGAAATTGAAACCTGAGCTTTGTAACCAAAGTCATTTTAAGTTAACATTGCACCCGAAGCATGACAGATTTACTCCATAAAATAGCACTCACTCAAATTAAAGGCGCAGGCCCAGTAGTTACGCGTGCGTTAGTCTCGGAATGTGGTGGTGTAAAAGAAGTTTTCGAAGCAGATGATGCATTTCTTAAATCCATACCTAAGGTAACGGATAGGGTAATAGAATCCATTCGTGATCCGTACCTCTTCGAGCGAGCAGAGCAGGAGTTAAATTTTATAGAGAAAAACCAAGTTACTCCTCTTTTTTATTTAGATGATGCTTTTCCTAAGCGCCTAGATTTCTGTGCTGATGCGCCACTACTGCTTTACAGCAGAGGAAATATGAATCTGAATAACAGAAAGATCATTTCTATGGTAGGCACCAGAAGCAGCACTGCCTATGGAAGAGACATGTGCGAGAAAATTATAGCAGATTTAGCTTCATATAACCCACTTATAGTAAGTGGACTAGCTATGGGCATAGACAGCCACTCCCATAAAGCTGCAGTGGAGCATGGTTTACAAACCATAGGCGTTTTAGCCCATGGGGTAGACAGTATTTACCCTCCATCTAGCAGAGCTATAGCAGCCAAAATGCTTAATAATGGAGGCATTCTTTCTGAGTTCATGAGTGGAACCATTCCTGCCAGAGAAAATTTCCCTACTAGAAATAGAATTATAGCAGGCATGTGCGATGCCCTAATAATAGTAGAATCTAAAAAGCGTGGTGGTTCTATTATTTCTGCCGAGCTGGCTTATGGGTATAATAAAGACGTATTTGCCATTCCAGGAAAAGCCACCGACTCCCTAAGTGAAGGCTGTAACGACTTAATTAAGTATCAGAAAGCCATAATGGTGACTGATGGAAAAGATGTGGCCAGAGAAATGAACTGGAGCACTCCCACTAAAAAAAGTAAGCAGCCAGAACTTTTTCCAGAGCTAAGTGTAGAAGAAAAAAAAGTGCTAGAAACCATTAAAAACAAAAGGCAGGTGGGAATAGACGATTTAAGCGATTTCACAGGATTTACCACGTCTAAGCTGGCTCAGTTATTACTCCAGCTAGAGTTTAATGGCCTAGTAAGGGTGCTTCCAGGAAAGATGTTTGAATCAGCTTAAATGCTATTTCGGTTCTCAGAGACCTCTAATTTCTAATAAAAGACTCCAAGCGTTTTCTAGCAGTAATAACCACAGGATCATATTCTTTAGAAACCAATTCGTAAGAACCTCTCAAATTTACACTTGGCGTGCTTAACATGAGGTGTTCATCTATCCGCTGCTGTGCTTTATGTCCGTTCAAACGGTCAACAGAATGCTCTACTTGAGGACTTTTAGAGCTATAGAATGAATAGTATTTCTCTATGGAAAACTCTTTATGAAAATGTCTGAGTCTGTGAATATCAGTCATGCACCGTTTCTAGTTAATCATAGATTTTATAGAACCCTTCTTCGTACTCTGGAGCTGCTGGCTTTATCTTAAACCCATTCTGGATAAGAGAAATGGTCATAATGAAACTCGTAGTTAAAATCACAAAGAGCAGTATTCCACTATCAAAGGCCACAGAGGTATACTCTACAGGAATGGCAAAGAATAATATTATCGTAATCAGTCCTCTAGGCGCAATATAGAGTAGTGGGAAAATATCTTCTTTCTGAAAGATGGCTAAGAATAGCAGACGCACTAAATACAAAATTATGGCCACTATAAGGCTGTACATCACTACGCTTAAGCTTACTAACGAGGCCAATACTATTTTCACACCGAACATTACAAAGAAAAATGTTCTAAGCACGAATGCAGACTCTAGAGTAATCATGTGGAAGTCATGAAGCACATTTTTCAGAATTTTATTATCGGCATACCTTGCTAAAAACCCTCTAAAAAAGAGCTTTGTATTATTTAGCATTAGCCCGAAAAAGAGGATCAGTACCAGAGAAGAATACCCTAACTTTTTACCGATAGCATAAAGTAGCAGAAGCACCGCTATGAGTAAGAATAGTTTTAACTGAGAAGTAATGCGCTGAATGAGTAGAATTAATCCAAAACTGGCCACCACGCTTAGAATAACAGTTATTAGGATGTTACCCGTTATGCCTGTGGCTACTTCCATAGCTCCAGTAGCATCTGCATAGTCTTTCATAAAGTAAAAGAGCATAATTCCCAGAATGTCTGAAAACGTACTTTCATAAACCATAAACTCTTTTTGGCTAGGAATAAGCCCACCCACACTAGGAATTATTATAGCACTACTCAGAATAGAAAGGGGAATGGCATAGAAATAAGACGTTAAAGTGTCTAAAGACATGACCAATTTAAAGAACATAGCTATGATAAACGTAGATACTAAAAGACCTAAAAGAGCCGCCACTAAGGATTTCCAAATGGTGGGCCATTTTTCTTTAGACAGCTCCAGATCTAACGCAGCCTCTAATACTATGAGTATAACTCCCACCGTACCTAAAAACACTAATGGTGTTTGTAAATCTGGAAGGTCATAGCCAAAACCTTTGGCAGCTTTCTGAATGATAATTCCTAATCCTATTAGCATGACCACACTCGGAATATTAGTCTTGCTAGACAAAATATTAAAGAGGTAGGAGATGATAATAATAGAACTCAAGCCTATCATCAGTATGTGAGGATCGCTCAATTCAAAACAAAATATATTTGGAAATAAACCCATTAGATGCCTAAACTATTTAGAAGAAGTTTGCAATATACCGTCTAGATGTGTAGAACACTCAGCCAGCATACGATTAATAGCCGAAAATAAGGCATTATTAGAAAGTTCGTAAATATCTAGTTCATCAGAGCCCAATGTGCTGAAGGCTGCATTACCATAAACTAGCTGACCCTCGTTATCATATAAGGAAAAATGAAGTTTTAATGTACGTTCCTCAGAGCCAAAATTAGGATCTGTAGGTCTAGGTTTATGAATGTCTAATTCATTTATAAAAAGCAGATAGTCGAACTCTTTATCTCCGAGCTGATTTCCAAATACCCATGCTGTATCTGGCAGAGCATTCATAAATCGAGATTTTCCATCATAAAACTCCTTAATCTCTCCATTTTCTAGATAAGCCCCACGGTCTCTTTTCTGATCTAACTCCCTATTTTGTAACTGATCCCAGATCTGAGCTATTTTGTTTTCCTCTGTTTTCGTAGGCACTTTCACCAGATCATATTCATAGCCTATAGCCATATGCACGTTTTTAGCTGTACTATCGTTTAGGCTGTTCATCTGCCAGTGATCTAAGGCACTAAGCGTGGTAAGGTTAGTGATATAGTCTTTAAAAAAACTCCGCACCTCCCTAAAATCCATTCCGTTATACTTTCCTATTTCATGAGAAACATTAGAGAGAAACATTTTATCCATCATAGGCACTACCAGAAAATCCAGTTGAGCTTGACTTGAAGTCAGCAGAGAATTTCGTTGGCCAGTAGTTTCATCCTGGGCGGTCAGGGTTAGCGTTGCAACGCTAATACATACCACACTAATAAGCATGCGTTTAATCATGCTCACAAGTTATAGACTAAAAGATCATGCCTTTAGGCACTGCGAACAAGGAATTAAGAGTGCGGTGTTAGTTTATTGACCGAAAATAGCTTTAAACAGATCGTTACCATTAGCATATAGAACTAAAGTAATGAGCAGGAGCATTCCAGCCAGCTGGGCTACTTCCATAAACCGCTGTGGTGGCGCTTTTCCTGTAATAATTTCATAAAGTAAGAACATGACATGGCCTCCATCCAGAGCAGGAATAGGAAGAATGTTCATAAATGCCAGAATCAGAGAAAGAAAAGCTGTGGCTATCCAGAACCCTTGCCAATCCCATTCAGGATTAAACATGCCTCCTATAGCACCGAATCCGCCCATCTGTTTGATTCCTGCACTAGAGAACATGAATTTTAGACTTACCACATAATCGCTGAGTCTATCTTTTCCTAATGCGTAACCTGCACCGAAGCTTTTAGAGAATGAATAGTCTATGTGTTCTGTTTTAAGAATTTTCATAGGAGACCTGGGCTGGAAACCTAATGTGCCATTTTTAGTAACCAAAACCTCTAGTTCTCTTTCTTTTCCATTTGTGTCGGTTACATTTAAAGTGACAGTATCTTCTTTCAAAGCTTGGAGAGTTTTACTAAAATCTCCGAAGAAAGGCAATGACTTACCGTTAACCGCTGTTATTTGGTCTCCTTTCTTTAGACCTGATTTGTCTGCATTTGTATCAGTGAATACCGAATCTACAATAGTTGGAATTCTAGGAATTACAGATCGTCTTACACCACTATCTAAGAGAATTTGACCAAAGTCTTCTGGCAGTGCTACTTTTCCAGAGGTGCCATTTCTTTTGTACTCTATGGAACGTACATCCTCTAAAAGAAGAATTTTGCTAATGTCATTGGCATTTTCGAATGGTTCACCATTCATAGAAATGATATGATCTCCATCTTCCAACCCATATCCCTCCAGAACAGAATCCATATCATACCCATTTACCACACTTTCTGGTGGCAGTTTATCTTCACCCCACACGCCCATTACCATCATGTAAATGAGGAACCCAAGAATCAAGTTTACTGTCACACCACCTACCATTACTATAAGTCTTTGCCACGCTGGTTTAGACCGAAACTCCCATGGCTGAGGTTCAGAATTCATTTGATCCTTATCCATGCTCTCATCTATCATCCCCGAAATCTTCACATAACCCCCTAGCGGAAGCCACCCTATGCCATATTCAGTATCTCCTTTTTTAAACTTAAAAAGGCTAAACCATGCATCGAAGAACAAGTAAAACTTCTCTACTCTAATCTTAAATAATCTGGCTGGTAGAAAGTGTCCTGCCTCATGCAGCACCACTAGTATAGACAGACTTAGTAATAATTGTAATCCTTGGATCAGCATAGATTTCTCAAATTTAGAAAAGCAAAAGTAACCCCTACACCAGAAGTTAAACCGTAATAATTCATAACATTCTCAAACTAGCCATGTTTGTGCTTTATTTTTAAGAAATTTGTGCGTTGCAATTTAGTTTTACTCTTACCCGTTAACCACCTATGGCAAAGTCAAAGACTCCAACAAAAAAGACCAAAAAGACTCCCGCTAAATCAGGTAACAAGAAGTTTAAACGACTGACTTGGCTGCTGGTGCTGAGTCCTATAATAGGTTTAGCAGGGCTGTTTACCATAGTTTCATTTACAGACCTTCCGAATGTAGAAGAGCTAGCTAACCCAGAAACCAAGTTGGCTACTCAGATTTTCACTTCAGATGGAGAAGTACTGGGCAAATATTTCAGTCAGAATAGAACTGATTTAGCATACAAGAATATTCCACAAGACATCATAAACGCGCTCATAGCCACTGAAGATGAGCGCTACTATAGCCACTCAGGTATAGATTTTTATGCTACAGTCAGAGCAATCCTTCTTTTAGGGAGAAAAGGAGGTGGAAGTACCATTACTCAGCAACTGGCTAAAATGCAGTTCACTAAAAATAAGAGCACCAGAATAAAAAGGATTTTAAAAGAAAAACCAGGAGAGTATATTCTGGCTTCTAGATTAGAGAAACTCTACACTAAAGAAGAAATAATAGCACTTTACTTCAATCAATATGATTTCTTAAATCAAGCGGTAGGCCTAACATCTGCCGCCAAAATCTATTTTAATAAAGATGCTAAAGACTTAGAGCTGCATGAATGTGCCATGCTGGTGGGAATGTTTAAAAACTCAGCGTTGTACAATCCATTAAGAAGAGACTCATTAGTTCAAGCTCGAAGAAATGTAGTTTTCGGACAGATGGTTAGAAATGAAATGCTAACCAAAGAAGAATTTGATTCATTAAAAGTGCTGCCATTAGGCCTAGACTACCAGAGAATCAGTCATGATGAAGGAAGCGCGCAGTACTTTAGAGAAGAACTTAGGAAGAAAGTAAAGCGGATTATTGGAGAAAAAGATGACAATGGAAATTATGTAAGGGTAAAGAAAAACGGAGAACCTTACGACATCTATAACGATGGACTTAGAGTCTACACCACCATAGACAGCAGAATGCAGGAGTATGCTGAGTGGGCTGTTCAAGAGCACCTTAGAGAAGAACTGCAAGATGCCTTCACTAAAGAGCTTAGCTGGCTAAAGGAAAAGAACTACCCGTTTTACAATGGCATAAAAGACAAAGACAGAGATAAGCTCATGGGCCTAGCCAAGAAGGAATCTCCAAGATGGAGAACACTTCACGGAAAAGAATGTCCTAACTGTAGAGGCACAGCACACATCTCTACGGTAAAATCTAATCCAGTAGATTCATTCAAATGCTCTGCATACGGCTGTGGGGGGCATACCTGGCCAGTTCTAGATGAAAAAGGAATGAATGAAGTTTGGAACAAACCTACTAAAACCAAGGTGTTTACCTTTAATGGAGTAGTAGATACTATAATGTCTCCGTTAGATTCTGTAAAGCATCACTTGGCCATTTTAAACTCAGGGTTAGTTTCTATGGATCCTACTAATGGACAAATTAAAGCCTGGGTAGGTGGTGTCAACTATAAGTTCTTTAAATATGATCATGCCGGCCAAGCCAAAAGACAGGTAGGATCTACCTTTAAGCCTTTTGTTTATGCTAATTCATTACGAAGTGGTATGCACCCTTGTGAAGAAATACCTAATGTACTCACCTGCGTAGAGGCAGGACCCAATCAAGATCCTTGGTGCCCAAAAAACAGTGGAGGGAAATATGGAAACATGGTGTCTCTAAATAGTGGATTGGCCAACTCTATGAACACCATCACAGCCTATCAGATAAAAAGATATGGAACTGAGGAAGTGGTAAAACTGGCTCATAAAATGGGTGTGGTAAATGAAATTCCTAATGTGCCCTCCATAGGTCTAGGAACTGTAGAGCTGACTGTAAAAGAAGTAGCCTCTGCCCTATCTACATTCGCTAATCAAGGGGTTTACGTAGAACCGATTTTTCTCACACATATAGAAGATAAAAACGGTAATATCATTTACGAATCTGATCAAATAACCCGACAAGCTTTAGACCCTAAAACCGCTTATCTTACCCTGAACATGATGAAGAAAGTGGTCACTCAGGGAACTTCTGTTAGGCTCACTTATGGAAGACCTTATGGAAGAATAAATTTCCCACTAGCTGGTAAAACCGGAACTACTAATGATAATGGAGACGGTTGGTTTGTAGGATTAACTCCTAATCTGGCTACCGCAGTGTGGGTAGGGGCTAGTAACCGCGCTATCAGATTCAGAACCACAGGAAACGGACAAGGAGCTAACACAGGTTTACCTATTTTTGGCTACTACATAAACAAAGTATATAAAGACGAAACCATAGATATAGATAGAGGAGACTTCAAAAAACCAGATGTAGATTTAGACAGCTACCTAGATTGTGGAGAATATAATGACCTCCAGGGCGGCTCTGGTGGATTTGGAGATGAGGACCTCTTTGGAGGAGAAGAAGAAGATGAAGAAGGGATGTGGGATTAATAGTGAATTAGCATGGCAATAAACAAAAAAGTAAATTCGGTAGAGGATGCTTGTGAAGGCATTAAAAGTGGCATGACTCTTATGCTCGGGGGGTTCGGCTTATGCGGTATTCCTGAGAATAGTATCAATCAATTGGTAAAGCTGGGAGTTACGGACTTGACATGTATTTCTAATAATGCAGGAGTAGATGATTTTGGGCTCGGGTTACTATTGCAAGGCAAACAAATCAAAAAAATGATTTCTTCTTACGTAGGAGAAAATGATGAGTTTGAACGTCAAATGCTCTCTGGAGAACTAGAGGTAGATTTAATTCCACAAGGCTCACTGGCTGAAAGATGCAGAGCTGGAGGAGCTGGTATACCTGCGTTTTTTACTCCAGCTGGCTACGGCACCGAAGTGCAGGGCAAAAAGGAAGTGCGAATGTTTAAAGGCAAGCCACACATCTTAGAAACAGCCTTAGAGGCAGATTATGCCATAGTAAAAGCTTGGAAAGGTGACGAGGCTGGTAATTTAATATTCAAAGCCACCGCTAGAAACTTTAACCCCATGATGGCCATGGCAGGAAAAATAACTATAGCAGAAGTAGAGGAATTAGTGCCTATGGGAGAATTGGAACCAAATGAAATTCATACACCAGGAATTTTCATACAGCGAATTTTCCAAGGAGCTAAATATGAAAAGAGAATAGAACAGAGAACGGTAAGTTGATTTGGAGATTTGGAGATGTGTCAATTTGAATATGATTTAGTTCTTTTCCTTGACAAGAGGAGGATTTGATTTTAAATGTTAAGAAATGAGAAGTGACCGAGATAACATGATAGTTCAGATGACTTTTGATTTTTCAATGAAAATCATTGATTTTTCAGAGAAGTTGAGAGACTTGAGGAAGTTTGAAATGTCAAGTCAAATATTTAGGTCTGGAACTTCTATTGGTGCTAATATCAGGGAAGCACAAAATGCGGAAAGTAGAGCTGATTTTATTCATAAATTTAAAATTGCTGCTAAGGAAGCCGATGAGGTGCAGTATTGGTTAGAGTTATGCAAACAATCAGATCACTACCCCAATCCTGAAGGAATGCAAGAACAATTAGAGAGCATCATCAAGATCACATCAAAGATTATAGCAACATCAAAAAGGAATAAAACACTGAACTAGCACATTTCAAAATCATCAAATCACCCCATCACCAAATTTTCAAATCAATCAAATGTTAGACAAAGTAGGAATAGCGAAGCGGATAGCTCAAGAATTACAAGATGGTTACTATGTAAATTTAGGGATAGGTATTCCCACATTGGTGGCCAATTACATTCCTCAAGGCATAGACGTAGAATTCCAATCTGAGAACGGAATTCTAGGAATGGGCCCTTTTCCTGTAGAAGGAACTGAAGACGCAGACCTTATAAATGCTGGTAAACAAACAATTACAGCACTTCCTGGGGCTACCTACTTTGATTCTGCTACCAGTTTTGCTATGATTAGAGGACAGCATGTTCAGCTTACTGTTTTGGGTGCTATGGAAGTGGCTCAAAATGGAGACATAGCCAACTGGAAAATTCCTGGGAGAATGGTTAAAGGAATGGGGGGTGCCATGGATCTAGTAGCGTCAGCAGAAAATATTATTGTAGCCATGATGCATACCAATAAAAGAGGAGAATCTAAACTTCTAGAAAAGTGTTCTCTTCCTTTAACTGGTGTTGGTTGCGTTAAAAAAGTGGTGACTAATTTGGCCGTAATGGAGGTGAAGAATAATGCGTTTCACTTAGTAGAAAGAGCTCCAGGGGTTACCATAGATGAAATAGTAGAAGCTACAGATGGCAGACTTATAGTTCCAGGAGATAATATTCCTGAAATGGAGTTATAACAGCTTCTCTTCACCATGTCTAAACTGATCCAACTTATTACTCACGGTTCCTTGTCCAAGAAGAGTCTTTGGCTTGTAACTATAGTTTACTTGGCTCTTGCTTTAAATTTTGCCAATTGGAATCACAATAAGCTGATTCGTTCAGATACTATCTTATACTATCAATACCTTACTGCAGCTTTCCAGTTCGATGACATGAGCTTTCAGTTTCACAATCAGTTACCTGAGGATTTCGATGGAGAAATCTGGGTAACCGTTACCGAAGAAGGCATTCATAATAAGGTAACTATGGGGATGGCTATTCTGCTAGTCCCTTTTTACCTAATGGCTTATGCCATTAATATGATATTCGATTTAGGATCTTATGGGTATTCTAATGTTTTTCAGTTCTTTCTATTCATAGCAGGAGTCTTCTATGGATTAATGGGATTAATAGTGGTAAGGAAAGTTCTACTCAAACTGTTTTCTGAGAGTGCTGTAGCCGTCACTCTATTAATAGTAGGCCTAGGAACCAACCTAACCTATTACTCCGCCTTATGCCCAGGAATGACTCATGTATACTCCTTCTTCTTATTCGCCATGGTGCTCTGGCTAACCGTAAGATGGTTTGAGAAGGTGAGTCTGAAAAACACTCTTGGACTAGGCATGATTTTAGGTTTAATATGCTTAGTGCGTCCTTCTAATGCACTGGTGGTTCTTCTGCCTATTCTATATGGAGTTACTACACATTCTAGTCTTAAGCATGGGGTGAGCTGGTATTTAGGCCGTTTCCCTTACTATTTATTAATGGCGGGTGGCACTTTCATGGTGGTAAGTTTACAGTTGATCTTTTGGAAATATTCTACAGGATCTTGGTTAGTATATAGCTATGGAGATGAAGGCTTTTTTTGGTCTGATCCTAAAATCTTAGATGGCCTATTCGGTGCTAGAAAAGGGTGGCTATTTTACACTCCGTTAATGTCACTTTCGCTCTTAGGTCTGCTAGTTAGAAAAAAAGAAAGTAGACATTTTACATTTGCTATTGCCTTGTTTTTCTTGGTCAATTTATATGTAATTGTCAGTTGGTGGTGTTGGTGGTATGGAGGAGGGTTTGGCATGAGACCCCTCATAGAAAGTTACGCGCTATTAGCAGTGCCACTTGCAGTAGCAGTTAGCACACTTTTAAGAATACGATTAATAAAATGGATCACACTCCCTCTAATTATAGCGTTCCTTTACTTGAACTTGTTCCAATGTTGGCAGTACGAAAAAGGTCTCATCCACTATGATGGAATGAATCTAGAATCCTATAAAAAGTTATTCTTACAAAGACATAATCCCAAGGACATCTACGATTATATAGAAAGTCCAGACTATAACGAAGCCAAGAAAGGGAATAGATAATTCCTTTTTAGATTTCAATACTCACACTCACATCCCTCACATTTCCGTTAATAGGAGGATTAATCTTTTTAAGTGTGATCACCGCTTTGTCCAAACTAGGAAACTCAGCTTTCATGCGCTCACCTATGCGCCACACCACCTGTTCTATAAGCTTAGATCGCTTGGCCACTTCCTCTTCTACTATCTGGTTTACAGAAACATAATCTATAGTCTTAGAAAGATCATCGTGCTCAGCCGCTTCAGAAAAATCGGTGTGCATTTCCACATCTACTTCATAGTTTCCGCCTATAATTTCTTCCTCGTTCAGGCAGCCATGGTGGCCATAAGCCTTAATTTGATTCAGTCTGATAATTCCCATTACATTTGACTTTTCATGGTTACGATAGCAGGGCTGCCAGCTTCCATTCTAGAAAGGCTCTCTTCTTTACCTAAGAAATTCATAATCTCAAATAAATCAGGACCACCGCCTAAACCTGTAAGAAGTAGTCTTAATGCTGGCCCTAACTGGCCAAATCCTACTTCTTTCTCAGCCATAAACGCACTGAATGTTTCTTTAGCAGTAACGGCATTGAAATCTTTAAGCGTTGCAAATTTGGAAGCCAACTCCTTCATTAATTCTGCACTCTGATCTTTCCACTTTTTCTTTACTGTTTTTTCATCATAAGACTGAGGAGCACCGAAGAGGTAACCTGCCTCTAAAAACTCATGAATGAACGACACTCGCTCTTTTAACAGACCTATAAGTTCTGAAAGCTTGTACTCACTCATACCTATTTCTTTTTCAGCTGCCAGTGGCTGCAGCAGCACCAGAATATCTTGATTACTTAGGTTTCTTAGCCAATTCTCGTTGAACCACTTGGCCTTATCAGGATCGAATCTGGCACCAGATTTCACTACTCTATCTAAAGAAAATGCTTTCACCATTTCATCATGCGTGAATAATTCCTGCTCCGTGCCAGGGTTCCATCCTAGCATAAGAAGCATATTAGTGAACGCCTCAGGCAAATAGCCTTCTTCTTTATAACCTGAGTAAGTTTCATTTTCTTTATGGTCAAACCATTCTAGAGGAAACACAGGAAAACCAAATTTAGCCCCATCTCTCTTGCTTAGTTTTCCGTTTCCAGTAGGTTTAAGAATAAGAGGAAGGTGCGCAAATTTAGGAGCTTCCCAGCCAAAAGCTCTGTAAAGAAGCACATGAAGTGGTGCAGAAGGCAGCCATTCCTCACCTCTAATAACATGAGTGATTTCCATAAGGTGATCATCTACTATGTTAGCCAGATGATAAGTAGGCATTCCATCAGATTTAAAAATCACCTTGTCATCTAAAACCTTAGAATCGAAACTTACCTCATCTCTAATTTCATCTGTAAACGTAATGGTTTCGTTTTCTGGAGTTTTAAAACGAATCACATAAGGCGCATCCGTAGCGAATCTCTTAGTCAATTCCTCTTCATTCATTCCCAAAGAATTATTCATTCCCTCTCTGGTGCCTATGCCGTATCTCCAGTCTCCTTTCTCGGCAGACTTACGTTTGGTATCCAGCTCTTCTGCCGTGTCGAATGCGTAGTAAGCATTTCCAGAATCTATGAGTTGATCTGCATATTTGGCATACATTTCTTTACGCTCACTCTGGCGGTATGGCCCATGCTGGCCGCCTAGTCCAGGCCCTTCCTGGGGCAGTAAATTACACCAGTTTAAGGCAGACATAATGTAATCCTCAGCACCTTCCACATATCTGGTTTGGTCTGTGTCTTCAATTCTTAAAATGAACGTTCCTCCATGCTTTTTGGCAAACAGGTAATTATAAAGTGCTGTTCTAACCCCTCCCATATGGAGCGGCCCAGTGGGGCTAGGAGCGAATCTTACACGAGGTTTTAAATCTGACATTTGGTGTGTTTTGAGGGCGCAAAGATAAGTCAGACCGCCTGAAACTGTATGCCTCTATGCTTCACTTTATAGTAACCTAAAGTTTATCTGTAATTCGCTGTTAACGTGCTTGTTTTTTGCGTTGCAACGCGTAACAAATTAATCCGCCCTAACTGAAAAAGGAACTAAGAATTAACCTGTACTTTTACACTATGTACACCACTAAAACCCCTCAAGTATTAAAGGCACTGGCCAGTGATATGGTTTGGAATAAGTCTAGAGAAGAGAAGGTGGTTTACCTCACTTTTGACGATGGTCCTACTCCGGATATTACAGATAGGACATTAAACATTTTAAAAAAGTTCAATGCCAAGGCCACATTTTTTTGTGTAGGAGAAATGGCTGAGAAATCTCCCCAATTATTGCAACGCATAACCGAGGAAGGGCATGGGTTAGGAAACCATACCATGAAGCATGAAAACGGGTGGAAAACGCAAAACATAGACTACTTCCGGAGCTACTTGAACTGCGCAGAAACGCTAGATTCACATTTATTCAGACCACCTTATGGGCGCATATCTAAAAGCCAGGCCAAGTGCATAAAAAAACGCTCAGAAATTATTATGTGGGATGTGCTACCAGGAGATTTTGATGAGAAGTCTACAGCCGCAGACTGCCTAAACCGATTAACCAAACACACCCAAAACGGATCCATTATTGTCCTACACGATTCAGTAAAATGCGGAGAAAAAATGCTAGAAATGTTGCCAGATGCCTTAGGCTGGTTATCAGAAGAAGGCTATGAGCTACGGGCGCTTTCATAAGAAATAGCCTGTAAATGAAAAGCCCTCAGTGTCGTTACACTAAGGGCTCTTACTAACCTTTAAACCTTAACCTTTGCTCCCTAGAAACGGGAGACTTTTTATCTTAGAGGGTCTTCTTAAGCGTTAAGCCTAATCAGAGCCATTTCTTTCTTTACTGTGTTAACCTCTGCTAGAGTATTTAAGTAAGCAGTTAGATTACCTGACTGCATTAACTTCATGGCTTTAGCTTTTAGCTCCGAGTATGTTGTTCTTAAATCTTTCATCTTATTTGCTTTTAAATTTGTTAATCTGACTCGGTTAAAACAAATGGTGTGCCAAGAATTAAATAAGAGTGTAAAACACTTGTAATGAGATTTCTGAGATGGATCGGTATTTAGCAATCAGAATGTATGGAACTAATTATTTGACAGAATGATCTAATTTCTGGACACTTTTTCTAAAGAAAACTATGGGTTGTTACTTATAAAATGTAAAATTACCCGTTTGAGCATGCATGCTTCCTCCTAAATAGCTGTCGTCTAGGCTCAGCCTAGATGACTTGTTCAATCGGAGATGATAATGCGTTGCAATAGCCTACTAACTTGAACCTAAATACTTTTAATTACACTTCTTAATTAAGAAGCGTTTATATTTTCATGTATTCGTGTGAACACAGCATCGACTGCAATCCGATAGCTATTGAATCAGCGCTAGCTTCTTAGGAGGACTTTATGTATGCCAGAGCTTAAACAATTGAACTCACATAATATTACTTAGTTCTTTTTCTTCTAGATTTCCAGCGCGCAGTAATTTTATGATGTTCGTTGATGTACTCTTGGATTTCTTTAATCTCCTCTTCAGATAGATCTTGATTGAATACAATTTCAGTTCCATTTAGCTTAAATACTTGTTCAAGTTCAAGACAATTCTTATATAACTTTGGAAACATCTCTTGATCAGGCTCAATAAGAATAAATCGATCCTTTTGAAAATCTTCATTAAATGGCTCTGGATATTTGATAATGTGTTTTTGCCAATGCAAAATCAATTTAGTGAGGTTCCTTACTTCCTCAAAACCTAGTTTATCCAATGTCCAGCTAGCGCAGACTTGTAGTCTGTGCTCTCTATTACTACTGAACACGTCAATATTCAGTTTCTATTTAACTGTCTGCCAATTCTGCGTACTTAGAAATTCCACTTTTAGCTTACCAACTAAACCACTGTAATCTCTTGCAGAGCTATACATATAGTCCTCTGCACATTCTACTGCTGTGCATGTAACGAAACATGATGTTTTTAATTCTGTAGCATTGAACTTAATGGACGTATAGTAAAATTAGCAATCAAGTTGAAACGATTATTCGTCTCTGTTTGAGTAATGCACAGACTGCAAGTCTGCGCTAGCTTTTTAGGAAGATTTTACGTATGCGCGAGCTGGTTATGAAATTCACAAAATTATTATCTAGTAAACCACTACATATTAGTCCTATGATAATGGAGGACATAACTTATGGATTAATAAATACACTTCTCATGTTTATTCAAGTGCTCAATAATTCTTCTTAATTTTTTTCCGCCACCTGTTGCATCACCAGTAGGCCACCCATTTTTCAGGCATAACTCATCCCATGCTTTAAGTACTTTATTTGAAAGAATATCAAAATCAGAATCATTTAAACTTAACCTCCCTATTATAAATCTTCTAGGTTCAAAAGCATGAGCCAAGTTGATCAGTTTATCATTTCCAAAGTCATTTTCCCAGAAATTTTCTCCTTCACCATTAATTAATGAGTTCAATTCCCTTAGATCTTCGAACCTATTATAAATAGGTAAAGCAAATGTTCTCATATGATTTAAGATCATATCTGTACTCTCTATAATTCCTTCTTGTGTTGAAGCATATGGCAATTTCAAGTATAAGCCCTGTTTATCAATTAAGTAAAAAGTAATGCTGTCTTTTTTTAATATGTTCTCATCAATATCAACTATTTCTTTTAAAGACTGCATTCTCTCTTCTACAACATCTAACCTTTTTCCTATTCCAAATCTTAATACCACTTCAGGAGAATAGTTTTTTGTACTTATTCCTATACTTTCAAAACCTGAATCAAGTTTCCTGAAATACTTGGCTTGCGTATCTCTTGTTTTTTTAAGTGAATAACCTAGTTCCAAGAACTTTGGTTCTCCATATTCAATAATTATTTTCTTTGCTTGTGTACCGTTCATTTTTAAAATATTTCTTTAGTTATAGAATTGTCAATGGCTCCAGTTCCGTCACCTTCTATTTCACCAGCTAGCGCAGACTTGCAGTCTGTGCTCACCATTACTACTGAACACGTCAATATTCAGTTTCTATTTAACAGTCTGCCAATTCTGCTTACTTAGAAATTCCACTTTTAGTTCTCCCACAACTTCTTATAATAAAGATGATAGTGCGTTTCAATAGCCTACTAACTCGAGCATAAATACTAATAATTACGCTACTTCATTTGGAAGCGTTTATGTCTTCGTTTGAACATAGCACTGACTGCAAGTATGCGGAGCTTGGGATTTGTGATATATGGAGACTAATCTCTATAGAAATGCATCTCATCCACATACTTTTCCACTTCAGGTGTAAGCAGGTACTTTACGCTTTTTCCCTCATTAATGTTCTTTCTTATTAGACTAGCAGATAATGCTAAGATGGGTCCATCTATGAATCGGAAGTCTGCCCCTTGTAAAGACTCATGTGGCTTGTCAGAAAGTTCCTTACCTTCTTCTTGCACAGTTCTAATGCGCGGATATACGTAAATAACATGATTCTGAATAATTTCAGACACATTCTTCCACTTGTGCAGCCCTCTTAAATTATCCTCACCCATTATGAGCGAAAACTGATGCTCAGGGTGTTTTTCCTTTAGATAGGCTAGGGTTTGCACAGTGTAACTGGGCTTAGGCAGGTCAAATTCTATGTTGGAAGCTTTGAGCTTAGAATTATCTTCAGTGGCTAGCCTCACTAGTGTGAGTCTATGCATATCACTCAGAAGTGAGCTTTTTTCTTTAAAAGGGTTATGCGGACTGACTACTAGCCAAATTTCATTAAGATCACTGTGCTCTGCCAAATGATTGCACAAAATAAGGTGGCCCACATGAATAGGGTTAAAAGAACCAAAGAATAGACCTATGCGTTTACTCATCTTCCGATAAAAATTCTGTAACCACTTGTTCTGCCCTTAAAAAAGCTTCTTCTAAAGTATCATTAACCAGCACGAAATCAAATTCATTTTCCTTTTTCAGCTCCTCTTCGGCTTTTCCTATTCTTCTAGCTATGCTTTCTGGAGTTTCTGTTTTTCGCTTTTCTAAACGCTCTTGTAAACTACGTATAGATGGTGGTTTAACAAAAATAGCCAGTGCCTTATCTCCAAAATACTTCTTGAGATTAATGCCTCCTACCACATCCACATCGAATATTACGTGGCTTCCGTTTTTCCAGATGCGCTCTATCTCAGACTTTAAGGTGCCGTAGTAATTGTCTGTATACACTTCTTCCCACTCGCAGAATTCTTCGTTTTCTATGCGCTTTAAAAATTCTTTAATGCTAAGGTAGTGGTAGTCTTTTCCTGGGCGTTCGACCTTTCTAGGGGCTCTAGTAGTGGCCGAGATAGAGAATTCTAGTCCTAGTTCGCGTTGCAATAGGTGCTGAACAATAGTGGTTTTACCTGCTCCACTTGGGGCTGAAAAGATGACTGCTTTTCCTGAACTCATATTACTTCTTACAGTGCGTTTAGAATTTGTTCTTTTATTTTTTCCAGCTCATCCTTCATCTTCACTACTAGTCTTTGCACATCTGCATCGTTAGCTTTAGAACCCATGGTGTTTATCTCACGTCCGATTTCTTGTGCTATGAAGCCTAATTTTTTTCCTTGAGAACTATTGCTACGCAGAATTTCTAAAAAATAATCACAGTTACTTTTAAGCCTCTGGTTTTCTTCTGAGATGTCTAGCTTTTCCAAGTAGAAGACTAACTCCTGCTCGAATCTATTACTGTCTATTTTGTCGGGATCTATAACCTCTTCTACATTATGTTTAATGCGTTCCTTTATTTTAACCAATCTGGTTTCTACGGGCGCTTGAACTTCTTTTTGGAACTGGAGAATGTTGTTAATGCGCTCCTCGAAGTCTACTTCTAGCTTCTGACCTTCTACAGTTCTGTAATCTTGTATGCCTATTAGGGCTTCTTTAACTAAAGCTAATACGCCATTCCACTCCTCTAAATCAAGCTCGGCTTTTTCTGCTTTAAGCACATCTGGAATACGCATTATCATAGACATGTAATCTACATTCTCCTGGCCTATGCGCTCTGCCACTTCTTTAAAGTCCTTATGGTAAGCTTCTACCAGAGGTTTATTGAGCACCACTTTTTTATCTTCACCAGTGGAATCATAATAGATGGTAAGCTCTACTTTTCCGCGTTCTAACTCATTACTAAGGTGAGATCTTAAATTCAGTTCTTTTTCTTTGTAAACAGATGGCATTTTCACATAGATGTCTAATTGCTTGCTATTAAGCGATTTAATCTCTACTGTGAATTTTTTAGTTCCGATAGTGGCTTCTGCCTTACCGTAACCAGTCATAGACTTTAACATGTACTGAAATTTCGTGCAAAGATAGGGGTTTACAAGGTTTAAAATCAGGGTGGACTCAATGCAAATGGTAGTGGAACTATTAGAAGTGGTTTTCCGTTTAAGATCAGTAGATGACTATCCGCTCTTACTTATTTCTCTTGGCTTTAGTGCTTTTTAGCGCATCTGCATTTAGTCAAACCCTTTCTAAACCCGTTTGTAAAGTAGACAGCTATTTTTTTTCGGACTCTACTAAAATAGAGCTATTTAATGAAAATGACGAGGGGCAAATTTTAATAGAAATAGGGAATGGGAACAATACCTTTTTCAGAGAATACACAGGACCTTTTTATGTAGACCAAACTAAAACTGTGTCCTGTAAGATTACCCACCCCGATTATTACGATAGTAAACTAACCGTGGTTAAGGTGTATAAGCTCACAGATATAGCATTGAGCTTAGTAGGAAATGAAGCACACGCTCATTTAGTAGACCTAAAGAAGGGAGGCTCTGATCTAAACTCTAAAGAATGGAGTAAGTTCAATGAGTCTGAAGTGGAGTTTAAACTGCACTGTTCAGATAGGAAATTAGTGGAGATAGAGCTTTCTAGTTATGTGAACACAAGTGAATCTGTGCTGCCACCGAAGAAGGTGGTGTTATATGCTCATCTAAAAAATGGCAAAGTAGTGCATGTACGTTCCGCGAATACAGTGGGTTCGTTTAAAAAAACAGAACAGAACTGGAGTCATGTAGTAAGACTAGCAGGTAAGCCTAAGCTTAAAAAGATTCTAAAAAAAACAGAATACTTTACCCTCAAAGCTTATGCGCAAATAAAGAATGATGTGCCACAACCGATGGCCTTTGACGAAATCTTAGCCAGGTAATTATTCTACAGGATCAAGCGAAAAAAAACACCCGAAACTTCTCTATTTCTGGAATAGCACCGAGTGCTTATAAGGCTTAATTATATGTTAAATAGGATTAGAGCGATATGGAAAGAATCCGTTTAAGCTTGTTCATTCTCTAGGATATACAACTCTAATATCTCCGCCAAATTAGGCTTAGGGACCACTCCTTTATATCTCTCGAACAGCTCTCCTCTATTAATAAGAATCAATGTAGGAATGGACTTTACCTTAAAATGCTGGCTAAGCTTGGGGTTACTTTCGGTGTTAATTTTAGCTACCAGTGCTCTTCCTTCGAACTCCTCTGATAATTCATTTATTATAGGACTCATTACTTTACATGGGTCACACCAGTCTGCATAAAAATCTAAAAGAACAGGTATTTTAGACTTTAACACGCTCTCATTAAAAGTAGCATCTGTTATTTGTGGAGCTTGGTATTTAGGCGTTTTATTTTTCTTCCAGAACATAATTGGCATCTATTGAATAGTGGTAAAAATACTTGATTTTCTATCTAACGTTTATGAGTACTTTTGACGACAACTTTGGCCCGGTAGTTCAACTGGATAGAATATCAGATTTCGGCTCTGAGGGTTGGGGGTTCGAATCCTCTCCGGGTCACAATATAACACTTAGAGTCTGGCCTTTTGGTCAGGCTCTTTTTTATTGAAAATATTGAAAGCGTCTCATCAATAATTATTAAACAACATGACCTCAGAAACTTAGCGAGTGTAGTTCAAAACTCTGAATAAATCAATCAGCACTCTCAAATTGATATTTTCGAGTAACTAAATTTCCAGTTTGTATTCCGAAAAGGAAAGTTATGATTAACACGAATATCGAAAGAGATTCTAAGAAGTCCGAGTACCGACTGTGGACTAATTCTAGTGAACAAATGTTATAACCATAGTACCCGCTAAAGTATTTCGACTCCCAATGTCCCACTAACATCTGAAATGCAATTAAAAGCATGGAAAAACCCAAAATGATCATAATATTAAAATAAATCTTTTTGAAGTTCTCTAAACTAGCTCTAAATAAAAAAAGCACACTCCAGTATTGTCCGAAAAGAATTGGGAATAACATAAAAGAATCCCATAGAGGAAGAGCAGGAATTGCAGAAAAAACAACTTTCGCTGGAAGTAACAAGCAAGATAAATAAGTTACAGAAAGAGCCGAAAGAAGTATTACAAACTCTTTCTCAATTTTAATTGATTTTGACATGAAGCAATATAGAAAATCTAAAAGCCCCGAAAAATCTAAGGCTTTAAATATGATATAAAAAATCTATTAGAATCCAGAACTATGAACTCCAAACCATTTGTACCCTGAGCGATAGCCGAAGGGCACAAATTATTTTTTCCCCTTAGCAGTAGCCGCTAAATACTCTCTGTTCATACGTGCTATGTTATCTAAAGAAATTCCCTTAGGGCATTCTACCTCACACGCTCCAGTATTGGTGCAGTTCCCAAACCCTTCAAGGTCCATCTGGTTCACCATGTTAATTACACGTTCTTTACCTTCTACTTGCCCTTGAGGCAGAAGAGAAAGCTGAGAAATTTTAGCAGATGTAAACAACATAGCAGAAGCATTTTTACATGTGGCTACACAAGCTCCACAACCTATGCAAGTAGCTGCATCAAACGCTAAATCTGCATCTTCCTTAGGAATAGGAAGCGAATTGGCATCCTGTGTGTTTCCTGAGGTATTTACTGAAACATAACCTCCCGCCTGAATAATTCTATCAAACGCAGAACGGTCTACCATTAAATCTTTTATTACAGGGAACGCCTTTGCTCTCCATGGCTCTATATAAATGGTATCGCCATCATTAAAAGAACGCATATGCAGCTGGCATGTGGTCACATTTCTTCCTGGCCCATGAGCTTCTCCGTTAATAAACATGCTGCATGATCCACAGATTCCTTCTCTACAGTCATGGTCAAAATTCACCGGTTCCTCCCCTTTCTCTATCAACTGTGAATTAAGCACGTCCATCATCTCTAAGAAAGACATATCTCCCTCTATTCCATCTACATTATAATCGACCATCTTCCCTTTGTCTTGAGGTCCATTTTGTCTCCAAACTTTAAGTAGTAACTTCATTTACTTCTGTTTTTATTGGCGTTATTCTTTTAATCTATGCTTACTAAGCTTCCACCAAAAAGGCAGACAGCCGAACGCTTTCGCCATAGCTTCAGCGAAGGCGCAAGTATTATTTATAACTTCTTTGCTTCACTTCTATATTATCAAACTCTAGTGGTTCCTTCACCAGTTCTTGGTTTCCAGATTCACCATTCCACTGCCACGCAGAAACGAATGTAAAGTTTTCATCATCTCTTAGTGCTTCCCCTTTCTGCTCTCCATCTACCTCTACAGATTCTTCTCTGAAATGTCCTCCGCAGCTTTCGGTGCGTTGCAATGCATCTTTACACATCAACTCACCTAACTCTATAAGATCTGCTACTCTTCCTGCTTTTTCTAGCTCTTGGTTTACTCCGTTGGCAACGCCAGGAACTCTAACGTTAGCATAAAATTCTTCTCTTAGTGCTTTTATTTGGTTGATTCCCTCCTGAAGGCCCTCTGCATTTCTAGCCATTCCACATTTCTCCCACATGATTTTCCCTAAACGCATATGGAAGTGGTCTACTGGCTTAGTTCCTTTAGAATTTAAGAAACCATCTATTCTGGCTTTCACCTCTTTTTCTGCCTCCATAAACTCTGAAGAATCATTAGGGATTTCTCCTGTTCTAATCTCTTTAGAAAGATAATCTCCTATGGTGTATGGCAGTACAAAGTAACCATCTGCCAGACCTTGCATAAGCGCAGATGCTCCTAAACGATTGGCTCCATGGTCTGAGAAATTAGCCTCTCCTGCAGCGTAACAGCCAGGAATATCTGTCATCAAATTATAATCTACCCAAAGTCCACCCATAGTGTAATGCACAGCAGGGAAAATCTTCATAGGCACTTCATATGGATTCTCATCTGTAATTTTTTCGTACATCTGGAAAAGGTTACCATACTTGGCCGCCACTACAGCTTTTCCTCGTTTTTGGATTTCAGCATCAGATGGATTTTTATCTCCATGCACATAGGCATCTTCTTTTCCGTAACGGATAATGGCAGATTTGAAATCTAAGTAAACCGCCTCACCCATTTTATTTACTCCGAAACCTGCATCACATCTTTCTTTAGCTGCTCTAGAAGCTACGTCTCTTGGAACCAAGTTACCGAATGCTGGGTATCTTCTCTCTAAGTAATAATCTCTATCTTCTTCTGGAATATCTTTTCCTTTTAATGTACCAGCTTGAATGGCTTTGGCATCTTCTAGTTTAGCAGGAACCCATATTCTACCATCGTTTCTTAACGATTCACTCATGAGCGTAAGCTTAGACTGAAACCCTCCAGAAACAGGAATACACGTAGGGTGAATCTGCGTAAAACATGGGTTAGCCATGTGCGCTCCTTTCTTATGTGCTTTCCAGGCTGCTGTCACATTCGAGCCCATAGCATTGGTAGAAAGGAAGAATACGTTTCCATAACCCCCAGAAGCCAGCACCACTGCATGAGCAGAATGTCTTTCGATTTCTCCTGTAACTAGGTTTCTGGCTATAATTCCTCTGGCTTTACCATCAACTTTCACTAGATCTAACATCTCATGACGGTTATGCATTTCTACTTTACCCTTAGCTATTTGCCTAGAAAGTGCAGAGTAAGCCCCTAAAAGAAGTTGCTGGCCAGTTTGACCTTTAGCATAAAAGGTTCTAGAAACTAGCACACCACCGAATGAACGGTTATCTAAAAGCCCACCATAATCTCTGGCGAAGGGAACTCCCTGTGCCACACACTGGTCTATGATGTTAGCAGATACTTCTGCCAGTCTATATACGTTAGCTTCTCTAGAACGGTAATCACCTCCTTTTACAGTATCATAGAATAATCTGTAGGTAGAATCACCATCACCTTGGTAATTTTTAGCTGCGTTAATTCCTCCCTGAGCTGCTATACTGTGAGCTCTTCTTGGAGAATCTTGGAAGCAGAATGTTTTCACATTATACCCAAGTTCAGCTAAAGAAGCAGAAGCAGAAGCTCCGGCTAAACCTGTCCCTACTACTATAACATCAATGTTACGCTTGTTGGCAGGGTTAACTAGGTTAATGTCATTTTTATGTTTAGTCCACTTGTCTTTTAAAGGACCTTCTGGAATTTTAGCTTCTAGTGCCATTTGATTTGTCTTTTATAAGTGGTTATTAAAGTTGTGTTACATAATGGTACACTGCTATGAATATGAATCCAAGAGGAACCAGTACTGAATATGCTACTCCAATTTTCTTGATGGCTGGAGTATATTTTTT
>JBGCDA010000027.1:0-2965 GCA_045104985.1 Flavobacteriales bacterium | reverse complement strand
GTTTTAGCGCAAAATCCTTTTTCGAATAGAACATCTATTCATTTTGAGCATTATTTAGAAAGTAGTTTAGCCGTAGAGCTGAGCGGAAATTCTGAATTCGACTCACTTCTTCAAAGCAGTGTCAAAGAAATATGGCCCGATAAAAAAGCTGATTTTTTTTCTACTGAAGAAATTCGTGAAATTAAGCCTCAAGATGGCTACTGTATTTTAGGAATCATCCATATTGATAATTCAGAATCTACGTGGTTTTCTAAATCTGAAAATTACGGAAAATATTATGCGGTATTTATACCCCCGATTGGTATTGGAAAAAACTTTCTGTTCGAAATAATAGCACAGGTTCCATTCTCGTGTTTCCAAAATGAGGAATATTCTTATTCAGATTTTTCGGAATGTGACTATGGAAATTCTATAGGGTTTAAGATTAAAGCCATGCTTTACACGGTTAAGCAAACTATTGACTTTGTTCAAGAACACGAAAGAACTACTATGACACCCTTTAGCTTTTACAAGTTGTATAACTATGAAATGAGAGAGGAAAGGATAGAACAAATGAAGCAAAAGTTGCTTTTAATAAATTTTGAAGACCTCAATGACAAGTTTACTCCTGAGTTATTAGACAAGCATTATCTCTACAACTATGAAATTGTTTCTGAAGAAGAATACAAAGAACTAGTACAGGAAGGCAGTTCAAATCACATAGCATTGATTCCCGCTAAGGCATCTAATTCAGGGTTTTTCATTATAGATTTAGAAGATTATCAGTTGTTAGGGATGAGCTATGGACGTGTCCGAGTCAAACCAAACCAAAAAATAACACTCATTTATTATAAACAATTAAAAGCCCTCCAAAAAAGCAAGGAGCAAAATTAGACCTTAAATTAAAATCCTTAATAATCAGATTTTAGGTATGGCTTGAAGATATTAGGAATAGCCACATCCCTTAAAACTTATATATTATAGAATAATTAAGCAATCCACCACTAGAGCTTGCACATAAATGACCGAAATCAGTGAAGAACTTGACAGCTCTTTTTTGTGAAGCTAGCCCTATCTTTGCCTACCTAATTTACCTGAATGGAATTTCATACGTTTACTTTACCTAATGGACTACGCGTTATTTTTAAACGCACGGATAGGCCTGTAAGCCATTGTGGTATAGTAATAAACGCAGGCTCTAGAGATGAGGAGAAAGGCCAGGAAGGATTAGCACATTACATAGAACACTGTATTTTTAAAGGCACAGCCAAGAGAAAAACCTACCACATCCTTTCTAGGCTAGATAACGTAGGAGGAGAAATAAATGCCTACACAGGAAAAGAAGACACTTGGATCTATGGCAGCTTTCTTAATGAATATTTAGACCGCTCGCTGGAGCTCATATCAGACATTGTGCTGAACTCTGCATTTCCCGCTAAAGAAATAGAGAAGGAAAAGGACGTCATCATAGATGAAATAGGGTCTTATAAAGACAGTCCAGGGGAGCAAATATTTGATGATTTTGAAGAACTCATCTATAAAAACCACCAGTTAGGTGCTCCAGTGCTAGGCACAGAAGAATCCGTAGCTAAGCTCTCCAGAACTCACATTTTAGACTTCATAGAAAAGCATTATAATGCAGAGAATATGGTGCTAAGCGTAGTGGGAAATTACACTGAGGCTAAGGTGAAAAAACTGGCAGAAAAATACTTTAGTGCAGTAAAACATTGCAACGCTAAGGAAAACCAACGCATACAGTTCAAGCATTATAAGCCACAGCAAATTATAGAGGAATTAGATACGCATCAGATCCATTACATCTGCGGTGGGCTGGGGTATTCTAGTGCGGATCCTAGACGAACTACACTGCACCTTATGAATAATTATTTAGGTGGGCCAGCTATGAATAGCATGCTGAATTTAGAAGTGCGAGAAAAGCATGGCATAGCGTATAATATCGAAAGCAGCTACCAGCCGTATTCAGATACGGGAGTGTTTGAAATCTACTTGGGCACAGATCAAAAAATGTTTGAGAAAAGTAAAAAGTTGGTAAGTAAGCAGCTAAAGAAATTAAGAGAGGTCAAGCTAGGCGTAAATCAGCTACATACAGCTAAAAAACAGGTGCTTGGTCAGATAGCTTTGGCGCAGGAAAGTGGAGTAGGAACCATGATGGGTCTGGGAACCAGTTATTTGTTTTACAATAGGGTAGATACTCTGGCCGAGGTGTTTGAGCGCATAAATAAGGTAACCTCAGAGGATGTGCTGGAAGTGGCCAATGATATTTTAGACGAAACCAAGTTCAGTTCGGTAACTTATATGTCTTAACTCACAAGCATAAAAAAACCGACATCATATTAAAATCATGTCGGTTCTAATTTAGTTTATGTATTCTGTTTACTCTGACTTCTTAAATTTCGGAGTTCCCACAGGAGCTCTTTCAGTAACCGAAGCCTTTTTCATAGTTAATTCGAATTTTCCGTGGAGCTCATCAGAGCCAGTTATATTAATGCTTCCGTCTTCATTTTGAGTTCTGTAGCATAAGCACTCGTCCCATCCTTCAAAGTAGAATCCATTATCATTACAGATAAGTAATAAGTAAGTATCATCTCCATCTCTACCAGGCGTATTATATGCTCCTCCTGGCTCTCCCAGATTTCTGTGAAGCGTATAAGTTCCGTACCAGTATTCCCATGGATTTATAAAGTATTCAAAGTCATAAGTGCCTCTATTACTTCGATAAAACTCCCCGAAAAACGGATTGTTCGGGATGCTGTTGTTGTTATCCCAGTAGCTGTAAGGTGGGTTGTAATCGTAATCTATGCCGTAATAGACATTCCCGTTTTGGCCTCTAGGCCCCTGATCTGTGATAGTGATACAGCTACTCATAACTGCGCTCATGAAAATCACTGTGGCTAGAGAACCTATTATGTGTTTTAAATTTTTCATGATGTTTGTTTTTATAGTTGGTCTAGTTTAAAACAAGGCT